>NZ_QPJE01000020.1 GCF_003337245.1 Halanaerobium sp. MA284_MarDTE_T2
TAATTTCAATATTAGTAGTCCCATTTTTTCTAATAAACTTATTACTACGATAAGAATTTTGAGTATCCTTTTTAGATTTAAACTGGGGAAAATCACCCTTTCTATTTTTTTAGATACAGCATCTACATGGAGTCTCTGCTGTATAATTTTGTGTAATTACTATTATTATAAAGGAAAAGGACTCATATTTCTATGTTTTTAGAGAAAAATCTTAATAAAAAATACAAAACACACCTAATTATGATATAATAATTAACGAGGGAGGAAAAATTATGCTTTATAAAGCTAATAAAAATCAGATGAATTATGGTGAAGCTGTTGGAATTTTGCTTCTGGATTATGCTGCACCTTTTATACCTGGAGATGTTGGTAATGCCAGCACCTTTGACTATCCGGTTAGATATAAACTTGTAAAAGGAGTGAACTTTAAACAGCTGCTGGAAAAAGATAAAAGTGGTCTGGAAGTCATAATTAAAGCAGCAAAGGAACTGGAACGGGATGGTGTAAGGGCAATAACAGCTGACTGTGGTTTTTTTGCTCTTTTTCAGAAAGAGATAGCAGAAGCGGTTGATATACCGGTGTTTTTATCAAGCCTGCTCCAGATTCCATTTATTTCTTCTATACTTGATAAAAACAGCAAAGTAGGAGTAATAAGTGCAGAGTCCAGCAAGCTGGATGATGATTTTCTTAAGGCAGTAAATGCTGATCCTGATGATATTGTATTAAAAGGTATGGAAGATAAAGAATCTTTTCGAAAAACAGTTATTGAGGAATGTGGAGAACTTGACTCAGAGCAGATGGAAAAAGAGGCGGTAGAAGCTGCTGAAGAACTGGTAAGAGAAAACCCTGAAGTAAAAGCAGTGCTATTGGAATGCAGTATGCTGCCACCATATGCGAAAGCTATTCAGGATAAGGTAAAGCTGCCGGTATTTGATTTTATTACAATGATAGATTATGTATTCAGTGCTTTAGTGAAAAAGAAATATGATGGGTTTATGTAGTTAAAAATATTGAAAGCAGTAATTGAAAGCAGTATAAATTCTGTAAGATAAGTTTTTGCGGAAAAAGTAACATGAGATTGCTGTTAAAAAGTAAAATAATTTTACATTAAATAAAAAATAAAATTATTAAGAGTACGCATATATATAAAACACCTTTCATATGAGAGGTGTTTTTCTCTTCCTGGTATGATAAAATAAACATAAGTGCAAATTTATATAAGCAGGAGATGTAAAAATGATAGATGAAAATATTATCAGAGAATTGGTGCCTGACAGTATTTACAGAAGAGGATTAAAATACTATCATCAGGGTTATATTAAAAGATATTTTCCAAAGGTCACGGGAGAAAACGAATTTCAGATAAATGCTCAGGTAAGTGGAACTAGAGACTATGAAGTTGAACTTTATCTGGAGTTTTATGGAGATAAGTATTACATTGATGGTGTCTGCAGCTGTCCTTATGACTGGGGAGAATACTGCAAGCACGAGATAGCGGTTTTATATAAGTTTTTTAGTGAAGATTATAATAAGCTGCGGCAGCAGAACTCTATAAACTACAACTATCAAAAGCTGATAGAGCTGACTGAACGATTTAATCCGGATAAAAAACCGAAACTTGAATACAGATTAAAGGGAGTTCTGGACCAGAGTTTGAGCAACTTTAAACTTATCATAATATCTGATCAAATTTCCGATTCTGAAATGAATGATATTATAGAAGCTTTAAATGGAGACCTTGTTTTTCTTTTTAAGGAAAATATATTTGAGAGGAATTTTACTGATAAAGAACTGCAGATGGTAGAAAAACTCAGCAGCCTGGATAAAACAAAGGGGAGAGAAAAACACTCACTGCTTTTAACTAAAAATGAGGATAATTTTGAATTTCTACTTAAACTTATTGAAAATTACAGTGTAGTTATGGATGAAATAAAACAGCAGGCTGAAAGTGGCAAAACACTTTATCCGAAACTTAAGCTGACAGGTGATATAGAAAAAATAAAACTAATGACAGTAGATCCTGGTTATCCTATTTACAGTAATCAGGAAGAAAATCTATTCTGGTCTGTGATAGAAAATAAAGTGCATCCGGTTGATCTTTCAGGATATAATGAACTTGATAAAAACATTGATATTCCTGAAAAAAGAAGAGGGGAATTTCTTTTTGAAATGCTGCCTGTGCTGCAGAAAAATACACCTCTTGAAATAAAGGGGAACCTTACAAAATATCAATTGATAAAGGAAGAACCGGATGTCAGTATAAAGCTTGATTACAGTGAAGAGAAGATTTTATGTGATATAAAAGTTAACTTTTCTGGTGAAGATTACTGTAATACTGAACTTTTAGGTCTTGATATGGAAAAAAATAATTATATTCAGTCAGAAGAAGATCCATATACCTGGTATACAAAAGACATCCGAGAGTTTTCTAAAATAATTCGATTTTTAGAAGATTATAATTTTACTGTAAGACCAGATCGGTTTATTTTGAAAAATGAATCTGATATCCAAAATTTTATAACCGATGGACTTCCACATATACCGGAAGAATGGGAGGTTAAGACCACTGACTCATTTGATGAAATAGAAATTAAAAATATAGAACTTGAGCCGATTATAGAATTTTCTGATGGGGAAGGGATAAACTGGTTTGATTTCAAAATAAGCTATAATCTTGGAGGTAAAACTTACAGCAGGCAGGAACTTAAAAAAATGATTTCTTACAATAGAACAGGAGAAGCATATGTAAAGATAGATAAAAAATACTTTGTTATTAATATGGGAGAAAAAGAAAAGAGTATTGACCACATATTGGATCATTCTGAAAAATCTTCAGATGGGGAATACCGCAGCCGCTACCACAATCTGCTTTATTACAGAAATATGCTGCAGAAATCCGGAATAAAATTTGAAGGCAGCAGAGTTTTCAATGAACTGGATAAGGAAATTGGCAGCAGTAAAGCAGTTAAAAAAAAGGAAATTCCATCAGAAGTTAAAGATATACTGAGAGATTATCAAAAAGAAGGATTTTACTGGCTTAATTTTCTCCAGAAGTTCAATTTTGGTGGAATACTTGCAGATGATATGGGTTTAGGTAAAACACTGCAGATGCTGACATTAATTAAAAGTGTATCTCCTCAGCAGCCGGTACTGGTAGTATGCCCCAGAACTTTAATCTATAACTGGAAAGAGGAATCAGATAAATTTTTTGATAATCTAGAAACACTTGTATATTACGGAACACCAGATGAAAGAGATGATATGAGGAATTCTTTTTCTGAGTATGAGCTAATAATCTCTTCATATTCAGTTATCAGCAGGGATATCAAGAAGATTAATCAGGAGAAGCTGAAGTTTTCTCTGGCCATACTTGATGAAGCACAGCATATAAAAAATCACAGGACAAAAAGGGCGAAATCGGTAAAGAATATAAAGGCTGATACAAAACTGGCTCTTACAGGAACACCGCTGGAAAATTCTGCTGCCGAACTGTGGTCTATATTTGATTATCTGATGCCGGGTTATCTGGGGAATTACAGCTATTTTAATAAAAATTTTTATACACCGATATCTAAAAATAATGACCAGCAGAAAATGAAAGAATTAAAAGAACGGGTAGCTCCTTTTATACTGCGCCGACGTAAAGAAGAAGTTCTGGCAGAACTGCCGGAAAAAATTATAAATATTCAGCCTGTAAATATGACACAGCTGCAGGAAGACAGTTATCAGATGGTTCTGGATGAAGTGAAAAATAATTTGAAAGTGACTGTTGAAGAAAGAGGTTTTGAACGCTCTCATATCAATGTGCTGACAGCTCTGACAAAGCTAAGGCAGATATGCAACCATCCCTCTTTAGTGCTGGGAAATGAAGGTTTAAAACACAATTCCGGTAAGCTGGACACCCTGGAGGAACTTGTAAATGATGCAGTAAGTGGTGGGCATAAAGTTATAGTTTTTAGCCAGTTTGTTAAAATGCTAAAATTGATAGAAGAACACTTTGAAAAAAATTATATCAATTATGAATATCTAGATGGTAGTACGAGAAATAGGATGGAAAGAGTGAATAATTTTAATAATAATGAGAATATAGATGCTTTTCTTATAAGCTTAAAAGCAGGAGGTATTGGCCTTAATTTGACTTCTGCTGATATAGTAATACATGTTGATCCCTGGTGGAATCCAATGGTAGAAAGGCAGGCTTCGGATCGGGCCCACAGAATTGGACAGGAAAATAGAGTTATAGTATATAAACTTATAACAAAAGGTACAGTGGAAGAAAAGATGCTTAAACTGCAGCAGAAAAAACAGGATTTATTTGATAATATAATTGAGAACAATGTCAATCCAATCAGTGCAATAACCTGGGAAGATATTCAGGAACTTCTCAGTTAAAATAAAATGTAAATAAGGGACTTCTGACAGTGCAAAAAACGCACAGTATAAATAAATCTAAGGATGTGTAAATATGGTAAAAAGAGAATTTTCAACTCCATCTTTTTTTGTTGATTTGGATATACTTGATATGAATATTGAATCTATGGCAGAGATGTGTAAAAAAAATAATAAAGAACTTTGGCCAATGGTAAAAACACATAAAAGTATGCAGATTGCACAAATGCAGGCTAAAAAAGGTACAGCTGGATTTCTGGCTGGGACTGTACTTGAAGCAGAAAAACTGGTGGAGGCAGGGTTTGACAGTATTGCACTGGCCTATCCTGTTGTTGATGAAAAGAATATTTCAAGAATTATTGAACTTCTTAAAAAGGCGGATATCATTCTGGCTTTTGATGGGGAAAATGCTGCCGAAAAGTTTGACAGACTTCTGGCAGAAGAAAAAATAAAAGCAGAATATCTTATAATAATTGATTCTGGTTTACACAGGCTGGGAGTAAAATCGGAAAAATCAGCTGAACTGGCAGAAAAATTAAAGAAATATGACAACCTTATACTGAAGGGAATATGCACTCATCCCGGTCAGGTTTATGGAGCTGCAAATATGGCAGAAGTAAAAAAAGCTGCTGCTGAAGAGGTGGAAGCGGTAGAAGCGGCTGTAAGAAATTTAGAAGAAAATGGTTTTAATATTGAAATGGCAGCAACAGGAAGTACTCCCACGGCGAACTTTGCTGCTGAATCTGATGTTATTACAGTTTTGAGGCCGGGCAACTATGTGTTTTATGATAATATGCAGGCAGCTGTCGGGGTTGTGCCGCTGGAAAGGTGTTCATTAACAGTTATGGCATCAATTATTTCTCAGCCTGCTGATGATCTGTTTATTCTAAATGCAGGGAGCAAATGTCTGGGTCTGGATAAGGGTGCACATGGTAATTCAAATATTAAAGGCTATGGTGTTGTAAAAGACCATCCAGAATTATTAATTACTGGTTTATCAGAAGAAGTTGCTAAAGTTAAAATTGAAGATAAAACTGAGCTGAAAGTTGGAGATAAGGTAGAGATTATCCCCAATCACTCCTGTTCTGCTGCTAATATGACAGATTATCTTCTGGGCTGCAGAAAAGATGAGATAGATGAAATTATTTATATAGATGCAAGAGGTGGAAGCAGGAAACCTCCAGAGATTAGTTAATAATTTGTCGTTAAGTAAGCTGAAATTTTAATTCTATGATTGTCAATAAGCCTACCAATTCAAGAGCAAAGATTGGATATAAAGATTTTAGCAAATAATATTTCTGGAGGTGCAGTTTGCTTAAACATAAAAGAAAATTAGGATTAATAATCGGAATAGTGACTGCAGTAATTATAGCAAATGGTAATTTTGATGGACTATCAGCTGAAGGCCAGCTCTGTCTTGCTTTTAGCCTGATGACAGTAATATTTTGGGCCACAAATGTTGCCCATCCTGGTTATACTTCTGGTCTTTACCTTATATTACTGGTGATTTTTAATGTTGCACCTGCAGAAAATGTGTTTTCCCTCTGGAGTTCTTCTGTAATCTATCTGGTAATGGGAGCATATCTGATAGCAGGTTCAGTAGAATCTTCCGGACTTGGAGAGAGAATTGCATATAATTATCTGCTAAGATTTGTTAGTTCATATAAAAGTATAATTGTTTCTATATTTGTTTTAACATTCATTTTAAGCCTGCTGATACCACATCCCTGGCCCAGGGCATTTCTTATTATGTCAGTTATGGCAAAGATAATTAAAAGTGCAAACTTAAATGACAGTGATTCAGCTAAAATAGGATTAACAGTTTTTGCAGCATCTGTGCCAATATCGATGATTTTCCTTACTGGAGATAGTACAATTAACATTATGGCAGTTGAATTTTCGGGTATGGAATTAAGCTGGTTTGGCTGGCTTTACAATATGGGTATACCTGCCGCTTTAGCCAGTATATTAACATTTTTTCTAATTATAAATCTTTTTAAAACGGAAGGAAAGATCAGTTTTGATAGAGAGGAAATCAGAAAAAAACTTCGTGGTATGGGTGCAGTAACTCCTTTGGAGAAGAAAACAATTTTGTGGATCTCTATTGCAATAATATTCTGGATGACAGACTCTATCCATGGAATTGAATTAGGCTGGGTAACACTTGCTGTTGCAATGCTGATGAGTTTTCCTATTATTGGAGGAGTTCTTAAATCCGACGACTGGAAACAGGTGCCAGTACATGTGCTGATCTTTTTAACAGCTGCTGTATCAATAGGTAGAATTGGTGGCCTTACAGGGATGAATGCCTGGATCTCATCTGCTGTTTTACCGGAAACAGTACCAGCTAATTTATTTCTGCTTGCCTTTATGATAGCCGTTGTCTCGATATTATTACATATGGTACTGGGCAGTGTTATAGCAGTTATGGGAATTGCAATACCTGCCTTTTTAGTTTTTGCTGAAGGGTCAGGTTTAAATCCACTTGTACCTGCTTTACTGGTTTAATATAAAGATATTTAATCCTGCTGGAATTTTCTGGCAGGATATTTATTTAAAGAAATATTCTGCACATCTGGGTATGTGGTTGCGATATTCTATCGAAGCCATACATCCAGATTTTTTTTGAAATCTTTTTCATTATAGAATTCAAGATATGTAAACTTCTTGCCATGAAATATTTCAGATTTTAGTGTACCGAAGAAACCTTCCAAAAGCTCATTATCAATACATTCATATTTTTTATATCTTATATAACAATTGTATATTTGCTCGATAAGTTCCGATACCTTTTTGATAGATAGCAATGTTTTAATTTCAAATTATTTACTATACGTGGGTTTTCTGTCCATAAAAAATATTTCCAAGTAGAAAGTCTGTTTGAATTAATTAGACTTTCTACTTCGGAAGTATCATATTAATTTGACCAACATGATTTTGTTATTATTATATATATTGTGATATTTTCTTTTTATAAATTAAATTTTTATATATGAAAATTTAATTTATAAAAAAATAATTAAAAATCATCTTTTAATAAAACAGATTAAGTCCTAAATACTCTATATTAATCACTATATCATTATTTTAAAGATTTTTTTATATATTTAAAGGAATAATTTTGATTATAGAGAACTATATTAATAAGTAATAAAAAAAGTAATATTAAAATTAAAATTTTAAATATAAAATGCTAATTTTATTTAGGAGATGATATATATATATGAATAAAGAAGAAAGATATTTAAATCAGTCAGTAATTAATTCTTTTAAAATAATTGAATGCTTTAATGAAAATAATGATGAATTTACTCCTCAGGAATTGAGTAATTTGTTAAATGAAAATTCAAGTTCAATTTGGAGATTAATAAGAACTTTAGAATCAATTGGTTATTTAATTCAAACTGAGAATAATAAATATAAATTAGGATATAAATTACTTAATGGTGTAAGATCAATCTTAAACACTTCTGAAATTAGAAAAGTTGCATATCCTTATTTAGAAGAGCTATCTAAAGACACCAATTTTAATGTTATACTTTCTGTTCTAGATAAAAATAGAGCTGTATATCTAATTAGAATACCAAGTCCACAGATTCCAGATTCTTACTTTCATGTTGGACGAAAAGTTCCGTTATATGCAACTGCCTCTGGAAAAATATTGTTAGCATATCAACCTGAAAATAAAAGAAAAGCGTTAATAGAAAAATTTGAATTTAAAAAATTTACCAATAATACCATAGTAAATAAAAACAAATTATATGAGCATTTAGAAATGGTGAGAGAAAATGGTTTTGCTCAGGATAATGAAGAATTTATTTTTAATACAAATTGTTTAGCAGTTCCGATTCGGGATAGCACCTTGGAAGTTGTAGGAAGTATAAGCATATCAACAAGAAAATTATATAATAAAGGAGGGGTTGATCTTAAAAGCCATTTTCATGAAATATCAGAAAAAGCAATTATAATATCAAATGGATTAGGAGCAAGTCTTTATAATCCGCTTGGAAATGATGCATAAAAGGAGGTTATAAATGAATGAGATTATATGAATATGAAGCAAAAAAAATATTTTATTCTAATGAAATAAAAATTCCAAAAAGTAAAATGGTTTATTCGTCTAAAGATGCAAAAAAAGCTGTTCAAGAGATTGGGTTTCCTGTAGTTGTTAAATCGCAAACACTAATTGGGGGGCGTGGAAAAGCAGGTGGAATAAAAATTGTTGATGAAATTAAAGATTTAGAGAAAACTGTTGAAGAAATATTGCAATTAGAAATAAAAGGATATAAGGCTAACGGGGTTTTAATCGAAGAAAAACTTAATATTAAACAAGAATTGTACTGTGGAATAACAATAGATAGAACATTGGGAAAAGCAGTTATTATGATTAGCTCAGAGGGTGGTATTGATATTGAAACTGTGGCTAATAAGGACCCAGATAAAATAATGAAATTTATGATTGACCCTACAGAAGAAAAATTTTCTTATGAATTCATAGAATTTGTTAAAAAATTAGATTTTTCTGGAAAATTGTTGCTGAAAATTAGTAATGTAGTGAAAAAATTGTTTGAAATTTTTAATAATTATGACTGTAAGATTGCTGAAATTAACCCAATTGTAATTACAGACCAGAATGATGTCATATGTGCGGATGCTGTTCTGGAAATAGATGATTCTGCATTATTTAGACATCCAAATTTTAAAAAAAGAAAATTAAATAGTATGAATGAAAGAGAAAAACACTTTAATAAAAAGGGAGCTACATATGTTAGATTAGATGGTAATATTGGACTCATTTGTAGCGGCGCAGGATTGGGAATGGCTACGATGGATTTAATAAATAATTATGAGAATATGTCACCTGCAAATTTTTTGGAAACAGGGGGCGGTATAACAGAAGATCTTGTTTTTGATTGTATGGAATTAATAATAGAAATACCTGATATTAAAGGTATATTATTAAATTTGTATGGCGGTATTAATCCCATTCATGAAGGTGCAAAAGGAGTAGCTCGAGCAATAAAAAAACATAATTTAAAAATTCCAATAGTTGCTAAAGCACTTGGTAATCGCCAGGAAGAAACATGGAAGATTCTTGAAAAATCAGGAGTTGTAGTTGTTAAAAACTTTGAAACTAGAAAAGCTGTTGAAACTTTAGCAAAAATTTTAGAAGGTGAAAGTGTATGAGTATACTTGTAAATAAAAATACTAAAGTATTAGTACAGGGAATAACAGGTAAAATAGGAAGGGCTCAAACAAAATATATGTTGGATGCAGGTACCAACATTGTTGCAGGTGTAACTCCGGGAAAAGAAGGAACTAAAGTATACGGAATACCTGTATATGATACAGTTAAGGAAGCTAAAGAAAATCATGATATTGATGCTTCAGTATTATTTGTTCCAGCTTCCATAGCAAGGGAATGTGTTATAGAAGCGGCAAAAAATAAAATTAAATTAATAACTTTAATAACTGAGCATACGCCTGTTCATGATGTAATGGAAATGAAATCGTATATTGATAAATCTGATTCGCTTTTGATTGGACCTACAACACCAGGAATCATATCTCCAGGAGAATGTAAAATTGGAATATTACCAACAAATATGTTTACTCCTGGATCAGTAGGAGTTATTTCAAGAAGTGGTACATTATCATATGAGGTGTCCGCAATATTGAGTGATAATAATATTGGGCAAAGTACTGTTGTTGGTATGGGAGCCGACCTTGTTGCAGGTACTAATTTAATAGATATTTTAAAATTATTTAATTCAGATAAAAATACAAAATTAGTTGTATTGATAGGGGAAGTTGGTGGCAGTCAGGAAGAAGATGCTGCTGAATATATTAAAAACGAAATGAATAAACCTGTTGTAGCATATATTGCTGGCGGATCTGCACCTGATGGGAAGAGAATGGGACATGCAGGAGCAATAGTAGAAGGTGGAAAAGGGAGTGCCGAAAGCAAGATTTCGCATTTAACAAGTAGTGGAGTTAAAGTAGTATCATTTTTATTTGAAATTCCAGAAGTAGTAAAAAAATTACTGCAATAATTTTTTCAATATTCACAAATTTAAGAAAGGGTGAAATAATAGATGATATATATTAAAAAAGATATGTGTAAAGGATGTGGACTTTGTATTGAGTTCTGTCCTGTAAACATATTAAAATTTTCAGAAGATTTAAACGAAAAGGGTGTTTATCCACCTGAAGTTACGGATATAAATAAATGTATCGAATGTGAAAACTGTATGATTTACTGTCCTGATTTCGCTATATTTTTAGAGAAAGGTGGTGTAAAAAATGAAAAATAATAAAACTGATTTTATTCAAGGTAATATTGCATGTGTTGAAGGAGCAATAGTAGCAGGATGTAAATTTTTTGCAGGTTATCCAATAACACCAGCTTCAGAAATAGCTGAACATATGTCAGAAAGAATGTTTCAGGTGAATGGTACTTTTATTCAAACCGAAGATGAATTATCTTCCATTGCAGCAGTCGTTGGATCTTCTTGGGCAGGTGCTAAAGCTATGACAGCTACCTCTGGTCCGGGAATAAGTTTGATGCAAGAAAACATTGGGCTGGCCATTGCAACTGAAACTCCACTGGTTATTGTTGATGTTCAAAGAGGAGGACCGTCAACTGGTAGTCCAAGTATTAGTTTGCAGGGAGATACCATTCAAGTTAAATATGGTTCTCAGGGTGAATATCAAGTTATTTCAATAGCACCATCATCACCTCAAGAGATGTTTGACTATACAATTTGGGCATTTAATATTGCTGAAAAATTTCGAACTCCAGTATTTGTTATGGCAGATGTTATGGTTGGTCATATGCGAGAACAGGTAGAATACCCGGAGGATTATAACGAATTAGAGATTTTTGATAGAAAGATATTAGATGATCCAGATTCAACAGAAGGAAGATTTTTAAGTACAGAAGTAGCTCCGATGCCGATTTTTGGTAATGGATTTAAGGCTAATGTAACTGGATCTACTCACGATGAATTTGGATGGAGAAATGTTTCTGATCCGAAGGTTATGGATAATTTTATTAAAAAATTAACAAATAAAATACTGAATAATAAAAGTGAGATAATTAGAACTGAGAAAGAATATATGGAAGATGCGGAAGTAGTGTTGTTATCTTATGGCAGTGTTTCTAGAGCTGCTCTAGAAACAGTACATACAGCACGAGAAAAAGAAATAAAAGTAGGATCATATAGACTTGTTACTGTTTGGCCTTTTCCAGAAAAAGAAATATCTAAAATGTCAGAAAATGTTGAAAAAATAATTGTTTTAGAAAATAATTTGGGACAAATTTATCCTTATGTTCGTTCTGCTGTAGACGGAAAGGCAGAGGTGGAATTATTGTCTCCATCTGTATTAGGGGAATTTTTTGAACCAAATTATATTTTAAACAAAATAAAGGAGGCAAAATAATGCTTAAAGATATAGAACACCCTTTACAAAAATATATTCGTCCTGGAACTAATTATACAACATGTCCAGGATGTGGTAATGGAATTTTGGCGCAAAGTACTTTAAGAGCAATAAAAAATCTAGAATTAGATTTTGATAATATAGTGTTTGTTTCTGGTATAGGTTGTGCTGGATGGATTCCCAGTCCTTCATTTAATACAGATGTGCTTCATGTTACTCATGGAAGAGCAATTGCCTATGCAACTGGCGTAAAATTAACAAATCCTAAATTGAAAGTTGTTGTTTTTAGTGGTGATGGTGATCTCTCTGCAATAGGTGGTAATCATTTTATTCATGCTGCCAGGCGCAATATTGATCTAACTGTTATATGTGTCAATAATAGAATATATGGAATGACAAGTGGACAGGCTGCACCTACAACACCAAAAAATAGTAAAACTACTACAACACCTTATGGAAATATGGAAAATACTTTTGATTTAAGTGATCTGGCGAAAAGTGCGGGAGCAACTTTTGTAGCACGATGGACAACTTACCATGCGCGTCAATTGACAAAATCAATTGCTAAGGCTATAGATAAAAAAGGGTTTTCTTTTATAGAAGCTATATCCCAATGTCCAGTACACTATGGAAAAGTGATTGGAATGAGAAATGATGCCCCTTCAATGATGAAAGAATTTAAAAGTAAATCTATACATATAAATAAAATAGATTCATTAAGTAATGAATCTTCAGATGACAAAATCATTGTAGGAGAATTGGTCAATGAGAATGAAAAAGCTGAGCTGACAGATTTAATGCAAAGTTTACGCACGGAGGTGGGTACAGATGGCTAACATTAATATTAGAATAGCTGGAATAGGTGGCCAGGGAGTAGTATTATCAGGAATCATATTAGGAAGAACTGCTTCTGTATATGAGGGTAAAAATGCTGTTCAGACCCAATCATATGGATCAAGTGCTAGAGGAGGAGATGTTTGTTCAGAAATAATTATTTCTAATAAAAAAATTATATATCCTCAAGTACTAAAATCTGACATATTAATAGCTCTTTCTCAAAAAGCGGTTGATAAATATAGAGATCAAATATTAGAGGGAGGCACATTAATAGTGGATAAAGATTTAACAAAATTAGAATTTGAAACAGAAAAATTTAAAGTTTATGGTGAATCTTTTAATAAAACTGCTATTGATGAGTTTAATAATAAAACAGTGGCAAATATGATTATGTTAGGCTATCTTGTCAAAAAAACTGAAATAGTTGATGTAGAATTATTAAAAAAAAGCATATTGGAATCAGTTCCAGTAGAAACAAAAGAAATTAATATTAAAGCTTTAAATAAAGGAATGCTGCTTGCGCAATAAAATAATAGAGAAAGGAGTTATACTGATGAAAAAAATAAAAATGAGGAAAATTACGCAGTCATTTAATAATGAGTTTATTGATGATATTCCTGCTGAAATTAGAAAAGAATTTGAAAAAATCAATTTTGATAAAATAATAAAACCAGGTATGAAAATTTGTATAACTGTAGGCAGTCGAGGAATTGATAATATTAAGTCTATTATAAAGAGTGTTATTCAGGAAGTAAAAAAAAGAAAAGGAGTACCGTTTATTACTCCTTCAATGGGGTCACATGGTGGTGCTTATGCAGAAGGCCAACTGGCTATATTAGCCAAATATGGTATAACAGAAAAAGAAATGGGAGTACCAATAGAAGCAACTATGGATGTAATAAAATTAGGAGAGATTGAAAATGGACTGCCAGTATATTTTGATAAAATAGCATATGAATCTGATGGGATTATTGCAGTTAATAGAGTTAAAGTTCATACTGGATTTAAATCAGAAATTGAAAGTGGGTTACATAAAATATTGGCAGTAGGATTGGGTAATCATAAAGGAGCAAAATTAGTTCACTCATTGGGAGTAGATGGACTTAGAAATTATATTGTAGAATTTGCAAAAGTAATTTTGAAAAAAGCACCTGTTGTATGTGGACTTGCAATTTTAGAAAATGCTTATGATAAAACATTTAAATTAAAGGCAGCCAGGCCAGAATCTTTCTGGGAAGTTGATACTGAACTATTGCAGGAATGCAAGAATCTTTTTCCCTCTCTTCCAGTTAAAGACATAGATCTTTTAATAATTAAGGAAATGGGTAAAAATATTAGTGGAACTGGTATTGATACTAATATTATTGGTGGTATTATGGGACCGGTTGAAGAATTTAATCTTCCTCAAATAAAAAAAATCATGGTTTTAGATTTAACACCGGAGACACAGGGGAATGCTATGGGAATTGGAATAGCAGATTTAATTACTGAGAAACTTTTTAATAAGATAAATTATAAATCAACCTATGCTAATGCTATTACCAGTACTTTTTTTGAAAGGGCAAGAATTCCTATGGTATTTAAAACAGAAAAAGAAGGAATTGAAGCAGCTCTTGAAGCTATTTGGAATCTACCAGGAGAAAAACCTAGAATTATAATTATGAAAAACACATTAGATTTAGAAAATTTATATGTTTCTGAAGTTATTTGGGATGAAATTAAAGAAAATATAGAAATAAAATCAGAAAATGACTGGGAAAATATTAAATATGATCAAGAAGGAAATTTAGTAATGAAATATATTTTAAACTAAGGGGGTGAAAAAGAAAAAATAATGAACAGTAGGTAAAAATTATTTGTTTTGGTCGAGTTATTACTGACGCTAATAAAAAAGGAGGAGAATATTTTGAGAAGTAAAATATTAGTAGTTGCTTTAACATTAATGGTGGTAATATTCTTTGTGGGAGCAAATGTTTATGCAGCTGATTATCCTAATAAGGATATTAAGATAGTTTGTCCTTGGGATGCTGGTGGAGGAACAGATGCAATAAATAGACAGGTTGCTAAAATGGCAGAAGAACATTTACCAGTTTCAATGTATGTAGAAAATATTACCGGTGGAGTAAGCGGAATAGGAGTTTATGAGGTAATGAGTTCAATACCAGATGGTTATACAATTGGTTCATTAACATATGACAGTATAATTACTGTACCGAGACAAAATCTAGTTCCTGGATATAGTTTAGATAAACTAGAATTGATTTGTCGTGTAACTCAGGAAGCAGATTCACTTATGGTAAGTGGAAAATCAAAATGGGAAAGTTTTGAAGAATTTATTGAATCAGCGGAAAAAAATCCGGGTGAGTTAGTAATAGGTATTCAAGGAAAAGGTTCGAGAGTTCATCTGACTGCTTTAAGAATACAGGATTTATTAGGAGTTGAATTCAATTTGATTTCTTACCCATCTGGAGCAGGAGCACAGAAAGAAGCAGTATTGTCTGGCGAAGTAGATGCAGTTATTACAAGTATGGGAGATTTTGCTCCTTTAATTCAATCAGGTCAGGTACGACCTTTAGTTTCCATGGGATCAGGAAGAAATCCACAATTTAATAATGTTCCAACTATGAATGAACTTGGACATGAATTAGAAATGGGAAGTTTTGTAGTATTTGCAGCTCCAGAAGGAACACCAGAAGATAGAGTAAAGATTTTAGAGGAAGCAATTCACAAAGCACATCAGAGTGAAGAATTCCAGACCTGGTTAAAACAGATTGGTGTAGTATCAAGTTGGATGGGAAGAGATGAAATTACAGATTGGGCTAGCAATATGCAGGAAGAGTATTTCTCCATTATGGATGAGTTAGTTGAACAAGGAGTAATTGAACAATAGTATACACACAATAACTTCTAATTATGTATACTCCCCACCTATTATATAATAGGTGGGGAGATAAAGAAGAGGAGGAATTAGATTGAACTTTAAAAAAATCATAAATGGAACAATATTAGTATCAATTATATTCTTTATAATAATTACTGTTTTTTTATTTGAAGCTTTAGAAACTGCACCACCATTAGTAAATGGTAAAATCAGTCCAACTTTTTTTCCAATAATTGTTTTAAGTTTAATGTATTTTGCTGATATAGTTATTTTTATAAAGGGTTTTAAAGAAGAAAAAGGTTTTGATTTTGACTTATCAACTTTAAAACACCCAACATGGGTTGTAATTGTAAGTTTTATTTATATAAATATTTTTAAAGTGATTGGATTTAGTTTATCAACATTTTTGTACGCATTTAGTTTAATTATGATTTTTAATCCTAAAAAAGGCAAAATCAAAGCGGTGGTTGCTGCTTTAATGATAACCGGTACCGTTTATTTATTATTTGAAGTTATTTTTGGAGTTAGACTACCAACAGTACATTTGCCAAAAATTGGAGGGATATATTGATGGACTATATAAGTGGGGTAATTCAAGGATTTTTTGTATTATTGAATCCGGTAATATTTATACATTTAGTTCTGGGATTTTTAATTGGTACTTTTTTTGGAGCAGTACCTGGACTTACTTCTTGTTTAGCAATTGCTTTGCTTTTACCTATAACATATAGCATGGACACTACTGCTGCATTGGTTATGTGTATGTCTATATTTATGTCGGGAATTTATTCTGGTAGTATAACTGCTACAACGATAAACATTCCAGGTGCTCCGTCGGGAATGATGACAGCCATAGAAGGTTATCCTCTAATGAAGAAAGGTGAAGGTGCAAAGGCATTAGGACACGCAGCTTTTGCTTCGATGGTTGGAGGTGCTATTGGAAGTATTTTATTAATAATATTTGTACCTGTAGCTGCTCAGGTATCTTTATTGATTAAAACTCCTGGAAAATTTTCTCTTATATTTTTTGCTCTAGTAGTTATAATATTGGCACAGAGAGGAAAATCGTTTTCTAAAGGAGCTTTGGCAACACTTTTCGGAATACTTATTGGTACAATAGGTATTGATTTGATGGAGCCCGTTGCTCGTCTTACATTTGGAGTTACCAAGTTAACAGGAGGAGTACAACTAATGCCTGTTATTATTGGTACTTTTGCTATAAGTGAACTGCTGCTTCAATCAGAAACTGGAGATAAAAAAATTGCAGAAATAGAAGATGAAAGTATAAAGATTTATAGAAAAGATTTTATCCCAACTTTTAAAGAAATACGCGAGATAGGTGTTTGGAAATATTTAAAGAGTTCTTTAATAGGATTTTTTACTGGTGTTTTGCCCGGAGCCGGTGGCTCTATGGCTGCTTTTGTTTCGTATGCAGAAGCTATAAGATCATCAAAACATCCTGAAAAATTTGGTGGAGAGAGTATTGAAGGTATTGCATGTGCAGAAGCAGCAAATAATGGAATGTGCGGTGGAGCACTTGTACCAATGCTAACATTTGGAATTCCGGGTGATGCCACCAGTGCTATAGTTTTAGGTGTTCTTATAATTAATGGATTAAATCCTGGTCCACAGCTTTTGGAAAATCAGTTTCATTTAATTGCTCCTATGTTTGCAGCTCTTTTTATAAGCGCCATTGTTCTTCTTCCACTAACATTATATATATTTGGACCATATTATATGAAGATAGTGTCTATTAATAAAGGTGTTTTATATTCAAGTATTGCTGCTATTTCTATGGTTGGCGGATATGTATCAACTTATTCTGTGTTTCAAATGGGATTAACACTTTTATTTGGAGTTTTTGCATATTTTTTACGCAAAAATAATTATCCCACTGTATCATTTCTTTTAGGTTATATATTGGGTGGTATGATGGAAGAATTTTTCAGAAGAGCACTTAATTTGAGTCATGGGAATATAATGATATTTTTTACAGAATGGGATAGTATAATATTCTTAGTTTTAACAGTTATCTTTATGTATTTTCTTCTCTTTAAAAAGACACCTCTTGCTAGTGAAGAGGTTTCAGTTAGCAGTGATTAGATATGGGAAATTTAATTTTATTGTTTACAATATTTTAATATATTGCCTTAAATATGAATAAATTTTTGGAATATTTTATAAAGAATTTAACTTTAATAAAACTCATAATGACGAATAGGAGGGCCAGTTTTGAAAAAACAAAACTACGATATTGCAATAATAGGAGGTGGTGTAGTCGGCACTGCCATTGCCAGAGAACTCAGCAGATATAAAACTGATGTATTGCTGATTGAAAAAGAAAATGATGTTGGCCAGGGGGCAAGCAACAGCAACAGTGGAGTGGTTCATTCTGGTTTTACAGCACCAGTCGGATCACTTAAAGCAGATGTATGTATGTACGGCAACAGCCATTTTGAAGAAATCTGCAGTGAACTGGATGTTCCTTATGAAAAAACAGGTAAGCTGGTAGTAGCTGTTGAAGAAAAACAGATTGCTGAACTGTACAATCTGCAGTACATAGGTAGAAAAAATGGAGCAGAACTGTATATAGTTGGTGAAGATTTTATAGAAGAAAAAGAACCGAATATATCCGGTAAAGCAGCTATGTATTCTCCCAACAGTGCGATTACAAGCCCATATGAGCTTACAATAGCCTTTGCAGAGAACGCACACCAAAACGGTGTAGAGATCAGCCTGAATACAAAGGTTGTAGAAATAAGCAAAAAGAATTCCAAATTCTCTGTCAAAACAGACAGGGGAGAAATACTAACAGATTATGTTATCAATTCTGCCGGACTTTATTCAGATGAAATTGCAGCTTTTTCCGGTGAAGATAGATATAAAATATATCCCTGTCGGGGTGAATATTATGTACTGGATAAAAATGCATCAGGACTTATGTCCAGACTTGTCTATCCGGTACCACCAGAAAATGCTGGAGGTTTAGGAATACACCTTACCCCGACTGTAGAGGGAAATATTTTGATAGGACCAAGCAATGAGTATATTGATAGTGTTGATAATGAAGCAACTACAAAAGAAGTAATGGATAAACTGATAAAAGAAGCAAGAGATTTTCTTCCTAAAATAACCAGAGATATGGTAATAAGAAGCTATTCCGGTATCAGAAGCAAAATTGTTCCACCAGAAGTTGGTGGGTTTACAGATTTTGTGATAGAAAAAAGTCCTAAATATGATAACTTTATTAACCTGATTGGAATTGAATCACCGGGACTTACTTCTGCACCGGGTATTGCAAAATATGTTGTAGAGATGATAGATGAAATGGAAAAATTAAGAGAAGATAAAGATTTTAAGAAAACAAGAAAAGGAATAACCAAATTTTATGAACTTCCCGAAGAAAAACAGAAAGAGCTTGCTGAAGACAATCCAAATTACAGAGAAATAGTATGCAGGTGTGAAAATATAACCAAACAGGAAATAATAGATGCTTTAAATAATCCGCTTGGAGTACAGACACTCAAAGGAGTTAAATACAGAGCCAGAGCTACTATGGGAAGATGTCAGGGAGGCTACTGTATGGCCAGAATAATAAAGATCATGCAGGATGAATTTGATATGGATCTGGAAGAAATTAAGCTGGAAGGCAATAACTCCAATCTGTTTGCTGGACAGGCAAAGGGGTGGGGATAAAATGATGAAAAAAGAACTTGTAATCATAGGAGCAGGACCGGCAGGATTAGCAGCCGCACTTGCTGCATATGAGGATGGAATTGAAGATATATTAATTATTGAAAGAGAAGAGAGACCGGGTGGAATCTTAAATCAGTGTATTCACGATGGTTTTGGTCTGCACAAATTTAAGGAAGTGCTGACAGGACCTGAATATGCACACCGCTATATAGATAAAGTTAGAGAAAAAGAATTAGAAATTATGACAAATACTATTGTAACAGAATTAACAGATGAAAAAGAATTAAAAGCATTTAACGAAAATGACGGTATTCTCCACATAAAAGCAGAAGCTGTAATTTTAGCAATGGGAAGTAGAGAAAGAACAGCTGGTGGAATAAGCCTGCCAGGTGACAGACCTTCAGGTATATATACAGCAGGACTGGCACAGAATCTAATGAATCTGCAGAATATACAGGTTGGCAAGAAAATTGTTATTCTGGGTTCTGGCGACATAGGTTTAATTATGGCAAGAAGGCTGACACTGGAGGGTGCTGATGTTAAAGCAGTACTCGAGATTATGCCTTATTCAAATGGATTAAGGAGAAATATTAACCAGTGTCTTGTTGATTATAATATCCCCTTAAAACTAAGTCAGACTGTAATAGATGTTAAAGGTGAAGACAGACTTGAGTCAGTTACTGCAGCAGAGGTTGATGAATCATTTAATCCAATTGAAGGTACAGAATATGAAATAGAATGTGATACTTTAATTCTTTCTGTTGGACTTATTCCCGAAAATGAGCTTTCTAAAAAGGCAAATGTTCAATTAGATGACACAACAGGTGGAGCAGTGGTGAAAGATAACCTGGAAACAAATGTTGACGGAATATTTTCCTGTGGAAATGTTCTTCATGTACATGATCTGGTGGACTTTGTTTCTGATGAAGCAGAAAAAGCTGGTAAAGCAGCAGCTGAATATATTAAAAAAGGCCACAAATTGAACAAAGATAATATTTTTGTGGAAGCCGGAAGTGGAATAGGATATGTAATACCACAGGTTATTTCTAAAGAAAAAGATCAGATATTTTCTATGCGGGTTAGAAAACCGGATAATGAGAAAACTATAAAAATTGCAGCCGATGGAAAAATTCTTCATGAAGAGAATTTTGAAAAAGTAAATCCATCGGAAATGATAAAGATAAAAGTCAGCAGTGAAAAATTTAAACCACTGGAAAAATCAACGATAAAGGTGGTGGCTGAATAATGACAGAAGAAAAAGATATTTCCTGTATATTATGTCCAAATGGATGTGATATAAAAATAAAATACCTGGATGATGAGATAATAGAAATTGAAGGTGCACTGTGTCCAAAGGGTAATGATTATGCAAAACAGGAAATTAAAAATCCAATGCGGACACTGACTTCTTCAGTGATGGTTGAAGGCGGGGATACTTCTCTTGTAAGTGTAAAGACTGATAAACCAGTTCCATTAGAAAAAGTAATGGATATTATGGATGTAATTGATGACCTGAGAGTAAAAGCCCCTGTTTCAGTAGGAGATGTTATTTTAGATTCTCCTGCTGGATTAGACTGCAGTATTGTTGCTACAAGAGAAGTTAAAATAAATATATAGATAATAATAATTAATAATATTTCTGGAGGTGCAGTTTGCTTAAACATAAAAGAAAATTAGGATTAATAATCGGAATAGTGACTGCAGTAATTATAGCAAATGGTAATTTTGATGGACTATCAGCTGAAGGGTCAGGTTTAAATCCACTTGTACCTGCTTTACTGGTTTAATATAAAGATATTTAATCCTGCTGGAATTTTCTGGCAGGATATTTATTTAAAGAAATATTCTAATCTGCTTGACTTATGTATGATGCTATGATATTATTGGTGAAAATAAATTGTTCTTTAAATTAGTCCAGAGAGGCTAGTAAGGAAAAATATAGACAAAATTCCCTTCTTACTTGCCGTAAGAAGATTTTTTATTTAAATTTTTATTTAAAACTTAATATTATTTCCCTTTAAATCAGTCCAGAGAGACTGAAAAGGAGATATTTAAGAGCAAGGTAATATTTCGCCCTGCCAATTTAACTTCTTATCAGTTTATCTGGTGAGGAGTTTTTTTATTTCTAAAATATTTTAGCAGGAGGCTGATAATGAAGAAAGCTAGGCTTGTTTTAGAAGATGGCAGTATTTTTAAAGGCAGCATATTTGGAGCAGAAAATGAAGCAGCTGGTGAAGTGGTCTTTAATACCAGTATGACAGGATATCAGGAAATATTAACCGATCCCTCATACAAAGGTGAGATAGTCTGTATGACATATCCGCTGATTGGAAATTATGGTATAAATAAAGACGACTTTGAATCTTCAAGACCACATTTAAATGGGTTTATTGTCAGGGAGTTTGCTGAAAATCCTGAAAATTGGAGAAGTAGAGAAAAGTTAAATGATTATCTGGTTAATAACAATATAACAGCAATCAGCGGTATTGATACAAGAGCACTTACGAAAATACTTCGCAGCCGGGGAACAATGAGAGGAATTATAACGGCTGAACAAGAAACGGAAAATAAGTTAATAGAGAAAGCTAAGAATGTTCTCGGTCTTTCTGGAAGAGATCTGGTTTCACTGGTCAGCAGCAAAGATGTGCAGAAATATGGCAGTAATAATAAATACAGAGTAGTATTAATCGACTGTGGAGCAAAAGATAATATTAAAAATTCACTTTTGAAGCGTGACTGTGAAGTTATAGTTGTAC
Organism: Halanaerobium sp. MA284_MarDTE_T2; assembly: GCF_003337245.1. GTDB lineage: Bacteria > Bacillota > Halanaerobiia > Halanaerobiales > Halanaerobiaceae > QPJE01. The sequence goes on from NZ_QPJE01000020.1 coordinate 22,003, forward strand.
CGGCAGATATGTCTGCTGCTGAAATATTAGCATACAGAGCAGATGGGGTAATGATTTCCAATGGGCCTGGTGATCCGGATGATGCAGATTATGCTGCAGAAACAATAAAAAAACTGCTTGGAAAGCTGCCGCTGTTTGGAATCTGTCTCGGCCATCAGCTTTTGGGAAAAGCCTGTGGGGCGAAAACCTTTAGATTGAAATTTGGACACCGTGGAGCAAATCATCCTGTTAAAGATTTCAAAACAAATAAAGTTTATATAACTTCTCAAAATCATGGATTTGCACTTGATGATAAATCACTTTCAGAACTTGATTTAAATTTAACACATGTAAATGTTAATGACGGTACTGTTGAGGGTATTGAACACAAAAAGTATCCAGCTTTTTCGGTACAATATCATCCGGAGGCTTCACCTGGCCCGGAAGATTCGCATTATTTATTTGATCAATTTATAGAAATGTTTGATTAAAGATAATAAAACAGCACAATAGGAGGAAAATATGCCGCTGAGAAAAGATATCAAAAAGGTAATGGTTATTGGTTCAGGTCCAATTATTATTGGTCAGGCAGCAGAATTTGATTATTCGGGAAGTCAGGCCTGTCGTGCTTTAAAAGAAGAGGGTATTGAAGTTGTACTCATAAATAGTAATCCAGCAACAATTATGACAGATGAAAACATGGCAGATCGAGTATATATTGAACCTTTAACTCTGGAGAGTATTACAGAGATTATAAAAAAAGAAAAACCGGATGGGTTGATTCCAACTTTAGGTGGTCAGATTGCTTTAAATCTGGCAATTAATCTGGCAGAAACAGGTATATTAGAAGAGTTAAATGTAGAGCTTTTGGGAACTCCGATTTCCACAATAGAAAAAGCAGAAGATAGGAATACCTTTAAAGAATTGATGAATCAGATTGGAGAACCAGTACTGGAAAGTAGAACCGCTGAAAATATTGAGCAGGCTGCTGAAACTGCAGCTCGAATTGGCTATCCTGTGATTGTTAGACCTGCCTATACAATGGGAGGAACAGGTGGTGGAGTAGCAGAGAATTTAGAAGAGTTAAAAGAAATTGCTGTACGGGGATTTAAACACAGTTTAATTGGACAAATTTTGATAGAAAAAAGTATTAAAGGCTGGAAAGAAATTGAATATGAAGTTATGCGGGATGCCGGTGATAACTGTATAGTTGTCTGTAATATGGAGAATTTTGATCCGGTTGGAGTACATACCGGTGACAGTATAGTTGCTGCTCCCAGTCAGACTTTAACAGACAAAGAATATCAGATGTTTAGAAGTTCAGCCCTGAAAATAATAAAAGCTTTAGGAATTGAAGGTGGCTGTAATGTTCAGTATGCACTGGATCCAGAAAGCTTTCAGTATTATATAATAGAGGTTAATCCCAGAGTAAGCCGCTCCAGTGCACTTGCATCTAAAGCAACAGGATATCCAATTGCAAAAGTGTCGGCTAAGATTGCTTTGGGATACAGGCTGGATGAAATAAAGAATGCGGTGACAGGTGAAACTACAGCCTGCTTTGAGCCAGCCCTGGATTATGTGGTATTTAAGATTCCACGCTGGCCTTTTGATAAATTCCATTATGCTGATCGAAAACTTGGAACTCAGATGAAGGCCACAGGTGAAGTTATGGCACTGGAAAGAAGTCTGGAAGCCTCTATGCTGAAGGCAGTCAGATCAATGGAGATTGGCTGCAGTGGTCTTTATATAGAAGAAAGTAAAGATTTAAGTGATAAGGATATCAGAGAACTTCTCAAAAAAGCAGATGACAGCAGATTGTTTATTATAGCTGAAGCTATGCGCAGAGGTTGGACTGTAGAAGAAGTATTTCAGATAACTGAAATAAGCACATTTTTTCTTAATAAAATAAAAAATATAATTGATATAGAAAAAGAGTTAAATAAAGTTAATAGTGAAGGACCTGACAGACAGCTGCTGAAAAAAGCAAAAGAAAAGGGTTTTTCGGATAGAGAGATCGGTATTTTTACCGGGAATACAGAAGCGAAAATTAAAAACATTAGAGAAAAGTATAAACTAAAACCAGTTTACAAAATGGTTGACACATGTGCGGCAGAGTTTGAAGCAGAAACACCTTATTATTATTCATCTTACGAAGAATATAATGAAGCAGAAGCAGCTGCGGAGAAAAAAGTAATTGTTCTTGGTTCTGGGCCTATTCGAATTGGTCAGGGTATAGAATTTGATTACTGCAGTGTCCACTCGGCCTGGGCACTTGCTGAAGCTGGATACGAATCTATCATTGTAAATAACAATCCAGAAACTGTAAGCACTGATTTTGATACTTCAGATAGATTATATTTTGAATCACTTACAAAAGAAGATATTATACACATTGTAGATAACGAAAAGCCAGAAGGGGTAATTGTCCAGTTTGGGGGTCAGACAGCAGTAAATTTGAGTAAAGATCTGGCAGATGAAGGGGTTAATATACTTGGCACACCAATAAATTCAATCGATCTGGCAGAAGATAGAGAACGATTTATTAAATTGTTAAAGAAAATCAATATTCCCGTTCCAGATGGCAGGATGGCACTGTCGCTGAATGAAGCAGAAAAAATTGCCAAAGAAATAGAATACCCGGTACTGGTTAGACCCTCTTATGTGCTCGGTGGGAGAGCTATGGAAGTTGTATATAATAAAAATGAATTAAAAGAATATATGGCAAATGCAGTTAAAGTTTCTGCAGACCGGCCGGTATTAATTGATAAGTACTTAATAGGAAATGAAATTGAAGTTGATGCAGTCTCTGATGGTGAAACGGTTATAATTCCAGGTATAATGGAACATATAGAAAAAGCTGGGGTTCACTCTGGAGATAGTATAGCTGTTTATCCTCCACAAAAACTTTCTGAAGAATTAAAAGAAAAGGTGTCCGAATATACCATCAAACTTGCAAAAGAATTAAAAATAAAAGGTGTATTAAATATTCAGTATGTTGTCAGCAATAATAAGGTATATGTAATAGAAGTTAATCCTCGCTCAAGCAGAACAATTCCCTATTTGAGCAAAGTTACTGGTGTACCAATGATAGAGCTTGCCACAAAAGCTATTCTGGGCCATAAATTAAAAAATATGGGCTGGAACAGTGGAATTATTCCTGAAAAACCCCATACAGCTGTAAAAGTTCCGGTCTTTTCGTTTTCCAAACTTGCCAGGGTTGACACCAATTTAGGTCCAGAGATGAAATCCACGGGAGAAGTTTTGGGACTGGCAGAAGATTATGAGACAGCATTATATAAAGGTTTAACAGCAGCAGGAATAGAAATTCCTCAAAAAGGAAAAATACTTGCCACAATTGCAGATAGTGATAAAAAAGAATCTTTAAATTATATTAAAGAATTTGTTGAACTTGGATTTGCGGTAGCTGCAACTGAAGGAACAGCAGCTGTGCTTAAAGAAGAAGGTATTAAAGTTGAAGATATCAAGAAGATATCTGAGGGATCACCGAACTCTGTTGAAAAAATATTTGCCGATGAAATAGACCTGGTAATAAATACGATGACAAAGGGGAAAATACCGGAAAGAGATGGATTTAAAATCAGGCGGGCGGCAGCAGAAATGGGAATTCCATGTCTTACATCACTGGATACTGCAGCAGCAATGCTTAGAGTATTAAAGACTATCAATTCAGAAGAAAAGATTGAGTACAGAGCACTACAGGATTATAATTAAAGCAAAATAAATTTTTATAATTATGAATAAAATCCTCTGTTAAATAATATTCCTAATGCTGAATAATATTTTTATCTTCAATATAATTTAAAAAATGTAACTTTATAATTAAAAATGTAACTTTATAATTAAATATGAAAATATCTCTTCAAACTATCTTTATTAATAAAAATAATCATAAAACCCAATAACAGCAGGAAAAGCCCCAGTCCTGTCAGCAGGTTTAATTTTTCTTTGAGAAGAAACACTCCCAGCAGAGTTGCTGTAAGAGGCTCTGCAATTGTTAAAGTAACACTTGTTTCTGCAGAAGAATATTCCAGTCCTTTTGTATAAAGGAAAAAAGGCAGAGATGCTGTTATTAATCCAAGGAATAAAACGATTGGCAGACCACTGCTGCTGTAAGCCCAGCTGAAGTCAAATATAAAAAATAGGGGCAGGTAAAGCAGTGAAGCAGTCAGAAAAATATAGCTGATAGATGTTAAAGGGCTATTATTGCCTGACTGTTTTTTATTAAAAAGTGAAAACAGTGAATATGATAAACCTGCTCCTAGAGCGAGTAAAATTCCACTGAGATTAATATTAATTTCACTATTTGAAAAAAGAAGCAGACAGCCAATAATTGAAAGCAGTGTAGCAGCAAACCATTTTTTTTCTGGAGTTTTTTTAACAAATATTAGTTTAATAAGCCCTGCAAATACAGGTGCACTTGTTATGCTGACAGCTGTGCCTACAGCCACTCCGGATTTTTTTACAGCAAAAAAGAAAAAAGGCTGATAGAAGGCAAGAGATAGACCAGCCAGAAGGATATTTTTCCTGGATGAAAGAACTGTAAAATTGCTGCTGTTTTTATTTAAAAAATTTATTATTATAAAAAAGAAAGTTCCAGCTGTAATGCGCATTATACCGACAGAAAAGGGTGAAGTGTCAAGTGGTGCAAAATAAAGGACAGTGCCGGTTGTTCCCCATAAAATAGCTGCTGATAATATGTATAAATAGCTTTTATGTTCTTTTGACATAGATATCATTACCTTCCTGAAGCAGTAAAATATATTATTTAAGAAAGTTTTTTGTCAGCAATCATTTTCATTTATTATATAGTCAGAGATTTTCTTTGTCAATTAAATAGACTTTCCCCATTTTTTATATACTGCTGCAAAAAGGGGAGATGCAGGAATATTGAAATTTTTAGTCAATGAATCTTAACGAAATGAAGGAAGAAATAGGGTTGAACTGCAGGATGGAGTGAGCTAATCATGAGTCAGGAGGACTCATTGATTAGTGTGCCCTATTTCACACCCGAATTGAGTCTTAGATAAATCTAAAAATTTCGTTGATGACTAAAGCCCCCTTTTTGCAGCTTGAAAATAAATTTTGGGGAAACTCCTTAACATTAACAGCAGTTCTATCCAGATTGATTTTAGAGTTATGTTTTTATATGTCGGAAGTAGAAAAAAGTATAAAAAAAGAAAAGCCCTCTTATTAAGAGGGTATAAAGATTCAAACTGGATATTTATATATAATAATAAATTTTTACTTTTCTATTTCCTGTACAGCCATCTGTACAGGATCCCATGGACTGCTAAGAGGTGGGGTATAACTTAAATCTAATTGATTAAAATCATTTGTTTTCATTTTATTGAAGATAGCTGCTGCAAAAATATCAATCCTTTTTGCAATTTCTGCATTTTTATTTCCCATTATCTGTGCACCCAATATCCTTCTGCTATCAGAATCAATGATAACTTCAGTATACATTTTATATACAGGTGGATAATAAACTTTATGATCCCAGCTTTCTAGTAATTTAGTTTTTACATTAAATCCATTTTTTACTGCTTCTTCCTCACTTAAACCTGTTCTTGCTATTACAAGATCAAATAACTTGATTGATTGGGTACCAATAACACCTGCAAATTCTTTATCCAGACCGCAAATATTGTCTCCAATAATCCTTCCATGTTTATGTGCTACTGTTCCAAGTGCATAATAAGTATATTTATCTGTAATATTGTTTAAAGTTTCTGCACAATCTCCTCCAGCATAAATATCTTCAATACTGGTCTGCATTTTTCTGTTAACTTTGTAAGCTCCTTTAATTCCTCTTTTTAATCCTATATCTTTTCCCAGCTTAGTATTTGCCTCTGTTCCAACTGAAGCAGCAATGGTATCAACCTTTTCTTTCAGGCTGTTATTTCCAGTGACAATTAATTTGTCCCCTTCTTTTTCTATTTTTTTAACAGCTGTAGATGTAATAACTTTTACACCATTTTTTTCTAACTCATTTTTAACCATATCTCTAAAATTTCTATTAACTGTTGTAAGTACATTATCAAAAAATTCAACAATAGTTACATTTAATCCTCTTTTAACCAAAGCTTCTGCCATCTCAAGTCCAACATAACCACCACCAATTATTAAAGCATCTTTTACTTTATTAGATTCCAGATATCTATTAAAATTAATAGCATCTTCCATCCACCTCATAAAAAAGACCCCCGGAAGACCCAGGCCTTCAATCTTTGGAATTATATTTTTACCACCAGTACCTAAAACAAGTTTATTATAAAATATTTTCTTTCTATTATCTTTTTTATCTTTTTCTTTTATTAAAATATATTTTTCCTGGTGGTTAATATTTGTAACTTCTGTATTCAGCAAAAGTTCAATTCCTTTATTTCTTATATCGTCCTCTTTCCTATGTGCCAGATTCTGCCAGCATTTAACTTCTCCACTAATATAAAAGGGTATTCCGCAAATGCTAAAATTGGGGAAATTATTGTTTGTTATGACAAGTGGCTTTATGTTTTTATTGAGTTCTCTAATTCTTAAAGCAGTACTAATTCCCAGATCACTACCACCGATAATAACTACTTCTTTTTCCATTTTTTCATCTCCTTAGATTACTATTTTAAAATTATTTGCATGTAATTTACCTTATTAATATATCTTTATTATATCACGACAGCAACAGCTTAAAATATTCTTAAAGTTAATTTTATGTTAAAAAACTCCTGTATTAAGTGTCAAACTACTAAAAGAAATTGGAAGCAAAGATTTGGTCTGAGAAGTACAAACCGTCTAAAAGTCACAATCCTGTCTGTGAATGAGTTTACAGCATAAAACAAAGTTTTGTCGAATTTTGTTTAAACTATTGATATAATCGGTTTAGAATAGTATAATTTTAAATAATGAAAGATTAATTTCTAAATTAAATAAACTTAAAAAACTATTTTTACAAGTTAGATTATATTTTAATAAACTTTGAGAGCCCTGGGCTGAGAATTTTCTTGGCCCAAATTTTATTTATATAATTTTTAAAGCTCTTTTTATTTCTCGATTACCCAAAATGATACAGACTGTATCATTAAAGTCAAGTACTATTTCTTTTGGGAGGAGAAGAGTTGATGTTCAAGTTTTACTATGCAAAAAGAAGAGATTATAAATTCACCTGCTGTTGCTAGATTGTGATTTAATTATAATAAAAGCAATAGAAGTTAATAATATTACTAAAAATATATGAGGAACTAAAAATAAATAAAGATAAAAATGATTCTCAAAAATAAACTAACTTAGGAGAGATAAGAATGGACTATGGAATCTGGAGCATTTTACCCCCACTAATTGCAATTATTCTTGCTGTGGCAACGAAACAGGTATTTATTTCACTGTTTTTGGGTATTTTTTCAGGAGAGATGATTATTCACGAATGGCAGTTTTTTATATCACTTAATGCTTCTTTAAATGAGATTGTAGGTGTTTTTGCTGAAGAATGGATAACTAAAACAATTATTTTTTCATTTCTGGTTGGCGGCTTAATAACTGTAATATCTGCTTCTGGTGGAGTTAGAGGTTTTATTGAATATCTTACTGAAAAGAAAAATTTGGTTAAAAATAAAAAAGGGGCCCTTCTTTTGGCTTATGTGATAGGACTTGTGATTTTTATAGAGTCTTCTATTACCATTCTGGTTTCTGGTACTGTAGCCAGACCGCTGACAGATAGGTTTAATGTCTCGAGAGAAAAGCTTGCCTATGTTTGTGATTCAACTTCTGCTCCTGTTTGTGCCCTTATACCACTTAATGGCTGGGGAGCTATGCTGATGGGAGTTATTGGTGTACAGGTTTCTAAAGGTTTTATAGAAGGAAATCCTGCTGGTATTTTAGTAAAGTCAATTCCATTTCAGTTTTATAGTTTTTTTGCTATTCTGGCAGTTGCTTATTACATATTTACAGAAAAAGATTGGGGTCCAATGGCTGTGGCAGAAAATAGAGCTAGAGAGACCGGAAAAGTTCTTCGTGATGGAGCAACACCTATGGTTTCTGAAGAAGCAACATCTACTCCTCCTAAAAAAGGTGCAGAAAACAATATGTGGAATATGATTTTGCCTATGATTGTTTTAATTGTTATGATGCCGATCAGTCTTTATATTACAGGTAATGGAAATATTCTTAAGGGATCTGGCTCTACCTCTGTTTTTTGGGCAGTACTTGCTTCGATTAGTTTTGCTGGATTTTTATACATTGTTAAAGGTATTATGAATTTAAAAGAATATATAGATTATGTTTATCAGGGAATAGGCGCTATTGTTCCTGTTGCTATTTTGCTTATTTCGGCTTTTGCAATAGGAAATGTAATAGGCCAACTGGAGACAGGTCAGTATATGGCAAGTTTAGTTGAAGGCAGAATTAGTGGCGGCTTTGGTCCTGCAATATTATTTATACTTTCTGCACTTATGGCTTTTTCTACTGGTACAAGCTGGGGAACATTTGGTATTATGATTCCAATTGGTATTCAAATGGCAGTTGCAATGGGGGCTCCTTTGTATCCAACTATTGGGGCAGTTATATCTGGAGGAATTATGGGAGACCACTGCTCGCCTATTTCTGATACAACAATTATGGCTTCTATGGCTTCTGCTTCAGACCATATTGACCATGTTAATACTCAGCTTCCGTATGCTCTTTTAAATGGTGTATTAGCCCTTATACTTTATTTAACAGTCGGTTTTATAATGTAACTAAAAATTTCGTTGATGACTAAAGCCCCCTTTTTGCAGCTTGAAAATAAATTTTGGGGAAACTCCTAAAAAAGGTAATGTTTGACATGGACGAATCTATTGTAGGTTCAGAACTTGGTTTTTTCCCTATCCAATTACATAAGCTGGAAAGATTATCGGATAAATATGATGTGAATCTTTATATAAATCCTGTCGAGAAATTGCAGGATTTTTGTATTTTTTTACTAAAGAAGGAGGAGTTTAGCATCTGATTGAAGAATATTATTTACTATCAATAACTTTATTGGGAGGGGATAGTTATGTTTTGTCCTGAATGTGGAGAAGAGATAGGGGAAAATCATAAGTTCTGTGGAAGCTGTGGTCACAAATTAGTGGAAGATGAACATCAGCTGACAGTTAGTACAAAGGTTGATGAAGAAGCAAACAGGTTAAATCAAGATAAGTATTCACCGAAAAGCAGTTCATCTAACTGGAATTGGCCGGCTTTTTTATTTGGGCCATTCTGGTATTTATATAAAGGTATGGTCAAGAAGGCAGTTTTGATTTTTATAATCGGCAGTGTTACAGCTTATGTAATTCCAGGAATTGGAGCACTTGCAGTCTGGCTTTATTGTGGTTTTAAGGGGAATGATGATCTGGAAAAACACCTTGCTAAAAAATATAACTAATGAGTATAAGTTATTATGTGATTTTTTTTAATTTATAATAATGATGTTTTAATTTTTTATATAAAAAGGAATGATAACTATCAAAAAAGACATTAAAGGGTTAAGAGCTGAAGAATACGAACATCCGCTGGATAGAAAAGCTCTTGAGAAACTAAAAAACACACCGGGACTGGAAACACTTGTCCGCAAATTTAATAAATACAGTATGGATAAAATTCTGAAGGTGAGCCACACAGGCAGTAATGTAAGAATTACCGAAAAAATGTTTCCTGAACTTTATAAATTATTCCAGGAGTCATGTCAGCGTCTTGATATGGATTATCATCCTGATTTATATATTATTCAGGAACCTAAAATTAATGCATTTGCGGCAGGTGTGGAAGAACCAATAGTAGTAATAACAAGTGGAGCCTATGATTTACTCGATAGAGATGAATTAATATTTATACTCGGTCATGAGCTTGGACATGTAAAAAGTGAGCATGTGCTATATCATCAGATGGCTTCATATTTGCCCTATATTGGTAATATAATCGGATCTGCCACATTAGGACTAGGCAGTCTAATTTCAACAAGTTTAGAGCTGGCACTTTTAAACTGGAAGAGAAAGTCTGAGTTCACATCTGATAGGGCCGGCTTGCTCTGCTGTCAGAATTTTACCAGTGTTATAACATCACTGATGAAAATGGGTGGAGCTCCTCCAGAAGTTTTTGATCGACTTGATCATAATGCTTTTCTCCAGCAGGCAAGAGAATTTGAAGGTTTTGATGAAGATAATTTTGATAAATTTGCTAAGATTTTTAGTGTAATGTTTGCAACACATCCGTGGACAGTAATGAGGGCAGCAGAAATAGAGAACTGGTATAATTATGGAAGATATGGTGACATATTGGTCAGAAAAATAGAATCAGGAGGAACACCCTTTGAAGAGCCGCTTTATTTAGAAGGAGATAATGATCAGCTTAATTTCTGCACCAAATGTGGGAGCAGAATTAATAAAGATATGAAATTTTGTACTAAATGTGGTAGTGAAATTGTTAGAGGTGGAAAATGATGGCAGATAAAAATTTTTGTACCAATTGTGGCAATACATTAAACAGTGATGATATTTTTTGTGGAAGATGTGGTCAGCCAGTTGATGAAGAAGGAAATCAAACTGAAACAAACAGTATTAATAAAACAGTAGTATCTAATAATATAGATGAAGAAAGATACAAACGTGTAAAATCTGATAGATTAAAATTTCCCAAAAAAGTGGGATACTTAATTACAGGCATAATTTCTTTTATAATACTATTTTTTGTAATTGGTTCTGCTTATATTCTGGCAGATAATGGTACCATCTATAGATCTAATTTTTTTGTTTTTCTGATCAGCAGATATAGTTTCTTTTATATATCAGCAGGTGTTTCTTTATTTGTAATATCTTTTTTTCATCTGAAGCTCAATATGCAAATTTTTTTAAAAGAAAGGATGAGTTTTAAGGATTTTTTATTGAAAAAATATGGTTTGTTTTCAAATCTGCAGAATTATGCAAAAACATACTTTATATTTTATCTGATAAGTGCATTTTTGTTTGCAGCATTTATGCTGGTATTATTGACCATTCCAGGAACTGTAACACCTTTAATTTTGATGATTTTACTGGCAGCAGCATTTTTTTATTTCAACAGCCGTTTTGTTTTTTCGTTGCTTTTGGTGCTGGATCAGAACAAAAATACCAGCAGTTCTTTCCGAAAAAGCTATAAACTTACAGAAGGGAAAATAGTAGATTATGCTGGAATAATTATCGCTATTTTTATAATAAATTATTTTGCAGCTAAAACTTATATGCTTGGATATATTATTACTTTTCCGCTTTCTTTTTATCTTCTGACAAAAGTATATTATGATTTAAAAGAATCAAAATCTTAATTTGAAATTATTTAAAATTCTGCTGGATTAATTCCGCAGGATTTTTTGCTTGCTTAATTTATTAAAAAATGGGTAAAAAATAGTTAAAACAGGAAAATTATATTAAATTGTTTTTGATAATAACAGCAAACAAATTATTAATTTATAACTGGACTTTCCCCATTTTTTATATACTGCTGCAAAAAGGGGAGATGCAGGAATATTGAAATTTTTAGTCAATGAATCTTAACGAAATGAAGGAAGAAATAGGGTTGAACTGCAGGATGGAGTGAGCTAATCATGAGTCAGGAGGACTCATTGATTAGTGTGCCCTATTTCACACCCGAATTGAGTTTTAGATAAATCTAAAAATTTCGTTGATGACTAAAGCCCCTTTTTGCAGCTTGAAAATAAATTTTGGGGAAACTCCTGTTAATTTATAACAATTGTAAGTAGATAAATCTTTTGTTATAATAAAAAACAAAACTAAAATTTAGTAGGTAGGAGGAATAAGATGAATTTTAATGTAATTCAAGCATTTAGTATTGTTTTGTTGATTCTGGCAGTTGGAGAGTTTGTGTCAATGAAGACAAAAGCAATGATTCCCTCTGTTTTTGTCTCAGCAGTATTATTTTTAATTGGTTTCTGGACAATTTTGCCTGGTGATGTGGTGGCACAGAGTTCATTTGCACAGCCGGTTGTTTATTTATCAATGTATCTTCTTTTAACTCATATGGGTACTCTAATGAGTTTAAAAGAACTTCTGGCCCAGTGGAAGACAGTTGTAATAGCCCTAGGTGGTATAGCAGGAATTATTGCCCTTACTTTAACTATAGGTAATTTTCTATTTGGCTGGGAAAAAGTTGTTGCAGCAACTCCACCACTTACCGGAGGTGTGGTTGCCTCTATTTTGATGTCTACAGCGGCAGCAGAAAAAGGTCTTACTTCAACTGCTGTTTTAGCAACGGCAATGTATGTTATGCAGGGATTTTTTGGTTATCCCATTACAGCTTATCTGCTCAAAAAAGAAGCAAATCGACTTGCAGATAAAGTAAGAAGGGGAGAGGTTGAAGTTGAAGAGGAAAACAAGGAATCATTGAAGGAAGAAAAGAGCAAATTTAGAATTATCCCTCCTCTTCCAGAAAAATATCAGACTACATATATTATTTTAGTTAAACTTGGTATTGTGGCCGCTCTGGCAGTAGCAGCAGCCCCAGTTCTTCACCTTAATGAATTTGTTGTCTGCATGTTATTTGGAGTTATTGGAAGAGAGATTGGATTTTTAGAAGAGCAGGCTTTAGTCAAAGCTGGTTCTTTTGGGTTTTTAATGACTGTATTGATGGCCTTTATATTTGCCGGTCTTTCTGATGCGACACCTTCAATGCTGACAGAAATTTCAGTTCCCCTATTTGGAATAATAATATTGGGTATTTCCGGTATGGCTCTGATGTCAATGATAATTGGTAAAGCTTTTGGTTATACAAAAGAAATGGCTATTTCTATTGCAATGACAGCCTTATATGGTTTTCCACCAAACTATATTTTAACAGTAGAATCATCCAGAGCAGCTACAGAAAATGATGAGGAATATCAGTATGCAGTAGATGAGATGCTTCCCAAGATGCTGGTTGGCGGATTTACCACAGTTACAATTGCATCTGTAATTATTGCTGGTTTCTTTGTCAAACTGCTGTAAATTTCTGATGTATTAATTTAATAAAAGTAATTATAAGTTTAAAGTGTTGATATATAACAGTTTGAGTAAATAATTGTTTTAAGAAAGGAGAAAAAGCATAAATGTTAACAAATCTGGAAAGAATTATAAATGATATTGAGACACTCAGTCAGTTTAATTCTACTCCTGGAAAAGGGCTCACCCGATTTTCTTTAACAAAAGCTGACCGAGGAGCTAGAGATTATTTAAAAGGTGAGCTGAAAAAAATTGGCTTAAAAGTGTATGAAGATCCTGCTGGCAGTATTGTCGGCAGACGAGAAGGGACAGACAAAGAAGCACCTGTAGTTATGATAGGTTCTCACTTTGATTCGGTAAAAAATGGTGGTAATTTTGATGGCCCAGCTGGTGTGGTAATGGCACTTGAAATTATGAGGGTTCTTGAAGAGAATAATGTAAAAACAAAACACCCTGTAGAATTTATAGCTATGATAGAAGAAGAAGGAGGCAGATTTGGTTCAGGAGTTTTTGGAAGTCGGGCTATGGCCGGCAGAGTAAGTTATGAAGACCTGCTAAATAATAAAGATGCTGATGGAATAACAATGGCTGAGGCATTTGAAGAATTTGGATTTAATCCAGAAGAGATAGAAAAAGCAAAAAGAGATCCCGAAAAACTTAAAGCCTTTATTGAACTACATATAGAACAGGGGCCGGTTTTAGAAAAAGAAGGAAAAGATGTTGGACTGGTAAGTTTCATTGTGGGAATCAATCAGATTCGAGTTAAGGTAAAAGGAAGACCTGATCATGCAGGAACAACTCCTATGGATATGCGTAAAGATGCTCTTTCTTCTGCCTCAGAGGTGATTGCTCAGATCAAAGATTTTGCAGTTAAAGCAGGCAGTGGTACAGTTGCTACAGTTGGAACATTAAATATAAAACCAGGTGCAGCAAATATAGTTCCCGAAGAAGCTTTGTTTTCAGTTGATATAAGGTCCAAAAAACTGGACTGTATAAAAGAAGTTCGTGCTAAAATTGATAGTGCACTTTCAGAAATCAAAAGAAAATATGGTGTAGAATATTATGTTGAAGATATGCTTATGGTTGAACCAGTTGAACTTTCAAAAGAAATATTAGATATTTTTAAAGAAGTATCTGAAGATAAAGGTCTTGCATATAAAGAAATGATCAGTGGAGCAGGGCATGATGCTATGATTATGGCCGGTCTGACAGATGTTGGCCTGGTATTTGTTCCCAGTAAAGATGGAAGAAGTCACTGTCCTGAAGAGTGGACAGATTATGAAGATTTACAAAAAGGTATAGAACTTATTTATCATACGGTTCTGAAGGTGGGAGATAAAAAATGAGTAATGTAAAAAGTCTTGCAGAAAAATATCATCAATATAATGTTTCGATGAGAAGAGAATTCCATATGCATCCAGAACCGAGCATGAAAGAAGAAAGAACCTGTCAGAGGATTATTGAAGAGTTAAAAAAAATCGGATTAGAAGCGAAAAAAATGGCAGGAACAGGAGTAATATGTGAAATAAAAGGTAATAAAGGTACAGGGCAGGGTAAAAAAGTTGCTTTGAGAGCAGATATGGATGCATTAGAACTTGAGGAAGCAAATGACATAGAATATAAATCTCAGAATGAAGGCTTAATGCATGGATGTGGTCATGATGGACATTCAGCCAGCCTTTTGACTGCGGCAAAAATTTTGAATGACCTTAAAGAAGAATTTACAGGAACTGTAAAATTAATTTTCCAGCCAGGTGAGGAAATAGCTGCCGGGGCAAAGAAAATGGTAAAAGAAGGTGCTGTCAGGGATGTAGATGGTATATTTGGTCTGCATATCTGGAATGATCTAGAAAGTGGAAAAATATCGGTGGAAGCTGGCCCAAGGATGGCGTCTGTTAATCAGTTTATTATTCGCATAAAAGGAAAAGGTGGTCATGGTTCAATGCCGCATCAGGGTGTTGACCCTATAATGGCAGGTGCAGCAGCAGTCATGAATTTACAGACTATTGTCAGCCGTGAACTAAGCCCTATGGAGCCCTCTGTACTCAGTGTAGATATTTTTAATTCCGGTTCAAAAGGTAATATTCTTCCCGAAAAATCATATCTGGAAGGAACAACCAGATGCTTCAGCAAAGAGATTAATCAGAAATTTGAAGATATAATAAGAAGAGTTGTTAAAGAAACTGCAGAAAGTTACCGCGCCAGTGCAGAACTTGAATACAGAAAATTAACTTTACCTACAATTAATGATGAGAAAATGTCAGAAATAGGAGAAAAAGCGGCTGTAAAAATTTTAGGAAAAGATTCAGCTGTAAAATTGGATAAAACAACTGGTGGAGAAGATTTTTCATTTTTTGCAGCTGAAGTTCCTGCAGCTTTTGCTTTTGTAGGATCCAGAAATGAGGAAAAGGGAATTAGCTCTCCACATCATCACCCAGAATTTAATATAGATGAAGATTCTCTAAAAATAGCTGCTGGATTATATGCACAATTTGCTTTGGATTTTTTAAATAATGGGGGGCAGAATAATGGTTAAATACAAAGAAATATTAGAAAAACAGGAGGATTATGTTCTTAATTTGAGAAGAGAGTTCCATATGTATCCAGAAAAGAGCTGGGAAGAAGAAAAAACTTCCAGAAGAATAAAAGAAGAATTAGAAAAAATGGGTATTGAATATGAAGAATATGCTGAAACGGGAGTTGCTGCTTTTATTGCAGGCGGCAAAAGTGGGAAAACAGTTGCCCTGCGTGCAGATATGGATGCTTTAGAAATAAAGGAAGAAAATGATGTGGAATATAAATCAAAAAATGAAGGCATAATGCATGCATGTGGTCATGATGGTCATACTGCAATGCTTCTTGGTGCAGCAAGAGCTCTGTCAGAAATAAAAGAAGAATTAACGGGAAATGTAAAACTTATTTTTCAGCCTGCTGAAGAGATGGTGCAGGGAGCTGCTAAAATGGTTGAAGAAGGAGTTTTAAAAGATGTGGATGGAATTATGGGTATTCACCTCTGGGCCAATCTTCCTACAGGAACTATTAATATTCAGGCAGGTCCCAGAATGGCATCCGGAGATTATGTATATATAGATTTTATCGGGAAAGGTGGTCATGGATCGATGCCCCACCAGGGAATTGATCCAATAGTTATTGCTTCCTCATTTATTTTGGACTCACAGGCAATTTTGAGTAGAGAAATCAATCCTTTAGACCCGGTAGTATTTACTCTTGGCAAAATGAAATCTGGCAGCAGATTTAATGTAATTCCCGAAAAAGCATCAGTAGAAGGTACTTTGAGGTGTTTTAGAGAAGAGACAAGAAAACAGGCCGGTGAAGCAATTAGAAGATATGCAGAAAAAACAGCCAGAAGTTATAGGGGGCAGGCTGATGTTAACATAGAAAAAGGAACCCCACCAACAATAAATGATAGGAAATGTACTGAAATTGGCCGTTCGGCTGCCAAAAAAGTTGTTTCAGAAGCAGAATTAGTTGATATGGATAAAACGACCGGCAGTGAAGATATGGCATATTATTTAAGAGAAGTTCCTGGTGTTATAGCTTTTGTTGGGGCAGGTTTTGAAGATGAAGAAAAAAATTATCCTCATCATAATGCCAGGTTTAATATTAATGAGGAAAGTCTTAAAATAGGGACAGGTCTTTATTTTAATTTTGTGCTGGAATTTCTGGAAAAATATTAAATTCTGTGATCTTCTGCTGCCGCTTTTAGAAATTAAAGCAGACTATTACAGAAATGAACTGCCCAGTACTGAACGGTATGCTGTGTGGTGATGTGAGAGGTAGGGAAATAAACTAATTATTTCCCTACCTCTCAATTTTGATGTACTAAAATATAATAATTGTATTAAAATCAATTCAAACAAATAAATTTAAACAAAATAGCAGAGAAGCGATATTTTTGCTTATGCTCTCACCTGTTTTCTGCTTTATCTTCCACAGCATTTTTTATATTTTTTACCACTGCCGCAGGGGCAGGGATCATTACGCCCCACTTTTTCCTCGGCTCTGATAATTGTCCCATCACTGTTGCGGAAATATTCGTCAGTTTCATCTGCAGTTTTAAAGTTTTCTCCTGCAGACTGATTAAAAAGATCGGAAAAGATGTTATTCTTTCTGGCATCTTTTTGTTTTTTTAGATTATCCTGATAAATTTTAAGCCTTTCTCTTTTTTTACCATGGATTGTACCCAGAATAATTAGAGTCTCTAATAAATATTCAGGCATATTTTGAATCTTTTCACCTGCCAGATAATCATAGCCAATCTTACTGCCAATTTCCTGCAGAGTCAAAACAAACATTTCATGAAAATCAAGAATTCCATTTTCCCAGTATTCTATTGTTTTTTCCGCTGCCTGATCGGTAGCAAACTGCTCTAAACCACTGCTGACAAAAATATGGGTAGTTGAGTCACCGGCTTCCAATCCTTCTATTAAAGTTTCAAAAGAATAGCCATCAATCTTTTCTAAGGCTTTGACTGCATCCCCACAGATAATATCTCCCTTGCTTCTTTTGATTTTTTCAGCATTTCTTGATAATTATTATCCTCTAAAACTACTATTGACGCTCCTCGGGGCAAGCCCACGAGGATTCCTTATTCATAGAACCTAGCCTTTTTACAGTTAATCTCACAAATCTTTCTTTTGTAGCAGAT
>NZ_QPJE01000021.1 GCF_003337245.1 Halanaerobium sp. MA284_MarDTE_T2
AATACAAAAGGCAAGTTAGAGGATATACTGTTGGGCTAACAGGATTTTAAGCCTGTGGAGATGGTGGGTTACCACTTCTAAGAAGCAGGAATCCTTGTGGGCTTGCCCCGAGGAGGGTCAATGTCAACAGGAATAATTATTTCCTCTTTAAGGGGAATATTGCCTCTAACTAAATAAGGACCATCCTTAATAATTTTAATCTTTTTCTTTTCCATTTTATCACCTAATTAATAATTATTTTTAATTAACTTGTCACTTTAAATAGTATTAGAGGGAGCAGTTTCCCCGCTCCCCCTGATAGTTTTTATACAATTTTAATTATAACATAATTCTTTTATTAAAGAAATAAACTGATCCCAATCATTTTCATTCAGCTGACTGTAGTTTTCAACAACCAGGCCGAGTTTATCATTAACCTTAATTTTTCTCTTATTAACCATCAGTCCTTCATAACCTGCTGTATAAGACCAGCGCCTTCCCCCTTTTATCTGACAGAGATTAAATTTGATATCATAGTCAGCTGCAAGTTTTTTAGACAGCTTATCGATATTTTCTCTGAAAGGAAGTTCAAAATTGATTTCTTTTTTAAGTTTTTTTACATCTAAACTTTTTTCTCTATTTTTAGATGTAGATGTCTCTTTCACCATTTTTAATCCTTTCATAAAAGTTTTTAAAGTCAGCCAGCAGTTTCTTATCCTCAAAAAAGGGGTCATTTTCAATCTGCTTTAATTCTTCCTGCAGAACTTTTTCTCCAACTTCTTTTGTTTCCGGAGAGGCAAAGTCATCAAGCCATTCTCTAAAGGTTAAAACAGCATTTAACTTGCAGAACTTCCCTTCAGTTCCACACTTTAAGAGATTCATGATCTTATCACCGGTTCTGCCGCAGCGGTAACCTGCTGTACAGAAGGAAGTTATCATTCCCATTTCGGCAAATTCTTTAATTACGGTATCTAAACCTCTGGTATCTCCCAGCATAAACTGCTGTTTTTCTTTTTCCTGTTCGGTAAGCTGCTCACTGTAAGAACCAATACCCAGTTTTGTTGAAGCATCAGTCTGAGTTGAGCCGCGTTTAATTGCCTCTCTCCTCATCTCTGGAGTTTCTCTGGCTGTAACTATTAAACCAGTATAAGGAACAGCAAGTCTGAGCACAGTTACCAGTTTTTTAAATTCTTCGTCAGATACACTGTACCGGCTGCTTGCAGAATAATCCGTACCACTGGCATCCCTCAATCTTGGGAAGGAAATTGTATGAGGACCTATACCATCAAACTGCTTTTCTAAATCCATTGTATGATACAGAAGACCCATTACCTCAAATTTCCAGTCATAAAGACCAAATAAAGCACCGATTGCCACATCATCAATTCCAGCCTCCATTGCTCTATGCAGAGAATATAATCTCCAGCGATAATTTGATTTGGGACCAGAGGGATGAACTTTATTATAGGTGGGGCGGTGATAGGTTTCCTGGAATACCTGATAGGTTCCTACTCCAACCTCCCACAGTTTTTCTAAATCTGCAACCGTCATTGGAGCTGCATTGATATTTACCCGCCTAATTTTACTGGTCGAATTACCTGTAGGTACTTCGACATCATAAACTGATTTAATAGAATCAACAATATAATCCACATCAGATGCAGGGTGTTCACCATAAACTACTATACTTCTTTTATGACCTTCTTTAACAAGTGCCTCTGTTTCTGCTTTAATTTCATCCATATTTAAAACCCTGCGCTTTTCCTCTTTGTTATCTTTTCTAAAACCGCAGTACTTACAGTTATTAACACAGAGGTTGCTGCAGTAAAGTGGGGCAAAGGTTACTATTCTATTGTCATATACCTTCCTTTTTACCTCAAGTGCCGCTTCATCCATCATTTTTAAAATTTCTGGGTCATCTACATTTAAAAGTTTTGCCGTTTCTATTGGTGAGAGTCTCTCTATATCTAAAGATTTCTGAATAATTGCTTCTACCTCTTCTTTAGAGGGAGATGTATTTTCCTGCAGCTGTCTTTTAATCAGATCTTCATTCATAAAATCTTCATCATCTATTAGATACCTATCAATTTCATCCTGTTTAATTACATTTTCTGCCCATTTCTGTGGTGACATTGTACTCATTTTTTAAAGTTCCTCCTTCAAGATTGCTCTAACAATCTCTGCTTTCATATTCAAAGATTAATGATTCCAATTACCCAATTACCGACTCTGCTATCTGCTTTCAAATTTAGGTCTGCTGCTTACAATAAAGTCCTTATAAAATGAAAATAACTTATCATAAAAGATAAGTTCTAAAAATTAAATAATATCGGTGACTCTTCATGATCAGGAAATCCCCCTTTCAATTAGAACCATATCTTTTGGCACCCTTCAGCTCAGATTTCTCCCAGCTGGCAGGAAATAATTATTTTTTGAATATTATTTTGAAATATTATTCACAATATAATAATAGCACATCTTTCTCCTTCATTCAAGAATATATTCACATAGACTTTCCCCATTTTTTATATACTGCTGCAAAAAGGGGAGATGCAGGAATATTGAAATTTTTAGTCAATGAATCTTAACGAAATGAAGGAAGAAATAGGGTTGAACTGCAGGATGGAGTGAGCTAATCATGAGTCAGGAGGACTCATTGATTAGTGTGCCCTATTTCACACCCGAATTGAGTTTTAGATAAATCTAAAAATTTCGTTGATGACTAAAGCCCCCTTTTTGCAGCTTGAAAATAAATTTTGGGGAAACTCCTATATATTCACAAATTTTTCGCACTTACTTCTATCACACTGAACAGATACAATTTTATCTCTTACAGCCGAAGGAATATCAAAGCAAAAATCACCTGTTATTAATATTGATACATAAATTTGTCCCCATATAAACTTTTCCAGTCAGCATCAAACTGCTCAACTGCCTGATAAGTTAATGGATGTGCAGCAGCTTCCTCATATAATTCTGCACTAACAGTAGCAGTATCTGCACCTGCAAGACAGCATTCTTTAATTTGATTGACATTTTTAAAACTTGCAGCAATTATTTTGCTTTTAATATTATGTATTTTAAACATCTCTGCTATATCTCTTACTACCCCTACTCCATCAGCTTCTATATTATCCAGTCTGTTCACATATGGTGCAATAAAACCAGCGCCAGCATTGGCCGCTATTACAGCCTGCTGGGTAGAAAATACTGCTGTTGCAGCTGTATTAATCCCCATGCCGTTTAATTTTTTGATAGTTTTTAAACCTTCAGGAATAACAGGTATCTTAATATATAAGTTTTCTCGAATATTTTCTACCAGAAACTCTGCTTCTTTAATCATTTCTTCACAATTAGAAGCAGTTACCTGGACAAACAACAGCTGTTCAGAAGAAAGAATTTCATCAATACTTTTAAGCAGATCAAGCCAGCTTTCTGCATTTTCTCTGGTCAGTATAGTTGGATTAGTTGTTACTCCTCGAACAGGATACAGATCATTCAGTCTTTTAATATCTTCTAAATTAGCAGTATCAAGTAAAATTTTCAAAGTAATCACCTTTTTTAATAGATTTTACTGTTATTTCTCTTATAATCAAAGTAAAGCTGCAGAGAGAGTTTTCTTTTATTCACATTAAGAAGCCATATCAGAAATTATTCTTCCTTTTTAAACTCTACATAATTAAGAGCACCTTCAAGATAACGGGCCAGAACATAAAGTAGATCAGATAATCGGTTAATATATTTCTGCACAAGTAGACTTATCTCTTCTTTAGCTGCCAGAGTTGTAATTCTTCTTTCTGCTCTCCGGCAGATTGTACGCGACATATGCAGAGCTCCACTGCCTTTTGTACTACCTGGTATTATGAACATAGATCGCTCTTTTTTATTCATCTGTTCAAGATAATAATCAATTTTTTCTTCCAGTTCTTTTATATCTTTTTCATCAATTTTATCCGGAAAAGACTCATAATTAGGGGTGGCAAGCTGTCCTGCTGCATTAAAAAGCTTTCTCTGTATATTTTTTATTAGTTCAACGATTTCTTTATCATCAACAAAATTTTTTGCAAATCCAAGGGAGGAATTAAGTTCATCAACAGTACCATAACTTTCCACACGCGGAGAATCTTTATTTACTCTGCTGTTGTCAAAAAGACTCGTCTTACCTTTGTCACCGGTTTTTGTATAAATTTTCATTTAATACACCTGCCTTAAAAATTAATTAGATTGTTGATAATATTATATCATCTTTAAAGCAAAAAGAAAAAGCAGCCTGGAAAAGACTGCTTTATAAATTCATTATATAATTAACTGGCTTTTTCTTCAGGTTTTCCTGTTTCGATAACTATTGTATGTGTATGGTGGATAAATCTATCCTCAAGTTCATCTACTTTTTCATACTTCCCCAGGAGATGAGCTATATCATTCTCCATCCTGTCCATCTGTGCACTGCGAATTTCATTATTTTCTTCCAAAGATCTAAGTATAAGGGTATTTTCACTAACCTGTTTTTTAAGTGAAGAGACATCTGTTTTAAGTGATGAGATATCGTCTCTCATATCTGCAGTTTCCTCACGCACTATCTTTCTGGTTTCTTCGCGAACTATTTTTCTGGTTTCTTCACGAACAATTTTCTTTGTTTCCTCACATACTATTTCTCGAATACTATCCAGAAGTTCCTGATCCAAAGTCTTCACCACCTATCTCTTAATAGTTTCCACATGCTGTATTAGCTGTTATATCAAAACTATGTTTAGTGCTTCAAGTATTATATTAATACATATAGTATTCAAAACCAATCTCCCTTATTAAGAATTAGATATATTTTCCTTTTAATAGCTGGTTTCTTCTTCTAAAAACTCCAAAAACCTTTTAATATCCCCAATTATTTTATCAATATTTTCATCAAGATCTTCTACAAGAACTTTAATTTTTTTAGCTGAATAATTATAAGAATAAACATTCCTTACTATATGCCTGAATCCTCGATATTCATCAAGTATCTTTTTAGTATTTTTATCAATAATAGAAGGACGTATCTTTTTTATTTTTATAGCCATCTGCTCTAATAATTCCTGATGCCATGAACCACCTTCCGGTACACTCTCATCTATTTCCCGTGCAATTAACAAAAATATCTTCTCAAGTCCAGAGTAAAAACCATGCAGATTGAGTGCAACACTATCTAAATAAAATTCTTCTGATTCCATATTATATTTTTCCCAGGCTCTATCAATTTTATTTTTTAATAATATGAGTTCTTCTAGATCATCATCAATTCTAGAAATTAATGTTAAAAAAGCTTTCTCAGTCATAATTTCACCCCATTATTCAAAATTGATTCCTTAATAGACTCTCTACAATCTTTAACATCAATAAAATCAACAGATATCCCTTTATATAGTGAACTTATTTCTCCATAAGCTTTAAAAAATAATTCCTCCTTCAAACCATCAACTGCAATATCTATATCAGATTCCAGAGAAAAATCCTCACTTTTAAGCACAGAACCAAATAAAATTACTTTTTTAACATTATATTTTCTATATAAAAGTTCCGCAATTTTTTTGGCTTTAAAAAGTGCTAACTGTCTTTTTTCTTCAACCTTTTCTCTAGATTTTTTAGGTTTGTATAAAAGAGGATATTTATCCACCATATTACTCTCCCCTTTCTATTGTTCTATTTTTATTATATCACAGCAAACTAAAAAAGACAGCTCCATAAAAAGGAACTGCCTCCCATTCTTTATTATTTAATTATTGTTAAACAGGTCTCTCGTATATACTTTATCTTCAACATCTTCTAATTCTGGAGCCATTCTATTGGCCACAATGACATCTGCTTCTTTTTTGAATTCGTCTAAATCTTTAATTACTCTGGAACGATAAAATTCCTCTTCTTCCAGTACTGGCTCATAAACAATTACTTCAATACCTTTTGCTTTTATTCTCTTCATTACACCCTGAACTGAAGACTGTCTAAAGTTATCAGAGTTTTTCTTCATAGTTAAACGATATACACCAACTATTTCTGGCTTTTTCTCTATTATCATTTTAGCAATATGGTCTTTTCTGGTTCTATTGGCATCAACAATTGCCTGCATAATATTATTTGGCACATCTTCATAATTGGCCAGCAGCTGTTTTGTGTCTTTAGGAAGACAGTAACCACCATAACCAAAAGAAGGATTATTATAATGGTCTCCAATCCGTGGATCAAGTCCAACACCTTTTATGATCTGCTCTGTGTTTAGATTCCGCATTTCAGCATAGGTATCAAGTTCATTAAAAAAAGCAACCCTCATGGCCAGATATGTATTGGCAAAAAGTTTAATTGCTTCTGCTTCAGTAGGATCAGTATAAAGTACAGGTATATCTTCTTTTTTGGCACCTTCTACAAGTAATGATGCAAATTCTTCTGCTCTTTTTGACCTTTCTCCCACAATAATTCTTGAAGGATAAAGATTATCATAAAGTGCCTTCCCCTCCCGCAAAAATTCAGGAGAAAAAATTATGTTTTCTGTATCAAACTTTTCTTTGGCCTCTTCTGTATAACCAACCGGTACAGTTGATTTAATAATCATAACTGCATCTTCATTAAGTGATAGAACATTGGCAATCACAGCTTCTACTGTTCTGGTATTAAAATAATTCTGTTCTGGATCATAATTTGTTGGTGTTGCAATAATAACAACTTCAGCTTCCCTGTAAGCTTTATATCCCTCAGTAGTAGCTTTTAAGTTAAGGCCATTATTGGCCAGATAATCTTCTAATTCTGGATCAACAATCGGTGATTTTAAATTATTGATCATATTAACTTTTTCTTCAACAATATCAACAATAGTAACATCATGGTTCTGAGCAAGTAAAACGGCATTGGATAGCCCTACATAACCTGCTCCTGCAACAGCAATTTTCATTTTATCATTCCTTTACAGCTAATTTTAAAATTATGTATAAAAAAATTTCTTTATAATTTTCAGTTATTAGTATTTAATTCAATATGAAATGTTTTGTCAAAATTTCTTAACCTCTATCATATATTCTATCATAAAAAAAAGAAAAATAAAGGCTGTGATTATTTGCTTTGTTAATTTATATGATGTATAATTTAATTGTGGGTAAAACCCACAAAATGATTAAAAGGCGGTATTTACTTTGAGCAAAAAACTTACAGTTAAAGTTGATTCACGAGGTCGAATTACTATTCCTAAAGAAGCTCGCAAAACTGCACAAATTGAAAATGGAGATACTTTATTTATGAATTTAAAACCAGGCAAAATTGAATTTATCAGAGCCGTAGAAGATCCTGTAGTTGTTCTTCGTGAGTATTCTGAACAAGAATATGAAAATGGAAGAACAAAAAATTTAAGAGATTATGCAGAAAAATCAGGAATAAAACTTGATGAGTAATTTTAACGTAGAAATAACAAGAGCTGTGGAAAAAGATGATTTATTATAAAATCCCCTTTTTAGTAAACAGATTTTCAATGTTTAATCTGTCCACTTTAAGGGGATTATTTATATTAATTATAAGTTTTTCTATTCTTCTTTCATAAATTCTTTAAAGAATACTATAAATACTCCCAGCATTAAGGCTAGTACTCCGGCAATGGCAAGATTTAATTTCAAATTATTTTCTACTGGTTCTGTTGGCTCTACAGCTTTTGCAAAGAATTTAACATCACTGGTTCTCTGGGCTTCTGCTATTCTTGCTTCTTCTACTCTTTTAGCAAGCATAGAATATGTATTCTTTACATTATCAATTTCCTGCTGAAGTCTGTCCTGAATGTTTTCCGCTTTCCAGATATTGTTCTGCAGTGTTTTTATTTCTACTTTTAAATTATTTCTAGAATCTTGATAAAAATCAAGTTGAGCACTTAATGATTCAACCTCAAGTTTTGTATTCATTTCCGCAGCAAGTAGTTCCTTATATTTATTTGCATGATTTAAATATATTTTTTTATATTTATCCAGATCACTTGCTAAATGATCTTTCTTAATACTAAGCTCTTTATATCTGGCATTATATCTATTTAATTCCATAACTTCATTATTAAGTTCACTTCTATAATATTCTATTTCCTGTGGTAAAGTTTCTAAAGTAACTTTGTTGTCTGAATATCTTACTTTCAACCTTTGAAATACAGGATTTATAATTTCATTACTTAGTTGTAAATCTTTAAGAATCTCTATTTTCTCTTTATTTAGTATATTTTCCCAAAAAGCATCATTGCTTAAACTTTTATTTAAATTCCATTTTTCCGGTTCTTTATCTAAAATATTTTTAATATTTTTATTTTCTTCTTTTAATTTTTGCAGACTATTATTTAAATTAGAAATCATTTCTTTATATCTTTGTATTCTATTCTGCTTAAGTTCAATTTCCTGTTTCATTAATTCTAAATTATTATTTTTATTAAAATCAAGCAGCTTATTTTCTGTTTTTAGATAATTATTTTTTGCTATCTGTAATTCGTTATTCTTATCTGTATCCAGATTTAAATCACCGGACCAGTATCCCTCTTTCTGTAAATTATTAATCTGCTTTTGCAAATTGGTATATACTGCTTTTTGTGATCCTAATTCAGACTTCAAATCTACAATTCTATTATTTAAATTATCAAGTTTATTTTGTTTAGAATTTAATTCAGAATTTGCTATCCTCAATCTATGTTCTTTTTTAAACTGCAGTAATTCATCTTTTAAATTTTTAAGTTTAATTTCTGTTTCTGAAAACTGATTCTGTATAACTTCACTTACTTCTTGAATCTCTCCAATTCGTATTTGTTTACTATCACTAATAAATTTTTCAGCCCAGAGATTTGCCATTTTTGTTATCAATTCTGGATTTTTTCCTTTGACTGTAAGCACAATCAAAGGAGCATTTTCTTGAGAATTATCGGATGCTCCTCCAATAATTACTTCTATATGCATCATTCTTTCCAGCTGTGCAGTAGTCAATTTTTCATTTTTTTCATTTTTCAAATCCAATTCATCTATAATTGACTGTTTAATTGTATCTGTAGTCGCAAGATTTTTGTATGTTTCAATCGGCAGTGTAGAAACTTCTAACGAGGTCTTATATTTAGGGGGCAAAATAAGCAGTGTTGATTTTGCTTCATAAACTGGGCCAGCTAGAAAAAAGCTATAAAAAAATGTTATTATTAAAGCAGCAGCAACTAGTCCAGCAATAAACCATTTATTATCCCACAAAAGCATTATATACTCTCTTAAATCTATTTCATATTCATCATAATATTCAGTTCTTATATTTTCATTGTTCTCATCCACTACAATATCCCTCCAATAAATTATTATCAATGATAAAGCTATATTAAAATAAATAAAGATAAAAATCAAGTATAAAAATTGTAAGGAGTTTCCCCAAAATTTATTTTCAAGCTGCAAAAAGGGGGCTTTAGTCATCAACGAAATTTTTAGATTTATCTAAAACACAATTCGGTTGTGAAATAGGGCACACTAATCAATGAGTCCTCCTGACTCATGATTAGCTCACTCCATCCTGCAGTTCAACCCTATTTCTTCCTTCATTTCGTTAAGATTCATTGACTAAAAATTTCAATATTCCTGCATCTCCCCTTTTTGCAGCAGTATATAAAAAATGGGGAAAGTCTATTAAAAATTGTTATTAAAAATTAATCTCCTTTAAATCAGAAGCATTAACAGAAAATATGCGGCCTGCACCCGGTTTTATTACAAAAGTTTTAAGTGTGATCTCAGTATCTCTTTTTTTGCCATCTTTTAACATAATTACAGCTTTATTCCCACTGTTAAATTTAATGTTTTTAATCTGATCTGATGCAATTTCTAAATTACTGCCAAAAGGACTTTTTATAGTTATAGTTTTATTCATCAATTTACCTAAAAAAGAGTCCTTATTGTTCATTTTAAACACTGTTTTATTATCTGCAGCTATTTTTTTTACTTTATCAAACAATATTCTTTTTATATCTTCATTTTTGATTGTTAAAATTTCTCCTTCAGCATCAAAAACAAGGGCTTCCCCTATTATTTTACCCGAAAATATATTTCTATCTCCAGCTGCAATAACAAAACTATCCCCTCTGTTTTCAACACCTGTAAGGTAAACTTCCACCAGTCTTATATCAGCATATGGAGTTTTTATTTCCAGATATTCATTTAATACATCTCCAAAATAATTTTCTCCAGAGTTGAGATAAAGCCTATCAGCATTTGCTGTAAGAGTAAGCATAATAATAGTAAATATTATTAAGAATATTACAGATGAATATTTTTTAAACATTACTTTCACTCCTTCTTACTTCTATATTATACAGATTTAATTTAATTCCTTCTTAAAATAGCTAAATTTGGCCAAACTTTATCAGATCAGTTTGTATTCTAATCAAAACTATTTATCTAAAACAGCCAAGAAAACTCCATCTAAACCTGTGATTTAGGTGGAGAGGTTCACATTATAGCCAAAAACATGAGATAAATAAATGAAAAAGCCCTACTTGAGGGCTTTAAAAATAATAACATCAATAATAAATAATCATTTTAATACAATATCTTACTGATAAATCTATTCTAAAAATCCATGCAGTATACTAGAAGCAAGACTGATAATTACAGACCCTAAAATTGCTGAAAATATACCCTGAACAATAAAACCAGGTACTAAAACTGCAGTTAAGGCAAGCATGATTCCATTTATCACCAGCAAAAATAGTCCAAATGTCAATATCGTAAAAGGAATAGTAAGAATTGTAAATATAGGGCGCAAAAACCCATTTATAAAACCTAATACCACTGCTGCAAAAAATCCTGCCCAGATGCTCGTTACAGTAATCCCTGGTAAGACATAAGCTGCCAGCAGTAAAGCCACCATCGTTGTCAATACTTTAGCAAAAAATTGGGACATTTCTATCTCTCCTCATTTTTAGAGTTTAACACTCCAGTATACATAATTCGACAGTTTGCAATTTTTTCCTGCATAAAGAAAAAATATTTTTAAAAAGCAGCTGTTAATCTTTTCCCCTAAATCAAAATAAAAATTTAGAGTGAGTTTTCTTTTTAATGATAATTTTTTAAAGAAGAGGACTAAAATCATCTTCATCAGAACTTCCCAGATAATCTCTAACTACTTCACTAAGAATATCCATCCCTTTTTTAATCTCTTTTTCATCTACAGCAGCAAAGCTCAGCCGAAAATACTCTGATTTTGCAGATGAAGCAGTAAATAAATACCCAGGAGAAAAAACAACTCCTTTTTCTGCAGCCTGTTCGTATAATTTGCTACTATCTTTACCCTGCGGTAATTTCAGCCAGAAATAAAGGCCGCCTTCAGGCTTAATAAAACTTTCTATCTCTTCTGGCAGTTTTTTATCAATCTCTTCTGACATTACTTCAAATCTTTTTTTAAATAAATTCCTTTTTAAGCTTATATGTTTTTCAAAAAATCCTTCTCTTAGATAATAATCAAAAGCTCGTTGAGTTAATCCAGCGCTAGAAATATCAGTTGCATACTTTGTTTCCAGCATTTCTGGAAGAAGTTTTTGGGGCAGAACAATCAAAGCCAGCCTTAATCCCGGCATAAATACCTTAGAAAAACTCTTAATATAAATTACTCTTTCATTTTTGTCAAGCTGCTTAAGAATAGATGGTGCATTTTCAGTATAGTAAAGATCCGAAAGAAGATCATCCTCTACTATAAAAAAGTTGTATTTTTCGGCAAGTTCTAAAAGATGCTGCTGCTTTTCTCTGCTCCAGTTAACACCAGTTGGATTCTGGAAATTCTGCATGGTGAAAAAAAGCTTAATCTTATTTTTCTTAAGATAATCTTCAAGTTCATCAAGATCCAGTCCATCTCTTTTTATCTCTATGCTTTTTATTTCCGCTTTCCGAGAAGCAAAAGCCTGTAAAGCTCCGAAATAAGTGGCTTTTTCCACAACAACTTTATCACCATAATCCAGCAGTATTTTGGCAATTATATCGATCGCCTGCTGTGCACCAGAAACAATCTGTATTTCTTTTAAATTATTATAAATACTTTTACTCTTTAAATAATCCTGAATATATTTTCTTAAAGGTAAAAATCCCTGACTTTTTTGATAGGTAAAAGCTTCACCCTGATCTCTATCTAAAACATGATTTATGGCATATTTAAAATCATCTACTGGAAAAAGATCAGTACTTGGTGTAGCACTGGCAAAATTAATGCTCTTATCTAGCTTTATCTGGCCATGATTTAACATACTGTCATTTTTATCTTCTTTAAAGCCTGCTGAAACTGCAGCTGGTGCAACAAAACTACCACTACCAACTTTTTTGTAAATTAAATTATCCTGGGCCAGCATATCATATGCTTTAACAACAGTAGCCGGATTAATCCCCAGCATATCGCTCAGCTTCCTAATTGGCGGCAGCTTTGTATCAGCACTCAGTTCATCTACTATTTTCTCTTTTAGCTTTCTGTAAAGCTGTAGATAAAGAGGCGTATTACTTTCTTTATCGATTTTAATTTTAAGCATATCTCCTTCTCCTTCTATTACAAAATTGTTTAACACTAAATATAATTTACCACCATTTAATTAATTAACCTTTTCCAAATTATATTAGCACAATAAAAATTATATTATTTTGTATTATACCATTGACAATTTGTACTATATTATTCTATAATTGTATTAGTTTGAAGCTAAAAAAAGCTTTATTTACCTATATTGTATCATTACAATTTTAAAAAATCAACTTAGGAGGAATTAAAATGTCAAAAAATAACCATGTTAACAAGGACTTAGCTCAGAGGTTAAAAGGTGGAGTAATTATGGATGTGACAAATGCAGAAGAAGCAAAAATTGCTGAAGATGCAGGGGCGGCGGCTGTTATGGCCCTGGAGAAAGTTCCAGCTGATATCCGTAAAGATGGTGGTATTGCCCGTATGTCTGACCCTAAAATGATAAAAGAAATTGTCGAAACCGTATCAATCCCGGTTATGGCAAAGGTAAGAATCGGGCATTTTGTAGAAGCACAGATTTTAGAATCACTTGCTATTGATTACATAGACGAAAGTGAAGTACTTACCCCTGCTGACGAAGAATTCCATATTGATAAAAATCAATTTAAAATCCCTTTTGTCTGTGGTGCCCGCAATTTAGGTGAAGCACTCCGCAGAATAGGTGAAGGTGCAGCAATGATCAGAACTAAAGGTGAAGCTGGCACTGGTAATGTAGTTGAAGCTGTACGCCATATTAGAAAAATAACATCTCAGATGCGTGCTTTAACCCAGATGGGCAGTGAAGAATTAATGACTGCTGCTAAAGATATGAAAGCTCCCTTTGAACTTGTTAAATATGTTGCAGAAAATGCTGAACTACCTGTGGTTAATTTTGCTGCCGGTGGTATTGCCACTCCTGCTGATGCAGCACTAATGATGCAGCTTGGCTGTGATGGTATATTTGTTGGTTCAGGTATTTTCCGCTCCGGGAATCCTGCCAGACGAGCAAAGGCAATTGTTGAAGCAGTAAAACATTATCAGGATGCCGAAATAATAGCAGAGGTTTCTGAAGATCTTGGTAAGGCAATGTCAGGTCTTGATATCAATGGCCTTACAGAGGCTGAAAAAATGGCCAATAGAGGCTGGTAATCTGGAAAATTTGTACAGAATTCACCGGAGAAGATAGCTGCAGTTAAAAACGCCCCTCTACCTGTGCTCCGTTTCATCCTTAGTAAAAAAATAGCAGCAGTTTTGGCAGTTTTTTATAAATATTAAGGAGTTTCCCCATTTTTGCAGCTCTAAAAATAATTTTGGGGAAACTTTTTTTATAAATATTTTGTTGACAAAAACACTCATCTATAATATAATATAAATTAAAGTAAAGTAGTCAAGTTTATTATTGAGGAGGTTTTATGGATGAAGATCTATGATGATATTACAGAAATGATTGGCAGTACTCCTGTAGTTAGATTAAATAAGCTCACAGCTGAAAATGATGCAGAAGTGCTTTTAAAATTGGAAAGTTTTAATCCTGGTGGAAGTATTAAAGATAGAATAGCATATAATATGATAATTGAGGCAGAAAAATCAGGAAAGTTAAAAAAGAGTGACACCATTATTGAACCTACCAGTGGTAATACTGGTATTGGACTGGCCATGGTAGGAGCAGCTCGAGGATATAAAGTAATTTTAACAATGCCCGAATCCATGAGCAGTGAGAGGAGAAAACTCCTTAAAGCATATGGAGCAGAACTTATCCTAACTCCTGCAGATAAAGGTATGAAAGGAGCAATTGCTAAAGCAGAAGAAATTGCAGCCGAAAAAGGCGGCTTTATTCCCGATCAATTTGAAAATCCGGCCAATCCTGATATACATGCCCGTACAACAGCAAGGGAAATAATTTCTGCTGTTGGCGGTAATCTGGACTATTTTGTTGCAGGTGTTGGTACAGGTGGTACTATCACAGGTACAGCAAAAACCCTTAAAGACATGATTAAAGATATTAAAATTGTTGCTGTAGAACCTGAAAATTCTGCGGTTTTATCGGGCGAAAAGGCAGGCTCCCATAAAATACAGGGTATTGGAGCTGGATTTATACCAGAAGTACTTAATATAGATTTAATTGATATGATAGAAAAGGTAAGTGACGAAGAGGCATTTAAAACCACACGCAAATTAGCAGTTGAAGAAGGTATATTTGTCGGAATTTCTTCTGGAGCAGCAGTTTCTGCAGCCTTAAAGCTGGCTTTAGACCTTGATAAGGATAAAAGAATTCTTGTCATAGCACCAGATAGTGGTGAAAGATATTTAAGTACAGACATTTACTCATAATTGAGATAAAATAGATTTCCCCTGTGATAAGTCCTGATGGCTCCCCACCGTCAGGACTTAATTTTTTTATAAAAAAAGAGAGCAGTTTTTATACTGCTCTTTCGTATTTTATATTTTTCTAAAAGTAATATAATTTTTATTATTTGTATAAATAATCTCAAGTGGAAAATTATCTGCAATCCACTGAAAGGTCTTTAAACTGTATAAACTTATATGTGTATCATCTCTTATATACCACCAGTCTGCAAAACTGTCAGCCTCAGTATAAAAATTAGTCATCACTGCCAGCAGTCCACCATCTTTTAAAATTGAGCATAGATGCTCTATTTCTCTGTGCGGATTTAAAAAGTGCTCATAAACCTCAGTTGAAGTGATTAAATCATATTTCTTTTCCTTATAATCAAGATTAGGAAAAAAATGCGGATCATAAATTGTAGTGGAAAACCCTTCTCTCCCCACAAGCTCTGCTAAAACTGGGCCAGGGCCAGCCCCAAAGTCAAGCATATCACCATCAGGATCAGCAAAAGGCAGAACAGCTGAATCCAGAAACTGCCTGAACATATTGACATAACCCTCATTTTTAATAGAATTATTGTGTTCCTGATACCGCTTTTTTTCAGCCTCAGCAGTCAAAATATATTTCTCATCTTTAAAGATTAAACCACATATCTGACATTGAAAAAAACGCCGCTCATCCTGCCGGCGCTCTGCTGTACTTCCACATAATTTACATTTCAAAATAATTCCTCCTGCAGGATTATTTTAACACAAACCTTATATATATTCTTAAACTGGCTGATAAATTTTTCCAGACTTTTAAAAAGTTAGAGATGATTTTTGCATTTTCTGTCATTTTCTGTTAAAAATGATTCAACTTATATTCTCGTAAGCTGTCTGCTCTACCAGTTTCTTTTTCAGCTCTATTAATTCTTTTTCCAGTTCCATCATCTTTTCTTTAATCGGATCAGGCAGATCCGCATGTTCCAGATCTCTTTCTGCATGAATTTTCCTGCCATTTTGGGCAACAACACGTCCCGGTACTCCTACAACTGTTGCATTTGCTTCTACTTCTTTGAGCACAACTGAACCTGCACCCACCTTTACATTATCACCGATCTTCATGGATCCAAGCACCTTTGCCCCAGCACCGATTATTACATTATTTCCAACGGTCGGATGGCGCTTACCTTTTTCTTTGCCTGTTCCACCAAGTGTAACACCCTGAAACAATGTTACATTATCACCTATTTCGGCAGTTTCTCCTATTACAACTCCCATACCATGATCAATAAAAAATCCCTGCCCAATTTCAGCACCTGGGTGAATCTCTATTCCGGTTAAAAATCTGGTCAGCTGTGAGATGATTCTGGGTAACGTTCTCAAACCTCTTTTGTAAAGAAAGTGAGAAAAGCGGTGAAAAAGCAGTGCATGCAGCCCTGAATAAGTCAGTATAACTTCCAGCAGATTATCTGCAGCAGGATCCCTATCAAAAACAGCATCTATATCAGCTTTAAACGTTTTAAACATAATAAAAAAACCTCCCTGAAGATATTTATAATCAATAAAATAATTAATATAAATATAAGTAAAATGCTCAACTTATATTTATATTATAACATCAGAGAGGCCAAATGCAAGTAAAATATTAATAGGAGTTTCCCAAAAATTTATTTTCAAGCTGCAAAAAGGGGGCTTTAGTCATCAATGAAATTTTTAGATTTATCTAAAACTCAATTCGGGTGTGAAATAGGGCACACTAATCAATGAGTCCTCCTGACTCATGATTAGCTCACTCCATCCTGCAGTTCAACCCTATTTCTTCCTTCATTTCGTTAGGATTCATTGACTAAAAATTTCAATATTCCTGTATCTCCCCTTTTTGCAGCAGTATATAAAAAATGGGGAAAGTCCAGAAATATTAATATTTAATTATTTTTATTCTGCCCAATCAGCCTTCTCTCTTTAACTGCATAGCAGTAAAGCCAATATCAGTTCTGTAGTGCATGTCTTCAAATTCTACTTCTTCGATATACTGATAAACTTTATCTACTGCCAAAAATAATCCTTCAGTAAGTACAGTAAGATTAAGCACTCTGCCTCCATCGGTTATAAACTTCCCGTTTTCCAAACGTGTGCCGGCATGAAATAACAGCAGATCATCAAAATGTTTTAATCTGTCAATTCCCTTTATTTCCTTACCACCAATATATGTCAGCGGATATCCTGCAGAACAGAGTACAACACAGGCAGCAGCTTTACTGTCAAATTCTATTTTCTCTTTTTTGTCTAATTTACCTTCAATAACCATTTCCAGAAGATCTATAAGATCTTCTTTTAACCTGGGCAGTATAACCTGAGTTTCTGGATCACCAAAACGGGCATTATAATCCAGCACCTTTGGCCCCTGTTCGGTAAGTATAATACCAACAAATAATACACCCTTATATTCAATATTTTCCGCCTCAAAGGCAGCAAACGTAGGGAGCAGAATTTTTTCACATATCTCTACCATTATTCTCTCATCCACAAATGGAGAGGGGGAATAAGCTCCCATCCCACCGGTATTGGGTCCTTCATCACCATCAAAAACAGCCTTATGATCTCTGGCTGTGGAAAAGGGGAGCATTGTCTCTCCATCACTTAAAGCAAAAACAGATACTTCTTCACCCTGCAAAAAGTCTTCTACTACAATACGGTCTCCTGCATCTCCAAAAACTTTATCTTCCATAATTCTCTCTACAGCATCCTGAGCTGATTCAAAGTTATGAGCCAGAATTACACCCTTACCGCGGGCCAGCCCTTCAGCCTTAATGACAATCGGGTAATCAGCATTTTTAAGATAGTCCAGTGCAGAATCAGGATCAGTAAAAATTTCAAATTCAGCTGTCGGTATATTATATTTTTTAAGAATATTTTTTGCATAAACTTTGCTTCCTTCCAGCAGAGCAGCCTGTTTTTTAGGGCCAAATATCTTTAAACCCCTCTCTTCAAAATAGTCAACAATACCTGCCACCAGAGGTTCTTCCGGCCCCACTACTGTGAGATCTATTTTATTTTCTTCTGCAAAATCTGCCAGCTGCTCAATATCATCTGCAGCAATATCCACCAGTGAGGCAAGTTCGGACATGCCGTCATTTCCTGGTGCGGCATAGATCTCCTCCACCCGTTCACTCTGGAATATTTTCCAGACTAATGCATGTTCTCTACCACCACTGCCGACAACTAAAACCTTCATAAACTGATCCTCCCTCCTTATCTAACTTATCTAACTATTGCTTCTTCTCTTTTTGGGCCAACACCTATTATTTTTACCGGAATACCACTGAGTTCTTCAATACGTTCTACATATCTTTTTGCATTTCCCGGCAGCTCTTCATATCTGCGGCAGCCTGTTATATCTTCCTCCCAGCCGGTCCAGCTTTCATAAACAGGTTCATAAGGTATTTCACTTTCTAAATAGGGTGGAAATTCTTCTACAGTTTTACTGCCGTGTTTATATGCAGTACAGATTTTTATTTCTTTGAGAGCTGAAAGTACATCAAGTTTGGTCAGAGCAATCTCAGTCAGTCCATTAACCCTTGCTGAATGCTTTAATACAGGTATATCAAACCAGCCACATCTTCTCGGCCTACCTGTTGTTACACCATATTCATGTCCTTTTTCCCGCAAAAATTTTCCCCATTCACCGTGCAGTTCTGTGGGGAATGGACCTTCTCCTACTCTTGTAAGATAGGCTTTGGTAACCCCGATTACATTATCAATAGTGGTCGGACCCATACCTGTTCCTGTACAGACACCACCTGCAGTTGGATTGGAAGATGTTACAAATGGATAGGTCCCATAATCAACATCCAGCAGAGTGCCCTGTGCTCCTTCAAAAAAGATTTTTTCTCCCCTTTTATATGCTTCATTTAATAATAGAGAAGTGTTGCAGACATGGCTTTTGATCTTTTCAATATATGGTTCATATTCTGCAATAAGATCATCTGCAGACAGTTTTTTAACACCATATATTTTTTCCAGAATAAGATTGTGATATGCCAGGGATTTTTCCAGCTTCTTTTTAAAGCGCTTTTTATCAAGTATATCTGCTATTCTGATACCGCGCCTTGCAGTTTTATCTGTATAACAGGGGCCAATACCTTTACCGGTGGTGCCTATCTTTTCATCCCCTTTTCTTTCTTCTTCCAGCTTATCAAAAAGTCTGTGGTAGGGCATTATTACATGAGCGGTTTCACTAATATAGAAATTTTTAAGATTTACTTCTCGCTTTTCCAGCCCTTTCATTTCCTCTACCAGAGCAGCCGGATCTATAACAACTCCACCACCTAAAATAGATTTTTTTTTGGGATAAAGAATACCAGAAGGTATGAGGTGTAGTTCAAATTTTTCGTCACCTACAATTACTGTATGTCCTGCATTATTTCCGCCGCCATACCTTACTACAATATCTGCTGTTCTGGCAAGCATATCTGTTATCTTGCCTTTCCCCTCATCTCCCCATTGAGCACCAACCACTACTTTATTTGCCATATATTCATCCGTTTATCCTAAAATAAGCGGACTTCCTCCTCTCATATTTACATAATTCTTTTTTATATTAATAATCCCGTTCTTTTATAAATATAATTTATATTTTTTAAATACGCCTGCCAGTCAAATATTTTATCAAGTTCATCTTCACTTAAAATTTCCATTATCTCTTTATCATTTTGTACAAGTTTTTTGTAATCTTCTTTTTTATCCCAGGCTTTAAGCGCATTCCGCTGAGCGAGTTCGTAAGCTTCTTCTCTGCGCAGACCCTTTTCTACCAGAGCAAGCATCAGCCGCTGAGAAAAGATAAGTCCATGTGTTTTTTCAAGATTATCCAGCATATTATCCTTATTTACAACCAGCTCTTCAATAACTTCCTTAAATTTAACCAGCATATAATCTATCAAAACTGCACTGTCAGGAAGTACTATTCTTTCAGCAGAAGAATGAGTTAAATCCCTCTCATGCCAGAGAGCTACATTTTCTAAAGCAGGTATTACATTACCACGTACAGCCCGGGCCAGCCCTGTCAGCCTCTCACAGATAATGGGATTCTTTTTGTGAGGCATGGCAGATGAACCTTTCTGTCCTCTGCGGAATCCTTCTTCTACCTCAAGAATATCTGTTCTCTGCAGGTTTCTAATCTCTGTGGCAAATTTTTCTATTGATGCTGCCACAAGGGCCAGCCTCTCAATAAAATCTGCATGGCGGTCACGCTGAAGAATCTGACTTGTAACAGCAGCGTTCTTGAGAGAAAGCTTTCTGCAGACTATCTCTTCTACTTCAGGTTTTATGCTGGCAAATGTACCAACAGCACCAGAAATCTGTCCCACAGCAACTACTTTAAGCAGCTGTTCAAATCTCAAAATATGTCTTCCTATTTCCTGATACCAGGTAAGAACCTTAAGTCCCCAGGTAATTGGTTCTGCATGTACCCCATGGGTTCTTCCCACCATTATGGTATCTTTATGTTCTATTGCCTCTGCTCCCAGAACAGTTGATAGCTCCCCTAAATCTTCCAGCACAAGCTCTACTGTTTCTTTCATCTGTACTGCTCTTGCTGTATCTTTAATATCAGAAGAAGTGAGTCCTTCGTGAATAAATCTTGCTTCCTCTCCCAATGAAGCAGAAATACCTTCAATAAAAGCTATCATATCATGTCTTGTTGTCTTCTCAATTTCTTTTATTTCTTTCAGATCAAGCCGAACATTATCTTTTATCTTTTTTACATCACTTTTTGGAATCTCTCCCAGTTCAGCTCTGGCTTCCAGAACTGCAATTTCTATATCAAGCCATATTTTGTACTTATTTTCCTCACTCCAGATCCTCTCCATTTGAGGTCTGCTGTATCTAGGCAGCAATTCAATCTTCCTTTCTAAACTTATTTAAACATTTTAATCCAGTTTAATATTAGCAGATAGATATCCCAGTGTCAAGAAATAGGCGGAAGTCCAGTTGTTTTCTTCTGGACTTTCCCCATTTTTTATATACTGCTGCAAAAAGGGGAGATGCAGGAATATTGAAATTTTTAGTCAATGAATCTTAACGAAAT
Organism: Halanaerobium sp. MA284_MarDTE_T2; assembly: GCF_003337245.1. GTDB lineage: Bacteria > Bacillota > Halanaerobiia > Halanaerobiales > Halanaerobiaceae > QPJE01. The sequence continues at coordinate 20,876 of NZ_QPJE01000021.1, forward strand.
GAAGGAAGAAATAGGGTTGAACTGCAGGATGGAGTGAGCTAATCATGAGTCAGGAGGACTCATTGATTAGTGTGCCCTATTTCACACCCGAATTGAGTTTTAGATAAATCTAAAAATTTCATTGATGACTAAAGCCCCCTTTTTGCAGCTTGAAAATAAATTTTTGGGAAACTCCTAGTTTTCTTTTATTGACATTTCCCTTTACTTAATATTATAATGGTTATCCGCAAAAAATTAAACTAAACAGCCGATTTCTGCTGTTATTTTTATATCAGCACTTAAAAATATAAAACTCTTGGTTTACTATTGGCTTTTGTTATCTTATAATTATAATATGAGTGAATTTTTGTACCCTCTGATCCACCTTACAAAATGAAAGGAAGAACAGGGATGATAAAACAGAAAGATTTTAATCCATATAGAAAAAATATTAACTTTACAGATGGAGAAAGCCGTCAGACAGTCAATATTGCTGATAATTTTATAGAAAAGGGAATTTTCCGCAAATTAAATGGTCTGGAGTTTAAAGTTTTTATCTATCTTATTACCCACAGAGAGCAGCAGAGTGAAGCTGTAATAGAGATTCCCAGAACTGCCGCAGCACTGGGGCTTAAAATATCTCAATTAAAATATGCCCTTTCAGAACTTGAAGACAAATCTATTATTTCTGAAGGAGGAGAAAAAACACGTTCTTTAAAAACTTATTTTATTCATCTGGATGTCCTTCTTTCTGCTGAACCTCAACCTAAAAAGGAAGATGATGTCCCTCAGCATAAGGGCAGAGAGCTGAGAAAAGAAATTATCCGCTCAAATAAAGTCTCCAAAAATGAAATTGCAGCAGCTATTATTTCTTTTATCCCTCCAGACAGCAGAAGCCGCTACCGGAGGGATGAAATAAACGGGTGGCTGGAAGATTTTGAACTCAAAATGTTAAAAGAACTGGTTCGTCGGGTTGATAAGTGGATGGATCGTCAGGGTGGAAGTGATTATATGCAGGGTGCATATGCCTATCTTAGAGCAATCATTCAGAGCTGGTATGAAGATGAAATAACCAGCTATGAAGAGCTTCAGGAACAGGATAGGCTCCACCGGGAGACAAAAGAGCTGGCACAGGCTTATGGTATTAGAAGGTCTGATCTCAATACAGCCCAGCTTAAAACTTTTTTAAACTGGATTACCGGCAGTCAGGCTCTCAGCAAAGATCTGGCACTTGCAGCTATCCGCGAAGCTGTGCGCCGCAAAAGAGATGGTCAGCCTTCTTTAAAATATATAGAAGATAATTTTATCAATCCTATTAAAGAACTAGGTATTAAAAACAGGGCAGAGTTTAAACGCTGGCTGGAAAAAGAAATGAACAGCAGTCCGGCACAAAACTCAGGAAATAATAATTCCGGCAGCAGTAAAACTAAAAAGGACAGCACTGATGAAGCTGAAGAATATAAATGGAAGGACTTTTTTATCGATTTTGATAAATATAAAAAATAAAGGATGTGAAGCAGATGCCGTTTTCTTTTGAGGCCGATAAGTACAGAGGTAAGGCCAGAGAAAAATATCTGGAAGCAGAAAAAAGAATGATAAAAATACATAAAAAATATCCAGAAGTAAAACAGGCCTACAGCTACCTTCAGTCCTTAAAAAGAGAGTATTCTATGGCTAAGGTCGGGATTTTTAATAAAAATAAGATGCAGAAACATGAAATAAAAGAGCTGGAAGGTGCAATAAAAGAACTGGAAAAGCAGTATCATGCAATTCTCAAGAAAAATGATATATCTCTTAATTATAAAGAACCTGACTGGGACTGTGAGAAATGTCATGATACAGGCAGAATCTATGATGGTCAAAAATATGTAGTCTGCAGCTGTATTAAAGATGAGCTCAGAAAGAAAAAACAGCTGGCAGGCAATCTGCCCTCACATCTGCACAGTGCCACATTCAGCAGTTCCAATTTGAACTATTATGAACATAATATTATGAAAAACTCTGAACTCAGCTATTTTGAAAATGCAAAGAAAATTTACAAAATGGCAGCAACCTTTGTGCAGAACTTTAAAATTAATGAATTTAACCGCGGCCTAATTATTGAAGGTCCGATTGGAAGTGGAAAATCCTACCTTTTAGGCTGTATAGCAAATGCTTTAATTGATAGAGGTATCAGATTCCGCTATATTGTTTACTCAGATCTCCTTCAGCAGATAAGAAGTACATATAATGAAGAAAATCCCAGTCAGGATGAAAAAAAGATAATCAATGATGTTCAGGATATACCGGTACTGCTGATAGATGACCTGGGCACAGAAAAAGCATCTGATTTTGCAGCTTCTATTCTCTACCAGATTATAGATAAACGCTACCGTGAAGAAAGGCCGATTATACTTTCTACCAATTATTCTCTCGAAAATCTCAAAAAAAGATTCCCGATCATGGGAGAGCGGATCTTCCAGCGCCTTTTGGAAATGAACGAATATGTTGAATTAGCAGGTAATGTAAGAATTAAAATCATAGATGAACAGCAGGAGGCCTAGATATGTCAGGTAATTTAAGCTCATTAAATAAAAACGAAGATCGTTTTAACAAAAAAGAATATCAGCTTCTGGGTATACTGCTTCAGTTCCCAGATAAAATAGATGAAGTTGCCGATCTGCTGGAAGTAAAACACTTTTCCGATCCACAGGCACAGATAATTTTTGACATGCTTTTAAAACAGTACTATCACGAAAATCAGATTTCCAGAACCAAACTGCTGATAGATCTACAGGATCAGAATGCGGTATCTGAGCCAGAAGAAGTTATAGAAAGGCTTACTTCAGGTTTTAACTCAGAAGATGAATTAAAACCAACAGTAGATCTGATAAAAAAAGATTATCAGCGCTCACTTTTAAAAAAAGCAGCCTCCCGGATAAATGAGTTGGCTGACTCTAAAGATCTTTCTATTGATGATTATCAGGCAAGAGCTCAAGAACTTATCTTTGAAGCCACCAGTGAAAGTGATGATCTGCAGAAGCATGTTTATACCATGGAAGATGCACTTATGGAATCTTTTTCTAAATATATGGACCGCAAACACAAAAAAACCGATGTAGGTCTGCGGAGTGGTTTTATCTCCTTAGATAATCTGATCGGTGGTTTTAAACGCGGCCACCTTAATGTAATAGCTGCTTCGACCAGTATGGGAAAAACTGCTTTTGCCATCAATATTGCCAAAAATGTGCTGAAGAGAAATGCTCGGGTTGCTCTTATAAGTCTGGAGATGGATGCATCAGAGGTAATAGACAGAATGATCATACAGGAAGCACAGGTTAATGGCTGGAAATATAATCAGGGAGAAACAAATGATGAGGAAGATCAGCGGATTTCTAAAGCCCTGGATAATTTACACGATCTGCCGCTTATGATTTCAGATGAAAGAGGTTTAAACACAGCTCAGATAAGGGCACGGCTGCGCAAATTTAAAGCTCAAATGAATGGAATGGATCTTGCTGTTGTCGATTATCTGCAGATGATCCAGCTGCCGGAAGAACATGCTCAGAATACAGCTCGGGCTGTAGGAGAAATAGTTCTTCAGCTGAGGAATTTAGCTTCAGAACTGGATATACCTATTTTACTCATCTCTCAGATAAGCAGAAGCTTTACAGGCAGGACAGACAAAAGACCTGTTCTATCTGACCTGCGTGATTCCGGAAATATTGAAGAAGTTGCAGATGGGGTTATATTCCTCTACCGCTATGCACACACTTCTGCTAAAGCCAGAGAAGAAGCTGAAGCTGATGGAACAGAAAATGAAACCAATGTAATTATTGCTAAACAGCGTACAGGGCAGACTGGAGAAATTTTGCTTTACTTTGAAGATGAATTTATACGTTTTGCTGACCCCGAAAACATGTCTCTGGAAGGAATGATTCCTGATGATGAACTGTGATAAACTTGATCTTAAGGTTATTTTATCTTTTGCTAATTCCTACCGCAATCTTTATCAGGAAGGTACTATAAGTAAAGAACAGCTGAATAATGTTCTTTACTTAATCGACCACTATCAGGATTATAGGCCGGAAGAATTTCAACAAAATTTAAAGAATATTTTTCCTGACAGCACAGATAATCTCTAATGCTTTTTAGTAAAATCTTTTCCTGCTTACTGCCCGGGCCGATTATCCTCTTTTTGCTGATCCTCTCTGTAATGTGGATCAGCCTCTTTCTCTGCTGCATAATAATTGTTAGATCTGTTTTCAGATCTCCCTGCAGAACCAGGCGGCCTGTCTGGAATAATGGCCCATGCTATAAAATAAGCTATTAATCCTCCTCCACCTGTAGCAAAAATAAATATTATCGCTGCTAGCCTTACCAGAGTTGGATCAATATTAAAATATTCGGCCACACCACCACAGACTCCACCTATCTTTTTATCTTTTCTGGAACGATAAAGTCTTTTAATTTAAATCACCTCTCTCTAAAACAATTTCTTTTTTAACCATTCAAAATTATCTCCTTAAACGACTCCTGATTTATATTTAAATAATACTTAAAATCAAGAAACTTTCTTATTACAAGTGATTGATATGAAGCTGCTTCAAAATTTTATTTTTTTGTCCTCTTCCATAATTTTCCCCCAGATTTAGCAGATCTGTATATTCAACTTATCTGCTTTAATTATACAAAATTCACCTTATAAAAGCAAAATTATCTATGCAGGATTTTGCCAAAAATTTAATGAAACACAAAAAATCTCCCCCGGCAGACCCAGAACCTGTCTGTATTAAGGGGAGATTAATTTCTATAACTTAATCATATTTTATTATCTATCATATTTTATTGTCTAATGGACCTCTCATAATAATCCAGATACTATATGCTCCTTTTGCTTTAGATATTTTACTTTACACCATTCTGCTCTTTTTACACTCTAACATCCTATTCTTTAACATCCTATTTTTTAATGACTAAAACATCAAATAGGGCTCTTCTACAAATTCAGCAAATTTCTGCATAAACTCTGCACCTGCTGCTCCATCAACAGCTCTGTGGTCAACACCCAGGGTGAAGTTAATAATTTTTTTCTCCCTCACCAGGCCTTCTTCATTAAGATATAATTTGTTTTTGATAGTTCCTACAGCAAGAATTGCTGCCTGAGGTGGATTAATAATTGCGGTAAATTCGTCTATACCAAACATACCTAGATTTGTTATTGTAAATGTTCCACCTTCCAGTTCATCAAGATTCAGCCTGTTTTCTCTGGTTCTTGTAATCAGATCTTTACTTTTTTCGGCCAGCTGTTTTAGACTTAACTCTTCGGCATTTTTTACAACAGGTACCAGCAGACCCTCATCTACTGCTACTGCAAGTCCCAGGTTAACTTTATTAGAAACAGTTCCTCTTCCTTCTTCATCTACCACCATATTTAATTTTTTTGTTTCTTCTAATGCTTTAACTGCCACATAAGAAATCAAATCATTAAATGAAATATCCTTTCCTTTTTCTTTGAGATTTTTCTTTAGAACGAGAAGCTCATCAACTTCTATTTCTCGCCTCAGATAGATGTGGGGAGCACGCCAGCTTTCTGTGAGCCTTCTTGCTATCACATTTCTCATTCCACTTTCTTTTGGAACTTCTTTGTCTTTTTTAGCAGTTTTATCTTCTGCTTTACCTACATCTGACAGATATTTTTCGATATCTGCAACACTCAGACGGTCTCTGCCAAGAGCTTCTGCAGCATCTTCAAGTTTAATATTATTATCTGCTGCTATTTTTCGTGCCTTTGGTGCTGCCATTACTCTTCTGCCTTTTCTTTCTTTTCTGTCTGATTTATCTTTTTTTTCAGATTTTTCGGCTTTAGATTCTGTTTCTACTTCAACTTTTTTTTCTGCTTTTTTAGATGATTCATCTTCTTCCCAGCCGACAAGTTTTGCAACCGGTGTTTTTACCTTTACTGTTTCACCTTCTTCAACCAGAATCTCTTCTATTTCTCCATCTTCATTTGCTTCAACATCATTTGTAAGTTTTTCTGTTTCTACTGAGAATATAAAATCTCCTTTTTTGAATTTATCTCCTTCAGAAAGGTACCATTTTACAATAGTTCCTTCTTCCATTGTTAAACCAAGTTTGGGCATTACTAGTTCTTTAGCCATCAAAATCCTCCTTTTTCTCTACACTTCCAACAAGAAGAGCCCCTCTTTTTGGAAATCTTGTCTTAAATTCATCTTCCAGAGGTTTAAACCAGCGAAAATCTTCTGCTTTTTTAAAATATGGTGGTACAAAAAGGGTGGATTCCATTTCTACATCACCATATTTGGACAGAAGTGATTCCAGCTCTTCCCAGGTATAGAATTTACCTTCACTAAAAATAGATTCCTTTTCCAAACTTTCTGCTTTCCTTTTATAGGCCCAGGTGCTTTCTTTGTTTAAAACTCCAATAACAAGTTTTCCACTCTTCTTTAAAATTCTCCACATTTCTTTGCTTACTTCTTCTATCTTATCTTCATCTATAAATTCTATCATAGAATTTGAATAGACTATATCAAAATAATTATCAGGAAATGGCAGCTTTTTAGTGACATCTCCTTTTATAAATTCAATTTCTATTCCCTCAGCTTCAGCCAGCTCTTTTCCTGATTTAAGCATTTTTTCAGTTATATCAAATCCTACCACCTCTTCTGCTCTAACAGCAAATCGGCGCAGAAAATATCCTGTACCACAGCCAAGCTCTATTATTTTTTTGCCTTCACATTCTCCAATATGTCTTTTAAGACATTTATATTCATTTTCACCAACATATTTTCCTCTGTCAGTTCTGTACCAGTCTTCATAACCTTCTGCCAGTTCATCAAGTTCCATACCTACACCTCCAGCATTTTCTTTTCATCTGCCAGAGCAAGTACATCTTTATATTCTACAAATCTGACCGGTGCATAGCTGAGCTTAACTTCCAGCTGCTCTGTTTTCTTAACCGAAAGTTCTCGCTCCCCATCAAGGGCAATTATTCTCTGTTTTGAAGGCAGTTTTATTGTTTCCTCCTGCTCAATTTTGCGCCACCTTTTAATAGGTATCTCTTTAACCACACCAGGAGCAATTGCTGCTTTAACTGTTAGGCTGTTATTACCAATTTCAATAAAAACCCCACCTTCTTCATCTGCCCGCACCTGTGTCAGCCTGCCGGCAATTGAAACCATACCAATATCATGTGAGGTACTTCTGGTAACAAATAGTTCTTCCAGCTGTTCTGTATGCCAGAGCGCACGGCTGCCTATATAGGATTCATTTACTATTACAGCATCTATAAGGGCCATGTCTTCTACATTACCATCTCTGATAATATAAATACTCTTGATTGGACTGGTAACTTTTTGTCTTTCTTCTTCAGTAAAAAAGGTATAGAGACCTGCTGCCATTCCCAGCATTGTGCTTTCGGCCATGATTGGGAAAACATTATTGGTTCCGGTCGAAATTGACATAACAGGTGTTTTTTTCAGTGCTTTAACAACAACTCTATTTGTACCATCACCACCAAGAACGATAATTATATCAGTATCTTTTTCTTCCATCAGTTCGGCTGCATTAGAAGAATCTTCAGCTGAACCTCTGATGGACATATCCATAATCTCTACATCAAGTTTAAAGTTTTCTTTTTCCTCTCCCCAGAGCCCATTTAAAGCTTCATGCCCTATACCAAAAGAATCCGGCATTATATATACTTTATCAATATCCAGTTTGTTTAAGGCCAGCAGAATTCTTCTTACTATATTGACTTTTTCTGCATTATCAAATACTGAGCCATGTGCTACCAACCTCCGGATATCTCTTCCGGAGGCCGGGTTAGCAATAATTCCAACAGTTCTTTTTTTTCTTTCAGACTGCATTAAACCATCTCTTTAACTGCAGATATTATTTTTTCTGGCCCTGGTATATATACTTTTTCTAAAGCACTGCTGAATGGTACAGGTGCATCAGGAGCACAGATTCTTTTTATGGGTTGTTCGAGAAGAAATAGTCCTTCTTTTGCAACTACTGCAGATACCTCGGAAGTAAAGGAGCCTCTTTTTGTTTCTTCAGAAGCAATTATCAATTTACCGGTTTTCTCTACTGAATCCAATACAGTTTCTTTATCAAATGGAACCAGTGTTCTTGGATCTATAACTTCAATTTCTATTCCTTCTTCTGCCAGCTTTTCAGCAGCTTCCAGAGCATAGGTAACAAGTATGCCTGTGGCAACTACAGTAAGATCTTTACCTTCTCTTTTAACATCTGCTTTGCCGAGTGGAATAGTAAAATCTTTGTCATCCGGAACTTCACCTTTGTGATTATAAAGTATTTTGTGTTCAAAAAAGATAACAGGATTGTCATCTCTGACAGCAGATTTGAGAAGTCCTTTTGCATCAGCAGGTGTGGATGGATATACAACTTTTAGACCGGGAACATGGACAAACCAGGCTTCAGTTCTCTCAGAGTGCTGTGCTGCTGCACCAATACCTGCCCCATTGGGAGCCCTTAAAACCATTGGTACTTTTGCCTGTCCACCTGTCATATAACACATTTTGGCTGCCTGATTGAAAATTTCATCCATCGGTACACCCAAAAATCCAGCAAACATGATCTCTGCTATTGGTCTGCTTCCTGTCATAGCAGCACCGACTGCACTACCTACAATTGCTGTTTCAGTAATAGGTGTATCCCGTACTCTATCTTCACCAAATCTTTCTACTAGATCTCCTGTAACTCCAAAACATCCGCCAAAAACTCCAACATCTTCTCCCATTATAAATACTGATTTATCTCTTTCCATTTCTTCTGCCATTGCTTCTCGAAGTGCTTCTGCATAAGTTAATTTACTCATTAAACTCCCTCCCCATAATAAACATCTGTTGTGACTTCTGAAGGATCAGGATCAGGACTGTTCTGTGAAAAATCAACTGCTTCTTTAATCCTGGCTTCTACTTTTTCCTTCAGCTCATCATATTCTGCATCGTCGAGGAGTTCCTGATCTTTTAATAAATTTTTAAATCTGCTAATAGGATCTTTCTTTTTCCACTCTTCTAATTCTTCATCTGAACGATATACTGTAGGATCTCCTTCAAAGTGGCCGCGGTGGCGGTATGTCTTACATTCTACCAGACTGGGCCCTCCACCATTTCTAGCCTTTTTAACAGCTTCAGTTACAGCTTCATTTACTGCCATGACATCATTTCCATCTACTGTAACACCAGAAATACCATAGGCTACTGCACGATCTGATACATCCTTTATATTCTGACCTTTCCGGCCATCTGATCTGTACTGAGGCATAGAAATAGCATACATATTGTTTTCACAGACAAAAACTACCGGCAGATTCCATATAGAGGCCAAATTTATTGCTTCATGGAATGTACCCCTATTGGAGGCACCATCTCCAAAAAAGCATAAAGTTACTGCACCTGTATCAAGAATCTGACTTGTTATACCAGAACCTGCTGCAATAGGCAGGCCAGCACCAACAATACCATTTGCGCCTAAAATACCCAGGCTGACATCAGCAATGTGCATTGAGCCACCCTTACCTTTGTTATATCCTGTGGCTTTGCCAAAAATTTCAGCCATCATCTTGTTTACATCCCCGCCTCTGGCAAGCAGATGACCATGACCTCTGTGCGTACTTGTAATATAATCTTTTTCTTCCAGAGCATTACATGCACCAACTGCTACTGCTTCTTCACCTAAATAAAGGTGAACAAAGCCTGGTATTTCACCTTCTGCAAAATGTTTCTGCACTGTTGATTCAAATTCTCTGATTACCATCATATCTTCCAGCATTTGAATCATTTTATCTTTGCTTTCTTTCAAACTTATCTCCCCCTATTATTAATATTTCTGTCCAGCAGAAAAGATTGAGCCACCTCCCTTAAAATCATAATTTTTTTCCTTTTCAAAATATTAATAATGCATTAATCGTTCCATTAATTAATTAGTTATTAATTATTAATTAATTTGCTTTAAATTCCCTTTTATATCAAGGAACTTGTTTTTCATTTAAAAACAATAGTGATTAAATATAATTTATTAATATTGTGAATATTTTAATTTTTGTATCATTTTGAAACATTTATATAATTTGAAATCTTTTCTTTTTACTGGTTTGCTAATAAAAAAAGGGTGTATGTCTCATAATGAGACAATAAAATAATTTGTTTCATAATGAGACATATTAAAGGTCAATATTGTATTTTTGAGCTTTGCGGTAAATAGTTGACCGGCTGATTCCCAGCTTTTCTGCTGCCTGAGTAATGTTTTTTGATTTCTTTAATGAAAGATTTATCAAGATCTCTTCCATCTGATCTATTTTCAGCAGTGGAATTTTTTCGGGATTTAATGGCACACTGGTCTTTTCTTTTTTTAATTCATCAGGCAGCAGATCAGATCTTATTACACCATCATCAGAAAGAAGTGCTGCCCTTTCTATTAAATTCTGCAGTTCTCTTACATTACCCGGCCAGCTGTAATTTTGAAGGATTTTTATTACTTCTTCTTCTACTCCATAGATATCCTTATTACTCTGCTGATTGACAATAGAAATAAAATGTTCAATCAGCAGTGGAATATCTTCAGTTCTTTCTCTAAGTGGGGGCATCTTAAGATTAACAGTATTTAAACGAAAATAAAGATCTTTGCGAAAATTTCCTTTTTTAACTTCTTCTTCCAAAACTTTATTTGTTGAGGCAATTATCCTTACATCTACCAGAATCGGTTCAAGTCCTCCAATTCTGGTGATTTCTTTCTCCTGCAGTACCCGCAGCAGGCTGGCCTGCATATTGAGCGGCATCTCTCCTATTTCATCTAAATGAAGTGTCCCACCAGAGGCAAGTTCAAATTTACCGGGCCTGCCTTTTTTTCGAGCTCCTGTAAAACTACCACCTTCATAACCAAAAAGTTCACTCTCAAGCAGGCTCTGCGGTATAGCTGCACAGTTAATACTCAAAAACACCTGTTCACGGCGGGGGCTGCTGTTGTGAATGGCCTGAGCCATCATTTCTTTTCCTGTACCACTTTCCCCTTCTATGAGCACAGCTGCATCACTATCACTGATTATCTTAGCCATCTCCACAACCTCATTTAAACTGCTGCTGTTTCCTATAATATCATCAAATTTAAATCTTGCTTCTGATCCAGCTATTCTGTTAACCATTTTTTTAACAGCCTTCATCCGGCGCAGTATTATAATAAAACCATCCGGGATCCCCTTTCCACCAGGCAGCATTCTGGCTGATGAGTTAAAATATATTTTTTTCCCATCTCCGTGCAGATAAATATCTTCATCATTAAATATTCTGTGTTCAGAAAGCATCTTCTCAACTACTTTTTGTTCTCCTAAAACATCTTTTATATCTTTATTCAGTGCATTTTCTTTTTTTATATTTAACATTCTTGCAGCCGCCTGATTGATACTTATTATACTGCCCATTTTATTAATTGATATTAGGCCTTCTGACATAGAGTTAATAACAGCAGTTGCAAACTCATGTGCCTGCTCTAATTCTCTATTTCTTTCCATCAGGGCCAGCTGATGTTCAACTGCCTGAGCAGCTGCAGCCACCATCCCCAGAGTATGTGGATGAGCACATTCACAGGGGCCGGTCATATCCAGAATTCCAATCAGCTCTCCCTCTGGATTATGTATTGGAGCAGCAGAACAGGTCCACGGATGGTGTTTTTTACAGTAATGTTCTTCACCCACTACCTGAAGAGGTTTATCTACTTTAATACCTGTTCCAATTGCATTAGTTCCGACTTTTTCTTCTGACCAGTATGAGCCAGGAGTAAATCTCATCTCCATAGCTCTGTTCATAATTTTTTCGTCACCTGTAACTTCTACTATCATACCTCTGCTGTCAGTCAGTACTACAACAAAATTTGAGTTTTCTACTATCTCTGCCAGCTCATTCATAAAAGGTCTGGCTATTTCTATTAAATCTCGGTTGGCTTTCCTTATCCGCATGAGGAGTTTTTTTTCGATTATATTACCTTCTCCACCATATGGATCAACTTTTAAGTTTTTACACCTATGCCAGGATTCTGTTATTATATTTTTATCAAAATCATCTGATATCTCACCTTTTTCTACAAACGATTTCCACTCTTGATAAGCTTTTTTATTAAAAATATGCATTTTCTACTCACCTCATCTATTCTCATTTTTTAATACATCATTTTTCAAAACATGATAGTACAAATCTTTTGCTGCTAATATACTCTACTTCCCTATATATACTATTAAATCTCAAACTATCTTTTCCTGCTGTAGAAATCTCAAAAATCAGCATAAGGCTGTCTTTAATTCCTGTTCATTTTTTATCAGGTCCAAACCAATATTTCCAGACTTATTTTCGAATTCAGCTCTGCTGCAGGATCATCTGCCAGCACCAGTAAGGTAAGTTTTTGATGGTAATATCTCTGATTTGCCGAAAAGTCTGCAGAAAAAATTAAAGAACATGGATTAGCACAGATTATTGAATTTAAAAAACTCACCCTGTTAATATTATCTCATAAATTCATAACTTCTCTGAGATTATTAACAGAATGAGTTTTCTTTTTATATTTTATTTAAAACAGCCAAGAAAACTCCCTCTAAATCTGTAATTTAGGTGGAGAGGTTCACATTTTTTAACTGTCTTATTTTTCCTGAACAGATATTTTAAGTTCTGCAGATATATCATCATATATTTTTACATCAATTTTGTGCATACCCAGAGTTTTTATATGATCATCAAGATCTATTTTTCTTTTGTCGATATCATATCCTTTTTCTGCAGCTGCTTCTGCAATATCTTTTGTTGTAACTGAGCCAAATAATCTTCCACTTTCCCCAGCCTTAACTTTAACAACAAACTTTTCTGATTCCAGTTTTTCTTTTAACTGTTCTGCTTTCTTTCTTCTCTGTTCTTCTTTTTTCTCTTTTTTGCGTTCTTTCTGCTTTAGCTGTTTTATTTTCCCTTCAGTTGCTTCTACTGCCAGTCCGCGGGGAAAAAGATAATTACGTGCATACCCATCGGCTGCATCAACAACATCACCTTTACTGCCGAGTTTTTTTACGTCTTTTTTTAGTATTACTTTCATAACTTTTACCTCCTATTTCAGGAATTTTAACCAGGTTGATCATTCTGCTTTCTTAAATTAAACCACATATCTATAAATCCCAGCAATATCAATGCCATCGGAATAGGTGGCAGTATAAGTATTATAAATACTGCCAAAATTTTGGGTAAAAAAGAATCTGTTTTTGCGGAAATAAAATACATTAAAACAGCAAATCCCTGCAAAAATGCTAAAAAGAATAAATATATATTTAAATTAAAGAAAATAGGATTATTTTTTAGAAAAAGCGAAACAACTACGGCAGCAGAAATGGGCCAGCGGGGCATAAACCATTTATTGAATTTTTTATATATTTCAATGTTTAAACCACGCCTCCGCAAATACCAGGCAGATATATAATAATTAAAAATACCCGTTATTGTTGAAGAAACTGCCAGCAGAGCTGGTAAAATCATACTTATAAATCCGATCTGGGCATTTACCATCTGTTCTAAAGAAACCTGATCCAGATCACTGCTGAAACTCTTTACTGCATTCTGAATAAAACTCTGCAGGTTAATTCCTAAAATTTGATCTGCAATAAGCATTATTAATGTCTGTGAAATTATCACAGCAACTACTGATACAATCAGTGTTTTTTTGGGAGACAGCCCCTCCTTAACTGCATTCCCTATAATAAAACCTACCAATCCAAATCCAATAACCGTCATTAAACCCATTAAAGGACCAAATAAAGCACCATTTATTAATGCTGCAATAGCAATAACAGTTATTACTCTGCCCGTTTTTTCCTTCTGGACCAGATAAACTACTGGCACCGGCCACAGAATCATTACTGCCAGACTAAAAATTGGCAAATAGAAATTTACCATTGTTAATAATATTATATAAATAATAGTTTTTATACTATCTTTATACTCACTAATATTCATCTGCCGTTATCACCTCATCAGACGGCAAAAGCTGTCCAATTATTATGTTAATATAACTAGAGGAGGCATAATTTAACATTTTGCCTCCTCAATTATTATTTACTCTTTTACATATGGTAGCAAAGCTACTGTTCTTGCTCTTTTGATAGCTTTAGTAATATCTCTCTGATGTTTTGAACAATTACCTGTTATTCTGCGCGGTATAATTTTACCACGATCAGTAAGGTACCTATTTAAAGTTCTTAAATCTTTATAATCTATTTTTTTATCACTGCCGCAAAAATGACAGGATTTATTATGTCCTCGTGCCATTATTCTACCTCCTTTTCAAAATGGTACATCAAAATCGTCTGGATCAAATTCATCATCAAAATTTTTGTCAAATTCATTCTGGGCGGAATTATTCTGCTTATTTTCTTTGTTTTGATCTGAATAATTGTTATTCTGACTCTGATTTTGATTGCTGTTGGCATAATCTAGAAAACGTACATTATCTGCTGTAACTTCTGGATTTATATAAGTACGGTTATTGTTTTCGCTTTTTCTAATATGCAGTGAACCATCTACACCAACCAGTCTTCCTTTTCCTAGATGACGGGCACAATTTTCTGCCAGTCCACGCCAGGTTACAATCTTAATGAAATCTACATCTCTTTCTCCCTGACGATTTGTATAGTTTCTTTCAACTGCAAGTGTAAAATTGCAGACTGGAGTTCCATTACTGGTATAGCGGAGTTCCGGATCACGTGTAAGTCTGCCGATCAGTACTATTCTATTTAACAAGGTTGTTCACCACCCCGGTATAATATTTAAGATTCCTGACGAATTACCAAGTAACGGAGTACACCATCCATAATTTTAAATATTCTTTCAAGTTCTTTTACTACATCTGTATTAGCATTAAACTGAAGAATTGTATAATCACCTGAACGGTAATCTTTAATTTCGTAGGCTAATTGTCTCTTGCCCCAGGCATCAACACCTGTTACTTCACCATCATGATCAAGAATAATTGATTTAACCCTTTCCAAAATCTCTTCTTTACCTTCATCATCTAGATCCGGCTTGAGAACAAAAGTTGTCTCATAAGCTCTTATATTTTCCATAATTTTCACCCCCTCCATGTGGACAAATGGCCCTGCTTCCAGCAGAGCATGGAAATTACCAATCTAAATTATAGCATTAATTTAGCCATGATGCAAATTTTTTTATTTTGTATTCGTGTATTCGTACCCGGTACTATAGACAGGTATTAGTACCAGGTACTAAAACTCCTATTGGTACCTGGTACTAAAAGGTACTATACATTAAATCTAAAATGGCAGACATCTCCATCTTTAATAATATAATCTTTACCTTCAAGCCTCAGCAGGCCTTCTTCTCTAGCTGCTGCTATTGAACCAACTCTTTTTAAATCATCAAAACTAACTACTTCTGCCCTTATAAATCCTTTTTCCATATCAGAGTGTATTTTCCCAGCAGCTTCTGGTGCAGATGCACCTTTCTGTACCGTCCAGGCCCTGCATTCCTGTTTGCCAGCAGTCAAAAATGTTATCAAATTCAGCAGCTCATAACTGGCACGTATAACTCTATCCAGTCCAGAGCTTTGGAGACCAAGTTCTTGCAAAAATATTTCTTTTTCTCCTTTATCTAGTTCTGCAATATCTGCTTCAATTTTAGCACTAATTTCTACAACACGAGCTCCATCTTTTACTGCATGTTCTTTTACCTCTTGAACCAGTTCATTATTGTCAGCACCTATATCCTCTTCATTAACATTGGCCAGATAAATAATCGGTTTAGCACTTAAAAGCTGCAGTTCTTTGATAATTCTTTTTCCAGTTTCATTTAATTCTAACTGACGAATATTTTTTCCCTCTTCAAGAGTCTCAGCAATCTTTTTGATAACTTCCAGCTCCTGAAGATATTTTTTGTTTCCACTTTTAGCCTGTTTTTCTGTCTTCTCCATTCTTTTTTCAACCACAGTTAAATCTGCCAACATAAGTTCTGTATTTATTATATCAATATCTCTATCAGGAGATATTTCTCCATCAACATGAGCTATATTTTCATCTTCAAAACATCTTACTACCTGAGCTACTGCATCGACCTCTCTAATATGGGACAAAAACTTGTTGCCCAATCCCTCTCCTCTGCTTGCACCCTGTACCAAACCTGCAATATCTACAAATTCTATAACAGTTGGGGTAGTTTTCTCAGGTTCATAAAGTTCAGAGAGCCAATCCAGTCTTTTATCTGGGACCGGAACTATTCCGACATTTGGATCTATAGTACAAAACGGGTAATTTTCTGCATCTGCCCCTGCTTCGGTTAATGCATTAAACAGGGTGGATTTTCCTACATTAGGCAGACCAATAATTCCTATTTTCATCTAAAAAAACTTCCTTCCTTCTTTTGTTCATTTATTTCTATATTGACGGTCATTATTGACCCTCCTCGGGGCAAGCCCACAAGGATTCCTGCTTCTTAGAAGTGGTAACCCACCATCTCCACAGGCTTAAAATCCTGTTAGCCCAACAGTATATCCTCTAACTTGCCTTTTGTATT
>NZ_QPJE01000022.1 GCF_003337245.1 Halanaerobium sp. MA284_MarDTE_T2
AATACAAAAGGCAAGTTAGAGGATATACTGTTGGGCTAACAGGATTTTAAGCCTGTGGAGATGGTGGGTTACCACTTCTAAGAAGCAGGAATCCTCGTGGGCTTGCCCCGAGGAGGGTCAAAAAACGGGTTTAATAAGAATTTTTTCAGCAGTGGTTACACTGCTATTTTTTACAATATATTCAGCATCCGGACTGGTAGCAGCCGGAAAATTATTTGAATCACTATTTAATATCGATTATTTTGTCGCTGTTTTTATTGGTGGTATAGCAATTGTGCTTTATACATTTCTGGGTGGATTTATGGCTGTTTCCTGGACTGATTTTTTTCAGGGAATACTGATGTTTCTGGCAATTACAATTGTTCCATTTTTTGCCTATTCCAGTGTCGGTGGAATGACAGGTATAGCAGATACGATGCAGATACAGAATATTTCTTTATCTTTAATGCCGGAAGGTTTTACTGCGGCAGCTGTTATTTCTGCGGCAGCCTGGGGTCTTGGTTATTTTGGTCAGCCGCACATATTGGCAAGGTTTATGGGTATTGATTCTATAAAGAAAGTACCGGGTGCCAGAAAAATAGCTGTAGTCTGGGTTGCTATCTCTCTGGCAGGTGCTGTACTTATTGGCCTGATAGCTATTCCTATGTTTCCGGAAATTCAGGATAGCGAAAAAGTATTTATAGGGATGATAAGGAATATATTTAATCCCTGGATAGGTGGAATTTTACTGGCAGCAATATTATCTGCCATTATGTCAACAATAGATTCTCAGCTTTTAGTATCTTCATCAACACTGACCGAAGATTTTTACAACAGAATTATTAAAAGGAATGCTTCCGAAAATGAAAAAATGTGGGTTGGGAGAGGATTTGTAATTTTAATTGCAGTAATAGCTTTTTTACTTGCTTTAAACCCTGAGAATACTGTTTTAGGACTGGTGGCATATGCCTGGGCCGGCTTGGGAGCTGCTTTTGGTCCAGTAGTATTATTTTCTCTTTTTTCTAAAAACACAACCTGGAAGTCTGCATTTGCCGGTATGCTTTTAGGAACAGCAGTACTTATTATCTGGAAACAAACTGGTTTAGGTGCACAAATGTACGAAATAGTGCCAGGGTTTTTGGTCAATTCTGCCACAATATTTGTTGTAAATATATTTTATAAACAGGACAACAGGGAAGTTATTGAAGAGTACAGTAGAGTAAATGAATTTTTTGTAGAAAATAATATTTAATTAATAAACTTTTGTTACCGATGATAGTTAAATTGTAAATGTAATTATCTAAAATGATAAAACATCTCTTCTTCTAAATTTCAGATTTAGAGGAAGAAATTTACATAATATTAAAGTATATTGTCAAATTTAAGTACTGCATGGATTCGACAATATCTATGTAAAGATAAATATGTAAATCAAAAAATGGAAGGAGATATTTATGCGTATTTATTCCTGGAATGTCAATGGCATTAGGGCGGTGGCCCGCAAAGGTTTTTTAGACTGGATAGAAGGAGAACAACCCGATATACTGGGGCTGCAGGAGATTAGAATACAGAATGATCAGCTGGAAAATAAGCTCAGAAATATAGATGGTTATCATTCCTATTTTAATTTTGCTGAAAAAAAGGGATACAGTGGTGTTGCACTTTATACTAAAGAAGAACCACTGCTGGTGGAAAATGGACTGGGAGTGGAGAGATTTGATAGAGAAGGAAGGGTTCTCAAAGCAGAATATCCTGATTTTGTTCTCCTTAATATTTATTTTCCTAATGGTAAGAGGAGAAAAAAAAGACTGAATTACAAGCTGGACTTTTATGATGAGGTTTTGGATTACTGTGAAAATCTGAGGGAAAACGGCAAAAAAGTTCTTGTTTTTGGAGATTATAATACTGCACATCATCCTATTGATTTAAAAAATCCAGAAGCAAACAAAGATACCTCTGGTTTTCTGCCCATAGAAAGAGAATGGCTGGATAAGCTGGAAGATCACGGCTATATAGATACATACAGATATTTTTATCCGGATAAAGAGACTTATTCCTGGTGGAGCTACCGCACAAGAGCTAGAGAAAGAGATGCTGGGTGGAGGATAGATTATCACTTTGTTTCCAAAGAACTGAAGGATAATCTAAAAAATGCTGATATTCTGACAGATATAATGGGTTCTGATCACTGTCCTGTAACAGTAGAGCTGGAATTTTAATTTTATTTTAAGCAGCCGATATTTTTTTAAAAAGGCAAATATTAAAAATGAAAAAACTTCCTGTAATTCACTAATTGACTGCCTATCCTGCTGATGTTAAATTATAATTATTCTAATAAAAATATTGATTTAAAAAATAAAAGTTTAAAAATGGAGGTGCGGCTGGTGAAATATATCTGCAGTAGATGTAATAAAACAGAAGATATAACAACACATAAACCTGCATGTGAGTGTGGGGGGTTGTGGAAACTTGACTACAGAAATAACAAATTTTCAAATACGATGATAGTAAAAGAACACTGGAATATGATGAGGTACAAAAACTTTATTCCGGTTAATTCAAAAACCTGGGCGGAAATAAGCCTTGGTGAAGGTATGACACCAATGGTAAGGCTTAATAAAAATCTTCTGCTGAAAATGGATTATCTTATGCCTACACTTTCATTTAAAGACAGGGGTGCTGCTGTGCTGATAGCTCACTGCAGAGATATTGGGGTAAAATCAGTAGTACAGGACAGCAGTGGAAATGCAGGTAACAGTATTGCTGCTTACTGTGCCAGAGCAGGAATAGACTGTGAAATATTTGTTCCTGAAGGAGCTTCAGAGAAAAAAATTGAGATGATAAAATCTCACAATGCAGAAGTAACAGTTGTACCGGGAAGTAGAGATCACTGTGCAGATGTATGTCGAAAAAAAGTTCAGACAGAAGGAAAGTATTATGCCAACCATGTCTACAATCCATTTTTTTATGAAGGAACCAAAACTTATATTTATGAGGTATATGAAGAGCTTAAATATATACCACAAAATATATATGTTCCACTGGGTAATGGAACCCTATTTATCGGTATAATGAAAGGGCTTGAAGACCTGCTTGCAGCTGGATTAATAGAGAAAATGCCGCAGATAATAGCAGTACAGAGTGAAAACTGTGCTCCAATTGCTGAAGCAGTAAAAAATAGGGAAAAAACTCCTGCTGATATCAATATATCTTCAACTCTGGCTGAAGGAATAGCGATAGGAAGACCCATGCGTGGGCCAGAAATACTTGACTATATCTATAAATACAGTATTGATGTAATAACAGCACCGGAAAATAGGATTTCAAAGGCAAAAGCTGAGCTGGCAGCAGAAGGAATTTATATTGAAGATACCACGGCAGCCACTTATGCTGCCTATTTAAAATACAGTCAGAGCAGAGAAAGCAATGTAGAATCACTGCTGCCGATGTGTGGTGCAGGATTGAAGAAATGAAAAGAAAGGGGAAATATATGAATAAAAGACTGTTCAAAAGACGTTTAATCTATGTGCTGATACTTGTGCTGACAGCAGGTGCTATTTTTTCTGTAAATTATTATTATGGAAATAAGATTTCTCAAAATTTAAAAAATGAGATAGAAAAAACTGCCGAGGAAAATGATTATCAGATTGAAACAGCCGAAATTACTGCCAATCCGCTGCTCAGAGAAATAAATGTAGGTAAGCTAAATTTAATTAATGCAGACAGGGGTAATTTAGAGCTTGATAATATCAATATTACTACAAGCTGGCAGCAGATTTTATATTATATTAAAAATGAAAATTTTGATTTAAACAAAGATTTCACGGTGGTTATAGATAGAATTTATTTTGCCAATATAAGGGAAAGCTTTCAGCTGACAGCAGAAAATGTGGAGGCTGATTTTGAAGGTGAGTTTGCACCAGAATATTTTTCTGATGCAGAACAGTTTTTGGTCCATGATCAAAATCTTAATCTTACAGCAGACAGGCTAAAATATAATTTTCCCTACTACAGAAGCTATGGTCTGGTAAAGGAAAACTGGGAAGATATCTCCACCTTTGACAATTTTAAAGCAAACTACAGTTTTGACGCAGAAACTAAAATTATGGATATAAATCAGCTGCAGCTAAAAAATCAATTTCTGGATTTTGCAGGCAGCCTGCATGGGAAATTAATTAAACTGCAAAATAAAAACAGAGTATTTTTCGAAAGCTTAAAAACAGATTATGATCTTAAATTAAATGGAGAAAATTTAGTAATCAATGAAAATCCAATTTACAGAGATTTTAAATTCAGTACATTGACAGCATCCGGTGAATTTGATATCTTTCTTGAAGACAGAGATAATATAACGTATCGCCCCAACAGCTTTGATTTTACAGCAGAGCTTACAGATTTTTATTTAACTTTAACAAATGAGATAAGGGAGGAACTGAAAGAAAACACATTTGGAATTTTTGGCAGCAGTGAGGATTTTGCCTTCCGCATAGATAACATGTTTTATGAACAGGATTATAACTACCCAGAGGGACATACCTATTCAGAACTTAATTCACCACTTATTGAGGCAAAATTAAATGCAGAATATATTTATCGGGGTAATAATCAGCCTTATCTTAATAGTGGAATACTTAAATTTAAACCTCTAACCGATAAAGCAGCAGGTATTGTTAATATACTAGAAATGCTGTATGGCAAAAAGCTTAACAGAGATAAGGACGGTTATATCACAATAGAAGCATGGGGAGATATGGGTAATCTACAGTTTAAATAATATTTAAAAAACTTTGAAGATAAAAACTAAATATTTATCTGCTCTAAATATTTATCTGCTCTATAATTTGACAGTCCAAGTTATATTTGTTATCCTATTTAGCAGGTAAAGATTGTGATACACTATTTTCAATATATAAGTCTGATGTTTTTGCTGATAATTCTTTGAACGCTAAGGTTTAAGATATGTTTAACCATTTACATGTCTTAAACCTTTTTTAGTTGTGGGGACAGATTTTTTTAAAATGAGAAAGAGGTGGATATGATTGAAGATAAAAGTAAAGGATCTATATAAAATATTTGGTAAAAACCCGCAGAAATCACTTTCACTGCTGGAGGAAGGATTATCTAAAGATGAAATACTTGCTGAGACAGGAGATACAGTTGGAATCAATGATGCCGGCTTTGATGTAAAAGAAGGAGAAATATTTGTTATAATGGGTCTTTCCGGAAGCGGGAAATCTACTTTAATCCGCTGTTTAAACAGGCTGATAGAGCCTACTAGAGGGAAAATAGAAATAGATGGAACAGATATCATGTCCCTTAATAAAAATGAACTAAGGGAATTTAGAAAAGAAAAAATAGCCATGGTGTTTCAGAATTTCGCTCTTTTCCCCTATAGAACAGTACAGGAAAATGCAGAATTTGGTCTGGAAGTTCAGAGAGTCGAAAAAAAAGAAAGGGAGAAAAAAGCAAAAAAAGCTTTAAAACAGGTAGGTCTGGAAGGATGGGAAGATCAGAAGCCTGATCAGCTGAGCGGAGGTATGCAGCAGAGGGTCGGACTTGCCAGAGCACTGGCAGTAGACACAGACATACTGCTGATGGATGAACCATTTAGTGCTCTGGATCCACTTATAAAAAAGGAGATGCAGGATAAACTGCTGGATCTTTATGAACACATAGATAAGACAATAGTATTTATAACACATGATCTGGACGAAGCCCTTAAACTTGGTGACAGAATTGCAATTATGAAAGATGGAGAAATAGTTCAGATTGGAAACCACGAAGAAATTCTGACAGAAGCTGAAAATGATTATGTTAAAGAATTTGTACAGGATGTGAACAGATCACGGGTACTGTGTGCGGAAGATATAATGGATAAACCGGTTGCACTGCTTTATTATGAACAGGATGGACTTCATACTGCTCTGCACAAAATGAGAAAACATGATCTGAGCAGCATATTTGTTGTTGGAAAAAATAGAAAATATAGAGGGATAGTTGAACTGGAAGAAGTGGTATCTTCGCTGAATAGAAAAGATAAGTCTATTGATGATATCATCAAAAAAGTGCCGGCTGCAGATCCGGCTGAAAATCTAGATGATCTTTTTGCTCAAATTGCCGATCTGGATACACCACTACCTGTACTTGATGATTCAGGTAAATTAAAAGGAATTATAGTTAAAACAACTGTGCTTGCTAATCTTGCAGGGAAAAATTTAAAATAAAAATCTGGAGGGATATCAAATGAAAAAATTTAAACTTATTTCTATTTTTTTAATTCTTACAGCTGTTGTAGCAGTTACAGGAATACAGGCTCCTGCAGTAAGTGCTCAGGATGACACAATTGACTTCGGTTATGTGCAGTGGCCGGGAGTAACAGTTAAGACACATGTTGCAGCAAAAATTGCCGAATATCTGGGCTATGATGCTGAAATGACTTCTGGATCTCAGGCAATAGTATTTAAAGGTCTTGATACAGGTGATCTGGACGTATTTCTGGGAAATTGGATGCCGACTATGAAAATGCACTTTGATAAATATGAAGAAAAGGGCTCAATACACAATGTGAGAGTAAATCTCTGGGATGTTGTCTATAAGACAGCAGTACCGGATTATGTATATGAAGCAGGTGTAACTTCACTCAGTGATTTAAATAAATATGCAGAGAAATTTAATAGTACGATTTATGGAATCGAACCTGGTAATGAAGGTAATATTATCATTCAGAATGCAATAAAGAATAATAATTATAACTTAAAAGATTGGAAACTGCAGGCAAGCAGTACTGCAGGAATGCTAACTGCTGTTAAAAGAGCAGTAAATAATAAAGAATGGATTGCCTTTAATGCTTGGAAACCTCATTATATGAATGTAATGTTTGATATCAGATATCTTGAAGATCCAGAAGGTATCTGGGCAGAGGGAGAAAGAGTATTTACAGTAGTAAGAAATGGATTTGAAGATGAAAATCCTAATTATTATAAATTCTTAAAGCAGTTTAAAGTTACTGCACCAATACAGAATAAATGGATAGACAGTTATAAAAGACAGGGCAAAAATCCAGAAGTTGTAGCAGAAGAGTGGATTGCAGATAACCTTGATGTTGTAAATCAGTGGGTCTATGGAGTAGAAACTGTTGATGGAAGAATGGCCCGTAAAGCTATTAAAGAACAAATAAATAATTAAATTACTATAATAAATATAACTAAAATTGGGCGGTATCAGGTTTACAATGATGCCGCCACTTAAACATGATAAGGATGGTGATCGACATTAACAATTTAATGAACTTATTAACGACTAAAATTCCACTGGGTAACTGGGTGGAAAATTTGGTGAATTTCTTAATAAATAATTTTAGTGGGCCACTAAACAGTTTTGCTTCAATTATAGAATATGTTATAGGTCATATTGAAGGTATGCTGGCTTTTCCTCATCCTTTAATTCTAATAATATTATTTTCACTGCTTGCCTGGAAACTGAAAAATATAAAATTATCTGTTTTTGTTGCTCTTGGTTTAGCACTGGTTTTAAACCTAAATATGTGGGAGCCTCTTATTATAACTTTAGCTTCAATTATGACTTCAGTAATAGTGGCACTTGTAGTAGGAATACCAATTGGTATTTTAAAAGCTCACAATAGAGCAGTTGATCTAATAACAAGACCTATACTGGACTTTATGCAGACAATACCACCTTTTGTATATTTAATTCCTGCTCTAATGTTTTTTGGACTGGGCAATGTCTCCGGAGTTATAGCAACAGTTGTATTTGCTATAGCACCTCCAATTAGATTAACTTATCTTGGTATTAAACAGGTGGATACAGAGCTTAAGGAAGCCGGTCATGCTTTTGGTGCAGACTGGTGGCAGATACTATTAAAAATAGAACTGCCAAGTGCAATGCCTTCTATCATGATGGGGATAAATCAGTGTATAATGCTGTCACTTTCCATGGTAGTTATTGCCGCAATGATAGGTGCAGGAGGTCTTGGAAAACCTGTACTTCGTTCACTGAATGTAGTAGATATAGGGCTTGGTTTTGAAGCAGGACTGGGAGTTGTAATAATTGCTATGATTCTGGACAGGATGTTTGGCAGGGATTAAAAAGAACTCAACCCAACTTATGAAAAGCTCACAGGACTTTTTACAGAAAAAGCAAAAGGAAAAACACCATCAGGACTTTTTACAGAAAAAACAGCTGCAAAAACAGAAAGCAATTACAGAAGGTGTCTGCAGCAGAATAGATGAAAAATTTAAAGAATATAATAAAAACCATAAAATCTATCCACATCTCAAAATTTCTCTGGGTTTTGCCGTTAAAGATGTTGAAGATGATCTGGAGCATATATTCAGAAAAGCAGATCGGCGAATGTACAGAGAAAAAGATAGTGTATGTTAAAATTAATAATTTAAAGGCCCTCTTAAAGAAAAGTTTGATAAAAACTCTTCTTTAAGAGGTTTTTTTAATTTAACAGATATTTTTGTAATTCAGTAAAAATATATTTATAAGGATTATAAATATTTAATTAAAGCAGCAGATAAATTTCGTAGTCTGATGCTGTATTGGAGCAATATATGTAACTTTTATGTAAAAATTTGATTTAAATATATCTGCTAAGGCAGCAGTGTAAATTTTGATTAATTAAAAAAAATGTATTATAATATACTAAAAGATAACAGAAAAGAATCTATTTTACTTTTGTTTAACAGACAAATGGAAAGGAGAGCTTTTTATGTTAACTAAAAAAATATTAGATAAAATTTTTAGTCAGTTGGAGGGAGAAGAGTTTAAGGTTGTCTACTGGGATGGAGAAGAACAGTCATTTAACACAGATAATAGTTCTAATTTTAATCCTGCCTTTACACTTTACATAAATGAAAAAATATCTTTAAATCAGATCAGAAAAAATCCTCAGGTAGAGATTGCTGAAGCATATATGAGGGGAGATGTAGATTTTGAAGGTTCCTACAAAAAACTTATCAAAATGATTGCAGAAAATAGTGCCAGTCTAAAAAATGAGGCAGAAAATTTAGGTACATACAGTGAATGGAAGACACAGAAAGATGCTTCCTTCAGTGAACAGGCCGAAGGTGTTCAAAAACACTATGATCTGGGTAATGACTTTTTTTCACTGTGGCAGGATAATACTATGACATATTCCTGTGCATATTTTAAAAATAAAGATGACAGCCTGGAAAAAGCACAGCAGCAGAAAATGGATCATATTTTAAAAAAATTAAATATAGAATCAGGAGATAGAATGCTGGATATCGGCTGTGGTTGGGGTGGACTGGCCATCAAAGCAGCAGAAGAATATGATATTGATGTACTCGGTATAACTTTAAGTGAGGAACAGGTAAAAGGTGCCAACGAAAAAATAAGACAAAAGGGCCTTTCAGATAAAGTTAAAATTATAAAAAAAGATTACCGCAAACTGGCAGAAGAAGGAGAACAATTTGATAAAATAGTAAGTGTAGGTATGTTTGAACATGTGGGTAAAGAATATATTGAAGAATATTTTTCAGCTGTAAAATCTATGCTTAAAAAAGGTGGATTATCTTTACTGCACAGCATTACCCATCTAAGGGAAGATCCAACCCATCCCTGGATACAAAAATATATTTTCCCATGGGGATATATACCTTCTTTAAGAGAAATTGTCTGGCATCTGGGAGAACAGTCTTTTCACCTGCTGGATGCAGAGAATATTGGTTTTCATTATGCACTTACTCTGGAAAAATGGCTGGAAAATTATGAGCAAGTTACTGATCAGGTTAGAGAAAAATTTGATGAAGAGTTTGTTAGGATGTGGAGGATGTTTTTAATGGGTGCAATGTCTGCATTTAGATATGGTGATACTGATGTTCATCAGGTGCTGTTTTCCAGTGGAAAGAATATAGAGCTTCCTTTAACCAGAGATTATATGTATAATTAAATTAATCTTATCTTGAGATTTTGATGATGGCCCGTAACCAACCGGACTGTGTTACTGTATAAATTCAGCTGCACTGCGTTTTATACCGGTAGATAAGATGGAAGAAGAAAGATATGGAGATTATCTTTATCTATTCAAAGAAAAATAGATCACCCCTATGTGTTTGGGATAGTTGTCGTGGGGCACAGATAATTGTTTTGTCCTTATCACAGATCAAAACAGTATTTTAAAAATTATTCTATTAACACTTTTTTATAAATATAAGTATATAAAAAATCAACAACTTGCAAATATTAATGCTCTCCTTTCAGGTAAATGGATTCCAATCATTGGATCTATCTACTTTTGGGAGAGCATATTTTTATCAGGATTTTTTTAGAAGCTGCCAGACTTCAAGCACAGCAGCAGCTGATAAAACTAATATAGTGTATAGTTCAAATTTAACAGATTTAACAGCATATTTAACAATTTAGAATATTTAAAGTCCATTTAAATTTTAAGAAATAACAGTTGTGTGATCTAAAAATTAGAAAACGATGTTCTTCTAAGCTGTATCAGTTTTATTGCTGTAAAATTGCACTTAAAAATTAATGAGGCTATTATGAAAGAGCCTCAAAAAATAGTATTTTACTTAAAGAATGTTTTTAAATAGACAATTTTTTATTTTGAATCAAAGGTCTGCCTGTGTAGTTTACCATTTTCATCTAACATTATTTCAGTAATTTTATCTAGATAAGGAACATCATTTTCTTTTTTACAATCTAAAGTATGAAATTTTTTGCCTAGTGATTTTCCCTCTTTTGAATTCATTCTTAAGATTTTCATGAGTGAAATTGGATGTTCCGGTTCTTTAACAGTAATAAGTGCTGTGTCTTCCACTGCTGCAGCTTCACTAATAAGTTTTTCGAAGTCAATATCATCGATTCCCGGGATTAATAAAAAGTCAGCATCTGTCTCTAAATCATCAAATCCTTTTACCTGCTGGCAGCTAAAACTCTGTTTTGCAGCAGCCATCAGTGATGCTAAAAGAGGTCTGATACCTGCTGATCTGTGGCCTGAAACTACTATTGATTCTTTTCTTTTGATTGCAGAATCAATATATTCTCCTTCTTTTTCGGAAAAAAATCCCTGTTTAACAAATTTTTCAATCATCTTGTTCATAAATATCACTCCTCATTCTATAATATCATAATTACAGCAGAATTTAAACATAAGTTAAAATTATATAACTCCCTGATCAAGCATTGTATCTGCTACTTTCACAAAGGAAGCAATATTTGCACCCGCAATAAGATTGCCCTCCATACCGTATTCTGCAGCAATTTCTGTAATATTATGATAGATATTTACCATAATCTGCTGCAGTTTTTTATCAACTTCTTCAAATGTCCAGCTGGTAAACATGGCATTTTGTGTCATTTCAAGTGCAGAAGTGGCTACACCACCAGCGTTGGCTGCTTTACCTGGAATATATAGTACATCATTAGACTGGATAACATTTATTGCTTCAGGTGTTAGAGGCATATTGGCTCCTTCTGCCACCATCATAACACCATTTTCCACCAGTTTTTCAGCTAATTTTTTGTCTATTTCATTCTGCGTTGCACAGGGAAGTGCTATATCACAGGGGATAGTCCAGATATCAGCACATCTGTCCAGCTTTTTTGCTTCAGGTGTTTCTTCCAGATAATCTCCAATCCTGCCTGTGTGTGTCTGTTTTATCTCTCTTACAGTTTCTAAATCTATACCATCTTCATCATAAATACAGCTGCTAGAATCACTCATAGCAACAACTTCGGCTCCCAATTCTTTGGCTTTTTCACAGGCATGTAGTGCTACATTTCCAGAACCGGAGATAAGAATCTTTTTCCCTTCTAAACTTTCACCATTATCTTTTAACATTTCATTTAATATGTAAATTAAACCATAACCGGTTGACTCTGTTCTGACAAGACTGCCGTTCCAGGCCAGACCTTTACCTGTCAGGATACCTGTCTCATATCTTTTTTTCATTCTTTTATACTGACCAAAAAGATAACCAATTTCTTTTTTCCCGACTCCTATATCACCAGCAGGGATATCTGTTTTATCACCTATGTGGTGTGACAGCTCTGTCATAAAACTCTGACAGAACCGCATTATTTCTCCATCTGATTTTCCCTTGGGATCAAAATCACTGCCTCCCTTACCTCCACCAATAGGCCTGTCTGTGAGTGCATTTTTGAAAATCTGTTCAAATGCGAGAAACTTAATAATTCCAGAATATACAGTTGGATGAAATCTTAATCCACCTTTATATGGACCTAATGCACTATTAAACTGCACTCTGCAGCCTCTATTTACATGAACTTTCCCCTCATCATCCACCCAGGGAACTCTAAATAATATCTGTCTTTCCGGCTCAACTAGACGTTCTAAAATTCCATTTTCCTCATATTCAGGATGTTTTTTTAGTACAGGCTCAAGAGAAATAAGTACTTCCTCAACAGCCTGATGGAATTCTACTTCCCCCTGATTTCTCTTTTTTACTGTTTCAAAAACTCTGCCTGTATAACCATCCATACTGTTTACTCTGCTCATAATGCTCACTCCTATTTATTAAATTTAAAATTAAATATGATGCTTTCAGAAAAAATTTCTCTTAAATTATATACTATTATATTTTATGGAAGAATTCAATGGAGAAAGAATATTTTTTTGCGAAAAATAGTAATAAATTGCTTTTAAACTATAATATATTTCAAATTAAATAATTTTAAGGCAGATAATATTGAAATATCTATATTTTTTTGTTATATTTTCAGTTTTTTGATATATCTGTGCTGAATTAAAAAGAAAAATGCGGAATTTTAAATTTAATTTATACTTTTGATTGTGTAAAATAAAAATATATTAAACAACAATATTGTACCTATAAATATAAAGCAGTAATGATTATTATGTGAAATTTAAAAAGAGTGAAACTTGAAAGAAGTAATAAATTTTCTTTTGACATTTAAAAACTGCAGATAATATGGTATAATTTTCAATAAATATTTAAAGCATTGTTCAATTCTATTATTTATTTAAAGATTACAGAAAATTTAAGAATCATTTTTGTAATGAATAAAAATCAATATAGATGTAGACAAAAAAATCCCTTGGTAGAATGTAGAAGCAGAAATTTCAGAATCTGCAGTGAAATAAGCTGTTAAAAGCTGCAGTATGAGCTGGACAGGAGGTAAGTTAAATTAAACTTAAATCTGATATTTATTTAAAATCTGTATTTGCTGGAAAAAGTTTTAAAAAATATCCCATAACCAGGATAAAGGAATGGTCAGATAGTGGAGATCCTCTGGAAGTTGTTATACCGGATATAGATAAAGCAGAAATAAAGGATGGAGCTTCAATTTGGGAAAGATTTGCTGATTTTTTTATATTTAAAGATATTGATACATATTATTCTCTGGGAGAAGGTAATACCTCGCTTATTGAAGCAGGTAGTACACTGAAAGAATACTGCGGCTCAGAAAATATTTTTCTAAAAAATGAAACTCAGAATCCAACCTGGAGTTTTAAAGATAGAGGTACATTCATATGTACCTGTTTTGCGGCAGTACTTAATGAACCTCTAACAGCAACGATATCAACAGGAAATATGGGTAATTCTACTGCTGCATATGGAAGTAGAGCCGGCATTAAAACAGCAGTTTTTTTACCTCATTATACATCGGAAGAAAAGATCTCAGCGATTGGAATACATGGTGCAGAAATTTTTAAAATAAAAACTGATAATTATTCAGATATGAAAAATGCAATTCTTAATAGAGCAGAAAAACTTAAAATAAGGGTTGTTTCCGGTAATGGGCCAATTCGAATAGAAGGATATAAATCAACAGCTTTTGAACTGTTTGAGCAGACAGGTGGTAATTTGCCTGATTATATTGCTGTACCAACATCTGCTTGTGGACATATACGGGGAATATTTAAAGGTTTTAGAGAATTAAAGGAAGCCTCTATTATAGAAAAGATGCCGAAGATGATAGCTGTCCAGTCAAAAAATATTAATCCTATTGTGGCAGCTATTAAAAATAATAGAGAAGATATTATACCGGCATTAAATAAAAATAGTATCGCTGAAGCTATAACCACCGGCAGACCTTATGGAGGCAGGGAGATTATAGATAAAATATATAAATATGGTTGGCTGGCTGAAGATGTCAGTGAAGAGGAGATAATAAGAGCACAAAAATTGATTGCTGAAGATGGTTTTTTTGTTGAAGCTGCTTCTGCCACTACGGCGGCTGCAGTAAAGCAGCTAATAGAAATGGGTAAAATTAAAGCCAGCGAAAAGGTGCTGCTTATGTTAACTGGATCCGGACTAAAGGACCTTGAGTCTGTTAAAGATTACACATATAATATAAATAAAGTTGATCTGGATAATATTGAGGAGTGGATGACAGCTGATGAGTGATAAAGAAAATATCGGTGGGCGTGCATATAAAAACGGTGTGCGCCTTATGGACAGCAGAAGATCTGTTAAGGCTTACTATGATGAGGATAATAACCTGCAGATAAGTATTTCTTCAGTGAAACAAAATGATTATTTTAGGTACTTTAAAAAGATTCCCATTATAAGGGGTATTTTTGCTCTGTTTTTTGCCCTGTGGGAATTTTTTAAAGAGGTTTTTAAAGAGCCGAAAAAATACTGGTTTGTTTTTTTCATCCTGGCAGCAGATATAATTTTTTTTACCATTCCCGAATCTGCTGGAGAAGGATTTAAAGAAATTTTCTTTTTAATCTATTTTTCAATTCCTCTAATTTTGATCCTTTTATTTAAAAGTACTGTATCTGAAGTTCTCAAATTTCATGGAGCAGAACATAAAGCTGTAAACTATTACGAAAATGGTTCAGAAGGTGAAATTGCTAATTATTCTAGAATTCACAAAAGGTGTGGCAGCAATATTGTATTTTATTATCTGCTGATCACATTTATATCAGGTTTTTTCAATATTGGAATCAACTTTTTTATCCAGGAGATATTATTTCTGGGAATTGCCTATGAAATTATGAAAATAACACCTGACAGACTGCTTTTTATTCCGTCTTTTTTTCAGAAAATATTTGCCAGAGAACCGGAAGAAGAGCATATTAAGGCTGCAGAAGCAGCACTCAAAATTTTAAAAAAAGGAAGCAGGTAAGCAAATGAGAGATATCGATTATTTAAAATTATTATCAACCAAATTTCCTAATGTTCCTTCTGTGAGTACCGAAATTATAAATTTAAAGGCAATATTGAATTTACCAAAAAGTACTGAACATTTTTTAACAGATCTGCATGGTGAACATGCGGCATTTAAGCATATGCTTAGAACGGCATCTGGATTAATAAAATTTAAAATTGACATGATTTTTGGAGATGAACTAAATAAAGCAGAAAGAGAAGAACTGGCAGCTTTGATTTTTTATCCAGAAGAAAAGATAGACAGCCTTAAGGGAAAGGACAGGCTGAGTCAAGACTGGTATAAAAATTCTCTCAATAGAATAATTAAATTGTGCAGAGATGTTTCTTCAATATATACCCGTTCAAAAGTTAGAAAAGCTCTGCCGGAAGAATTTGCCTATATACTTGAAGAACTGCTGCATTTAACAGAAGATGATCAGAACAAAAAAGAATATCATGACCAGATTATTTCTACAATTATAGATATTGGTCAGGCAGAAAACTTTATTGAATCACTTTCAGAACTTATTCAGACATTTAGTGTTGATACTCTGCATATAATAGGTGATATATTTGATCGGGGACCTGAACCACACATGATTTTAGAAGAGTTGAAGTCACATCATAACTGTGATATACAGTGGGGGAATCACGATATTCTCTGGATGGGAGCCGGACTGGGGCAGAAAGCTCTTGTTGCTACTGCGGTCAGAATTTCTCTGAGATATGGTAATCTGGAACTTCTCGAAGAAGGTTATGGAATTAATATGCGCCCACTGGCAAGACTTGCTATGAATGTTTACGGTGGAGATGTTTATGAGGATTTCCATCCTAAACTTATAGATCGAGAATTAGAAAAAAAGGAAGAAGCTGTTATATCTCAGATGCAGAAAGCTGCTGCAGTAATACAGTTTAAACTTGAGGGTAATTTAATTAAAAAAAGAACTGAGTTCGATATGAACGAAGCTTTGTATTTAGATAAGATAGATTATCAAAAAGGTATAATTACTTTAGATGGAAAAGAATATAAACTTACAGACAGCTATTTTCCAACAATAGATCCTGAAAATCCGTATGAGCTTAATCAGGAAGAAAAAAAAGTAATAGATCAATTAAGTAATTCTTTCAAAAATAATGATAAATTACAGGAGGATATACGATTTTTATTCAATAATGGAAGTATGTATCTTAAATATAATGGGAATTTGCTGTATCACGGCTGTGTGCCATTAACAGAAGCTGGTGAGTTTGCTTCTTTAAAAATAGAGGGCGGAAAATACAGTGGGAAAAAATTGATGGATTTTTTTGATGATATAGTACGCAGGAGTTATTCATATAAATATGAAGAAAAGGACTACAGGGATTGGCTGTGGTATTTATGGCGCGGAGAATTTTCTCCACTTTTTGGAAAAGATAAAATGACAACTTTCTGCCGTTATTTTACAGATGATAGTTCCCTTTATAGAGAAAAAGAAAATCCCTACTACAGGTTGAGGGAAAATGAAGATATCTGTAATATGATATTAGATGATTTTGGGCTTGATCCAGAAACTGGTCATATTATTAATGGACATACACCTGTCAAAGAAAAACAGGGAGAGAGTCCAATCAAAGGGCACGGTAAACTTCTTGTAATAGATGGAGGTATTTCGGCAGCATATCAGAAGAAGACCGGGATAGCCGGTTATACTCTTATTTATAATTCAGATGAGATAAGGATAATATCTCATGAACCATTTATTTCTAAAAAAAGAGTAATTGACGGACAGGTAAGTAATGTTTCTTCTATAAGAGTGGTGGAATTTGTCGGAAGACAGAAAATTGAAGATACAGATATAGGTAAAAGTTTAAAATCCGATATTAATGATTTAATGGATCTCCTTGAGGCATATAATAAGGGGATTATTAAGGAAAAGTATAATTAATACTGATGTTAACATCGGCCAGTCTAAAAAGATATTTATTTATGCTATTTTAAATTTATATTCAAATAGCAAATTATAAATAAAAAGCAGTAAAAAAGAGATAGTTGTAATAAACTATCTCTTAGCTTCATCTTATAGCTTCATCTTAATAATTAATATTTCAATATAATTATATTGAAATAAATCTTCTTTATAGATAACCTCTCAGTTTTTTACTTCTGGTGGGATGCCTCAATTTCCTGAGAGCTTTAGCCTGAATCTGTCTAATTCTTTCTCTGGTTACACCAAATTCTGTGCCGACCTCTTCTAATGTACGCTGACGGCCATCTTCCAGCCCAAAACGAAGCTCTATAATCCTTTTTTCTCTATCAGTAAGAGTACTCAGCACATCATCCAGCTGATCTTTTAACAGTTCAGAAGAAGCTAATATATCTGGTGCTGGTGCTTCCTGATCTTCTATAAAATCTTTCAGCTGACTGTCATTTTCTTCACCAATCGGAGTATCTAAGGAAGCAGGCTGCTGATTCATGACCAGCTTTTTAACTTCCATAACTTTGTCTGGTTCCATATTCATTTCTTCACCAATTTCTTCAAGAGTAGGTTCTCTTTCTAGTTCTTTCTGCAGTCGCTTTTCCACTCTTCTCAATTTGTTCATGGTTTCTACCATATGAACAGGAATTCTTATAGTCCTTGCCTGATCGGCAAGTGCTCTTGTAATAGACTGTCTAATCCACCATGTTGCATAGGTGCTGAATTTATATCCTTTTGTATAATCAAATTTATTAACGGCTTTCATTAAACCTTTATTGCCTTCCTGAATTAAATCCAGAAAAGACATTCCCTGACCAATATATTTCTTAGCAATACTGACAACAAGTCTTAAATTAGCCTCTATTAATTCCTGCTTTGCTTTTTCTTCACCTTTTTCGATGCGTTTTGCAATCGCCACTTCTTCTTCTTTTGTCAGCAGGTCAACTTTTCCCATCTGCTTCAAATATACTCTCACAGAGTCATCAATTCCTGCACCAGCAGGGATAGAAAGATCAAGTTCCTTATCTTCATTATTTTCATTCTTATTACTTGCAACTTCTTTTTGAGACATATAAAACTCCTCCTTATAGCCATTGCCTGACACAACAAATCATTATAGTATAAAAGTATCGATTTGTCAAGTGAATAGAGAAAGGAGTTTCCCCAAAATTTATTTTCAAGCTGCAAAAAGGGGGCTTTAGTCATCAACGAAATTTTTAGATTTATCTAAAACTCAATTCGGGTGTGAAATAGGGCACACTAATCAATGAGTCCTCCTGACTCATGATTAGCTCACTCCATCCTGCAGTTCAACCCTATTTCTTCCTTCATTTCGTTAAGATTCATTGACTAAAAATTTCAATATTCCTGCATCTCCCCTTTTTGCAGCAGTATATAAAAAATGGGGAAAGTCTATAATAGAGAATAAAAAAAAAACAGAAACATGTAGATATATCTTAATAATATTGAGAAACCCCCTCATTAAATAAAGACAGGGTTTAGAGAAAACTTTTTTAACAGGAAGTTTTTTAAAAAATTTATATATATATATCTTTTAATTAATAGTAAAATACTCAAGTTAATTATATTATAGCATATATGTGATTTGTGTGTCAAGTTGTGTAGTATAAAGAATTTCTCCAAAATAAAATTGCTTTTTTGAAAGATTAATTTGTAGTTTTTAGATAAAAATGTTAAAATAATTATAAACATATGTTAAAATAGGAGGAGTTTGTTAAAATTAATATTTATTTAAAACGGCCAGGAAAACATCAGGCAAGTAGTTTATCTGTAATTTATCTGATGAAAAATTATTGTGTGATATTTACAGAAAGGAGAAAATTATGAAAAAAAATATCATAGTTTATGCTATTATGTTAATGTTTTTTATAATAGCAGTTCCCCTTTCTATTAAAGCAGATATCTTTGACGATATTGCAGATGTTTTTAATTCTCACGGTTTTATTATGCTTTTAATTATTTTGCTTTTATTTATCTTTACTTTTATTTTGTTCAAAAATTACAGGGATTTAAAAAACAAAAATAGGGTTCTGGAAAATTTTAATAAACTCAGACAGATATTTATTGATGCAGATGACAGCCTCATATATTTAAAAGATGAGAAATTGAAATATATTTTTGTAAATAAAACGGCAGCTGATTTTTATAACCTTTCTAAAGAAGAAATTATTGGTCTGGATGATTATGATCTGACAGATGAGTTTTTTGCCGATATCCGCCACAACACAGATTTAAAAGTAATGGAAACTGGAGAATTAGTTGAAGAGGAAGTGAGGTGGAATGGGCACATCTATAAAACTACTAAATTTCCAGTTGAACTAATAAGTGGTGATTATGGGATAGGTGCATATATTAAAGATGTAACAGAAGAATATAAGTTAAGCCAAGAATTAAAAGTAGAAAAAAATAAATATTTTCGCACACTGCTTTTTATAGGTGATGGTGTAATTCTGGTTAATAATGACCGCAAAATAGAAATGATAAATAAAGCAGCTGAACGACTGACAGGCTGGCATTTTGAAGAAGCTGAAGGCAGAGATTACAGAGATGTTTTAAATTTTATTTACCTGAATAATGATAAAGAACTGACAGATCCTATTGAAGCAGTATTTGCAAGTGGAAAGGTTGAAAAACTTGAAGATAATGCTGCTCTTATATCAAAAAATGGGGAAAAATATTTTTTGGATGATTCTGCTGCCCCTATTTTTGATGCAAATGGAGATCTTTATGGAGTGGTTATTGTTTTTAGAGATGCTACAACTGAAAAAAAGCGTCAGGAGAAGATCGAGTATTTAAGCTATCATGATCCGATGACAGGTTTATACAACAGGCGTTTTTTTGAAGAAGAATTAAAAAGGCTGAACGTGGAAAGAAATCTTCCGGTATCGATAATTATAGGTGATCTGGACGGCCTTAAGCTGACAAATGATATTTTTGGACATGATGCTGGAGATAAACTTATTCAGCAGGCAGCAGAAGCTTTTAAAGAAGCCTGCCGTAAGGATGATATAATTGCCCGCTGGGGAGGAGATGAATTTGTCGTTTTACTCCCTGATACAGGGAAGGAAGATGCTGAAGCTGTTAAAGAGAGGATTAATGAGTGTTTTGAATCTAAAAAGGCGCTTGCACTTGCTGCAGGTATATCAATGGGTGTCGGAACACAGGAAGAAAAGGCAGGAGAGATAATAGATTATCTAAATAAAGCAGAATCAGCCATGTATTCCAGCAAAAGTGTAAGCCGGACCAGCAATGATCAAATACATATAAATAATATTATTGATATTCTGCACAGTAAATGTGCCAGAGAAAAAACTCATGCAGAAAATGTATATAATCTGTCGGTAAAATTTGCAGAAGAACTCAAGCTGGACAAATCAGTTTTAAAGAAAATTAAAAATGCTTCCTATTTCCATGATATAGGTAAAGTTGCTGTAGATACCGACATATTAAATAAAAAAGAATTTTTAACAGATAAGGAGTACGAAGACATGAAGCTGCATGTTTCCACTGGCTATAGAATATTAAATTATTTCAACCATACTATAGATATAGCTGATGATGTGCTCTCACATCATGAGAGGTGGGATGGAAACGGCTATCCAAGGGGGTTGAAAGGCAAAGAGATATCAATGATTGCAAGAATAATTGCAGTTGTAGAAACTTTTGAAAGCATGACAGCAGCTGATTCCTATTCGTGTAAACACAGCAGAGAAGAAGCACTGACTGAAATTAGAAGATGTGCTGGAACACAGTTTGATCCGGCATTAGCCGAAAAATTCATTAAGTTTATCAGCTGATTGATATAGGTACCGGGTACAAAAAAGCTTTTTTGTACCCGGTACATGAGATTAATTTCACTTGAATCTGGTACTATTTAGTTGTTTGGTACCCGGTACCATAATTATTTTGGATCCAGTGCATCTCTCAGGCCATCTCCCAGAATATTATAGCTTAATACTGTAATAAAGATAAAAAAGCCGGGCAGAAGGAGCCAGGGGAAACTGCTTATTTTACTGACATTCTGGGCGGCTGAAAGCATATTACCCCAGCTTGCCGAGGGTTCCTGAATTCCCAGCCCTATAAAGCTCAGTCCACTTTCCATGATAATATAACCTGGAATTGCAACAGTAGCTCTGATGATAATATATGTTGTTGTATAGGGGAGGATATGTTTAAATATGATTCTCCTGTCACCTGAGCCCAGTGCTTTTGCTGCAGCAACATAATCTTCCTGTTTTACTGAAAGCACCATACCTCTTATAACTCTAGCCATACCGGCCCAGCCCTGAAAGGCCAGGATAGATACAATAAGAAAAAATCTGAAAGCAGAAGATAAATCAAGTGGAAGAACTGCAGCCAGGGCCAGCAGAAGATAAAAACTCGGAATAGACATTATAACTTCTACAACTCTCATTATCAGATTATCTATCCAGCCTCCATAATAACCGGAAATACTGCCCACAATTACACCAATTATGGTGGTGATAATAATTGCCACAAAACCTATAAATAAAGAGACTCTGCCGCCAAAGAGAATGCGGGTAAATATATCCCTGCCAAAACTGTCACTTCCCAGCAGAAAAATAGGTATATCACCTTCAGTCTGAAACAGGTGTATATCTGAGCTGAAAAGTCCCAAAAGACTGTACTCACTACCCCTGCTGAAAAAATTAAGGTAATATTTCTGGCTTTGGTCAACTTTGTATTCACCCCAGCCTACAGCTTCAGTTTTGTATATATATGGAGCAGAAAGGCCATCTTCATCTGTAAAGTGTATTTTAGTTGGTGGATGGTAAAAATGCTTTTTAAATACCTCTGTACTTTCATAGGGAGCAATAAAAGGTGCAAAAATGCTCAAAATATACAGTATTATTATAATTACAGCTGCTGAAAGAGCAAAGCTATTTTTTAAAAATCCCTGGAATTTTCTCTTCCGGGGTGAAATATTTTTAAAATCTTTATCCACTTTATTAAGTTTTTCTGTCGGCATTACAGCTCACCTCATTTGCTGAAATAATATAATTAGTCATAACTAATGCGCGGGTCATTTAGAGCAAGCATTATATCTGCAGCAAGATTACCGATAATAAGCATCAGGCTTCCCATCATCATCCCCGCCATAGCAAGATAGAGGTCCTTGGACCTGACTGCTGTCAGCATCATATTTCCCAGACCAGGCCAGCCGGTGACTATTTCAGTCAGCGCTGCTCCACTGAAAAGTGAGCTGAGCTGAAAACCAAAAATAGTTATCATAGGGTTAAGAGCATTTTTAAGAGCATGTTTGTAGATGACTTTTCTTTCTTTTAAACCTTTGGCTCTTGCTGTGCGGATATAATCCTGATTTATTACATCCAGCATCTGTCCCCTCATCTGGCGCATCAGAGAAGCAGTACTGGCAGTACCCAGCACAACTGCTGGTACAATTAGATGTTTTGCAATATCGATTACTTTTTCAACTGGTGTCATGTAATCATACATAATGCTGGTCATACCGCTGATAGGCAGAGGAATATTAAGCCTGACTATAAGAAACAGCAGCAGCAGAGCAAAAAA
Organism: Halanaerobium sp. MA284_MarDTE_T2; assembly: GCF_003337245.1. GTDB lineage: Bacteria > Bacillota > Halanaerobiia > Halanaerobiales > Halanaerobiaceae > QPJE01. The sequence goes on from NZ_QPJE01000022.1 coordinate 22,649, forward strand.
GAAATTTGGAATTGACAGACCAATAAAAGAAAAAGTAGTAAAAATATTATCCAGTATGCTGTAGTGGTGTGTTGCAGAGTAAACACCCACCGGTATAGAAATCCCCCAGGCGATAATCATCGCAGCAGCAGAAAGAATAAATGTATTGAGCAGCCTGCTGCCTATAATTTCTGCCACAGGTATTCTGTAGGTGAAAGATTCTCCCAGATTTCCCTGCAGCAGTTCTTTTAACCAGTATAGATACTGTACCGGTACACTTTTATCCAGACCAAAATCTTCTTCCATAGTTTCTATAAGTTCAGGTGATATATCAGGATTCATTTTTATTTGATCAAGATAGCTGCCTGGAGAAAGCTGCATAATAAAAAACGACATAATAGAGATTACAAAAAGCAGAGGAATGGTAATAATAATTCTTCTTAAAATATAGTTCCTCATCTTTTTATCCTCCTCATCAGCTGTTCCACCTGAAGACAGATTCTAACTTTTATCACTGTTCCAGATATAGCTCGTAAATATTCCATGTTACACCACCATATGCAGTTACTTCTGTATTTTTGAGGCTGTCTCTTACAGCATAAATTGCATTTGGAACTACAGTATAGATAACAGGTAGTTTTTCAGCAATTATCTCCTGAAACTCTCCATAGTATTCAGCTCTTTTTTCTACCTCATGTGTCTGAGCTGCTTTAATAAAAAGTTCATCTATGTGTGCCTCCCAATCGGTGGCCGGTTTTTCCTGGCGTGGATTCCACATATGCAGATGTCCATGAGAAAGCCAGACATTGGAACCACTGTGTGGTTCAACTCCACCTGTTAGTCCGATAAGGATAGTATCAAAATTCCATTCACTCATCAGCATAGAAGTCATTCTGTTAAAATCTACCGGTGTGGCATTGATCTTCATACCCAGATTTCTCAGTTCAGTAGAAATGATATTCATCAGTGCTTCTCTAACATCATTTCCTGCATTTGTAAGAATATTAAATTCAACTCTATGCCCATTTTTATCTATCAGTTCTCCAGCATCATTCCAGCTGAAGCCGCCTTTTTGCAGTTCTTCTCGGGCTTTTTCTAGGTTATATGGATATTTTTTTACATTTTCATTCAGATAGATTTTATTGGGTGTGCTGATAGGACTCCACTGTTTGCTTCCCTGGCCGGCAAGTGCCTGATCAATCATTGTATTTTTATCAAAAGAATAGGCTACTGCCCGCCTGAAGTGGATACTGCTGAACCATTCCAATTTCCACGGCTCTTCTTCAAGTTTGGGGTTGCGCGGATTTAGATTGAAAACCAGAAAATTAGTGCTGAAGGTCGGCCCTCCATCTATCAGATCAAAATCTTCCTCTTCAGATTTTTCCTTAAAGCGCTTATAATCAATACCTCTAACTCCCAGTATATGTGTTTCACCTTTTTCGAAAAGCAGAGATTCTGTTTCCTGGCTGCCGGTAATTATTCTGACCCAGTTTTTAATATAGGGCAGTGATCTGCCTTCTGGATCAAGTCGCCAGTAGTTTTGATTGGCCTGCATAACAATTCTTTCTCCATTTTTGTAATCTACCATTTTATATGGTCCTGTACCGATAATATCTGCTGGATCTGTATTTATACCCCAGCTGCTGTTAAATTTTCCCTGCTGCCAGCTTTTATACAGTCTGTGTTTGGGCAGAATAGGGGCCAGCATATTGTTTAAAAATGGTGCAAATGGTTCTGGGAGTTTAAATTCTACCGTATATTTATCAATTTTTTTGTACTGAGGAAATTCACCATCGATTATCATAACATCTCTGCTGCCGGTGGGAATTGACTCATCTTTAATTAGATCAAAGGTAAAAATGACATCATCAGCTGTAAATTCCTCACCATCACTCCAGTTTACACCTTCTCTTAGATAGAAAGTGTAGGTTTTTCCATCCTCACTAATCTTCCAGTCTTTTGCCAGTTCAGGTTCTATTTCTGTAGTGACACCATTTCTGGTGACAAGTCTTTCGAAAATATAACCCATTACTACACCACTGGAACTTGTCTCTGCAGCAATAATTGGATTAAATGTTTTTGGATCACTGAGCAGAGTTGTAATAAGTGTTCCTCCATGTTTCCCCTGAGGTTTTTGGGATATCCATGGGTCTTTTAGCTCAGCTGCTGTGAGAGAAGAGGACAGGATAAAACTAAAAATAAAGATAAATATTAATAAAACTGCTGAAACTCTAAATTTTTCCATACTCACTACTCCTTTCTAGTCCTTTTTGCTTATCTAATTTGTTTTCAAATCTTTACTTGTTTAATTTCTTCTTATATTAATGTATTGCTTGATTATCTTCCTGACTGATTACAGCATTGTGTGCCGCCATCTGTAAAAGTAATAATCAAATACATATATCTAAAAAATTGAAATTAAATATAGTTTTAAGAAAATCAGGGTAAAGCTTTTTGATAAAGAGAAATATTGGGTTTATAAGAAGAAAACTGAGGGGCGTTAAAAAATAAGCTTTATGGATTACTGATATATTCTGTGTTTTGAACAATAATCCTGCTGAAAAATTTAAAAAATGGTGGATGCTGGACTGAGAAAATAGGTAACTTTTTTAAAAGTATTTTTTATCTGTCAAAAAGAGAGTTAATTGGTTACTTGCGGACTGCCACAGGGACTGCTAAAATGATATATAAATACAGTTTAGAGAATAATTAAAAGGTCTTTGTAGAGAAGAAATTTGCACAGTACTGTTGAAAGGCATCAGTAAAGTCATAATTAATTTTTAAAAGGAGAGGTTTTTATGAAGAAGGATTCAGCCTATATTTCCTGTCAGATTAATTTTTATCCACTCTATACGATGGATGTTAATGAGGAAGTAAAAGAAGTGATAGATATAATAGATAAATCCGGACTTAAATATAAATCAGGTGATCTATCGACAGCAGTATATGGATATAGTGGTGAAGTTTACTCTCTCTTAGAAGAGATAACAGAAAAAATGCAGCAGAATGATAGACTTTTTTCTATGAATATCAGTATTTCCAACAGCTGTGGATGTAAGGTGGAATAAATAGAACTAAGTATAGATTACTTTATGCTTACTTTAAAATCTGAAAGCTGATCAAACGAGAATTGAGGAGCTGTAAAAATGGCATTTATGACTGTATATTTTCCAATCTGGATTAAGGCCCTGCACCTGGCATGGCCGGTTATGTTAAACCACATATTTTCAACTGCAATGAGGACAACCGATATGGTTTTAATGGGATTTTTTGGGCCGGCAGCCGTGGCTGCTGTGGGGCTAGGTGATGTCTGGGAGAGTATTGTTCTGCAGATAGGACTCGGCCTCGGTACAGGCAGTATTTCCCTTATTTCACAGGAAAGTGGTATTAAATCCAGATTGGCGGAAGAAAATAAAAATATAATTTTATCTCAGGTTATGTATGTAGGTTTTTTAATCGGTATACCTTTTATAGTTGTAGGCTTTTTAATGTCAGAACAGCTTATTTCTGTTCTGGGGGCTGCACCTGAGGTAGTTAAACTGGGTGCCCAGTACTTACTTATAATTTTTGCTGCTGCACCATTCCGCATAACCGGTATGATAGCAGCAAGAGCACTTCAGGGGAGTGGAGATACCAGAACCCCTATGGTAATAGAAGTAATTTCAAATTTTTTGAACATAGTTATTTCAGTTGTGCTTGCCCTCGGAATCGGACCATTTCCTGGTATTGGGATAATAGGAGTTGGGATTGGAACATTTGCAGCTAAGATTTTTGCAGCTTTTATATATTTCTTCCGGTTTTTAAGTTCAAAAAGCAAATTTACTATTAAAAATCCGATAAAATACTGGGATTTTACAATTATAAAACAGCTGTTTAAGGTCAGTATGCCCAAGATTACCCAGGGGCTCTACCAGAGTTTTATTACCTTTCCCCTCAACTCACTGGTGCTGTTATTTGGTACAGAGGCGGCAGCTGCCTACCATATAGCAAGAAGGGTTCATCATCAGCTGATTGCTCCTATGCACCGGTCATATTATACTGTGACGACAATTATGAACGGAAATAATCTTGGAGCAGGTCGGGTTGAGGAAAGCAAAAGAACGGTAGAGGCGATGCTAATACTGACCATTGTATCGATTGGAATGTTCTCAATTGGGATTTTCTTTACTGCTCCGTTTCTGGTCAGATTTTTCAGCAGTGATGCAGAGACTATCAGGTCTGCAGTGCTTTTCCTTAGAGCACTAAGTGTTGGAGGTCCGGCAATTACCTGTTATGGGGTTCTGGCAGGACATTTAAATGGTGCCGGGAATACCCGTTCTTCACTTTATGGAAATCTCTTCAGCCAGACATTTTTCAAACTGGGGCTTGCCTATTTTCTGGCTGTAGTAATGGATTTTGGAATTACAGGTATACTTATTTCCATACCACTTGATTTTCTAATAAGGGCTCTCTGGGTTGGCAGAAAATACCTCAGTGATGACTGGATAGAAGAAGCAGATGTTATGATCAAAGAAAGAAGAGTTAAAACCGCAGATAGGAGTTGTTAATATTGAAAATAGATCTTGACTGTTTCCCCTGTATGATGAGGCAGCTTATTGAGGCATCTGAAATGGCTGGAGCTGATAAACATACAACACGGGAAATTATAAACCATTATGCAGATATGATTAAAGATATACCGGAAGATGCTAAAGCACCTGAAGTTAGTGATAAACTGCAGAAGTTTTTAAAGAAAAAGACAGGTGATAGAAGTTATAGTCTGCTAGCAAACCTCGTGGGCTTGCCCCGAGGAGGGTCAAAATGACCCCTATTACAGCCTGAAGCAGAAAAATATTGAGATGGCAGAAAAGCTGCTGCCAGTAGTGAACAAAGAGATTGAATCTGCTGCTGATCCACTTAAAGCAGCACTGCTGATGGCGGCAATGGGGAATTCCATAGACGCCGGAGTTGGTCTAAATATTGATATTGAAGAAAATATAGAGAGGGCTTTAGAGCACGGTTTTGCCAGAAGTGACTACAGCCTTTTTAGAGAAAAATTGGATAAGGCAGAAAATCTGCTGATAATCGCTGACAATAGTGGTGAGGCAGTTTTCGATAAAATTCTGATAAAATATCTTAAAGAACATGTAGATAAAATCATTTATGCTGTAAGAGGTGTTCCGGTTTTAAACGATATTACTGAAAGTGAAGCAGAACAGATAGGTATTGGCAGCAGAGCAGAGGTTGTTTCAAGTGGTGCTGAAGGGCCGGGGCTGGTTCTGGAAACTGCTGATCCGGATTTTGTGGATATATTTAATCAGGCTGATCTTGTTTTAAGCAAAGGACAGGGTAATCTGGAAGGCCTTTCTGAAGTGGAGAGAGATATTTTCTTTCTGCTTAAGGCTAAATGCCGTATGATTGCCGGGTTTCTCAATACTGAGTTAAATAATTTTGTTTTTGTTTTGAATCGCTGAAGTTTTAACTTTTAATAATCCAGCAGCTGTTTTTTGACAGAGCAATATTCAATTGAAATATTATTTTGCATTGAGGTAAGAGATTCACTGAACAGTAGAAATTCAATTATGTTCAAAAAATTGTGGATTTTTGGGGAGGATTAGAGATTTGGATTCTAAACTGTTAAATAAAAAGCTCAAAGCAGCTGTAATCGGTCACCTGATCGGTGATGCACTTGGTGTGCCGGTTGAATTTAAAAGCCGCAAATATTTAAAAGAAAATCCGGTAAAATCAATGCAGGGTTTTGCACAGTATAATCTACCTCCCGGCAGCTGGTCAGATGATGGTTCTTTAACATTATGTCTGCTGGAATCACTGGCAGTAAAAGGTTATGATCTTAATGATCTTGCAGATAGATTTGTCAGCTGGCTTTATGAAGGGCATCTGACTCCCACCGGAGAAGCTTTTGGTGTCGGTAGGACAACTGAGACTGCTGTTTCCCGGCTTAAAAGCGGTGTCCTGCCTTTTGAGGCTGGCCCGAATGGAGAAAGAGATAATGGAAATGGATCTCTAATGAGGATACTGCCCCTGGCCTTTTATCTTTTAGAAAATGACCCTGAAGATAGATTTAAAGCTGTGGAAGAAGTAAGTTCACTTACCCATGGACATCCAAGGGCTGTTCTGGCCTGCTATATCTATACAGATTTTTCTATTAGACTTATAAAAGGTGAAAATATAGAAGATGCATATTTAGAATGCTGCAGCCATGTAGAAGATTTTTTAGCTGCTGGCAGGTATGGCAGATATGGTAAATATAAAGAGGAACTAAAATATTACCGGAGAATTATAAAAGAAGATACTGCTGAACTTAATGAAGGGCAGATAAATTCAACTGCATATGTGGTAGATACTCTGGAAGCATTTTTCTGGGTTCTGCTGAACAGCAGCTCTTACCGAGAAGCAGTTCTAATGGCAGTTAATCTGGGACTTGATACAGACACTACAGCTGCAGTAACAGGAGGACCGGCTGCTATTTATTATGGATTTGAAGATATTCCAAAAAAATGGATCGATCAGCTAAGGCATAAAAAAGAAATTATTGCACTGATAGATAAATTTTCGTTTTAAAATTTTCCGACTGCATTATATAATGATATAAAGAATTGAGACAATATTTAATATTTTTGGAATTAAGCATCCAGAAGGAGGCTTTAAAATGGATATATTATGTGATCAGAGCTGTAATATGGGGTATATATACCTCTACAAAAACAAAAAAGGTATAATAGAAAATTATGATGAGAGTACATTAATTACAGCAAATCAGCCTGTTGAGGTGATAGAAAATATTTATCTCAAGCTGAACAGACTCAGCTGGCCTGGCAAAAAATATATTGAGGCACTGGAAGATGGAGATTTTATAGAAGAATTTCAGAATGATATTGATGAGGATGGATATATTACCGGCATTGAGCTGGAGCTGAATGAAGAAAGGCTGCAGGATTTGATAGAGAATTTTAAGATTGCAACCTTTGAGCTTAATGGTAAGCAGTTTTATTATGCAGCTTTTTCCTCAGATGAAGCAGTTTTTGATACAAACAACTATGTTTATTCCTTTTCTGAAGAGGAAGATGCTTTTGTAATAGTTAACCGCTCTGAAGACAGGCGGTTTCAGATCAATATTGGTGAAGGAACTTCTTTAAGCAACAGGATAGCCTATGTGAGAGCCATTATTTTTAATGAAGATTCTCCATATGATGTTGATTATCTAAAACAGCTGAAGCTGTACAGAAGTACTGATAATTTTTAGAATAGTTCATATAACGGCAGCACAATTTTGTAAATATATTTCAATAAAAAATATTAAAAATAAAACAAGTTCACTCAAAATAATACTTTTTAACAAAAATGCTAAAAAATTACCTCTGGATTTTATTGTGACCGAGGGGTGAGAGGGTTACTTAGTTGGGAAAGCTCATTTAAAAGAATTTATTTAAAGTTCCTGATATTTCTCTCTGTATTTGTCAAGGGTAGGCACATATTCTTCTCCACAGTCCTTACAGATAAATCTTTTTGAGATGATAAGATTATATATTATTCCTATTGCTGCAAATATAATTACAATCCATCCCAGAATTGGAATCCAGGATAAGAGCACAATGGCTAAAATATTTTTTATGATACTCCACAATTTATTCTTTGTTTTTGTATTGTATGATCCACAGTTAGGACACTGATTTGGATCAATAAAAACCTGTTCTTCCTGACTGCTGTTTTCCTCCTCACTAAATTCCACTTCTTCGACCTCAACTGATTCTACTTCTTCAGCAACCTTATTTCCACAGCTGCCGCAGAAGATATCTCCTTCATTGATCTGAGCTCCACACTGACTGCACTTCATAATTTATACTCCTTTTTAAAATATTTTTTGACCATTACTTATAAATAATTTTATTTTCAAGTCAACCATCATTTTTATTAAAATCTATTTTATCAAGTTTCCACGGCTTTTCTATTCCTAAAGCCTGGGTGAATAAATTTATATTATTAAATATTAAAATAATCTCCTGTTATAGTATAGGTAAAGTATACCATAATTGAATATGAAAATGAATTAATTCAGCTATATTAAATAAACGAACAATTAAAACCCACACTAAATAGCGAAGAGGCTATTTTAATTTAGGGGAGAGGTTAACAAGTTGCTCTGTAAAAATATTAACATGCAGTAAATAAATTTCTATATTAATCTTATATTTCCTTCAAAAAATTTTAAGTTTTAACCAATTTAAGTAGATTAAGTAGAAAAATGATAATTTTAAATAAAAGTTTGGTTCTCCCACAAAAAGGTTAAATTTGGCGAATTTACTTGATAATATTTTCATACGACAATATAATGGTTTTAGATGTGAAAAAAGGAGGGGTCATATTGAAATTAATAAAAGATGTTGAAGTTTACAGTCCTGAATATTCAGGCAAAAAAGACCTGCTTATTGGTGGAGGTAAAATATTATTAATTAAAGATAAAATTGAATTTAATGATGAAGATATTGAGGTTATAGATGGTCAAAACAAAAAAATGCTGCCCGGGTTTATTGATCCACATGTACATATTACCGGTGGTGGAGGAGAAGGCAGTTTTAAAACAAGAGTTCCAGAAATACCTTTAAGTGATTTAACTTCAGCCGGGATTACTACTGTTGTCGGCTTGCTTGGCACAGATGGAGTAACAAGGTCGGTGGAAAATGTTCTGGCAAAGGCAAAATCACTGGAGGAAAATGGAATTACTGCCCTGATACACACCGGTTCATACAGATATCCCAGCAAAACAATAACTGATTCTGTACAGAAAGATGTTGTTTTAATTGATGAAATAATAGGTGCTAAAGTAGCGATATCCGATCACCGCTCTTCTCAGATTGGTGCCGAAGAATTGAAATTTATTGGTTCAGAGGTTAGAACTGCAGGTATGCTGGCAGATAAGGCAGGAATAGTCTGTGTACATATGGGAGACGGAAAAAAAGGGTTGGGTCCAATTATTGAAGCTGTAGAAGACAGTGAACTGCCGATACAGACTTTTGCACCAACTCATATTAATCGCAATGAAAGTCTGCTTGCAGAAGGATTTGAATTTCTAAAAAAAGGTGGAATTATCGATCTTACCTGTGGTATTTTTGATGATCTTTCTCCGGCTTCAGTAATTAGTAAAGCCAGAAAGAAAAATCTTCCGACTGAGAATATTACGGTAAGTTCTGATGGATATGGAAGCTGGTCCAGCTATGACGAAAAGGGTAATCTGCTGGAGATCGGTGCTTCCAGTGTAGGAACTCTTTATGAAGAATTTAAAAGTCTTGTCAGTCAATATGATTTTGAATTAGAAGAAGCACTGCCGTACTTTACGTCAAATCCGGCTAAAATTCTAAAACTGTTCCCACAGAAGGGAAATATAGAACAGGGAGCAGATGCAGATTTAATTATAGCTGATTTTGATCTCAAGATAGATACTGTACTGGCAAAAGGAGAAATTATGGTTAAAAATGGAGAAATTATTAAAAGAGGAGCCTACGAAAATTAGTAATTGAGGTGAAAAAAATGGGTAAAGAAGAGATAATAGGAGTTCTCGGTGGTATGGGACCTGATGCTACTGTCGATCTATTTCAGAAAATCATTGACAAAACAGCAGTAGAAAAAGATCAGGACCACCACAGAATTTTAATCTATAATAATCCTAAAATTCCGGATAGAACAGAGGCAATTTTAAATGGTGGAGAAAGTCCACTACAGGAACTTATTAAAACAGCTGAAGTGCTGGAAAAAGCTGGAGCCAGCTTTCTTGTAATACCCTGTAATACAGCCCACTACTATTTTGAAGAGCTGCAGCAGGAAGTGGAAATTGAGATACTTAATATGCTGGAAGAAGTAGCAAAAAAAATTAAGCGGGATCTCAATATCAAAAAAGTTGGTGTAATGGGAACACGTGGAGTTTTAGAATCTGAAATTTATGATAAAGAGCTGAAAAAGTTAAACTTTGAGGTAGTTAAACCTGCTGAAGAGCAGAAAGATAAAATTATGGATCTGATATATTCTGTAAAAGCCGGCCAAAAGACTTTGGAAATGCAGCAGGAGCTGAGTGCTGTTGCTGAATCAATGGTTAAAAAAGGGGCGGAAGCAGTAATACTCGGCTGTACAGAACTGCCGCTTATATTTGATATGGATAGTTTTGCCTATCCGGTTTTCTCTTCTCAGGAGGTTCTGGCAGAAAGTGCATTGAGAAGAATTAATAAGTAAAAGCCTGTTTTAGTGAGATGCTGTCTCATTAAGCAGGCTTTTTTTATAGGGAAGTCTCAGAAAACTCCTTATGCTTGTCTTAGTGGATGAATAAGCCTTTTAATTTTGAGATTTGATTCCTAGAAATTAAACATTCTTTTGATTTTGGATATACTTTTGCATAGTTTCAGAAGTTACACTTTCAGCTGTCCCGTCATAATATCCTCTACCCCACAAACCACTACCCCAAAGGCAGTTTCGTATCAGACTTCGAAAATGCCATAATTTATGAGAATTTAAAGGATTGTTTGCACAGCATTATTTCAATCAGGGATGCTGTATGATAAAAAGTTGTAAAAAAGTTGTAAAGTGATGCAAAAGACATAGAAACATTTCTAATTTTGTCGAACAATTTAATAAATATGTAATTTGGCTTGACATAATTCTAAATTAACACTATAATGTAAATGAAATAATAAGGAATATAATTGTTGTAATACTAAATTGTAGCAATAGATAAAAATTATAAAGGGCAGAGATCTTTCCCAGATTCTTAAAATAAAGAAAGATGGGATTAAGTTTAAATAATTTAAATATAGGGTAGCAATTTACAGTTACTACTGCCTTGTTAGTTAAACATTTATCATATTAATGGGTTTGTGTAAATTAATCATTGTTGCTTTTATTAGAAGTATCAAAATATTGTTATATACTGAAAATTATAATTTAAGAATTAGGGCTCTGGGCCGGGAAATGTATTTTTCCGGCCTTCCTACGTGTATAAGTAATAATTTTTACTTCTAAAAATATAATAGAATTACTTTAAATTAAATTTTATTATCAATAATTTTTGTAATTGTTCGGAGGAAACAATAATTTTAGAGTGAAATATTATGAAAAGCATTGTATAGGTAAAGAATGGAATGGTTAATGCTTTTAAAAGAATTAATATATAATTGCATTGCGAAAATTCAATTTTGGTCATTTTAACAATTTGACATTTTTGTCATAATAGGGATTGTGAAATTCAAAAATTGCTAATTAAGACTGTTCGCAGTGTAAGCATGTATTGATATAAAAACAATAAAAGTAGGTGAATATTTATGAATTTAAAAGAAAAAGCGTTAAAGATGCATGAAGAAAACATGGGGAAATTAAAAGTAGCAGGAAAGGTTAAGGTTGAAAATGAAGATGACCTAAC
>NZ_QPJE01000023.1 GCF_003337245.1 Halanaerobium sp. MA284_MarDTE_T2
CACACCCGAATTGAGTTTTAGATAAATCTAAAAATTTCGTTGATGACTAAAGCCCCCTTTTTGCAGCTTGAAAATAAATTTTGGGGAAACTCCTACTAAATTATAAAGATTGTGTAAAAATAGAGGTGCAGGAATATTGAAATCTTAGTTGTATAATTAATATTGTGAAGAAAAAGTGTAGTTCTGAATAAAAAAGACATTTACCTGGCTCTATTGAATTAATTAATTACAACACCAAAAATTCAATAAAGGAGTCAAGCAAATGTATAAAAAAACTTTTTTTACAAAATATTTTCTTTTAAAACACGATAAATTTTACTTTAAAAAACTGATTGGTAATGAAAAATATTATAAAAACATCGAAACTGCCATTAATAAAATAAGTCCAATAAAAAACGGACCATAGAATTTTTCCAAAGTTTTTTTGTTTATCCGCTTACCAAATAAAGGGCCAAGAATTGCACCAGTTATAGTGCCAGATGCAAGCAAAATCACCAGCAGCCAATTTAGAGTTCCAAATGCACTATGAGTTATCACACCTGTAATAGCTATAAAAAAGAGCACCATAACTGATGTTCCCACTACCTCTAGAGAGGAAAGACCTATACTGTCCAGTCCGGCAAGGATTGGAGGAGTACCGCTCGTACCGAGCATACCTGACATTAGCCCGCCAAGTATCCCAAATACCAGGCCTTTTACTATAAAAAGCTTTGAAATAGGCTTACTTTTATTAGCATTAACTTCTTCAAGTTGTCTGTTTTCTGATATTTCTTCTTTATCTTGCTTTTTCTTTCTTGAAATAATCATCCCGATTGCCATGATTAGAAGAAAAATCCCAAATATTATTTTAAGAACTTTGACCGGAATAATTGTAACAAGATAGGAACCGACAACTACTCCGACAATCCCGCCTGCCGCAAGTAGAAATCCTGCTTTTGGCTTTACATTTTTTGCCCTGTAGTGACTTATTGAAGCAGCCAGGGTTGTTGGGATAATTGTTGCAAGAGATACAGACACAGCCTGATCCATTGAAATAGCAAACAATCCTGTCAGCATTCCAACATAAAATATTCCCCCACCTCCACCTATTAAAGAAATTAGAACCCCTATGACAAGTCCTGCCACAGGTAATAAATAAATCGGCAAATGCACTATTTTATCACCCCTTAAAAATGCCAGCCAATTTTTTAAAGGCTGGCAGCGAAATTTTAATATTTTTAAAGCTTACATAAGTTAGGAATACAAAAGTAACCCTAAAGCCTAAATCCACTGTCGGGCACTACAGCTATATCCAAACTATGTAATTAATATAAAAATAATGAATATAAAGAATTTGCTGTAATTAAGCAGAGACAGAGTATCAATTTCTGCCTCTGCTACTTCATTTTTGACTAATCTGCTGTTATCTTACTCTGAATTCAATTGATAATTTGTCTGGATCATATACATAGAAATATGTGCTGTTTTCATCGGGTTTCCTGATTTCTGTAGCATCGTATCCCATATCGAGTGCCTGCTGCTGTTTCTCAACAATGCCTTCTTCATCTGTAAAGAAGCAGGCTACCAAACCCTTTGTTGTACACTTGTCACCTTTAGATGCACATACAAGTTCTACTTCAATCTCACCGCTCTCATCTTCCAAAAAACAGAGAGATGCCCCTCCCAGGGTCTCTTCACCTACCGTAATTTCTCTAAATGGTTTCAACCCAACAAAATCCTGATAAAACTTCTTAGATGCTTCAAGATCTCTACACATGATTGTCATTCTAAATTTTTTCATTTTAACCTCCTTCTCACAGCAAAGCTGTGTTACAAATAAAGAAATTTTGTCATAAGATTCTCCCACAAAAAGGGCTGGACTTTCCCCATTTTTTATATACTGCTGCAAAAAGGGGAGATGCAGGAATATTGAAATTTTTAGTCAATGAATCTTAACGAAATGAAGGAAAAAATAGGGTTGAACTGCAGGATGGAGTGAGCTAATCATGAGTCAGGAGGACTCATTGATTAGTGTGCCCTATTTCACACCCGAATTGAGTTTTAGATAAATCTAAAAATTTCGTTGATGACTAAAGCCCCCTTTTTGCAGCTTGAAAATAAATTTTGGGGAAACTCCTAACAAAAAGGGTATTTGCGTCTATAACTCATTAAGATTGATTAATGAAAAATGCCTAATGTACCGAAAATACTCTTTTTGTTGACACATCATCATAAATTAAATTTTTAAATTAATATAATCCCTATCATAACAAGCTTTTCAAATTAATATGATACCAAAAATCGACTTTCTGCACTGCAATAATTATATAATATGAATTTTACTCCTTATTTTCCAGTTTGTTTTTTATTTCTCGACCTGTTGGAGTAATGGCCAGACCACCTTTGGCAGTTTCTCGCAGTGTACTAGGCATCTGACTTCCCACATCTGTCATTGCCAGTATTACTTCATCTGGTGGGATAACACTCTTTATTCCCGAAAGTGCCATCAAAGCAGCTGTCAGTGCATGTGAAGCCGCAAAACCATTTCTCTTTACACAGGGAACTTCAACAAGTCCGGCTACAGGGTCACAGACAAGTCCCAATAAATTTTTAAGTGCAAGTGCAAAAGCATTAACAGCCATCTCCGGACTGCCTCCCATCAGTTCTACTGCTGCACCTGCAGCCATTGCAGAACCAACACCACATTCTGCCTGACATCCACCCGCTGCACCGGCAAGTGTAGCTGTGTGAGAAACAACATCACCCAGTCCAGCTGCTGTAAAAAGTCCTTTTACCATATCTAAATCACTCAAATTTAATTTTTCTCCAACGGAAACAACGACAGCTGGAACTATCCCACTTGCACCTGCAGTTGGTCCTGCCACTATTTTACCCATACCAGCATTAACTTCTGCCACAGCAAGAGCATCAGTTATTGCAGCCATAAAAAGCCTCTCCGGCTTATCTTTACTATATTCTGCCATCTTCAGTGCTTCTTCACCAACAAGTCCACCTGAAGATTTAATCCTACTATTTCTGCCTTTTTCTATCGCATCTCTCATTACGACAAGGCTTTCTTTCATCTTTGCTACAACTTCTTCTCTGGGAAGCTCACTTTCTTCCACTTCCACCTGAATTACTACTTCTGAAATAGAAATATTATTTTTCTCTGCCACTTTTAGCAGTTCATCAATTGTTGAATACTGCATTATCTCACCTTCCAATGCTGAATTTAAAATATCGGTATAATTTAAAGTGACGGTAGATATCTAACCTGAAGCACATTTTCCATTTTTTCTAGACTTGTAATAACATCACTGTCCGGAACCTGATCCAGTTCTATAATACAGGATCCTATATCTCCCTTTTTATTCCGATAGACCTGCATAAAAGCTATATTAATACTGTGATAGCCGAGGGTAGATGTTATTTTTCCTACTTCTCCTGGTCTGTCACGGTGCAGAATCCAAAGTGTAGGCATTCTGCCGGTAAGATTAACATCGTTTTGATTTATTTTAGTAATTACAATTCTACCTCCACCAATAGAAGAACCGGTAATACTGAGATTTTTTTCTCCTGCATAAAGTTCCAGCATTAATGTATTGGGATGAACATCCCGCAGGTTAACTTCCTTAAATTCAAAATCCATCCCTTCTTCTTCAGCAATTTTAAAAGATGTACGTATCCTTTCATCATCTGGAAGAAATCCCAGCAGTCCACCAATAACTGCTCGGTCAGTTCCATGACCACCAGCAGTATTGGCAAATGAGCCATGAAGGTTAACAACAACTTTTTCTATTTTGTCAGCAAACAGCAGCCGGGCCATTCTTCCCAGTTTAGCAGCACCTGCTGTATGTGAGCTTGAAGGACCAATCATAATCGGCCCCATTACTTCAAAAATACTCATTTTTCCCTCCCATCATCAATATCGTTACATAAAATAATTCTCGAAAATTACCTAATTTCCTGCTTACACCTCTTATGAATTTTATTCTTTCAGTATATTTTTTTATCCAGATTTTTTTATGTTGACTTTGAACCCAAAGAAAAGATTGATGGTGTTCTTGCTTATATAACCTTATATCAGCTGTTTTTTAAACATAATATAGAAATTATTATTCTATTCTCCAGCCGCCTTTTTACGCTGCACCTCATCTGTGATTATAAATGATTTCATCATATCTACAGCCTTATTCAGCTGGTTATCTTCTCCATTTTGAGCAGCTTCTGCATCCAGCTCAACCTCTATATCCGGTTTTATTCCTTTTTCATGAATATAATTTCCATCAGGAGTATAATATCTGGCTGTTGTAATACTTACTGCAGATCCATCTGCAAGAGGAACCACTGACTGTACTACACCTTTACCAAAAGTTGTAGTTCCCATCAGCTTACCTCTTCCATAGTCTTTTATAGCACCAGCGACTATTTCGGAAGCACTTGCAGAACCCTTATTAATAAGAACTATAACAGGTATTTCTGTATCTGCTTTAAATTCTTTATTTACATTTAATACTCTTTCTATATTACCCCTCTGCCTTATAGAAACGACCTGTCCTTCAGAGATAAAGTTGCTAACTACATTAACAGCTTCACTGAGAAGTCCACCCGGATTATTTCGCAAATCTAGTATAACCCCTTCAGCACCCTGTTCCTTTAATTTATTCAGCTCTGTTTCAATATCAGTACCTACATTTTCGACAAACTGGGCCAGACTTATGTAGCCAATATTTTCGCTCTTCATCTCACTTTCAACATATGGAACTTCAATATCCTCTCTGGTAATCTTAACTTCCAGCTCCTGATCCATATCTGACCTCTCTACTGTCAGCACAACATCTGTTCCCGGTTCACCGCGCATAAGGTCAACAGCTTTCATCTGAGAAATCTCTCCAGTTTTCACCCCATCAATTGCAGTTATTATATCTCCTGCCCGCAGTCCGGCTCTCTCACCCGGAGTTCCTTTAATAGGGGAAACCACTGTCAGCTTATTATCCCTGGTTGTAATTACAATACCAACCCCACCATAATGTCCTTCATACTCTATCTGCATTTCTTCATATTCTTCAGCATCCATATAGTAGGAAAAACGGTCAACTTTGTTCAGCATTCCATCTATAGCACCTTCAAGTAGTGTATCAAGCTCTACATCTTCTACATAATAGTTTTTTATAAGAAAAATTACATCCTGAAAGGCATTTGTCTTATCATAATCATCCGTATCCTGTGCAGTTCCTGTGATAACTGCAGTAAAAATTAAAAGAGAGGCTAACAATAATACTAAAATTTTCTTCTTCATACTCTTTTCACCTGCTTTCAAATTTTATCTTACCTGTAATACTTTTTCTGCTCAATTTTACTCCATTTTTACTCTATTATGAAAAATTTAATCTATTTTGAAATAATTTTGCTCTATCTAAAATAATTATAAACATATTTGCAGATTTTTAACTGTATCAGACATGTGCAATATCTGCAAAACCTTCCCCGAGAACTTCATTTACATTATTAATTGCTACAAATGCTTCTGGATCCACCTCTGCTACAACTGCTTTTAATTCAGTCAGTTCAGAGCGGGATATTACACAGAGCAGCACCTGTTTTTTTTCATCTGTATAGCCACCTCTCGCTTCAAACTTTGTTACACCGCGATTCAGCTCATCAACTAGTCTTTTGTTTATCTGATCAGCTTTTTTAGATATTATAAGTGCCTCTTTTTTGATATTTAAACCTTCCTGAATAACATCTATTGTTTTAGAAGTGATAAATATTGTGATTGCTGCATAAAGTGCAGCTTCCAGATTGAAAAAAATTCCAGCCAGGGTGACAACAAAACCATCAGCCAAAAGCAGGCCCTGTCCAACACTGATGCCTGTATAATAATTAATCAGAGCTGCAACCATATCTGTCCCACCTGTTGTTCCTCTTGACCTGAAGACAAGCCCGAGTCCGATACCCCCAAGTACACCACCATAGATTGAGGCAAGGAGCAGATCATTTGTTAGAGATGTCATATACAGCTGCAGCAGATCTGTAAATATTGATAATATAACAATCCCATAAATGGTTCTTAGTCCAAATGACATACCCATTATTTTAATACCGGTCAAAAAAATCGGCACATTAAATATAAGCATCATAATACCTATCGGAAAACCTGTTAAATAAAAAATAACGGTGGATAAACCACTTACCCCACCTGCTGCAATCTTATTTGGAACCAGAAAAACCGTTAAAGCCAGGGCCATCAAAAATGAACCAACTGTAATACCTATGTAATCAAGTATAATCCTTTTTTTCATCAAAACACCTCCGAACAGCAAAATTAGGTTCTCCTGCCTAAAAATCTTTCTCTTAAAACAAGAAGTATAAATCTGGGCAGAGCAAGCATCCTACCAAATCTGGATGGTTCCTGAAGCAGCCTGTAAAACCACTCCAGCCCCACCTTCTGCATCCACAGTGGAGCCCTATTTACCTCACCTGCAATTACATCAAAACTCCCTCCAACTGTCATAGCTGCCCCAACATTTAAATTTTCTATATTTTTACCTATAAATCTTTCCTGCAGAGGTACCCCCATACCCACCAGAAGTAGATCGACATTTTTTTTATTAATTTCCGAAATAACCTTTTCCTGCAGCTCTCTATCCAGATATCCGTGGTGATAACCGGCTATATTAAGCTGCGGATAATCCCGCTTCAGCTTTACTACAGCCTTATCTACAACACCAGGCCTGCTTCCCAAAAAATAAAAGCTGTATTCTTTTTCTGCAAATTCTTCAATCAATCTGCTCAAAAGATCAAAACCTGCCACCCTTTCTATAAGTGGAGTACCCATTATTTTAGCTGCCAGAACTACACCTGCACCATCCGGTGTGCTCAAATAGGCAGAATTTAAAATAGATGTCAGTTCTTTATCATCTACTGACATAACTATCATTTCTGAATTAGGAGTCACAATATATGCCGGTTTTTCAGCAGGTCCAGCATCTTTTTTTAGCAAAATTTCCACCTTTTCTACCGCTTCCTGCATATTTACCCTATCGATTTTTATTCCCAGTATCTCCACCAGCTCTCTCACAGCCTGGCCTCCTTAAGTGCACTTTCTGCAAAACTACACACTTCAGCTTTTTTCGCAAGACAGATATTTTTTAACCTCTTTCTAAAATCATAGCGGTTTTCCAGCAGATATTCTAATTCTGCATAAATATCATCTCTGTGCAGAGATCCAATATCAAGTGTATTGAGAAATTCAATTTCCGAAACCAGCCCATCTATTTTGGGATCATAGCTGACAGCAAGAAATGGTATCTGATTTAATAATGCAAAAATAAGGCTGTGCAGTCTCACTCCTAAGAACAAATCATTATCTTTAAGCTGTTTAACTGCCTGAAGTGGATCTTCTGCAAGCTCTTCTATAATAACATCACTTCCTGTGGTTCTGTCAAGAATAGTTTTCAATTTTTTTGAAGGTCTTTCGTCAACACCTCTATGAAAAGGATATATCTTAAAATCACAGCTGTATTTTTGAGCAAATTTGCTCATCCCTGCCCCCAGTTCTTCAATATAACCAGCCTGCCATGGGCGTACAGAAATCCCCACATTAGTCCTGCTGTGCAGCTTTCTTTTGACCACATCCTTTTCATTATAAAGAGCAAAAGCCGGATCAGCGGTGAGTTTTACATCTTTTCCTTTTAGTCCAATACGGCTGAGAAGCTCGGCTGACCCGCGGTCTCTAACTCCGATATGATCAATATTTTTAAGTGTAATTCCTGTTATTATGCGGTTTATCTTTCTGTTTAAAGGACCTACGCCCTGTGCGTAAAATGATACTTTTGTTCCCTGCAGTTTAGCCAGCCAGATAAGTCCAAGGTAATAAAAAATAGAAAGGTGGCCAGTTACATCCTGAATTAAACTTCCACCACCAGTGACAAAAAGATCGGCTTCTGCCAGCTCAGAAATTATATTGAGCAGTGAAGTTCTGCCTGCCGCATCTACATTATATCTTTTTTTAGTAACTTCAGGATCAGCAGAGAGTACGGTTATATCAATTTCAGAATTTATTTCTTTAAAAAGTTTTATAATTCCGGCCAGAACAGCCTCATCTCCCAAATTATCAAAACCGTAATACCCTGAAATAAGAATTTTAGACAAGCTGCTCACCTCTGTTCAGCCGAAAAATATTTTTCATACAAAAATACAGCAAACTGATAAATAACAATCAGTATCATTCCTAAAACAAGCCCCAGCCAGTATGAATGAAATGTCCTAATTAGTGAAATAATAACAGGTGTGTGAAGATGTGAAAAAGTATTTGCAGCTGTTATCATTCCAACAGAAGCAAGCATCAGCACAGGATAAAAATAAATTCTTTTTCTGTATTTAGCTGACAGCCACAGAGATAATACAAAAATAGGGTGTCCAATCAAAAATTCCTTAAAGCGGGGCCGTACATACAGCACTCCCTCCAGCAGTGACCTGAGTGTTTTTTCCCAGGCTGGTACAGGCAGCAGTGGAAAATTACCTGTTCTGCCTATATATATAACAGCTATAAAAGCAAGTATTCCGGCTGCAATCAAATGCTTAACTCTTATCTCTGCTTCCATAAGAAAAATTAATCTTTTTTTCAAATCTTCATTTCCCAATGTTAAAAAATAATAAAATGAAATTATTATTAACGGCAGCAGAAAAGAAAATTTTACACCACGGAACTGCAGAATTTTTAAAATAAATGGAGTGCTATTTAGTGAAGCCGAAACAAAAATTCCACCTGTAAGTGCGGTCAAAACTGCCGCTGTATATTTTAATATAAGTTTAACTATTGATTCTTTTTTTTCATTTTTAACTATATCACTGCCGCCGAGAAGAAAAGCTATTACAGCCAGTGACGGGAAAATTACTGCAGCAGCAAGAGCTGTAAGCTGTCTCAAAAAAATCTCCTTATTTATTAATAATAAAAAAATAAGTCCAGCTGCGGCCACACCAGCAGCAGCTAAATTTAACCACTTTCTAAATTTATCACCAACTGCATTTTCCAGCAGGTAGTTTAGCAGAATTACTCCACCTGCAGCTGTCCCAGCAAAAACAGCCAGAAAACTGAACAGGGAAGCGGAAAAAATTGGTGCTGCTTCTGCATTTCCTACTGTATAGCCTGCATTGTTTAAGTCTGTTTTTAAAGCTGAAAGCAGGCTGTAGTTTTTATTTAGAAGATTATTTCCTTTTAAATATGGTTTAAAATATATTATCTTCACATTTCTTTCTCTAACTGCTCTTAAATATCTGTCCACTATTACAGAGATAGATGTCTGTTCAACCTCTTCCTGCTGCATGCTGTGAACTCTGAGCAAATTATAATCTACAGCAGAGGCAATATTTTTTGCCCCATCCTGAGCTGCAATAAAAGCCTCAATATATCCAAAAGTAATGGAATGTTCTTTTAAGAGCTCTGCTGTTCTGTCCAGGCTGTCGGGATAACCTGTTATTTCTTCACCATCAAAAATTATCAGTTCAGGAGATAAATGCTTCAGATTATTTTCAAGTACTGCCTGAGAATTTAAATCATTTGCACTTCTTAAGGCTACTTTTAAACTGCTGTTTTTTGCTGATTTATAGAGACTACCATTATAAGAAAGATTAAGGTTCAACAGTTTATCATGCCACTGCGGGAAAAAAAGAAAGCTCAGGTTTTCCCCCTCAATCAGCCGGGCATTATACTGTTTCTTTAAATGATCTGCCAGCTGATGAAGGTTCTGCCTGAGGTTTTGTGAAAAAACAGCAAAAACTGCTCCATCATCCAGATCTCCAGCTGCAACACCTGCAGATTCAAAAAAACTCAGCCTGTCTTTATCTAAAAGCATAAGCTCTGCTGGTTCTATACGAACTATTTTTCCATTTTTTTTAAGATCTTTTATACTCTGCTGATAAACCGCGACTCCAGTGACTCCATTTTCTTTAAGCTTTTCTATCTCAAGCTCAGGTTCCTGTGCTGCCAGTTCAATTAATCCATCTCCATCAATAATTATTTCTACATTATCAGCTCTATCAATTTTTTCCACTCTTTCAGCAAGAGATATACCGGCTCCTATTAAACTAATTATAATAATTAGCATCAGTACTTTTTTCAAGTTTATTCACCTTTTCTATCGGCAGAATTTATGCTTGCATATTTTAAATAGGATTCTATAAATTCATCCAGATATCCATCCATAACTTTCTGTGTGTTTCCCTCTTCATGTCCGGTTCTGTGATCTTTTATCATATTATAGGGGTGAAAAACATAGGACCTTATCTGACTGCCCCAGGCAATTTCCTTATGCTCACCACTTAATTCCTCTATTTTTTCTGCCTGTGCTTCCTCTTTTAGTTCAATTAGTTTTGAAGTTAAAATTTTCATTGCCACAGATTTATTTTTATGTTGTGACCTTTCATTCTGACACTGTACAACTACACCTGTAGGCAGATGTGTTATCCTTACAGCCGAATCTGTCTTATTAACATGCTGTCCACCTGCTCCACTGGCTCGATAAGTATCTATCTTTAAATCATTTTCATTAATATCAACTTCTACATCATCATCAATTTCCGGTATTACATCTACTGAGGCAAAAGAAGTATGCCTCCGGCCAGATGAATCAAAAGGAGAAATCCTTACCAGACGGTGAACACCTTTTTCCCCTTTAAGATATCCATATGCATAATCACCAGAAATCAGCAGGGTTACACTCTTAATACCGGCTTCATCTCCGCCAGTAAAATCCAGAGTCTTTACTTCATAGCCATTACCTTCTGCCCAGCGGGTATACATTCTGAGCAGCATTTCTGCCCAATCCTGTGATTCTGTACCTCCAGCCCCAGGGTGAATTGAGAGGATGGCATTATGGTCATCATACTGACCATTTAACCTCAGCTGTAATTCTAGATTATCTATTGTTTTTTCTAAAGCTTTAAAGGTGTTTTTTAGATCACTAGAAACAGATCCAGAATTCATCTCATCACTGAGCTCCATAAATACCTCAGCTTCCTCAAACTTTTCTTCCAGTTCTTTCATCACTTTAAGCCTCTTTTTTATCTTGTCCAGCCGCTGTGATTTTTTGCGGGCATTTTTCTTATTATCCCAAAAATCGGAGGCTGCCATTTCTTTCTCTATTTCTTTTTTTTCTTTCTTTAGTGAAGACGTGTCAAAGTAAATCACTCAATTCATTAAATCTATCTTTTAGTTCTTCATATTTATTTTCATAATTCACTGCCATTTTATCATCTCCCACAGCATTTTTTGTATTTTTTTCCACTCCCACAGGGGCAGGGATCATTTCTGCCCGGTTCTTCACCTTTGACAACTGTGTTTTCACCTATACTGCCGTCACTGGTGCTGGATTTTTTGTTTCCTCTAGAAAGAACATTTTCAGCTGAAGAATAATTGAGCTGCTTCTGCCTTATCTTCTGCTGCATTTCTGCTTTTTTGTCTTTAACTTCTACCTGGAACGATGTTTTTATTATATCTTCTCTTATGGAAGCTGTCAGCTCATTGAACATGTCAAATGATTCAAATTTATATTCTGTCAGCGGATCTTTCTGACCATAAGCCCTAAGTCCAATACCCTGGCGAAGTTCATCCATATTATTAAGATGTGACATCCATTTTCTATCAATTACTCTAAGGGACAGGAATTTAATTATACTGTCAAATCTCTTCGGACCAATTTTGTCCCTCTTTTTTTGAAATTTGCTGAGTGCTTTAACGAAAATTATTTCTGCTATTTCTTCTTTTTCCTTATTTTTAAATTCTTCTTTTTTCAGCTCACCTGCAATACCCATACCTTTTAGATATTCCAGCATTCCATCAAGATCCCAGTCTTCTGGATGGATATCATCAGGCATGAACATTTCCAGAATATCATCCAGCAGTTTTTCTAACATTCCTTCAATTTTTTCTATCAGCTGATCTGTTTTGAGCAGTTCGCGGCGCTGTTCATAAATAACCTCTCTCTGCTTGTTTAGAATATCATCATATTCCAGAATCGCTTTTCTAATATCAAAGTTGCGGGATTCCACCTTCTGCTGTGCTCTTTCCAGAGAGTTGGAAATAATTTTATGCTCTATCGGCTGGTCCTCATCCACACCTAATTTATCCAGTATCCCGTTTATTTTATCAGAACCAAACAGGCGCAGCAGATCATCTTCTAATGAAACATAAAATTGTGATGAACCGGGATCGCCCTGACGTCCCGAGCGTCCCCTGAGCTGATTGTCTATTCTTCGACTTTCATGTCGTTCAGTACCTAATACATGCAGACCTCCCAGCTCTTTTACTCCATCACCAAGGACAATATCAGTACCTCGACCGGCCATATTTGTGGCTATTGTAACACTCCTTTTCTGCCCGGCATCTTTTATTATATCTGCCTCTCTCTCATGGTTTTTTGCATTTAAAACATTGTGGGGTATATTCCTCTTTTTCAAAAGCCTACTTAATAATTCAGATTTTTCTATGTCTATTGTTCCAACCAGCACCGGCTGGCCCTTTTTGTAAAGTCTTTCGATCTCATTTATAACAGCATTTATCTTGGCTTCAATGTTTGTAAAAACAAGGTCTGATTTATCCTCCCTTATCATGGGTTCATTTGTAGGTATTACAACAACAGACATACCATAAATCTTTTTGAATTCTTCCTCTTCTGTTGCAGCAGTACCTGTCATACCTGCCAGCTTATTATACATACGGAAATAGTTCTGCAGTGTAATCTTGGCAAAAGTCTGACTCCCCTTCTGTACCTGCACACCTTCTTTAGCCTCTATAGCCTGATGCAGTCCTTCACTGTAGCGGCGGCCTTCCATCACCCGGCCGGTAAACTCATCTACAATCTTGACTGTTCCATCTTTAACTATATAATCTCTATCTTTTTTCATTAAAGTGTGAGCTTTTAGTGCCTGATTCAGCTGATGGTTGAGCTTGAAATTTTCTTCAGCATAGAGATTTTCTATTCCCAGCTTTTTCTCAGCCTCTTTTATCCCTTCTTCTGTAAGTGTGACAAGTTTATTTTTTTCGTCCAGCTCATAATGCTTATCTTCTTTGAGGTGGGGAATAACTCGATTAAACTTTTTGTAATCACTGCTTGACTCCTGTACAGGTCCAGAAATTATTAGCGGAGTTCTTGCCTCATCGATTAAAATACTGTCAACCTCATCTAAAATAGCATAGTGATATTCTCTCTGTACCAGATCTTCTTCTTTATAGGCCATATTATCACGCAGATAATCAAAACCAAATTCATTATTTGTACCATAAGTTATATCACAGTTATATGCTTTGCGCCTTTCAGCAGGTGGCATTCCACTTAAGATAACTCCAACCGACAGTCCTAAAAATCGATATATCTGGCCCATCCACTCACTGTCCCTCTCAGCCAAATAATCATTAACTGTTACAACATGAACACCTTTACCGGTTAGAGCATTAAGATAAACAGGCAGTGTTGCTGCCAGTGTTTTACCTTCACCTGTTTTCATCTCTGCAATTTTCCCCTGATGAAGAACTATACCACCCATAAGCTGTACATCAAAATGACGAAAACCTTCTTCAGTAGAACGCTGTGCTGCTTCACGAACAACTGCAAATGCTTCTACCAGTAGTTCATCAAGACTTTCTCCATCAGCATACCTATTTTTAAATTCTTCTGTCTTTGACTTCAACTCTGAATCACTTAATCTCTTCATTGCCGGTTCTAAATTATTTATTTCATCAACAATAGGTTCTAATTTTTCCAGTTCTTTTTCATTTGGATCCTTAAAAATTTTCTTGAGGAATTCAAACATCTAACATCCTCCTGTTTGTAATATTTTATTAAAATCATCCTTAAATTTCCTGCATATCAGTAGATTCTTTACAATCAAAATAATTATATCATTTATACCCTGTCAGGTAAAGCGTGAAACGTACCAGGTACAAAAAAGAAAAACAAAAAACCCTGACAGAAGTTCTTTTAATTAGAAACTTCTACCAGGGCTTGTATTTGTATTTAATAAAATTTTATTTAGCCAAAAATGGGTTCTATTAATCCATAGTTGCCGTCTTTCCTTTTATAAACAACATTGGTTTCTTCTGTTTCCGCATTATAGAAAACAAAAAAGTCATGTCCGAGAAGATCCATCTGCATACAGGCTTCTTCTACATTCATCGGCTTCATTGCAAATTGCTTGGTCCGCACAATTTTAGGCTCAAATACATCTGTTTCTATTTCTTCCTCTTCAAGTTTATTGTTAAGTATCTGCTCTTTGCGCTCTTCTTTATACTCCTCTTTAAATTCCTGTTTGCGCTCAATGTATCTATCATGAATCTTAGTTTTATACTTTCTAAGCTGTCTTTCTAATTTGTCGACCACACCATCAATAGAAGCATACATATCACCTGTTGCTTCTTCTCCCCGCAGTATGAGGCCCTTAACATAAGCTGTAACCTCAACTATATGTCTTTCCCTTTCTACCTCCATGGAGATCTGAACTTCCATCGGCTCCCCATTAAAATACTTGTCAAGCTTTCTCACCTTCTCTTCTGCGTGCTCTTTTAAAGAAGGGGTAACATCGATGTTCTTTCCGTAAGTCATTATTTTCATGAAGCTCACTCCTCTCACATCTATTATAATATATTTATTCTATATAATTACTCTGATTCCTGCTGGATTAATAAAATATTGAAAATTGTAATATACAAATACTGTTAATATATCTCTACCGGAACTGAAGCTGCTGTCAGTACAAAAATTTTATTGGAATCCAGCCTGTTTTTAATAAGTGCAGCTGTCTTGGATGCTGTAGTACCTGTGGTTAGAATGTCATCAATTATTAAAATATTTTTTTTAGAAAATTCTCTAAAATTTATATTTTTCTTTAAGCTAAATACATCTTTAAGTTCCATCTCTCTGGCTTCCCTAGTAAGTGAAAAAAGCGGAATGCTGTTTTTAGTTCTAAGCAGAATATCCCTATATTCTATTCCTGTCTTTTCGGCCAGCAGTTCAGCCAGCAGTGCTGCCTGATTATAGCCGCGTATCTCCTCTCTCTCTTCGTGCATGGGAATTGCCATTATATAATCAATATTATATTTAGAAAAATATTCCTTGAAATAGAGAAAAAGAATCTCCACCATTGGTGAAGCAAGATCAGGTCTGTGTCCATATTTAAATTTAAGCAGCAGTTCACGACCATAACCGAGATAGCTGAAGCTGCTGCGGGCAGCATCGAAATCCGGCATTTTTTCCTGACATTCTGGACATAAATCGCCCGCAAATAAAGAACTTGGAATTACCTGTCTACCGCATAAAGGACAGGGTTCAGTGATAAACGTAATTCTGGAAAGACAGCGGCTGCAGATACCGGAAATTTCAGAAGAATCATAGCGGCGACCACAGGCTAAACAGACAGGTTTTTCCGGATATATAATGTCCAGAAGTGTTTTTTTTACTTTCAATTTTATCCCACCAGATCTCTCAAGTTGTAATTTTCTTTTAAATCATCTATCTTTTTTCTTGCCCTCTGCAGAGCATTGTCAACTGTTTTAACACTAACATCTAATTCTTCCGATATCTCCTGATATGATTTGCTTTCCAGGTAAGACATAAAAACATCCCACTCAAGGTCTGTCAGTTCTTTCTCTAAATCATGCATAATTAGAGTTAAAATTTCCTGACAGATAAATTTCCTTTCCAAATTTTCACCTTTATCAGGCAGAATTTCATTAAAATTTCTGCCATTTTCATTGCCATAATCAAGAGTTTTATCAAGTGATGCAGAAGAATTTAGGGGAACATGTTTCTGTCTATTTGCTTTTTTTATGGCAGATATCAACTGTCTGTGTACACAGAGCTGAGAAAAGCCGCGAAAAGAAGCTCCTTTTTCTCTGCGGAAATCTCTTATGGCCTTGTAGAGGCCAACTCGTCCTTCCTGTACAACATCCTCTCGATCCAGACCTTTTATAAAAAAAAATTTAGCTTTTGCATATACTATATCCATATTCTGATCTATAAGATATTCAATAGCAAAATTATTTCCAGTCTGGGCCATCTCGATAATCTCTTCCTCTCCCTTCTCACTAAACAATAAAATCCCCCCCATCCGTTCAATTAAAGATTTTCATCAGGGCCTGGAAGCTGATGCCCAGATCCAGCACTGTCGCACCAATTAGGAACAAAATTAAAATTAAAATAATCTGTAGATCAATATTTCTCATCATTTAGTCTGCCTAATCTTTTTAACCAGTTCTGTTGTTGATCTGCCTTTTACCTCTTTAATAAAAACTATCTTCCCCCCATATTCATAGACAGTCTCTGCTTCAGGCAAATCTTCCAGCCTGTAGTCACCGCCTTTTACATAAATCTGTGGTTTCACATCTTCCAGAAGACTCCTGCAGTCCACTTCCGAAAATGGTACAAGAAAATCTATCATATCAAGAGCAGATAATATTTCCATACGTTCTGCTCCTGGTACATAAGGACGATTACTGCCTTTAAGCTTTTTTACTGAACTGTCACTGTTAACTGCCAGTATAAGCTTATCTCCAAGTGAGGCCGCTTTTTTAAGATATCTTATATGACCAACATGAAGAATATCAAAACAACCATTTGTAAAAACAAGCAGTACTCCCTCTGCTTTTAATTTATCTGCTTTTTCTTTTAGTTCATCTCTTGTTAAAATTTCAGCTGACACCCTTAACCACTTCCTTTATCAATTCTTCCGGAGTAACAACTGCCACTCCACTTTTTCGCACCACAATACCGGCTGCAGTATTAGCAATATTAACAGCCTCCTTCACCTCTGCTCCAGAAGCAAGGGCCAGAATAAGAGTGCCTACAACGGTATCTCCGGCTCCAGTTACATCAAAAACTTCTGTAAAATTAGCTGCCGGTATATGAAAAATTTCATCTCCAGGAGAGAACAGGGTCATCCCTTCTCCTCCTTGTGTAATCAGCAGATATTTAAGCTCAAGTTTATCGCGCAGCTTTAAACCTGCTCCTTCTACCTCAGCCTGTGATTTGAGAACTTTACCACAGGCTGCAGAAGCTTCTTCCAGATTGGGAGTAGCAATACTTGCTCCTTTAAATCCAGATAAATTGTAGCGGCTGTCAACTGCCGTCATAACCTGATTTTGTTCTCCCAGATTGATCAGCCTCTGTGTCAGTTCACTACTGAAAAGTCCATTACCATAATCAGAAAACAAAATTCCATTAACCGAATTTATATTATTTTCTACATATCTATATATCTTTTCAGAAAGTTTTCCTGAAATCGGATCAGTCACAAGGTGATCTATACGTACAACCTGCTGTCTTACCACCTGGTCTCCACCGGCAAGAATTCTGGTTTTTTCTGCAGTGGGTCTTTTTTTGTCCTGAAGAACACCATCTGTCTTTATGTTCCGATTTTGAAGTTCTTTTTTTAGAGCTTTTCCGATTAGATCACTGCCTATAACTCCAATTAAATTAACGCCACCACCAAGGCTGGAAATATTGCTAGCAGCATTGGCACCACCACCCGGAAGAATCTTTTCATTTTTCTGCCTCAATATAAGCACCGGAGCCTCCCTGGAAAGCCGCTCCGGATCTCCAATAATAAATTTGTCAGCTATAAGATCACCAATTACCATAATCTCCTGCTGAGAAAAAGATTTAATATATTTTATCAGTATTTCTGTATCAAAATCTGACATTTTACTATAAATTCCTCCTAAAGTTTAACTTCAAGTCCCAGATTAACTACATCTTCATCAAGATCCCAGTAGAGGTTTCCCAGTCCGATAATAAAACTGCTCCTGCGGGTCATCGGAACAGACATTCCTCCCCGGTAATATGCATGGTTATCCAGATCTTCATCTATAAAATAATAGGTTTCCCAAAAAAAATTGTTGCCTGAATAAAGTGTGCTGGCAGAAACACCGATCGCTTTGCCAAAATCTATTCCATCGGCTTCATCTGTAAAAAGAAGGTGGGCATCAATTCTATAGGTTTGCCTCATCACAGCATTTAAACCAAATAAACAGCCAGCATGAAAATCATCGCCATCATATCCCAGAGTAAAACCAGCGGTATTTCCATTATTCATTCCAAAATCAGCATCAAGCTGAAGTATATCTATATCTGAAGAATCTCCAGAAACCGTATATTCCACAGCCCGAAGATCTGCAGCTTTTCCCACAATTGAAAACATCAAAAGCAGAATTATAGTTAATAAAACAATATGTCTTTTTTTGAGCATTAATATCTCTCCCTATTTTTATTTATCTATATTTATCTATCAGAAGCCCGTTACTTATTAATCTTTTCTCATTGGGGTTATTCATAGTAAATCCCCGGATTACCATTCTGGCAGAACCGCCTCCATCAAGGTTCACAGCATCTTCTGCACCAAGCCACTTCAAAAGATCTGCCATTTCCTCAAGTGTCATACCAATACTAAAATCTGGCTGTCTGCCATCTACAGTCACCAGCATAAGCTGATTTTTAGAATTTACCCCGAGTGCAGTTCTGGGAGCTCTTCCCAGCAGAATATCATTCTGAAATTTTTCTTCAGAACCGGTAATATCTATTTCACCATTTTTTAAAAGGCGTGGTCCACCGGCAAGTGCATGAACAATATTGTTCTCCTCAAAATCCGGTGAAAATTTATGGTTTAATTTTATATCAATACCAATTATATTATACAATATACTATCAAGTCCTACAAATTTTTTATCAATTCTCAGTACAAAACCATCTGGTGGAATAAGATTTTTGCTTCCCTCCTCTTTTTCCAAACCGATAATTTTACCTTTTCTAATTACTATATCGATCATTCCTTTTTTTAGAGGGGGAACTCTGTCATCATAGTAATTATTATAAATTACAGCTTCTTCAGCCTTTGGTTCTCTGTTGATCCCGCTGAGTTTAATTTTTCGGCCGTCAGCAAATACAGCATTCCCCTCCCACTCTACCTGAGAAATAGATGCTTCTCCATCTTTATTGAAGAGAACAGCGGTTCTGCTGCTGATAGGTTCACTTATAAGCTCACCATCCAGGTACAGCAGTCCCAATGGACGTCCGGAATAATGAAAATAACCTCCATTGACTCCAGCAAGAGCACCTTTTTCTTTCACAATATCGGCCAGATCTTCCCTGCCTGCAACTACACCACGGGCCAGCACCGGCTTTATTTTTAGATTCTGGTTTTTAAGATTCATTTCAACAGCAGTTATAATACGCGGGCCATACCATGTCATCTGTCTGATCTCCCTGAACTTTAAACCTGAGGTTACATTTGCTGTAAACTTAACCTCTGTATCAACTATCTTTCGGATATCCTTAAATTCAGCATCAGGATAATAGTGTTCTATTATCTCCTTATAAGAAAAATCTGCCTGTGCAAGTGGTACTATACCTGCTTTGGGCCTCATAACATTTCTTTTTCTCCCGTAGTCTTCATTAGTATATAAGCTGCCGTTTTTGGTCAGTATAATACCTTTTGTAGATTCAGCTGCAGAAAGAAATTCTTCCACAATAGAACCATCTCTAAACTCTTTTATATTTTCCAGCAGTGATCCCTGACTAGCAATCATATGAAGAACATAACTTCTATAGATAATTGACTGTGCTTTGAGAGCCTCACCAGGAGCATTTTTAGCCATATTAAGCTGCAGGAAATGAGCTGTAAGGTATTCTATATCCAGTTCATATAACATCAGCACACCTGAATTTAAAGTTCTAAACTGAAAATCTCCTTTTAGAGAAATGCCATTAACATTGAAGATACCGGAGATATTAAGCCGCTCATCGGTTTTTATTCTATTTCCTCTGGCAGTATATAAAGCAGCTCTATTATCTAGTATTCCACTCATATTTTTATTTACATCCAACTGCGAAAACTGTTTGAGCCAGACCTGCCATCCATCTTTTTTAAGTTTTTGCACATCTGGAGCAGCAGACTGCTTACTGGAATATCTGCCGACCATAATTTTATATAAGTTTCCTTCATTATTTATATGAACATCATTATATCCCTGTTCATAAAGTTTATTTTTCATTTTTTCTGCTTTGTTTTTGTCGGAAGAAGCAAAAACCTGTATAGAGCAGTAAGGTTTTTGCTGTGAGATATTTCTTCTACTTACAAAAAACAACTTTTCTTTGTCAAGCTGATATATTTTTTCTCCTGTATATGAATCTTTTAGAAAACTATCTTCTAAAACTTCAATTTCAATTTTGGAAGATGTACTAAAAACTGGTATGTATATTTTTCTTTCTGCCTCAATAAAATCTCTTATTCCACGTGAAAAAAACTCCTCTGCAGCTGCCGGTATAGTCAAAAAATCCTGCATAAAAACTGCAATCAGGAATATAATAATAAGACCATATCTTAATGAAAAATTTCTTTTATTCAAAACATTCATCTCCTATTTTTGAGAAATGAGGCACAATTTCTTCTATATCAATATATTTTATCTTAATATCTTATTTCCTGCCTGAATTTTGAAAAATTTTTGTTATTTGGTTTAAAAACTTCAAAATTCCTGCCTCATCCTATTTAGCAGCTTAATTTAAAAAATTAGAAAAAATTTTTCCTAAATTATTTTACGATAAATCTGCAGTTTATGATAAAATAGACAGTACAAATCGATTAATTAAGTAAATTAAAGGGAAATTTAAGCCGGATTTAAGCAGAAAACAGTATATAAAAAAATAAAGCATTATAAACAATACAAAATATTTTAATCTAATTAAATTAATCAAATTTAAAGTAAAGGTGATTTTATGGATAATTACAAAATCAAAGCAGCAGTTATAGACGGTTATCTGGATGAGCCTTCATGTCTAGGAGTTCCTCCATATATTTCTCCCCATGTCCGCTACCTCTGGGGTGCTCTTATTGATGCCGGACTGGACAGAGAAAAAATGACTTATATTACAATAGATGATTTTAGAAATAAAAAAGAATATTATTTTGAAGAGCTGGAGAATTACGATATTCTGATAGTCACCGCAGGTACAACAGTACCGGGCCATTATATGGGAGGCAAACCCGCTTCTGCTGCAGAAATAGAAGAAATCTCAAAAAAGGTATTTTATCCAACCAGAGTACTGGGAGGACCTATCACACTGATAAAAAACATGACAGAACGTTTTGAAAAAAATTATGATATTATTAGTGCTGAAATAACAGCGGCTGATATTTATCAGCGCCTTAAAGACACTAAAATAAAAACTGCAAACTTTGCTGAAATGATAGACAGATGGTCTGTGCTGGGGGCTGAAGTTGTCAGAAATCATCCTTTTTATCCAAATTTAATGGCAGAAATAGAAACTTTTCGGGGCTGCCCCCGGACCAGTCACTGTACCTTCTGCAGTGAACGACTCAAAAAAATAAGATACAGCAGAAATGCTGCCGGTATCGCAGAAGAAATAAGAGCTCTGGCAGAAAATGGTATCCATCATTTCCGACTTGGAAGTCAGACAGATCTGCTTCTTTATGGAGCAGAAACTTCTTCTGGAAAATTTATTCCAGCATCAGAAAAAATACTTGATCTCTATCAGGGGATCAGATCAGCCGATCCTGAGTTAAAAGTACTGCACATGGATAATATTAATCCGGCTACAATTGCACACTATCCAAAAATATCATCCAGAATACTGGAAATAATAACTAAGTACAATACAGCCGGTGATATAGCAGCATTTGGAGTGGAATCTGCAGATCCACTTGTACTGAAAAAAAATAATATAGACACAACAGTAGAGGAAAGTATTAAAGCTATTAAAATAGTCAATCAAATTGGAGGTAGGCGGGAAGATGGAATTCCTAAACTGCTTCCAGGAATTAACTTTCTGCACGGCCTGATCGGAGAAAGGAAAGAAACATTTGCATATAATTTTAATTATCTCAAAAAAATACTGGATATGGGATTAATGCTGCGCAGAATAAATATCAGGCAGGTGTTCAGGCTGGGCAGCTATCCTGAAGTAAAATACAGCCAGGGAAAGTTTATAAACTACAAGAAAAAGGTAAACGAAGAGATAAACAAAGTAATGCTGCAGAGAGTTTTCCCTTATGGTACTGAAATTAAAGACCTTTATGTAGATCAGAGGAAAGGCAATTTAACTTTTGCCAGACAGCTGGCAAGCTACCCCATTCTGGTTGGTATACCCGGCCACCTCACCGAAGATAAAATAGAACGGGCTAAGGTAGTTGATCACGGCTACAGATCAATTACAGCACTAAAATGGCCAAAAAAAATAGATGACTACAAACTATATGAGCTGGAAGCAGTTCCAGGTATAGGGAGCAAAAGGGCTGCCAGAATAATAGCTGAACAGCCCCGCAATATAAATCAACTCAAATCAATTATAGGAGAAAATCTCCCCATTGGAGATATTTCCAGCTGGTTTATCTTTAATAACCAAGCTGATAATTAATTATATTTATCAATTCTCTATCATTTACAAATCTATCGATATTTGAAGTAAAAACTTCTACGGCACGTTTATTGTAATCTGGAAATAGCCCACCTACATGTGGAGTTAAAATTAGATTTTCTTTATCATAAAGGGGAGAGTCTTCAGGTAGTGGTTCTTCCCTGTATACATCAAGGGCCGCTCCGGCAATAACTCCATCTTTAAGTGCCTGAATCAAATCTTCTTCTACCACAACTTCTCCTCTGGCAATATTTATAAAATAGGCCGAATCCTTCATAAGTGCAAAAAGCCTCTGGTTAAACATATCTCTGGTCTCTTCTGTAAGTGGAACTGCTGCAACAGTAAAGTCTGCTTCTACCAGCCTTTTTTCCAGTTTATCAGCTGAATATACTTTATCAAAACCTTCTGGAACAATGGACGGGTCGCGCTTGATGCCGATTATCTCCATACCAAAGGCAGCTGCTCTAACAGCAATAGCAGTTCCCACAGCACCTGTTCCCACTATAAGAAGCTTTTTATCTCTCAAAATATCAACTTTCAGCTTATCCCATATATGTTCCTGCTGCTGTTTAAAAAAATCTTTAAACCTGCGGCTGAAGGCTATTAGATAACCTACAACCTGTTCACCTAAAGAATCCACATGTATACCACTCATATTTGTCAGCACAATATCTTTTTCCTGCAGAAGCGGCTTTATACTGTCAGAAAGAAGTCCATCCAAACCTGCAGACCAGCTCTGTATCCACTTTAATTTTTCTGCCTTTTCTATAACTTCTTTTTCGGAAAAACTGCCTACACAAACCATAATATCTGTATCAACAATCTCCTGCAGCTGTTTATCTTTTTCTTCTGCAATAACCACCTCAGCATCCGGAAGCTCCTGTTTAATCTTTTTTATATATTTCTCATTTAAATCTAATACTGACATTATTTTCATTACATAAACCCTCCCTCTACTTTACTACTCAATAATTTTTTAATTTATTTATATTTATTCTGTTTTGCCCAACTATATCCTGCTTATTTATGCTTAAAAATTATCTACTACCTTTTTTAAATAATCAGCAAATTCTTCTTTAAACTCTTTTCTCCTCAGTGCAAAATCAACTGTCGCCTTTAGAAAACCCATTTTATTACCCACATCATACCTCTGTCCTTCAAAATCATAGGCATAGATTTTCTTTCTGGACAATAGAGTTTTTAATGCATCTGTCAGCTGAATTTCGCCTCCACGTCCGGGAGGTGTATTTTCTATAATCGGGAAAATATCCGGAGTAATAATATAACGGCCCAAAATGGCAAGTTCTGAAGGTGCTTCTTCAACAGAAGGTTTTTCTATCAGATCTTCAGCAAGATAGAGATCCCCATCTTTCTGGCTGAAATCAACAATTCCATATTTACACACATCTCTGTGCGGAACTGTCTGACAGCCAAGCACAGGGCTCTCCGTTTTTTCGTAAATTTCTATCAACTGCTTTATAGCTGGGATTTTGGAATAAATAACATCATCTCCCAGCAGAACTGCAAATGGATCATTTCCCACAAAAGTTTTAGCACAATAGATGGCATGTCCGAGGCCTTTTGCCTCTTTCTGGCGCACTGTATGTACCCTGATCATGCTGGAAATTTTTCTGACTGTTGTCAGCATTTCATCTTTATCCTGTTTTTCTAAAGCCATCTCAAGCTCAGCACATTTATCAAAATGATCTTCTATCGACTGCTTGTTGCGGGCTGTAATTAAAAGGATATCTTCTATACCTGCCTCTACTGCTTCTTCAACAATATACTGTATTGTCGGTTTGTCAACTATGGGCAGCATTTCTTTTGGCTGTGCTTTAGTGGCAGGTAAAAATCTGGTTCCCCAACCTGCAGCTGGAATTACTGCTTTTGTGACTTTCATTATATCACACTCCTAAATTTTTTTATTTGTTTTATCTATTTAATTTGTTCTATTAATGTTCAACATATAATTATTTAAGTTTATTCCACAACAAACATTTTAACAATCAAATTAAAATTTGTAACCTAATTCCACTCCAAACCTTTCATCTTCTCTGTCAAAATCATAGGCTGTATAAATATCCAGCTCTATCGGCTTAAGTCCCAGCAGATAAAGTTTTGAATTAACACCTATTCCGGCAGCTGAGGCAGTATCACCTTCACCATCTTTATAATAATCTGCAATAAGATAAGCACCTATATTTGTCATTTGAAATACCTGCAGCAGTTCAAATGGTTCACTTAAACGGTAATTATAATTAAAATTTACTGCTGATTGAAATTCCGCCTCAAAATCATCCAGATCCCGCCCTCTATAAATTACAGGAGAAGGTAAAATATCGCTGCTGTTGTAAACCAGCCTGGTTTCAATTCCCCAGGCTCTGCTGAAATCATAATTTATATAGTGAGAAGAAAGTATTTCACTTTCTGATTCATCTTTCAAAAATATTATATCATTTTCTGTCTGCCATTCAATTTTTTTCCCTTCTTCTCTAAAATCAGCTCCAAACAGGTAATATTCCTCATCCATGCGGCGGCCTTCCCCAAAACCAAAGTTAAATCTTTCCCCAAAATATTTTATTTCTCCCTCATAATCATCTTCCGTATCAGAATCATAATCATTGCTGTAGCTGAAGAAAAAATCAAGCTGTTCTGTCATTTTAGCAAAGCGAAAAAAAGCTTCATAGCCGCTGTCAAATCCATCCTTTTCTAAAACGCCTAAAGATAAATTTTTATTTTTAAATTCAAGTCCTGTCTGAAAATCATTCAGCGGTGAGCGCAACATTTCCTGCTTAAATATAGAGTGATCACGTCCATAATAAAGCAAAAACTCCAGATCTTTCCCCTGGGTTACAAATCTATCGTATTCCAGATCACGCAGTGAACCTGAAATATTATAATGTTTCCGTGGTATATAATCAACAGTTGTTACCCCTTTTTTTGCCAGCTCTGCTTTAATCTCCGGCATCATATCAACTGCTGTTTCATAACCAATCTGTATAAATTTTTCTGCCATATTAAAGTCCATAAAAGAATAGTCTCCGACATCACATTCAATTACAATATCTGCATATCTATTTATTATCTGTGTAGAATGCTTCTTCTGTATTATGTTGAGAAACCTGCCGGCTGAACGGGAAGCTGAACCATAATCTTCCAGATCAAAATTATCAAATGATGTTGTAGCAATAACTATATCTGCTCCCAGCAGGGAGGCGGCTTTTGCCGGTGTGGCCTCCAATATGCCGGCATCAATAAAATAATCTTCTCCTTTTGAATGTATAGGAAAATAAAATGGAATGGAATAAGAGCTCTGAATCTCTTCTGATATTCTACCACTTGTTGCAAGATATTTTTTTCCTTCTGACAGATTAAAACTCAAAAGGGCTGCCGGTACCGGAAAATCCTCCAACCTTTTATTGGGCGATATTCTCTCAAGAAAAAGATTAACTTTTTCTGTATCCAGCAGTGAGCCTCCTCCAGATATACCTATATTAAGCAGGTCTACAAAAGGAGTGCTGCTTATAATATCAGTCATCTGATCAACAGGCAGTCCACCACCATAGATAACACTTACAATAGCTCCCATACTTGTACCTACCAAAAAGTCTATCGGTATTCCATTCTCTCTTAGCGCTTTTACTATACCAAAATTTACTATCGCCCGGGCTCCACCACCGGAAAGTGCAAGACCAACTACAGGCCGATTTTTGCCGGATATCCTTTCCTGAAATTGAAGATAATTTTCTACAAGATATGATTCATCTCCATAAACAATTTCTGTAATATCAGATAGATCTTCAGCTGCAAATGCTGGGTGAACTAACAACAGGAATACAGCTGCTGTTATAAATATTAAGAGGTTAATTTTCAGCTTCAATTTTGACCCCCTTTTAAAATAAAATCCTGTTAAAGAAGGGAACAGTAATTTACTGCTCCCCTGCAAAAATATTATATTTCAGAGACAATTAAAAGCTTTGAATTATTTTATTTATCTCATCCATAACTTTATTGCTTAGTTCTTCCAGTGCTTTTTCTGCTTTACTGGCATTTTTCTCCCTTACCGCAAAATAAAGCTTCAATTTAGGTTCAGTTCCAGAAGGACGAATTGTTATTTTTGCATCACCCTCCAGTAGGTACTGAAGCACATTGGATTTGGGCAGTTCTATTGTTTCTACTTTTCCATCTTTATGATAAACTGTTTTACTCTGTTTGTAGTCTCTGCTAACCAAAACACCTCTGCCGCCCAGATTTTCCGGGCTCTTTTCGCGGAAAGCTGCAATAGTTTTTTCTATTTTTTCCTGTCCCTCTTTTCCTTCCAGGCGTATTGATTGAAGGTCTTCTTTAAAATATCCATATTTTTCCCTCAGTTCCTTTAGCCTATCCAACAGGCTCAATCCTTTTTCTTTATAGTGTAAAGCTGCTAGAGCAACAAGGGCAGCTGCAATAACAGCATCCTTATCTCTGGCGTGTTTCCCTATTAAATAACCCAAACTTTCTTCAAATCCAAGTATAAATTCTTTTTCTCCACTTTCTTCAAATTCTGTTATCTTTTCGCCAATAAATTTAAACCCTGTCAGCACATCCATAACTTCCACATTATAATCTGCTGCAATCTCTCTTACCATCTCTGTAGAAACAATTGTTTTAATAATAACTCCATTATCAGGCAGTTCTCCCTTTTCTTTCATTCTTTTAAGCAGATAATCCGCAAAAAGAACACCTGTTTCGTTTCCATTTAGAGCTTTATAGCTCCCATCTGCATCTTTAACAGCAGGAGCCATCCTATCACAGTCCGGGTCTGTTGCAATAATCAAATCAGCCTCTTCTTTTTTTGCCAGATTAACAGCCATCTCAAATGCTGAAAAGTCTTCAGGATTGGGGCTTTCCACTGTAGAGAATTCAGGATCTGCTTCTGCCTGCTTTTCAACAACACTTAAATTGCTGAAGCCCAACCTCTTAAGTAGGCTGCACACTGGTATATTACCTGTTCCATGCAGTGGTGTAAAGACTATTTTTAGATCTTTTCCATGTTCTTCTGCAAGTTCTTTATCCGGAAGAGACTTTAAAATCTCTTCTTCA
Organism: Halanaerobium sp. MA284_MarDTE_T2; assembly: GCF_003337245.1. GTDB lineage: Bacteria > Bacillota > Halanaerobiia > Halanaerobiales > Halanaerobiaceae > QPJE01. The sequence continues at coordinate 27,486 of NZ_QPJE01000023.1, forward strand.
AAGCGCTGATCGATATTATTACCTATATAATTCAAAAGCTTCTGAGATTCTGCTTCCTCTGATTCTATCCTTTTTACAAGAGAAAAATCATCGATTTCTTCTATTTCTGCAATAATATCTCTTGCTCTATTCGGTACTACCTGACCTCCATCTTCCCAGTAAACCTTATAGCCGTTATATTCGGGAGGATTATGACTTGCAGTAATTACAATTCCTCCCACAGCGTTAAGTTCTCTCACTGCAAAGGAAAGCTCCGGAGTAGGTCTGAGATCTTTAAAAAGATATGTTTTTATTCCATTTCCCGCCAGAACAAGTGCAGCTTCAAGAGAAAATTCAGCTGAATTGCGGCGTGAATCATAGGCGATTACAACACCTCTTTCTCTACCGTTATCACTGTAATTTATTATATAATTAGCTAATCCCTGTGTAGCCTTTCTTACTGTATATTTATTAATTCTATTGGTGCCAGCTCCCATTTTTCCCCTCATACCACCGGTTCCAAAATCCAGATTTTTATAAAAACGATCTTCTATTTCCTCTTCATTATCTTTGATAGCTTCAAGTTCTTTTTTTGTATTTTCATCAAAATAATCGCTTACCAGCCAGTCACGATATCTGGACATATAATTCAAAATTGATCAACTCCTTTGTTGATAATCTGATCTAAAATTTCTCTAATCGATCAGCGCAGACTATAGAAATTATTATACCACAAAAAAAAATTATTATAAAGCTGCTGGCTTTTCCTCATCTTTATCTGTTTAAATTTAGTTTAGATTTTAATTTACCTTAGTGCTGAACTTCTCTCAACTTCTATAATTTTTCACTGCCTCTACAATTTGTTCTAATTCAGCATCACTTAATGCTGGATGTACCGGGAGAGAGATTACCTCTTCTGCAGCCTTTTCTGCCTCTGCAAATTTAAGTTCAGCACAGCCCAGTTTTTTATAATAAGGCTGTTTGTTTACAGTTAATGGATAATGAATTCCATAACCAATTCCTTTTTCTGTTAAATAATCAGCAAATCTATCTCTATCCTTAACTCTAACAGTATACTGATGGTAAACATGTTTTCTTTTTTCCGGAACTGTTGGTGTTTTAATCCAGTCAAGTTCGGAAAATTCCTGATCAAAAAGGGCGGCATTTTCTATACGGCTTATATTAAATTCCGGCAGCTTCTCCAGCTGAGCCAATCCAACCGCTGCCGCAATATTGGTCATTCTAAAATTATACCCCAGCCGATCATGATAATACTTTTCTTTCTGTCCGTGATTAATAATACTGGCTGCTTTATTATAAATTTTTTCACTATCAGTGAGAACTATACCACCTTCACCTGTTGTCATATTTTTAGTTGGATAAAAACTGAAGATGGAGGCATCACCAAAAGTACCCACTCGTTTCCCTTTATATTCTGCACCATGTGACTGTGCACAGTCTTCTATTAAAATAAGATTGTATTTTTCTACCAGCTCCATAATGCGGTCCATATCACAGCTGAGTCCGTAGAGATGCACGATTAAAACTGCTGAAATTTCTGGATCAGATTGGAGTTTGAGCTCCAGCTTATCTGCATCAATATTATATGTTGCTGGGTTTATATCCACAAATACCGGTTCTGCTCCTGTATAAAGAATAGAATTACTGCTTGCAATAAAGGTAAAAGGAGTTGTTGCAACCTTATCTCCTTCTTTTATTCCCGCAGCCAGCAGAGCAGTGTGCAGTGCTGCTGTACCACTTGAAGTTGCTGTACCATATCTGCTGCCGATAAATTCTGCAAATCTTTGTGAGAAATCTTTCACATACCTGCCTGAAGCCAGCATTCCGCTGTCCATAACCTCCAGAACTCTGCTTTTTTCTGCTCCTGTAATTACCGGTTTTGCAATCGGTATCATATATATCTAGTCCTTCCTGTAAATCTGATTCTGTATTTTTTTTGTCAGCCGCAAAGCCTCAAGCCCATCTGAACCATTTATAAGTGGGCGTGTCTCGTTTTTTACGGCACAGATAAAATGATTCAGCTGTGCTTTGAGGGGTTCTTCTTCATCAGAAAATATCTCTTCAAGTTCATTTTCCTGCTGATAGTTGTTATCATGAACAAGTCCACCTCTTCTGGTTACAATTACCTTTCTCTGCATATAATCCAGCTCTACATAGGACTTCATGGTGGTTATGCTCAGCTTTCTTACTTTTTTGTGGGTGGCTCTGCTTGCTGTCAGGGTTGCAATAACTCCATCTGACATAAGTATATTTGCCACAGCATAATCTATCAGCTTATCTGATTTAACTACCCTGCCAAATCCCTGCACATCTTTTATATCTCCTTCTATTAAGGAGTTAACCACATCGATATCGTGAATCATCAGATCCTGAATTACGTCTGTATCATCTATACGCGGATCATATGGCCCCATCCGCTGCACATCAAGTGCAATTATATCTTCATCTTCCAAAATTCCCGGCAGAGCCTGAATAGCAGGATTAAATCTTTCAATATGGCCCACCTGTACTGTTAAATTCTTATCTTTCGCCATAGAAAGTATCTCTTCTGCCTGGTCTACTTCACTTGTTATCGGCTTTTCTATAAGTATATGTATACCTCTTTTTACTGCTTCCACCGCTATATTGTAGTGGGTCGATGTTGGAGTAGCAATATTTACTGCATCTACTTCTGCAAGCAGGTCTTCCAGACTGGAAAAGGATTTAACCCCATAGCTCTGAGCCGTATCATCTGCTCTTTTGCTGTCTATATCATAAATTCCAATCAGATTACATACATGTTTTAAAGATGCATATGCTCTAACATGGTTTATTCCCATACTCCCTACACCGATAACTCCAACTTTTATCCTGTCCTTCATTGTTCTCCTCCTTATTTACCTGCATATACCTCTGGTGCTGCTTCTTATAAATCTAATAAAATGCTCTATTTCTTCACTGGTTTTCAGCACCTGGTCCATCTTAATTAAAGCTTTTTCTGTACTCAGTCCTGAATCATAGAGTATTTTATACGCCTTTACAATCTCTTGTTTTAAGCTTTCATCAACCTTCTTTTTGCGCAGGTCACTGAAATTTACTCCAACTACCTGAGCTGGATGTCCACTTGCTTCTATATATGGAGGTATATCTTTTACAACTTTGGAATGTGTATTGACCCGGGCCAGCTCTCCTATATGGACAAATTGGTGTACACCAACAATAGATTCCAGCGTAGCATCATTTTCTATCACTACATGTCCAGAAAGATTGGTACAGTTTCCGAGAGTAATGTTATTGCTCAAAATACAGTCATGTGCTATATGTGAATATGACTTAAAGTAGTTTCCATTTCCGATTCTGGTCTCTCCTCCTCCATCAACTGTTCCTCTATGTACTGTAACAAACTCTCTAAAACAATTTCCATCTCCTATAAATACATGGGTTTTTTCTCCATCATAATCCAAATGCTGTGGAGGAAGACCAATAGAACAGCCATTATAAATTCTGTTATCCGCACCTATCCTGGTCCAGCCATCTATATGTACACTTGCACCGATAGACACATTACTGCCAATCTTTACATCTGCACCAATAACTGTATATGGCCCTATTTCTACACCAGCTGCAAGCTCTGCTTCTGGAGAAACAACTGCAGAGGGATGTATATTTATATTTCTGCGCGGTCTAAAATTTTTTCTCGGCAAATATAAAACTCCTTCCTGCTGCTGTAAACTTAATAAATACGTAAATCAAACTTCAACTATAATTTATATTTAAATTTTATGGATATCTTTTTAGCAAATTTATCTGTACTATCAGATCGACTGTTATGGAGCTGTCTTTCCACCTGAAATTTAGTATCAATATCTAAATCGGAATTAATCTTCCAGCCCCAGCTGATTCCAACCCTGTCTTTATTATAGTCCTTATCCTTATCATTATAATATTTTGTCCACTGCTTTTGCAAAAATATTTCATAATCGTGTTTTTCATTGAGAGAAAACTGCCAGCTGTAATTGATTCTGGCGATATGATATGATTTAATCTCTGATTTAGTATAGTCTTTATCTCTCAGCATAATTTTTATTCTGTTCCTCAGTCCTTCTTTTAAATAAAAAGTATAATTTCCCTCTATTTTATAGGAAATATTATCATATGCTGATTTTATATCATATTCTCGTTCATAGCGCTCAAACTTTAGATAATAATATTCATAAGGAGCCAGCTTCTGCTTATATTTAAGCCACTGCTTATTATAGCGGAGATAATCCACAAAATTCTCATCCCGGGGATAATCCCAGTCAGAATTTCCCGGATCTGTATATAGCCTGTCTCCTGATTCAAAACTGCCGCTTATTTCTGGTTTATAACCTCCGGCCGACACATGTGAAGGATATACGAAAATAACAGCTACTACAGCCAGACTAAAACAATAGATTAAAAAGTTCTTTTTCACAGAAAATCACCCTTTTTTTACATACTTCTAGTAAAAGGTAATAATTTCCTGCAAAATATTTACAATTTTATATCTCTATTCCAAATAAGTAATTACCATCTATAAACTCATAGCCGACAAAAAACTTAAAACAATCTTCCACTTTTGTTATCTTTGCTGTGATTTCATCCCATTTTTCGGTCTCTATTTTATATGCTGCATCAGCACTCAACTGCCACGAAGACTGAGGCAGATCTGATGGAATATTAAGCGTCATACCCGGCCGAATAAAAGTTTCTTCATCTTCCCTGTCATCAGGCAGTGGAGAAGTACCGCTTACTTCCATTTTATCAAAAAACAACCTTGTATTTAACCTCATCCTGTTTTTAAATTTTCTGCTGTGGGTAAAACCTGTATAAAGATTAAAGATGTGGTAGTTCTCATAATCACCTTCATAATTGTGAAATCTGTAATTATGTCGCAAATGATATCTTAAATTTCCAATCAGCTTATAGCTGTAGTTCATATTTATTCTGCCAACCTGTTTATTGAGCCGAACACCACCATTTTCTACCTCACCAAATCCAACTGATGTAGTAATACCTTTAACCAAAGTAGGAAAATACAAGTCCAGAAATGGATAATAGTTGTAATCTTCCCCATCAACATATTTTAAGTTCCATCTAATTTTGTGCATAGAGGAATTAAGCACATATAACTCCTTAACCAGTCCATCTTCATTATATTCCTGACGCATACGTCCCCGCAGTCCGGGCAGATATGTCTGACTATATGTTAATAGGTAGCGGCGCTCATCTGCCAGCAGATCCTCTCCTATACCACCAGATATAGATAAACTGTTTTTTCTGTAATTTAAGGTGCTAAAAAATTCCTCATCATGTTCATCAACTTCCTCATCATCACTGTCATATATGTAAAGATATTTGTACCTATTTTGCCAGCTTAGATTATCAGTTATCTGATATTTATTTATAAATTCGCGGGTGTCTTCATCATCACCTGCCTGCCAGTAATAAATATTACCACTGTTTTTTTCGCTTGTCTGATATGGATAGGAAAACTCTACTGTCATGCCCTTCCCTGATTCATAACCGATCTGAGGTATAGGCATCGCATCTTTAAATTCCCCTTCTCCGTCTTCAGAATAATTATATTCTGCTGCATAATAGGGTAGATAAAAGGCAGGAACTTTACCTATATATGTGACTATATGGTGAAGAGTAATTGTTTTATCAGGATGTACCCTTATTTCTTTTGCTTTAAAATGGTAGTGAGGTTTTTCTCTAATACACGGTGTAAATTCTCCATCTGTCATATTGAGCTCCAGGGGTGATACAGCAGTTATATTTAACTTTTTGCTGCCAAAATTAAGCTCTCCCAGGCTGCTTTCTGCTCCATAGATTGTACCTTTTTCTTCTTCATAATTGTACTCCATACTCTCTCCTGTAACTTTCTGACTACCTGAGATAAGCACAACTTTCACCGGTGAAATAATCAATTTCTTCTCAGAATCAACTTTCAGACGCTCTGATAGTATTGAAAATTCCTCAGAGGAAAAAACTGCATTCCCACTAACAATCATCTCTGCTTTCTGCTGTGAAAAAATTATTTCATCCCCTTTTATTGTATAATCTTCTTCTGCCGAAACACTGCCATTTACAAAAACAAGCAGGGCTGTAACAGTTATTATGTAAGCTGCATTTTTAATTATGTTTTTGGATAAATTCATAAAGTTTATTTCTCCTATTTCAGCTCTAAATAAAGTTTTATAATTTAATAGAGTAGGACCAGCCTTTCAGCTGGGACCCCTCGTCAAACTGCACGTACGGTTCTCCCGTATACAGCTTTCCGTCAGTCGTTGCCCCGTCTC
>NZ_QPJE01000024.1 GCF_003337245.1 Halanaerobium sp. MA284_MarDTE_T2
GAGACGGGGCAACGACTGACGGAAAGCTGTATACGGGAGAACCGTACGTGCAGTTTGACGAGGGGTCCCAGCTGAAAGGCTGGTCCTACTCTATTGTTAAATTTAAATACTTATATATATTTAAAAAAAATTAAAAATTGATTTTTCAATACTTAAATAATATAATAATATTTATAGTATTTATATAAATACATATAGTCTCTTTAAAACTGCATTTTTTCACCTTATGATAACATTTAGAGGTGAAAATTATGTCAGAGAAAAAACTAGGAGAGCGAATAAAGAAGATGCGTTATAATCTTAACCTGACTCAGGAGAAACTCGGCGAAAAAGCTGACCTTCATTACACATATATTGGTCAGGTTGAGAGAGGGGAAAAAATACCTTCATTTAAAGCTCTTCAGAAGATAGCAGATGCACTTAATATTGGAATAGAATTTCTGGTTAGAGAAAATGAAAATTTGACTGTAACTGAAAGCATTAAAATTAAAGATATTAATGAGCTTCTTGTTAATAGAAATGAAAGAGAACTTGAATTGATATATGATTTTCTGCAGGATTTAATAGATATTCTTGATTATGCGAAAATTGAAAAAAACGACTAAATATGTTAGAATTAATTGTACAATTAACTAAGGAGGTATATTATGGCTGGACACTCTAAATGGGCCAATATTAAACATAAAAAGAAAAAAGAAGATAAAAGAAGGGGAAAACTTTTTTCCAAATTAAGCAAAAAAATTGCAGTAGCAGCTAGAGAAGGTGGCGGAGATCCAGAAATGAATTCTGATCTTCGTATGGCCATTCAGAAGGCTAAAGATAATAATATGCCCAACGAAAATATCGAACGTGCTATCAAGAGGGGTACTGGAAACCTAGAAGGAATGAACTACGAATCTTTTGTCTACGAAGGTTATGGACCTGGTGGAGTAGCTCTGTATCTTGATATAATGACAGATAATAGGAACAGAACTGCTTCGGAAGTGCGACATATTCTAGATAAAAATGGTGGTAATTTAGGATCAAACGGTTGTGTAGCCTGGATGTTTCAGCGAAAAGGTGAGCTTGTTATTGATTTAAAAAGCTACGATGTTGAAGAAGATGATTTATTATTAGAAGCCCTTGAAGCAGGAGCTGAAGATTTAGAATATGGAGAAGAAAGGGCAATAATATATACTGCTCCTTCCAATTATGAATCTGCAAGAAAAGCTCTGGAAGAAGCAGGATATGAGTTTGAATCTGCTGACCTGGTTATGATACCTGATAATGAAGTTGAGCTTGACAAAGCTGAAGCAAAGAAGATGCTGAGGTTGATGGATCAGTTAGAGGATCATGATGATATTCAGGAAGTATATTCAAACTTTGATATCCCAGATGATATAATGGCAGAAATTGAAGCCGAAGAAGATTAAGTGAAAACTTTTCAGAAGGCACTGATATCAGTGTCTTTATTTTTTTGAAGATATAAACTCCATTGTACCCTCTTAATATTTGTGCTATAATAAATTCAAACATTAGTTTGTATCCGAGAATGGCAGGTGATTTTTTGTTAATTTTAGGTGTTGATCCTGGACTTGCTACAATAGGATTTTCTATTGTAGCAAAAGAGGGAAATAGATTTGATGTATTAGAATATGGTGTTATTAAAACTTCATCTGATAAAACGGATGTTGAAAGATTAAAGATTATATATAGAAATTTGACAGAGTTAATTGATGAATATAAACCAGATCAAATGGCAGTTGAAGAACTTTTTTTTAATAAAAATGTTAAAACTGCAATAATTGTTGGGCAGGCAAGGGGAGTAATACTTCTTGCTGGAGCAGAATCCAATATACCTGTTGCAGAATATACCCCTCTGCAGATTAAACAGGCTGTTGTTGGTTATGGTAGAGCTGATAAAAATCAGGTTCAGCAAATGGTAAAAAATCTTTTAAATCTTTCGGAAATACCTCGTCCGGATGATGCTGCTGATGCACTCGCAATTGCAGTCTGCCACGGTCATGTTTATAGTGCAAAATCAAGGTGGAGTGAAAGCTTATGATTGGGTATTTAAGAGGAGAAATTATTCATCTTGAAATGGAAACAGTTATTTTGAAAATAAATGGGATAGGATTTGAAATAGAACTGGCAGGATTTACAAAACTGCCTTCTCTGGGAGAAAAAATTGAAATTTTTATATATACATATGTAAGAGAAGATGCTCTTAAATTATTTGGTTTTCCTAAAAAAAGTGATAAAGAACTTTTTGAAATTTTAATTAATGTAAATGGAATTGGTCCTAGAGCAGCATTGAATATAATAAATTCTATGCCGACAGATAGATTTATATCTGCTATTCTTCAGGAAAATCAGGCTATTTTAAAAGAAATTTCTGGAATTGGCCCTAAAACAGCTCAAAGATTAATTTTGGAGCTGCAGAGTAAATTAGAAGAATTTGCAGCCGGTTTAAATACTGTTCAGAAATACTCGGAACATTCTGCTGAAGATCGAGATGATATTATAGATGCACTTTTATCTTTAGGTTATAATGAAAAGGAAATAGCAAAAGCACTTCAGGAGATGAATTTTAATAAGGACACATCAGTTTCAGAGAAAATAAGACGGGTTTTGAGTTATTTGGGTAAGGAGAGATAACTATGGATAATAGTGAAAGAAGAATAGTTTCTCCCAAAAAGAAAAGTGATGATCACGGTCTTGATAGAGGATTGAGGCCGGAAACTCTTACAGAATATGTAGGTCAAAAGAAATGTAAAGAAAAATTAAAAATATTTATAAAAGCAGCCAGAGAAAGAGAAGAAGCACTGGATCATGTTATGCTTTATGGGCCGCCTGGGCTGGGGAAAACAACTCTTGCCAATATTATTGCAAATGAGCTTAATGTTAATATACACAGAACATCCGGGCCAGCCATTGAACGACCAGGTGATCTTGCTTCGATTTTAACAAATTTACAGCCACATGATGTGCTATTTATTGACGAAATTCACAGGCTTAATAAAATGGTGGAAGAAATACTTTATCCAGCAATGGAAGATTATTGTCTTGATATTATTATTGGGAAAGGACCCAGTGCAAGATCGGTCAGGCTGGATCTGGCTCCATTTACACTGGTTGGTGCAACTACAAAAGCCGGTTTACTCAGCTCCCCACTTAGGGATAGGTTTGGAGTTATTAATAGACTGGAATTTTATTCACATCAGGAATTGAGGGAGATTATATTAAGATCAGCAGATATTCTCCAGCTGGAAATTGTTGAAGCTGGTGCTTTAGAAATAGCTAAAAGATCAAGAGGTACACCAAGAATTGGGAACAGACTTCTTAAAAGAGTAAGAGATTATGCACAGGTAAAAGCAGATGGAGTGATTGATGTTGATGCTGTTAATGGGGCACTAAAACTTCTCGAAATTGATCAGCTTGGTCTTGATCGAATTGACCATAAGCTGTTAAAAACAATAATTGTTAAATTCAGCGGTGGTCCGGTTGGACTGAATACACTGGCTGCTTCAATAAGTGAAGAAACAGAAACAATTGAAGATGTTTATGAACCATATTTACTGCAGCTTGGTTTTATAGATAGGACTCCCCGTGGTAGAGTAGCAACTTTAAAGGCATATGAGCATCTGGGTATCAAAAAAGGTGAACAAAAAATTACATTTGATCTATTTAGAAAATAGTTTTGGAGGTTGAGATATGAAGGTTGATGAATTTGATTATGAACTACCGGAAGAACTAATAGCACAAAAACCTCTTCCGGAAAGAGATATGTCCAAACTTATGGTATTAGATGCAGAAAAAAAAGAAATTAAAGAAGATGTTTTTAGAAATATTACTGAATATTTGAACCCAGGCGATTTAGTGATAATGAATGACAGTCGGGTAATTCCGGCTCGGCTTTATGGAGAAAAAATACCAACAGGTACTGAAATTGAGATACTTCTTTTAAATGAACTTTCTGAAGGAAGATGGAAGGTTCTGGTAAAACCAGGCAGAAGAGCTAAAAAGGGAGTAAAAATAGATTTTGGAGGTATTTTAAAAGCTGAAGTTATGGAATACACTGAATTTGGAGGAAGAATTTTAGAATTTTCCTGGGATAAAGGTGATTTTGAAGAAATAATAAGAGAATTGGGAGAAATACCTCTACCTCCATATATAAAAAATAAACTTTCAGATCCAGAAAGATATCAGACAGTTTACAGCCAAAAAAAAGGATCAGCTGCAGCACCTACTGCCGGACTTCATTTTACAGATGAATTATTGGATAAAATTAGGTATAAAGGAGTTTATCTGGATTTTATAACACTACATGTAGGCCTGGGTACTTTCAGACCGGTCAGAAAAGAAAATATTGAAGATCACAAAATGCATTCCGAATATGCAGAAATTTCTGCTGAGACTGTTGATTTAATAAGAAAAGTTAAAAAATCAGGGAATAAAGTTGTTTCAGTAGGGACAACTGTGACTAGGACTCTGGAATCTGCTGCTGAAGGTGGTAAGCTGAAGGCTTTTAAAGGCTGGACAGATATTTTTATTTATCCTGGCTATAAATTTAAAGTTGTAGATGCTTTGATAACTAATTTTCATCTTCCAAAATCTACTCTGTTGATGCTTGTATCCGCATTTGCAGGAAGAGAATTTATTTTAAAAGCTTACCAAAGAGCAGTGCAAAATAAATACAGGTTTTTTAGCCTGGGAGATGCGATGTTTATAAAAAATCAGGGAGGGAAGTAATTGTTGTTTAATTTTAAATTACTAAAAAAATCAGCCAATAGTGCTGCCAGGCGAGGTAGAATAACGACCAGTCATGGAGATATAGAAACTCCTATTTTTATGCCTGTTGGTACTCAGGCTACAGTAAAAGCCATGTCTCCACGTGAATTAAAAGAAATTGAATCACAAATTATACTTGCAAACACCTATCATCTTTATTTGCGTCCGGGAGATGAACTTATTAAAAAAGCAGGAGGACTGCATAAATTTATGAACTGGGATCGACCAATACTGACTGATAGTGGTGGATTTCAGGTATTTAGTCTGTCAGATCTCAGGGAAATAAAAGAGGAAGGAGTTTATTTCAGATCTCATTTAGATGGATCAAAACATTTTATTTCACCAGAAAAGTCAATGCAGATTCAGAAAAATCTTGGTTCAGATATAGTTATGGCCTTTGATGAGTGTCCACCTTATCCAGCAGAAAAAAAATATGTTGATCAGTCACTGGATAGAACAGTAAGATGGGCTGAAAGGTGTAAGAAAGAGATGCAGAACAGCAGTCAGATACTTTTTGGTATTATACAGGGTGGAGTTTACAAAGATTTAAGACAAAAAAGTGTTGAAAAAATGCTTGAACTTGACTTTCCCGGCTATTCTTTAGGGGGATTAAGTGTTGGAGAACCAAAAGATATTATGTATGATGTACTGTCATACACAACCCTATTAATGCCTGATAATAAACCACGGTATTTAATGGGAGTAGGAACACCGGAAGATTTTATTGAAGGAGTTTATTATGGAATAGATATGTTTGACTGTGTTATGCCGACTCGAATTGCAAGACATGGGCAGATTTTCACTTCTGAAGGGAGATTAACGGTACGTAATGCAGCGTACAAAAAAGATTTTTCTCCACCTGACAGTGAATGCAGCTGTTATGTCTGCCAAAATTACAGCCGTGCATATATAAGACATCTTTTAAAAAGAAATGAAATACTCGGAGTGAGGTTAACTACATATCATAATCTGTATTTTATGTTGAACCTCGCCAAAAAAATAAGAGAAGCTGTTGACAGAGATAATTTTATTCAGTTTAGAGATGATTTTTATAAACAATATAATATTAATAAATAAATATATATTGTAAAAATTAAATTAAAAATTTAGCAGGAATATTATTTTAATTGTTGAATTAGTAATGAGAGAAAAAATTAATAATGTGAGAAAAAAATTAATTAGGAGGATAAAAATGGACTATGTATATGCAATATTACCATGGGTGCTAATCTTTGGAATATTTTGGTTTTTCTTAATCAGACCACAGAGAAAACAGAAAAAAGAACATCAGCAGATGCTGGATAATTTAAAATCTGGTGACAGTGTGGTTACAATTGGAGGAATTAAGGGTAAAGTAATAAAGATAAAAGATAATAATATAAAAATCAGAGTTTCTTCAAATGTTGATATTGATCTTGTTAAAAATGCCATTGCTCGAGTTGTTGATAATACTGAAGTTACTACCGAAGAAGAATAAAAAAAGAAAATTTATACTGGGGGAAAAGTTGTGAGTAATGCAATCAAAGAATTTTTGCAGTCTCTTGTTATTGCAGGAATATTGGCTTTTTTAATAATTACATTTGTTGCCCAGTCATTTGTAGTTGATGGAAGTTCTATGGCCAATACACTTCATGATGGAGAAAGATTATTTGTTAATAAATTTATTTATAGATTTCATCCACCCGAAAGAGGAGATATAATAGTTTTTACTCCTCAGGGGGCTCCGGATAAAAAATATATTAAAAGGGTAATTGGACTTCCAGGTGATACCGTCTATATTAGAGACGGTGTTACTTATGTTAATGGTGAAGCCATTGAAGAAACATATTTGCCCGAAAAAATGATAGGAGATTTTGGGCCCTATCAAATTCCATCTGAAAGTGTGTTTGTTCTGGGTGATAATCGTAATCACAGTGCTGACAGCAGATTTCCAGGTATTGTTGGGTTTGTTGATTATGATTCCATATCAGGAAAGGCTTTCTGGGTTTACTGGCCTCTTAATTCTATGAGATTAATTGATCATTATGATTATCAGTTATCTTCTTAAATCGGCCATTATTAATAATTTACTGTTAGGAGGAAACTTTTTTAATGAGATATAAGCAGAAAAGAACAATAAAGCTAATTATAATAGTTGCCATAATAGCATTTGCATATTTTCTTTATTCCTTTTATGGAATTAATTTGGGGCTTGATTTAAGAGGTGGGGCACATATTGTTTTACAGGCCAAACCAACTGAAGAGAGGCCCATTGATAATACTGTAATGGCAGGTATACAGAGTGTAATAGAAAGAAGGATAAATCAGCTTGGTCTGACAGAGCCGGTTATTCAGCGTGAAGGATCGGACAGAATAATAGTTGAACTGCCAGCTATTGATAATCCAAATGAGGCAATTAATACTATTGGTAGAACTGCGATGCTTACATTCAGAAATACTGCCGGTGATATATTAATGACTGGAGAAGTGGTTAAAGATGCCAGAGCAGATTATGATCAGTATGGACGTCCAGTTGTATCATTTACTTTAACTTCAGAGGGAGCAGCAAAATTTGCTGAAATTACAAGTGAATATATGGGAAGAAAAATTGGAATTTATCTTGATGATGAACAGCTTACAAATCCTGTTGTACAATCTGTTATTCGGGAAAAAGGACAGATAACAGGATATGAAAGCGTGGAAGCAGCCGAAAAAGATGCTATTTTAATTCGTGAAGGTGCACTACCTGTTCCTGTTGAAATTATAGAAACAAGGACAGTTGGTCCTACACTGGGTAAAATTTCAATACAAAAAAGTATTACTGCTGGACTTATTGGATTGATGTTGGTGGGAATATATATGATTTTTTATTACAGATTTCCGGGAATTTTAGCAGCAGTTATTCTGGTAATTTATGGACTTTTACTTATGGGTACTATGGCAGGACTTCAAGCAACGCTTACTTTGCCGGGAATTGCCGGACTTATATTATCCATTGGTATGGCTGTAGATGCAAATATAATTATATTTGAAAGAATTAAGGATGAACTTAAAAGTGGAAAAACACTTAGAGCTTCAATCGATGCAGGATTTAAACGAGCTTATACAACTATAATTGATGCGAATATAACTACAATAATGACTGCCCTGATTCTGGCCTACTTTACTAGTGGAACAGTAAGAGGTTTTGCTGTAACATTAGGTATAGGTGTTTTAGTAAGCATGTTTACTGCTTTCTTTATTTCAAGAAATATTATTGATTTTTTTACAGGTAGTAAATTAATGCAGGAAAACAAGGCTTTTGGAGTCAGAAGGGGGTAATATTATTGGATATTCTAGGTAAGAGAAAAATCTGGTATAGTATTTCAACTGTAGTTATTGCTGTTGGGTTAATCTTTCTTTTGATCAATGGATTAAATTTAGGAATTGATTTTCAGGGTGGTACACTGCTTGAATTCAAATTTGATCATGCTGTTACTACTGATCAGATTCGAACAATACTGGAAGAAATAGATATAGCTGCTGGAAGTAAAATTCAGCAGACAACTGAAAGAGATATACATGGAGTCCTGATAAGAGCTCAAGAATTAAGTTCTGAAGAAATTATAAAAGTTGAAGAAGCGCTTCACAGTGAAATTCCGTCAACAGAAATGTTGAGAACAGAAATGGTGGGGCCTTTAATCGGAAAAGAACTCAGAATAAATGCGCTTTTGGCAATGCTTGTTGCTTCAATTGGAATTGTCGCTTATATAAGTTACCGATTTGAATTTAGATTTGCTGCAGTTTCTATCATAACATTAATGCATGATATTTTAATAACTCTGGGTATTTTTGCTATTATCGGTAAAGAGGTAAATACACCTTTTGTTGCGGCACTTTTGACAATTATTGGTTATTCTATTAATGATACAATAGTCATTTTCGATAGAATACGAGAAAACATGAAATTAATGCACAGAACACCATTTATAGAACTTGCTAATAAAGCTGTTGTAGATACCCTACCAAGATCTATTAATACTTCTTTAACAACACTGATTACAATACTTGCTATTTATTTTTTTGGAGGGACATCTATTAGAACATTTATGCTTGCTTTATTTGTTGGAATGTTTGCTGGAACATATTCTTCTATTTTTGTAGCAAGTCCTCTGCTTGTTACCTGGCAGAAAAAGGTGCAGAAAAGATAAAAATAGTACTTTACCCCCTTTATGATATTTCCTGCATGAGGGGGTTTCTAACTTTTAAAAAGGCTGTGATCTTTTTATGAATTTTAATATTCCAAGACACTACAGACATTTTCAGAGATATAGTGAAATTGCACAGATACTATTGAAAAATGGACTGGGGTTTATAATATCACAATTAGATTTAGAAAAATATCTGCCCTTTCGCAAAAGAATTTCTAAAGAAGAAAGACCAAGTGGGAAAATGCTTGCAGTTAGAACTAGGGAAGTGCTGCAGGAGCTTGGCCCTGCCTATATAAAATTGGGACAGCTTTTAAGTACCCGTGCTGATATACTGCCTCCAATTTTTATCAAAGAATTGCAGAAACTGCAGGACAGAGTTCCAGCAGAACCTTTTGAACTGATAGAAGAATTTTTAAAAAAAGAGCTTGGTGATAAATATGATAGTAATATTACAGAAATAGATGAAGAACCTACAGCAGCAGCTTCAATTGCACAAACACACCGGCTAATATTAAAAGATGGCAGCAGGGCAATTATGAAAGTTAAAAGACCTAATATTGAAAAGAACATACATATTGATATAGAAATAATGGAAAATTTGGCTGAAATAGCTCAGGAACGAGATCTTTTTACCGGATTTATAAGACCGGTTGAAATTATTTCGGAATTCAAAAGGGCAATACGGGATGAATTAAATTTCAAAAGTGAAATGGCCAATATATTTAGGTTTACCAGTGATTTTAAAGATAATCCAAATATAAAAGCTCCAGAGGTTTATTCGGAATTATCAACTGCAAATGTTTTGGTTATGGAAGAAATTATTGGAGAAAAACTTGGTAATATTGATTCGGATCATCCCAACAATAAATTTTTGGCTGTTTTAGGAGCAAAAGCCCTTATGCGGCAGGTACTTATTAATGGTTTTTTTCATGCCGATCCTCATCCCGGTAATATTTTTGTAGTGGATGATAAGGTGCTGGCATATGTAGATTTTGGAATGGTAGGGCGGATTACTGAAGAAGATAAGGATATGCTCGCCCTGCTATTTTATGCTCTGATAAATAAAAAAATCAATGTTTTAACAGACATAATATTGATTTTAGGTGAGGCACCTGATGATTTAAACAGGCGGCGCTTTAAATTGGACATGACAAAATTGCTGGACAGATATTATGGAAGTGATTTAACTGATATAGAATTTCAAGTTGTTTTTGAAGATGTACAGCATTTTATATTTGAACATAAAATTAGAATGCCTCAGGAATTTTTTCTTCTATTTCGGGCAATTGGTGTCAGCGAGGGTGTTGGTTTAAACCTTGATCCTGATTTTAATGTGGTGGATGTAGGAAGAGAGTTTATTGAAGAAATATTGAAAGATCGTTTTAATCCTAAAAATATCAAAAAACGAATTAACTCAGGTTTGTGGAAGTTTGGAAAGAAAAATTATGAAACAAAAACACAGTTAAAAGAGCTGCTGGAAAAACTTGTGCAGGATGATTTCACTATTAATTTTAAGCACAGCAATTTAGAAAATTTCATCTATAAGCTGGATGTAGTGACAAATCGCTTATCGGTAAGTTTAATAATTTCAGCATTAATTATAGGATCAACTATGCTTATACAGACTAATATGGATCCTAAAATTTTTAATATTCCACTGTTTGGATTTATAGGTTATATAATGGCCGGGGTGCTTGGCTTTTGGCTTGTTATTTCTATTTTTAAATCCGGAAAATATTAAGGAGGTGGAGGCGTGCAGAGAAATTTAATAATTGCATTAGTTTTTGCGCTTTTAATAGCTATTTTTGCCATGCAGAATGCTGTGTCGGTTACTTTATCTTTTTTTAACTATTCTTTTCAGACGTCACTTGTAGTAGTAGTGCTTGGTTCTATGGCTGTTGGTGCATTAATTATGGGACTTTTTAGTTCTTTAAAACAAATTAAATTAAAACGAGAAATTAGACAGCTTCAGAAAAAATATAGTGAATTAAAAGCACAGTTTTCTTATCTTGAAGATCAGAAAACCAGTAATATAGTAGAGAAAAACAGCTTATCCAAAAATAATGAAGATGATGATAATATAAATTGATTGGTGATTATGTATGAATAAATTCTGGGAATTGACTGACTGGACCACAAATAATTCAGATAATATTCTTAATGATATCCTGGAAATTAGAGGATTGAAAACAGCAGAAGAAAAACAGATATTTCTGGAATCAGATCTGGATTATTTATCTGATCCATTTGACTTTAAAGATATGGAAAAAACAATAATTAGAATAAAAAAGGCTGTTGAAAATGAAGAAAATATAATGATATATGGTGATTATGATGTTGACGGAATAACGTCAACAGCTCTTTTTTATCTTTATCTAAAAAAAAGATTTGGTGTAAAAGTAAAATATTATCTACCTGATCGACAGAAAGAAGGATATGGTTTAAATAAAGAAGCTTTTAAAAAAATATACAAACAGAATATAGACCTGCTTATTACAGTTGATTGTGGAATTAATGCTGTAAAAGAAATTGAATTGGCAAATAGTTTTGGAATTGATGTTATAATAACAGATCATCACACTCCAGAAAAAGAAAATACATTAGCCTATACGGTAATAAACCCCCATCTTCTGGAGCAGAATAATCACTTTGCTAGAAATCTTTCTGGAGTGGGTGTAGCCTACAAAATATGTCAGGCTCTGGAAATTAATGAAGGCTGCAGTATGAAAGAAATACTTACTGGATTGATTCCTTTGGCAGCTCTGGGGACAGTTGCTGATATAGCTAAATTAACTAATGAAAATAGGATTTTAGTAAAACATGGATTAAAAAATATAAAGTTAAATTACATACCCGGTTTGAACCGGCTTATAGAAAAATTGAAGTTAAATATTAATGAAATTTCAGCTGGTCAGATTGGTTATATTATAGCCCCCCCACTTAATGCAGCCGGCAGAATTGATAGTGCTGAAAAGGCTCTTGAACTTCTTATTACTGAAGATCAAAAGAAAGCCGATAAAATTGCTGAATATTTAATAAATATAAACAAAAAGAGGCAGAAAAAAGAAAAAAAAATATATCAGCAGGCTCTGCAAAAGATTGAAAAATCTTCCGATATCTGTGAAGAGAGAGCTATTATACTGGCAGACAGGAGGTGGCATTCTGGAATTGTTGGAATTGTAGCATCAAAATTGGTAGAAGAGTATAATCTGCCGGTTATTTTAATAGCCGTGGACAAAGATGGGGTAGGTAAAGGATCTGGCAGAAGCATACCTGCTTTAAATCTTTTTAATACCTTAAACAGCTGTAGAGATGATCTGATAAATTTTGGTGGCCATTATGGTGCTGCCGGTCTTACAATTAATATGGACAGCTTCCAAAATTTTAAAAATGATTTTATCTCTGCAACAAAAGAAGAACTAAACAAGCAGGATTTTGTTCCTAAAATAAAAGCTGATATGATGCTGGACATAAATGATATAACTAAAAAATTTGTTAAAAAGCTTGATAAATTACGACCTTTTGGTGTAGCAAATCCATCACCAAAATTTTTAATTAAAAATATAAAAGTTAGTAACTGTTTTAAAATTGGTAAAGAAAAAAAACATTTAAAATTTAATATTAACAGTAAAATTTCAGCTATTGCTTTTAATATGGGTTATTTGGCAGAACAAATACAAAACAATAGAATAGATACTTTATGTCAGCTAGAAATAAACAGGTGGCAGGGCAGAGAAAATATTCAGCTTAAAATAATTGATGTTAAAATTTCAAATTACAGCAGTCTTACTGCAGCAGTATTTAATTCAAAAAGAATGAAAATCTTTGATTATAGAAAAAATAATAATAAATTATTACTGCTGGAAAACTTTATTGATTTTTATCAGGATGAAAATATTTCTGTATATATTAATAATCAGAAATTGAAACATAAACTTATCGAAAAATATAAGGATATTTATTTTTTTTCAGATGCTGATAATAGAAAAATAAGTCGGAAAAACTTTATTAATAAATTAATATTTTTTTCTTTACCATTTTCTCTGGAACATTTTTCTGAAATATTGCACTCTTTCACTTCTAAAGATGAAAAATTAGAAGTTGTTTTTATGTTTTCAAAAAAGGATATAGCTTTAAACAAAAGGCTAATTAGTATAAATTGTCCTGATAGAAACAATATATCTGAATTTTACATTTTTTTAAAAAAAGAGCAGTATAAAAATGAGGATTTAAATTCCATAAAAAATAGTTATATAAATAAAAACAATATCAGTAAAAAGTCAGCAGATATTTTTGAAAATAATATTAAAATTTTGAAGCAAATTGGGTTAATTAAAATTAATAACAGTACTGTTTTTTTTACTGATCCTGGCAAAAACAAATTGGACTTATCAAATTCAATACGTTATAATAAATTATCAAGGCAAATGGAAAAATTTGATGATTTTGTTTCTGCCGCCTATAAAGATAATCTTTTTGATTTAATTGATTTAATAAAGAATTTTGAGGAGGAAAATGATGAATCTTAAAGAAAAAATCAGAAACATACCAGACTTTCCAGAAAAAGGTATTTTGTTTAAAGATATTACACCTCTGTTGAAAGATAAAAATGCATTTAAAGAAGCTATTGTAAAAATGGCTGATATGTTTAATAATAAAGAATTTGATTATGTAGTTGGAATTGAAGCCAGAGGTTTTATTGTAGGTACACCCCTGGCTTTAGAAATGGATAAAGGATTTATACCAATAAGAAGACCAGGTAAACTTCCTTATGATACTTTGAGTATTTCCTATGAGCTTGAATATGGGAAAAATAAACTGGAAATACATAAAGATGCAATTGATAAGGGTGATAAGATTTTATTAATAGATGACCTGCTTGCCACTGGTGGAACAACCAAAGCTGCGGTTGAGTTGATTGAGAAGTTGGGAGGACAAGTTATCGGCTGTGGATTTCTTTTAGAATTAGGAAACTTAGAGGGACGCAAAATGTTAGAAGGTTATGATATTAGATCACTGCTGATTGATTAAATCATTTATGCTGAAAAAGGGGCAATTTGAATGGAACTGGATGATCTTTTAAAGAGAATAAAAAATTATATGGATAATCCTGATATTGATTTTATAAAAAAAGCTTATAATTATGCAGCTGCAGCTCATGAGGGGCAGTATAGGGTTTCCGGAGAACCTTTTGTGGATCATCCTCTTGGAGTAGCAATAATTTTGGCTGATCTTGAACTTGATGTTGTTTCTATTGTCTCTTCAATGCTTCATGATGTTGTTGAAGATACTGAAATAAGTAGTGATGATATTGCTGATGAATTTGGAGATGAAGTTGCACATCTTGTTGATGGGGTTACCAAACTTACAAGAATGGAATTTAAAACAAAGGAAGATCAGCAGGCAGAAAGTTTGAGAAAAATGTTTGTAGCTATGGCTGAAGATATTCGAGTTGTTTTGATAAAGTTGGCCGACAGACTGCATAATATGAGAACATTGAATTATTTAAAAAAAGAGAAAAGGATAGAAAAATCGCAGGAGACATTAGAAATATATGCACCTTTGGCACACAGACTAGGTATGTCCAGAATAAAATGGGAACTTGAAGATCTTGCTTTTAGATATATTCAGCCAGATATGTATTATGAATTATCTCAGAAAGTGCAGGCAAATCGAAAACAGAGAGAAAATGATATACAGCAGGCAATAGACACTTTAAAAGACACATTAAAAAAACAGAATATAGAGGCAGAAATTTACGGCAGACCTAAACACCTATACAGCATATATAATAAAATGCAGCGTAAAGAAGTTGAGTTTGATGAAATATATGATTTAACTGCTGTAAGGGTACTTGTTGAAAACGTTAGAGAATGTTATGAAGTTTTAGGGGTTATTCATGAGATATGGAAACCAATACCAGGTAGGTTTAAAGATTATATTGCTATGCCTAAATCAAACATGTATCAGTCACTGCATACAACAGTAATTGGTCCTAATGGTGATCCTCTTGAAGTCCAAATAAGAACCTATGAAATGCATAAAACTGCCGAATATGGTATTGCAGCACATTGGCGTTACAAAGAAGGTAAGGTTGGCGATGAAAAATTTGAAGAAAAATTATCCTGGCTGAGGAGGCTTTTAGAATGGCAGAAAGATCTTCAGGAACCACAGGAATTTATGGAAACACTAAAGATTGATTTATTTGAGGATGAAGTGTTTGTATTTACTCCTAAGGGAGATGTAGTATCACTACCTAAAGGTGGTTCACCGGTAGATTTTGCCTACCATATTCACACAGAGGTTGGCCATAAATGTGTAGGAGCTAAAGTTAATGGTAAAATAGTTCCACTCGAGTATAAACTAAACAATGGGGATATTGTAGAAGTTTTGACCTCTAAAAAAAGTAATGGTCCGAGTAGAGACTGGCTTAATTTTGTACAGACTTCAAAAGCCAGAAGCAAGATAAAGCAGTGGTTTAAAAAACAGCGAAGAGATGAAGTTATACAAAAAGGAAGAGATTCTTTTGAAAAAGAACTAAAAAAGCATAATATTAGTTTAAAGGAAAAGAAAAAAGAAAAAGAATTAAAACGTATTGCCAAAGATATGGGACGTAAAGAAGTAGATGATCTATTTGAAGAAATTGGTTATAGTAATTTAAGTCCCAAACAAATTATAACAAAATTAGATGAGTATGAACCAGAAAAGGATATTGACAAGAAGATTACACCTAAGGTTAAAAGCAAATCATCTGTTGATAAAGGTGTTTCTGTTCGCGGCATGGAAAATATGTTGGTAAGAATGGCTAAATGCTGTAATCCTGTACCTGGTGATGATATTACTGGTTATATTACCAGAGGAAGGGGTGTATCTGTTCACCGCACAGACTGCCGCAATTTGCAGAGGTTAAAGAAAAGTGAACCTGAACGAATTATTGAGGTCAACTGGGATAGAGGGCGAACAGAATCCTATCAGGTTGACTTGAGAATTGATGCTGTAAATAAAAATGCTCTGTTAAATGATATAACAACACTTATAAAAAAAGAAAAGTTAAATCTTCTGTCAGTAATGGCAAGAACAAGTAAAAGTGACAATCGTGCAGTAGTTAATTTATCTTTAGAATTAAGCAGTATAGAGCATATGCACGATATAATGAAAAAAATAGAATCAATTTCTGGTGTTCTTAATGTTAATAGATCTAAACCAAGGTAATGGGAGTGATAAAAAATTGCGTGCAGTAGTACAGAGAGTTAAATCTGCTTCTGTTGAAGCAGATAAAGAAATCACCGGGGAAATTGGCCCCGGTTTATTAATATTTTTAGGTGTGGGGAATGATGATGATCAGTCTGATGCTGATTATTTGGTTAATAAAATTGTGAATTTAAGAATTTTCAATGATAAAGATGGACAGTTGAATCTATCTGCAGTAGATTTACAAAAAGATATACTGATTGTTTCTCAATTTACTTTATTTGGGGACTGCAGAAAGGGTAGGAGGCCCAGTTTTTTTGATGCTGCTCCACCTGATGCTGCTGAAATTCTCTATAACTATTTTGTTTATGAGATTAAAAATAGTACAGATCTTAAAGTTGAAACTGGTGTATTTCAGGCAATGATGGATGTGGTTTTAATTAATGATGGACCTGTTACACTTCTTATTGATAGTAAAAAAACATTCTAAATAGGTGAATTAAAAATGAAGATAAAAACAATGGCTTTAGGAACAATGTTTACAAAATCTTATATTATATCTGATTCTCATGATAATGCATATATTATTGATCCTGGTGATGATGGTAAAAAAGTACTTGCTTTTTTAAATAAAAAAAGTTTGCATCTTAAATTTATTATTAATACACACGGTCATTTTGACCATATAGGTGCAAATGAGTTTTTAAAACAAAAAACTGCGGCAGAAATAATAATTCATAAAAAAGATAATGAACTTCTTACAGATCCTGCCAAAAATATGTCGGGCTATTTTTACAGTTCCAGGAAGATAACAAGCCCACCAGCTGATAAATTTATTGCAGATGGGGACATACTAACATTTGATAAATTTAAATTTAAAGTTCTGCATACACCCGGCCATACAGCAGGAAGTATGTCTTTTTACTGTTCTGAAGAAAAGATTTTGTTTAGTGGAGATACTATATTTAGTAATGGAATTGGTCGTACGGATCTTCCGGGAGCTAATCAACAAGCATTAAAAAATTCAATTGAAAATAAGTTGCTTACCTTACCAGATGATACAGTTGTTTATCCCGGTCATGGAAATTCTTTAAAACTTAAAAGTTTTAAAACAAATATTTGGCCTTCAATATACAGCAGTTTGACATAGAATTAGTAATAAGTTAAAATTAAAAAGAATTAAATTATCTAATTGATTTAGAGAGGGGAGTGTAGAGCTTGTTTGATACTTTACGCAAAAATAGTAGAATAATAGTTTATTTTGTTGTAGTTGCTTTTGTAATAACCGGTGGATTTATGGGATATGGCGCATATTTAAGCAACAATAATACTGGTTCTAGTTCAACAGGTTCTCCTGGTGTTATAGCTGAGGTTAATGGTTCAGAAATAACACAGCAGGAATTTATGAGAATGCTCCAGAGGCAGGCACCTAAGCAAAATTTGAGCAATGCCCAAATTATTTCGTTTAAATATAATGTTTTAAATTCTTTAATCGAAAGAGAATTAATTATGCAGCAGGCAGAAGAATTGAATATATCTCCAGTAGTTGATGATAAAGAGGTAGAAGAAGTATATAATCAAATTGTTTCTCAAAATATAGAATCAGAAGAAGAATTAACAAAAGAAGAACTAAATAAAAAATTCGAAAAGAAACTGGAGAAGCAGAATTATTCTCCAGCTCAGCTAAAAGATGATATTAGGCTTAATTTACAGACCACTAAAAAGATTCAGCAGACAATAGATAAAAGTTACAGCAGTGTGTCTGTTTCCAAAGAAGAAATTGAAGAAAGGTATAATGAAAAATATCCCAAAAAGGATACAGAAGATAATGAAGGACAAAATGAAGATTTAGATACTGCTGATCAGCAGTCAAAAGAGGAATCAAATCAGCCAGCAGGACAGGAAAATGAGAGACCAAAATATGAAGATGTTAAAGACGAACTAGAAAAAGAAATTTTAAGAGAAAAACAAAATGCTGCATTTAGCAGCTGGTTGAAAAATTTAAAAGCAGAATCGGAAATTATTATTCATGATCCAGTTTTAAATGCCTATCAGGAACTAAATAACGGTAATTATGCTGCAGCTGTAGAAAAATTCAGTTCTCTGATAGAAGAAAATCCGAGCCCTGTATTTTATCAGTATTTAGCTGCATCATATAGTGGAGCCGGAAATAAAGATAAAGCAGAAAAAACTTACAATACTGCACTGGAAGAATATCCGGATAACTTTGATCTGCACATGAATCTGGCTAACTTTTATAGACAGCAGGGCAAAAATGATGCTGCAGTTGCACAGCTTAAAAAAGCTTCTGAACTAGCAGGCAGTGATTTTATGGCTCACTATCAGCTGTTTATGCAGTTTAATAGTTTAGGTGCAGAAAAAGAAGCAAAGCAGGAAATGCAGATAATACAGGACTTAAATCAGCAGATGGAGCAGGAAAATAAAGCAGCAGAAAATCAGAGCAGTGGGAATGATGAACAGCTGCCAAATGAAAATTTGCCGGAAGATAAGACTACAAATGATTCTACAGAAAGCACAGAGGTTGAATCTGATAATAACTAATTGAGTTATTAAATTAAAATATTGATAATAGAGGTGATTTTTAATGCAGTTTAATGCACCGCGAGGGACAAAAGATATTTTGCCCCCTGCTTCTTTAAAATGGCAGTATATCGAAAAGGTTGCAAGAGAAGTGTTTGCTAATTACAATTATGATGAAATTAGAACACCTATATTTGAATATACTGAACTATTTCAGAGGGGTATTGGTGAAGTTACAGATATAGTTGAAAAGGAAATGTATACATTTGAAGATAAGGGCGGGCGCAGCTTAACTCTTCGTCCTGAAGGAACCGCTTCGGTAATTCGATCTTTTTTAGAGAATAAAATTTATGGACAGGCACAGCCGACAAAATATTATTATATTGGGCCAATGTTCAGATATGAACGACCGCAGTCAGGCAGATTCAGACAATTTCACCAGCTGGGTGTAGAAGCAATTGGTTCAAATGACCCTGCTTTGGATGCGGAAATTATATCTTTAGGAATGAGATTTTTATCAAACTTTGGTCTGGAGGATTTGTCCCTGCATCTTAACAGTGTTGGTTGTAAATACTGCCGTCCTAAATATATAGAGATTTTAAAGGATTATCTAATAAATAATAGAGAACTTCTCTGTAATGACTGTAAAGCACGAATAGACAGAAATCCACTGCGGGTACTTGACTGTAAAAATGAAAGATGTCAGTCTGTTATAGATGATGCTCCAAAAATTGTCGATCATTTGTGCAGGGAATGTTATGGACATTTTTCCAGTGTACAGGCATATCTTGATATTTTAAAAATAAATTATTATATTAATCCTAAACTTGTGCGCGGACTTGATTATTATACAAATACTGCTTTTGAAATAAAAGACAGCCACCTTGGTGCTCAGGATACAGTTTTTGGCGGTGGAAGATATAATGGACTTGCCGAAGAGATTGGCGGTAAAAAAATACCTGGAATTGGATTTGCCCTGGGGATTGAAAGACTGCTTCTTTCTATTAAGGCACAAAATATAGAAATTCCAATAGAAAAAGGTATTGATCTTTACATAACTGTTATTGGGGAAAATGCAAAAAAAGAAGCTTTTAGACTTAATGACCTTCTGCGAAATACAGGTTTTAAAACTGAGATGGATTATCTGGATAGAAGTGTGCGCAGTCAGATGAAATCAGCAGACCGAATGAATGCAGATTACACAATTATTTTAGGTGAGGATGAGCTTGAAAATGATTCTGCAACAATTAGAAATATGAAAACCGGTAATGAAAAATTAATTAAGTTAAGCAGCCTAATCAACGAAATGAAGCAGCTAGTATATGGGGAGGAAGTAGTATGAGCGACACAATAAAAGGTTTTAAAAGAACACACAGCTGTGGAAATATTAGCAGCAGAAATATTGGTGATAAAGTAATAGTTATGGGCTGGGTTCAAAAAAGAAGAGATCATGGTGGTGTTATTTTTGCTGATATTAGAGATCGCTCCGGTATCGTACAGGCGGTTTTTAATCCTGGTCTTAATGATGAGTCCTTTATTAGAGCGGATAAGTTGAGGTCAGAATATGTTGTGGCCCTAAAAGGTGAAGTAAAAAAAAGACCAGAAGGAAATGTAAATCCTGATATTCCAACAGGTGAAATCGAAATAAAATGTGAGGAATTACGAATTTTGGATAAAGCTCAAACTCCTCCAATTCAGATTGAAGACTATCTGGAAGTTGGAGAAGATTTGAGATTGAAATATCGTTATCTTGATCTCCGCAGACCAAAAATGAAAAACATTATGAAGATGAGGCATAGAATAATGAAAACAACCAGAGATTTTCTAGATGATAACGGTTTTTGGGAAATTGAAACTCCCATTTTAACCAAAAGCACTCCTGAAGGAGCAAGAGATTATCTTGTTCCAAGTAGGATAAATAAAGGCCACTTTTTTGCACTACCTCAGTCTCCTCAAATATTTAAACAGCTGCTGATGGTTTCAGGAATTGAAAAATATTTTCAGATTGCAAGATGTTTTCGAGATGAGGATTTAAGGGCAAACAGACAGCCAGAGTTTACACAGATAGACCTGGAAATGTCTTTTGTAACAAAAGAAGATGTTTTTGAAATTACTGAAGGATTAATGCGCAGAGTATTTTCAGAAGCAGATATAGATATTCCTAAAGAAATTAGAGTATTATCCTATCAGGAAGCTATGGATAGATTTGGTTCTGATAAACCAGATTTAAGATTTTCTATGGAGCTGAAAGATATATCTGATATAGTATCTGAAAGTGATTTTAAAATTTTTAGTGGAACAGTACAAAAAGGTGGACAGGTTAAAGGAATTAACTTTAAAGGAGGTTCAAACTCAGCGAGAAGTGTAATTGATGGATTTGAAGAATATGTAAAACTTTTTAATGCAAAAGGACTTGCATGGATTGCACTGCGCGAAGAAGAGATAAAATCTCCTATCACTAAGTTTCTCTCTCAAACGGAAATTGATTCTGTTATAGAAAAAATGGATGCTGAAACAGGCGATCTTTTGCTTTTTGTAGCTGATGAAAAAGATGTAGTGGCTTCAGCACTTGGAAACTTAAGATTGAAAATTGCTCGTGATTATGATCTTATTCCAGAAGAAGTTTATGAATTTGTCTGGATAGTTGATTTTCCTCTTTTTGAATATGATGAGGATAGAAAACGTTATGTAGCAAAACATCATCCTTTTACTGCTCCTATTGAAGAGGATATTGATAAACTTGATGAAAAGCCTTCTTCTGTGCGTGCTGATGCTTATGATTTAGTATTAAATGGAGAAGAACTTGGTGGTGGAAGTATAAGAATCAATAATCGTTCACTGCAGGAAAAAGTATTTTCTATTTTATCTATGGATCAAGAGGAACAGGAGGAAAAATTCGGTTTTCTGCTGAGAGCTTTTGAATATGGAACACCGCCACATGGCGGTATTGCTTTTGGGCTGGACCGACTGATGATGATTACTTCCAGGACAGATTCTATTAGAGATGTAATTGCTTTTCCAAAAACACAGCGAGCTACATCTCCTTTAACAGATGCTCCTTCAAAAGTAGCTAAAGAGCAATTAGAAGAACTTGGTATTTCTATAAAACTTTAAATTCTAATCTCTTCTATAAATAGAGTTTCCTGAAAATTATTTTTAGAGTTGGAAATTGGGAAAGTCTTTTTTTGATAAGGCTTGCAGGGCATTATAATTTGTGTTAATATATTATTAAAGTAAATATATTCATCTGCTGTGTGCGTAATGATCAAAAGAAATTTTGACCAACATCAATACACAGGGAGCCTGGTCTCTACCTGCGGCGTATAGGCCTTCTTAATTGAGAGGACATATAAACCAGGTAGGAGGGCACCCACTTGGCAGACAGGGATCAAAATTAAATGATCATACGGCACAGTGGATGACTTTTGCTAACCGCTATATTAAGGTTAGTTTTTTTATTTTTTGCAGAATTATAATATTTTTGTTATGATTTATAGGTGAGGTGATATTAATGAAACTAAAAGAAAAAATGAGATCTGAATTTTTAGATCAGAGGTCAAAAATACCATTGGAAAAAATAATTAAATGGAGTAATAAAATTACTAATAAATTTCTTGAACTGGAAACAGTAAAAAATGCAGAGTCAGTAATGACATATGTTTCTTTTAGAAAAGAAGTACAAACATATAATTTAATGGAACGGCTGCTTGATGAAGGATATATTTTATATGTACCCTATACAATAAAAGAAAAAATAACTCTCGGTATAGCTGAAATTAATGATTTAGATAAAGATTTAAAACCAGGTGTTTTTGGAGTTAGTGAACCACTCAAGTCTTTACGAACAGAAATTGTTCCTGATGATTTAGATATTATTGTAGTTCCCGGGGTAGTATTTACAAAAGAAGGTTATAGAATTGGATATGGTGGTGGTTTTTATGATGGATTTTTGGGAGAAAACGGAAAAGATAAGCTTAAGATTGCTTTTACATATGATCAATTCATAGTAGACAAAATACCTGTTGAAGACCATGATATTCCAGTCGATATGATTATTACTGAAAAGGAAGTAATAGACTGCAGAAAAGAGGTGTAGTCATTGAATCTTTTTGAAAATGCCAGAGATGATAAAGAAAATCGTCCTCTTGCATTTAGAATGCGTCCTCGCAGCCTGGATGAGTTTTTTGGTCAGGAAGATATTGTTGGAGAAAATAAACTTCTCAGAAGGGCAATTAAAGCGGATAGACTTCAGTCCCTTATCTTTTATGGACCTCCAGGAAGCGGGAAGACAAGTCTTGCTCAAATTATTGCTTTAGAAACCAAAGCAAATTTTGTTAAATTAAATGCAGTTACTTCGGGAGTAAAAGATATTCGAGAAGTTATAAAAAAAGCCAAATCCGATAAAGACATTTACAATAAAAAAACAATTTTATTTATAGACGAGATTCATCGCTTTAATAAATCACAGCAGGATGCCCTTTTACCTTCTGTAGAAAATGGTACTGTAATTATGGTGGGAGCAACTACTGAAAATCCTTATTTTGAAGTCAATTCTCCTCTGCTTTCACGTTCCAGGATATTTAGATTAAACGAATTAAGTGCAGATAATATTTTTTCTATTCTCAAAAATGCACTTAATGATAAGGAGAGAGGACTTGGAGAACTGAAGATTGATATATATGATAAAGATTTAAAATTTATTGCTGAACTTGCAGATGGAGATGCAAGAGTTGCTCTAAATACACTTGAATTAGCTGTATTAACAACTCCCCAAAATAAAAATGGAATTATAAAAATAGATAAAGATATTATTGAAGACTCTATGCAGAAAAAAATTATTAATTATGATAAAAAAGGTGACAATCACTATGACATTGTTTCCGCTTTTATAAAAAGTATGCGGGGTTCTGATCCAGATGCAGCTGTGTATTGGCTTGCAAGAATGATTGTAGCAGGAGAGGATCCAAGATTTATAGCCAGAAGAGTTGTTATTCATGCTGCAGAAGATGTAGGACTGGCTGATCCAACTGCGTTAATACTTGCAGAATCTGCAGCCAGAGCTGTAGAACAAATCGGTTTTCCGGAAGCCAGAATTCCACTTGCTGAAGCAGTTATATATATTGCATCTGCTCCCAAAAGCAACTCAGTTATAAAAGCAATAGATAGTGCTGTAAATTATGTGGAAAATAATCATCAGGATAAAGTTCCAGTTCATCTGAGGGACAGTCATTACAGTGGAGCAGAAGATCTGGGCCATGGACTAAATTATAAATATCCTCATGATTATCCTGATAATTATGTAAAACAAAATTATCTTCCAGATAATATATCTAACAAACAATTTTATCAACCTGGTTCTCTGGGGAGAGAAAAACAGACTGCAGAATTTTTGCGATATCTGCATGAAAAACATGACAAAGGTGAAGATTAAGATGTCTGAAAAGAAATTAAAACCTGCAAAAAATCTTGAGATCAGGAATAAGGTTAAAGATAGTAAATTTTATGCCAGTATTTTTTCTGTAAATAATCGAAGTGAAGCTGAAGAAAAAATTGAAGAGATAAAGAATAAATATTCAGATGCATCTCATAATGTTTCAGCTTTTAGAGTAGAATCTGAGTCAGGAATTATTGAATATTTTGATGATGATGGTGAACCGGCAGGTTCATCCGGTCCGCCAGTGCTTGATGCCATAAAAGGTGCAGATTTAATCAATACTGTTATTGTTGTTACACGTTATTTTGGAGGAACAAAACTTGGCATTGGTGGATTAATAAGGGCTTATGGTAATTCAGCAAGAATGGCAATTAATGAAGCCGGTATTGAAGAATTAAATAAATTTTTCCTCTTTTCTGTTGAGAGTGATTTTAATCAAATAGGAAATATTTTAGGACAGCTTGAAGCTCATAAAGCAGAAATATTAAATACTTTCTATAATGAAAAGGGTGGGACAGTAAAATCTATTATTTCATCTGAAGATTATGAACATTTGCAGAGAGATATTAGAGAAAAAACTGGAGATAAATTTTCTTTAAAATTAGAAAAAACTTTGTTTCGGTAATTATAAGTGTTGAAGGTTGAATTCCATTTATTTTTTGCGTTAAAGTAAAAAAATAGAAAATAATTAAAATCATTAAAGTTGACAAAAACAATACATTATGTTAAAATAATATCAAAAGTTGATAAACTAACTCAAGTTTGCAGAGGTGAGAAAATGAGAGTATCCACAAAAGGTAGATATGGTCTCAGAGCTATGGTTGATTTAGCTGAACACGAAAAAGGTAAGGCGATTCCTATCAGAGAAATATCCGAAAGGCAAAATATATCTGAACAGTATCTAGAGCAGCTTTTTGCAACTTTAAGAAAAGCTGGTTTGGTAAAAAGTGTCCGTGGGGCACATGGCGGATATATGTTAAATCATGAACCTGAGGATATATCAGTTGGAGATATTTTAACAACTCTGGAAGGACCTATAGCTCCTGTTGACTGTGTTATAGACAAAGAAGAATTTTGTAATTATATTGATAAATGTGTTATTCATGGATTGTGGGAAGAACTTGCAGACAGTATAAAAAATGTTGTTGATAATATGACTTTAGCGGAACTTAAAGATAAGGCTATAAAAGAACATTCAGATCGGAGTGATGTTCAATGAAAAGTAAATATTTTGACCATGCAGCAACCACACCAGTAAGGCCGGAAGTGATGGAAGAAATGCTTCCTTTTTTTACTGATATTTATGGTAATCCTTCCAGTGTACATTTGCCGGGCCAAAAAGCTGCAGGTGCAGTGGATGATGCGCGGCAAAAAATAGCTGATCTTATTGGAGCAGATCGATCTGAAGAGATTATTTTTACTTCAGGTGGAACTGAAGCTGATAATTTAGCCATAAAAGGTACAGCTATGGCATTAAAGGATAAAGGCAAACACATTATTACATCAAGTATTGAGCATCATGCAGTACTGCATACATGTCAATTTTTAGAAAAACATCTAGGTTTTGATGTAACTTACCTGGAAGTTGATGAAGAAGGTTTTGTTGATCTTGAGATGTTAAAAAATTCAATAAGAGAAGATACTATTTTAATTTCTATAATGATGGCTAATAATGAAATTGGTACAATAGAACCTGTGGAAGAAATTGCAGAGATTGCAGAAAAGCATGATATTTTATTCCATACTGATGCTGTACAGGCTGTCGGGCAGATACCAATTAATGTAGTTAAACAGAATATTGATATGCTTTCATTATCTGCCCATAAATTTAATGGTCCCAAAGGTGTTGGAGCTCTGTATGTAAAAAAGGGAATTAAACTTGTACCGCAAAGTTCTGGAGGAGCTCAGGAACGAAAAAGAAGAGCCGGGACTGAAAATGTTCCTGGAATAGTTGGTATGGGAAAAGCGGCTGAGATTGCTAATGAAGAGATGATGGAAAAAGCAGATAAGCTGTCATCTATGAGAGATGATTTAATTAGTAGAATTTTTTCTGAAATTGATGATGTTCTTTTAAATGGACCCGAGGGTAAAGATCGTTTGCCGGGAAATGCAAATATTACTTTTAAATTTATTGAAGGTGAGTCTATATTATTAAATCTCAATATGATGGATATCGCTGCTTCAACAGGTTCAGCCTGTGCTTCTGGCTCACTCGATCCTTCACATGTTATTCTTGCTTTAGGAAGACCACACGAACTTGCACATGGTTCAATTAGATTTTCACTTGGTTATGGAAATGTTCAAGAAGATATAGATTATTTAATGGAAGTATTACCAGGAATTATAAATAGATTGAGGGAAATGTCACCTTTATATAATAAAAAGACAAAAGAAGTAGGAGCTGATTAATATGTATTCTGATAAAGTAATGGATCATTTTCAAAATCCAAGAAATGTTGGTGAAATAGAGGATGCCAGTGCTGTAGGTGAAGTGGGTAATCCAACCTGTGGAGATATTATTAAACTTTATTTAAAAATAAATGATAGTGATGAAACTATTGAAGACATAAGTTTTAAAACTTTTGGTTGTGGAGCTGCTGTGGCTACAAGCAGTATGGTGACAGAACTTGTAAAAGGTAAAAAACTTGATGAAGCATTAACTGTAAGCAGAGATACAGTAGCAGAAGCTTTAGATGGACTTCCACCTGCAAAAATGCACTGTTCCAACCTGGCTACAGATGCATTAAAAAATGCAATTGAGAAATATAAAAAGACTAAAGAATAAAAGGGTGTTTAGATGAAAAGAGTTATGATTGCAATGAGTGGCGGGGTAGACAGTTCTGTAGCAGCTGCTTTATTAAAAGAAGAAGGATATGAAGTGATTGGGGGAACAATGCATATTTTCCCAGATTATGAAGAAGCTGTCGATAGAGATGATCACTGCTGTTCTTATTCTGCTGTTCAGGATGCAAAAAGAGTTGCTAATATGCTTGATATTCCTCACTTTGTTTTTAATTTAAAAGATGAATTTCAGGAAAAAATTATAGATTATTTTGTTGAAGAATACAGTAGAGCCAGAACTCCTAACCCCTGTGTAATGTGTAATAAAGAAATTAAGTTTTCTGCACTGATGAAGAAAGCTCTTGAGGTTAATTGTGATTATATAGCTACAGGGCATTATGCTAGAATTGAAAAAGTAAATGGCAGGTATAATCTCAAAAAGGGAGTCGATAAAGAAAAAGATCAAAGCTATATGCTCTATGTTCTTAATCAGGAGCAGCTGAGTAAAACGTTATTTCCATTAGGAAATTTTACAAAAGAAAGAATAAGAGAAAAAGCTAAAGAACTGGGTTTTTCAGTTTACAACAAACCTGATAGCCAGGAGATCTGTTTTGTGCCTGATGATGATTATATCAGATTTCTGGATACTAATTATCCTGAAATATCTAAAACTGGCCCTATATTGGATACAGATGGTAATAAAGTAGGAGTACATTCCGGGTTAGCTCATTATACAATTGGCCAGAGAAGAGGACTGGGAGTTGCGTTAGGTTATCCAGTATATGTAGTTGAACTTGATCATCAAAACAATTCAGTAATAGTTGGAAAAGATAATGAAGTATTTAATAATGGTTTAATTGCTGATGATATTAACATGATTTCTATTGAAAAACTAAATGGCAAAATGGATGTAAGAGCAAAAATAAGATATAACAGTGACGAAGTAAAGGCTTATATTGAACCCGATAAAGGTAATAAAATTAGAGTTACTTTTGAAGAAAAGCAGCGGGCAATTACTCCTGGACAGTCTGTTGTTTTTTATGATGATGATCTAATTATTGGTGGAGGTATAATTGAAGAAAGTTTTTAAATCAGTATATTTATCAATTTTTAGCCAAAATATCTGTATTATACATAAGGTGCCTGTGATAGAAGTTAAAATCTGCTAGTACAAATCAACTGGACTTTCCCCATTTTTTATATACTGCTGCAAAAAGGGGAGATGCAGGAATATTGAAATTTTTAGTCAATGAATCTTAACGAAATGAAGGAAGAAATAGGGTTAAACTGCAGGATGGAGTGAGCTAATCATGAGTCAGGAGGACTCATTGATTAGTGTGCCCTATTTCACACCCGAATTGAGTTTTAGATAAATCTAAAAATTTCGTTGATGACTAAAGCCCCCTTTTTGCAGCTTGAAAATAAATTTTGGGGAAACTCCTAACAAATCAACTCTTGACAAATGATCAAATTGATGGTATTATATTTAAGCCTTCTGATATTTTTTGTCAGGAGTTTTTATTTTCATAAATTGAATTATAAGGAGTTCTTCCATTTCCACATTTTTTGCAATATAATTAAAAAATGGGAAACTTCTTTCAAATCAGCCCTTGACATAAAGATAAAGGGGTGATAAGATATTAAATGTCGCCGAGAAAAACAGGTGACAAAAACGGACTCAATGTCCTAGCAAGGCACCATCCATTTTGTACTATAGAAGAAGGTGCGCGACGGACTCAATGTCCTAGCAAGGCACCATCCATTTTGTACTATAGAAGAAGGTGCGCGACGGACTCAATGTCCTAGCAAGGCACCATCCATTTTG
>NZ_QPJE01000025.1 GCF_003337245.1 Halanaerobium sp. MA284_MarDTE_T2
TCACACCCGAATTGAGTTTTAGATAAATCTAAAAATTTCGTTGATGACTAAAGCCCCCTTTTTGCAGCTTGAAAATAAATTTTGGGGAAACTCCTATTTATTTAATGCTTTACACAATTAAAGTACCGTGGTATAATTTTAATAATTAAATTAATATTTTATGCTAAATGTTTTGAAAGGATGAGAAGAGAG
The DNA here is from genome assembly GCF_003337245.1 of Halanaerobium sp. MA284_MarDTE_T2. Classification (GTDB taxonomy): domain Bacteria; phylum Bacillota; class Halanaerobiia; order Halanaerobiales; family Halanaerobiaceae; genus QPJE01. The sequence continues at coordinate 193 of NZ_QPJE01000025.1, forward strand.
TATGTTTGCATACATAGTGAGAAGACTTTTGTTAATTATTCCGGTTTTAATTGGTGTTTCGCTGATTGTATTTTTTACAATGCATCTTGCACCTGGAGATCCAGCAGTTATTATGGCTGGCCCACAGGCGTCTGAATCTGATATTGAAGCTATTAGAGACAATCTTGGTTTAAATGAACCTTTTTATGTTCAGTACGGAGTTTTTGTGAAAGGACTTATAACTCTTAACATGGGAGAATCAGTACAGACTAGAGAACCTGTTGTAAACATGATAAAGAACCGATTTCCCAATACACTGGTATTGGCAGTCAGCAGTATATTAATTGCCAGTTTGATCGGATTAACTGCCGGTATAATTGCAGCAGTAAAACAGTATTCATTATTTGATAATTTAAGTATGGTTATTGCCCTGCTGGGTATTTCTCTTCCCAGCTTCTGGATAGGTACTGTTTTAATATATTTGTTTGGAGTTAAATATAGAGTTATGCCTATTTCCGGTCTGCCGGAAAACTGGTGGACACTAGAATGGATTAAACATCTTGTAATGCCTGCTACAACCTTGGGAGTGGCATCTGCAGCTCTGATTGCAAGGATGACAAGATCATCTATGTTAGAAACAATTGGTAAGGATTTTGTAAGAACTGCCAGAGCAAAGGGAGTGTCAGAAAAGTCAGTTATAATTAAACATGTTTTAAAAAATGCTTTAATTCCAATTATTACAGTTATAGGATTAAATTTTGGGCGCCTGCTTGCCGGTACAGTAATAACTGAATCTGTTTTTGCAATAAACGGCATAGGGAGAATGATAGTGAGGGGAATCAGCACCCGCGATTTTCCTGTTGTACAGTCTTCTGTAATGATGGTAGCATTATTATTTGTTTTTATAAATCTATTTGTTGATTTAATTTATGCATATATAGATCCGCGAATTAGATATGAGTAGGGGCTGATAAAATGAGAAGAAGTGAAGTAAAAAAAGCAGGAACCCTGTATAAATTATGGAGAAGTTTAAAAAGAAATAAAATGGCTCTGTTCGGATTTACACTGATTATTATTACTATTTTAATTGCAGTTTTGGCTCCTTTTGTAGCACCATATGATCCATATAAACAGAGTCTCACCAATCGATTTAAGCCTGTAGGTAGTGATGGCCACTTCCTTGGTACAGATGAATATGGTAGAGATATTTTAAGCAGATTAATATATGGTTCCCGTATTTCTCTTTCAGTTGGTTTTTCAGCTGTTTTTCTGGGATTGATTGTAGGGGTTTCACTGGGACTTGCAGCAGGATTTTATCCTAAAGCAGATAATATAATTATGCGGCTGATAGATATAATGCTTGCTTTTCCAGGTGTTCTGCTGGCTCTTTCCATAATTGCTGTTTTGGGTCCAGGTCTGATTAATGTCATAATAGCTATCAGTATTTGGTCTATACCGACATTTACCCGGATTGTAAGGGGACAGGTTCTTTCTTTAAAAGAAAACGAATATGTTATGGCAAGTAGAGCTTTAGGGGCTAAAGATGTAAGGATTATGTTCAAGCATATCTTGCCCAACTGTTTTGGGCCGATAATTGTCTATGCAACACTGCGTCTTGCCTCTTCTATTTTATCGGCTGCTGCACTTTCATTTTTAGGCCTTGGCGCACAGCCACCGCTTCCAGAATGGGGGGCTATGGTGAGCACAGGTCGTTCATTTATTTATAATGCTCCCCATATGGTAATAGTGCCTGGAATTGCAATTGCCGTGGTTGTTTTTGCTTTTAATTTAATTGGTGACGGCCTCCGGGATGCACTGGATCCCGGAAGCCGCTAAAATAAAAAAAGAATTGAGAAGGAGGAGTAGTTTTGAAAAAAGTAAGTATTTTAATTTTAATGGTATTTTTAATGACAGCTTTTAGTTTTGGTGTTTCAGCACAGGAAAAAGTAATTACTTATGCTACAAGTGGTGAAGTTGTTGGCCTATCACCTATTTTAACAAATGATTCAGCTTCTGCTACAGTACAGGTACAGGTTTATGAGACACTGTTTTTGCGTGATGGAAAGACAAATGAAATAAAGCCAAATCTGGCTAAATCTTATTCCAACCCTGACCCAAAAACATGGATCATTGAATTAAGAGATGATGTTTATTTCCATGATGGAACTAAGTTCAATGCAGAAGCAGTTAAATTTTCATTTGATCGTCTGAGAGATCCAAATGTAGCTGCACCACGAGCAAGTCTGCTTGAACCGGTAGATACTATTGAGGTTGTTGATGAATATACAGTTAAAATCACAACCAAATATCCCTATGGACCATTTCTGGCAGCATTAACACATTCTAATTCTGCCATTGTAAGTCCGGCAGCAGTTAAAAAATACGGTGATTTAATGCAGAATGCATGTGGAACAGGTCCATTTAAAGTAGAAGAGTGGGATGCTGGAAACCAGCTGACACTTGTAAAGAACGATAATTACTGGGGTGGAGAGGTAAAAATTGATAAGGCAGTTTACAAAATAGTTCCAGAAGCTGCTACACAGGTTGCCATGCTGGAAACTGGAGAAATTGATTTTATTGATTCTGTTCCTTCAGAACATCTAATGCGCCTTGAAGCAAATCCAGAAATAGATATTGATATGGTTAAAGGTACCCCAATAAGATATCTTGGTTTTAATTTTAAAAGAGAAGAATTTAATGACATAACTTTAAGGAGAGCCATTGCTCATGCGATAGATCGAGATGGAATTATTGCTACAATGAATGGTCTGGCATACAAATCTTATGGTATAATTGGTCCTAAGGTATTTGGTTATAAAGAAGAGGTAGAAAAATATGGTCAGGAATATGATCCGGAAAAAGCTAAAGAACTGTTAGAGGAAGCTGGTTATGCTGATGGTTTTGAAACAACAATCTGGACCACATCAGTTAGTACAGAATATACGCGAAATGCAGAGATGATTCAGGCTATGTTAAAAGAAGTTGGCATTAATGCAGATATCAGAACTCTGGAATGGGGAGCCTACCTTGCAGAAACACGTAAGGGAAGCACAGACCTATTTCTGTTGGGTTGGTCTAACTTAACTGCTGATGGAAGTGAGCTGATCTATCCTAACCTTCACTCTGATAATATTGGTGGAGCAAACAGATCTTTTTATGATGGAGCAGATGCATATATAGAGGCATCTCGCGGTACAGTTGATCAAGAAAAGAGGCTGGAATACCTCAGTAAAGCAAATAACTATTTAGTTGATAATGCTGTCTGGGTACCACTTTATCATCAGTCTGTTTATGTTATCTACAGAGATAGAGTAAAAGGTTTAACAATTCAGCCGAATGGCAACTGGTATCTTAAAAATGTTGATGTAGAGTAGCTGTAAAGGGAAATAGTGTTAATTTAAGGACCTCCTAAAAGGGAGGTCTTTTTTGTGCTATAATTTGCCTATATACTGGTAATGTTGTAAACTATAATTAATGAGAAAATTAAAAAAGGATGATTATATGCAGAAAAAAACAAGAGATTATTTTAATATAGAAAAGCACAGCAGTTTAAAACCTGGCAAATGGAACAAAATAACTGATATTGAAGGTGTTAAAGTAGGTCATTCTACTCTGGCCGATGGTGATATCCAGACAGGAGTAACTGTTGTAATGCCACATGAAAATAATATTTTTAAAAATAAGCTGAGGGCTGCTGTTCACGTTATAAATGGATTTGGCAAAAGTATAGGTCTTGTACAGATCAGAGAATTGGGTAGTATTGAATCTCCTATAGTATTAACAAACACACTTAATGTAGGTACAGTATCTACGGCTTTAATAAAAAATATACTTGCACAAAATGAAGATATTGGTGGAAAAGCCGGCAGCTTTAATTCTGTAGTATTGGAGTGTAATGATCAATATCTTAATAATTTAAGAAAGTTAGCAGTACAGGAAAAAGACTATTTTAAAGCAAAAGAAAATATCAAAAAGGATTTTAGAGAAGGCGCTGTTGGTGCAGGGAGAGGTATGTCCTGTTATGGATTAAAAGGTGGTATCGGCTCTTCTTCCCGCAGATTTAAAATTTCTGAAGATGAATATCATTTAGGAGCACTTGTATTAAGCAATTTTGGTAAAAAGAAAGATTTTCTGCTTTATGGCAAAAGCTTAAGTGATATTATGCCTCAAAAAGATGAGGAAGAAAAAGATGAAGATAGGGAATATAAGTCACAGGATGGATCGGTTATTGTAATACTTGCCACTGATCTTCCTCTTTCATCAAGACAATTAAAAAGATTATGTGTTAGGGCAGGAGCAGGACTTGCTAAAACAGGTACATATATTAGTAATGGTAGTGGTGATATAGTGCTTGCCTTTTCTACTGCAGATTATATCACAGAATATGACAGTGGTGACTTTTTGCAGAATAAAATTTTAAAGGACCGAAAGTTAGATATTGTTTTTAAAGCAGCTGTTGAATCAACTCAGGAAGCTGTTTATAATTCGATGGTTACTGCTGAATCGGTAACTGGATTTAAAGGCCGCAGTCGGGAGTCGTTAAAAAATTTAATTAATAATATGGAAAGGTGATATAGATGGGTGCTGAAAAAATTATTTCTGATTTTAAAACTGCTGTTAGGGAAATTATTTCTTTATCTGAAGCTGGAGCAGGTGATATAATGGTAATAGGTGGCAGCAGCAGTGAGATTAAAGGAGAAAAAATTGGTTCATCAACAGATCTCAACATAGGTGAAACAATTATCAAAAAATTAATAGAAATTCTAAAAGAAAAAGAGATATATGCTGCAGTACAGGGCTGTGAACACATAAATAGGGCACTGGTTGTTGAAAAAAAATATGCAGAAAAAGAAAATCTAGAAGAGGTAAATGTAATACCCCATAGAAATGCCGGTGGGGCTTTTGCCACAGCTGCATATAAATATTTCGATGATCCGGTTATGGTAGAAAATATAAGAGCAGATTTTGGTATTGATATAGGAGATGTATTTATTGGAATGCATTTAAAAGAAGTTGCAGTTCCAGTTAGACTTTCTATTAAAAAGATTGGAGAAGCTCATCTTACTGCCTGCAGAACAAGGCCCAGAATGATCGGTGGAGATAGGGCCAGACACAAAAAACTTTGATAATTATTAGGAGGTAAATATAGTTGAAATTTCTACACCATATAATAGATAGAATAATTCTACTGACAGCAGGTAGATTTCTGGTTGTTCTTTCTGAAAAAGACAGCCGCATAAAAAAAGAACTTGAATTCTGGCCTGATGAATTTACAGCAGCTCTGGCAGCTGATAAACACGGGCCATTTATGTTCATCAAAAAATTAAATAATAAATTACATTATCTTGGGTTTAAAGAAGATGACAAAAAAGCTGAACTCAAAATTTTTTTTAAAGATGAAGAGCTGGCATATCAGGTTTTTTCTGTAAAAGAAAGTATAAGAGATTCATTTTCCGAACATAGATTAATTATAGATGGAGATTTTTCTGTTGGGGTATCAATGATCTATATGCTGGAGATTTTAGAATCATATCTGCTTCCATCATTTATGACAAAAGATATAATGCCTAATAAAATAAATAGAGAAACAGGAAGAGTAATGCTTTTTCTGCATACATTAACTTTAAATAAAGATAAGGGTGAATGAAATGAGATTTCCTGAATATTACGAATTTTATAATCCGGTAAAAATAAACTCAGGTAAAAATGCTCTATTAACTCTTGACTATGAGATGGAAAGACTTAAAATTAAAAAGCCATTTATTCTTACAAATGAAATGCTGGATGAATTAAATCTGCTCGATCTGCTGCTTGAGCATCTGCATGGATTTGAAATCAGCGGAAAACATATCTTCAAAAAAATCCCCAATGTGTCTTCAGTAGATATTGTAAAAAAAGCAGCTGAGGTTTTTAGAGAAAATGATTGTGATTCTATTATTGCTTTAGGTGGAGGTTCTGTAATAGATACCGCTAAAGGCATAAATTTAATGATATCGGAAAATACAGATGATATAAGGAAACTGGTGGGAGTAGAAACAGCACATGGTGACATGAAACCACTGATTGTTATTCCTACAACATCCGGCACCGGATCTGAGGCAACAGTAGAAGCGGTAATAACAGATGAAGAAAGAAAATTAAAATTAGAGTTCCTTTCCAATAAACTGCTGCCTGATCTTGCAGTGCTTGATCCCAGGATGACATTTCCTCTTCCGGCCCGCCTTACAGCTTCGCTGGGTGTTGATGTTCTTGTTCATGCTGTTGAGGCATATACAGGCCTGCAGAAAAATCCCTTAAGTGATAATTATGCACTTACAGCAGTTAAACTGATTGGAAAATATCTTAAATCTGCTGTACGGGAAGGGGATAATGTGAAATACAGAATGGCAATGGCAAATGCCTCTATAATGGCAGGAATAGCATTTTCTAATTCGATGGTTGGTATTATTCATGCTATTGGTCATGCCTGTGAATCTGTTTCTGAAGTTTCTCATGGTGATGCAATTTCTATACTGCTTTCACATGGTATGGAATATAATCTTAAGTTTGACTACTGCCGAAACTCCTATTCTGATCTGCTGCTTTCTCTGGCTGGCCCGGAAATATATGCATCTACACCGGCAGAAAAACGTGCTGAAGCTGCTGTTGATGAAGTAGTTAAACTGCTTGATGAACTGAAAGATCTGGCAGGTATTCCAAGAAATCTAAAAGAAATCGGTGTAAGAAAAGAAGATTTTGAAGAAATTGTAGAAAAAGCAATCCATGATGCAGCAGTACTTTCTTCTGCCGGCAGGGTAGAAAGAGGAGATATCCGTTCTATTTTAGAGGCTGCATATGAGTAAAAAGATCCACTTTTATTTGCAAAAATACTATTTTTTTGTTTTTTTACTGGACAAATAATATTATTTATATTATAATTTGAATCAGAGTCAGTTTTTGACTTTAAGTCAAATATTGAATTTATCTTTACTCCCCTCCCCCGGGGAGTTTTTTTATTTCAAAACAGGCATAATATGTAGAATAACAAACATATTTATTCAAACGGAAAGGTAATCTGTTTTAATTGGATTTATAGTGAATAATTTTATTTGCTCTATTTTTCAAAATATTTTATAATTAACATGAAATCGTTACCGAAATCGTTTACAAATATATTCTGGAGTGGTAGAAATGAAGGTTACAATAAAAGACATTGCCCGCAGAGCTGGTGTATCTGTCACAACAGTTTCTAGAGTAATTAATAATAAACCTGATGTTAGTTCAGATACAAAAAGGAAAGTAGAAAAAATAATAGATGAAACAAACTATCAGCCAAACACTATAGCCAGAGGACTTGTTCTTCAGAAAAGTTACACTATTGGTTTAATTATTCCGGATATATGCAATCCCTTTTTTCCTGAAGTTGCCCGCGGTATAGAAGATGAACTGAGAAAAGAAGGATATTCTGTTATCTTCTGCAATACAGATAACCGCAAAACTTGGGAAAAAGAAAGTATTGATCTGCTGAGATCCAAACAGGTTGACGGAATGATACTTTCATTATCCTATGAAAACTGTGATGAAATTTTTAAACTGGAAAAGGAAGGCTTTCCTGTTGTACAGCTGGACAGACTGGTTGAAGGAAGCAGTATTCCTTCAGTTGCAATTGATAATACGGAATCTGCATATAAAGCTGTAGAATATTTAATCAGTAAAGGACACAAAAGGATTGCTCATATAACAGGAGATCTTGACACAAATACAGGCCGCTGTCGTGCTGAAGGGTTTAAAAAGGCCTTGAAAGATTATAATATAAACCTTTTGGATAAATTCTATGTAAAAGGAGATTACAGCCGCAGTTCAGGCTATTATTCCATGAAGAAAATTTTGCAGGATGATGAACATCCCACAGCAGTTTTTACAGGAAATGATCTTATGGCACTGGGGGTTTATGAAGCCATATTTGATGAAGGTCTTAAAATTCCAGATGATGTATCTGTTTTTGGTCATGATGATATTGAACTTGCTTCACTTATAAGGCCCGGCTTAACTACTATGCGGCAGCCTAAATACCGGATTGGAAAACTTGCAGCAGAGGAATTGCTGGGTATAATAAACGAAAATAAGGATCCGAACTTAACTGAAGTTGTTCTTAAAACTGAACTAATTGAAAGAGAATCGGTAAAATCTTTATTAGATTAATCAGTTTAACTTATATATAATTGATCGAGAGGTTATGGTCATTTCAGTTAAGTGATTCTGTTGTAAAGACAAAAAATATCAAGGAGGAAAAAATTATGAGAAAGATTTTTTCAGTATTACTAGTATTAGCACTTTTTGTAGGTGTGTTTTCTCTTAATGTAATGGCACAAAATAGTGATATGAGAGTTGCTTTAGTTCTATCCGGATTTTTAGGAGATCAGTCTTTCAATGACAGCTCATATGAAGGTCTTAAAAGAGCTCAGGAAGAGTATGGCTTTGAACTTAAAGTATTAGAGTCTGGTGTTTCATCAGAGTGGGAGCAAAATTTAATTGCTATGGCATCAGCTGGATATGATTTAGTAGTTGCCAATACAACTCAGTTCCAGCAGATCGTTAAAAACAATGCACCAATGTTTCCAGATACAAAGTTTGCCCTTATTGATGGTGTAGTTGATCTGCCTAATGTTGTTTCTGCTGTATTTGCCCAGAATGAGGGTTCTTTCCTTGCAGGTGCAGCAGCAGCAATGTTTACACAGCATGATGAAATTGAAGGTGTTAATAAAGATAAAATTATCGGCTGGGTAGGTGGAATGGATATTCCAGTACTGCATGACTTTTTGGTAGGATATAAACAGGGAGCAAAATATATTGATCCAGAAACAAAAGTTCTTGTATCATTTGCAGGTACATTTAATGATCCTGTAAAAGGTAAAGAGCTTACACTTTCTCAGTATGACCAGGGAGCAGATATTGTTATGAATGTTGCCAGTGGTACAGGTAATGGTATCCTTGAAGCTGCAAATGAAACACCTCACTATGCAATTGGGGTAGATATGAATCAGGACGGCATTTATCCTGGTGCTATATTAACAAGCATGCTTAAGCGTATGGACCAGGCAACTTATTTAATTGCAAAATCAGTTGCAGAAGGAAATTATGAAGGTGGAAGAACAATCAAAATGGATCTTTCTAATGGTGGAGTCAGCTTAACTGATATGTCAGTAATGCAGGAAGCATTAGGAGATAAGTTTCCTGAAGAAATTTTAACAAGAATTCAGGAACTGACAGAAAAAGTTAAAAATGGAGAAATTGAAGTCGATTCATATGAAGGATTTCAGCGCAACTAAGATAATATAATTGATTAATAATTACCGGTGAGGTATAACAGCCTCACCGGATTTATAAAAGATGTATGTAGAAAAGGGAGTGAAAAAATTGGCCCCAATAGTAGAAATGAAAGGCATTTATAAAGAATTTCCCAATGTTGTGGCTTTAAACCATGTTGATTTTTCTTTAGAAAAAGGTGAAATACATGCCCTGATAGGAGAAAACGGTGCAGGAAAATCAACTTTAATGAAAATACTCTATGGAATTTATGATCAGGATGAAGGTACAGTTAAAATAAATGGTGAAGAAAAAAATATCAGTGATGCCAGAGAAGCTATGAGGCTTGGCATTGGAATGGTTCATCAGGAATTTATGCTTGCTGAAACTATGACGGTACTGGAAAATATTATTCTTGGTTTTGAACCTAATAAACATAAGCTGCTTGATTATGACAAGGCATATTCTGAAGTGATGGACTATTCAGAAAAATATGGTTTTGAAATTAGACCGAACAGCAAAGTTATTAATATTTCGGTTGGAGAAGCACAGAGAGTAGAAATACTAAAGGCTCTTTACAGAGGTGCAGAAGTGCTTATACTTGATGAACCAACAGCTGTTTTAACACCACAGGAAACAGAGGAATTATTTAAAATCATACGTTCACTGAAAGAAAATGGGAAAACAATAATTTTTATTTCACATAAATTGGATGAAGTTTTGGAAATAGCAGATAGAATTACTGTTATGAGAAAAGGTAATAAAGTGGAAACGCTTTCACAGAATGATGCTACTAAAGAAAAGCTGGCCTATCTTATGGTCGGAAGAGAAGTTTTTCTTGATTTTGAAATAGAAGAAAATGAACCTGGAGACAGGATTTTGGAAGTTAAAAATCTGAATGTGTTCGGGCGCAGAAAACTTTCTAATCTTAAGGATGTTTCTTTTGAGATAAAAGAGGGAGAAATACTGGGTGTTGCTGGAATAGATGGAAATGGTCAGACAGAACTGGTTGAAGCCCTGACAGGTTTAAGAAAGGTAGAAAGTGGTGAGATTAAAATTAGAGGAGAAGAAATAACAAATAAATCTCCTCTGGAAATCCGCCATCATGGTGTTTCTCACATTCCCGAAGACCGCAATAAAACAGGTTTATGTAAGGAATTAACTATTCAGGAAAATTTAATAGCAAATAAACTTCCAGATGATCCATATTCATCAAAAATTGGTATTATTAATTTTAAAAGGGTAAAGAATTTTGCTGAAGAGCTGATAGATAAATTTGATATTCGTCCACCCAAAACTGATGTAAAAATGCAGAATTTATCTGGTGGAAATGCACAGAAAGTAATTGTAGCCAGAGAAGTTGCAGAAGATGCTGGACTTATAATAGCTTCTCAGCCGACCAGAGGTATAGATATTGGTTCAATTGAATTTATTAGATCTGTGCTGCTGGATGAGAGAAAAGCCGGAAAAGCAGTGCTGTTAGTTTCCGCTGATCTGGAAGAAATACTTTCCTTAAGTGATAGAATTATAGTAATGTATGAAGGAGAAATTCAGGGAACACTGGATATAGAGGAAGCAAATGAAAATAATCTTGGTCTGATGATGACAGGTGGAAATCCTGATTTTAAGGGTGGTGTAACCGCATGAATGATAAATTAAGAGATTTTCTTTATGAAAGACAGTCTCTGCTTAATGTATTTATAGCAGTTTTTACTGCAATGATAGTGGGAACATTAGTAATATATTTTATGGGTTATGATATTTTAGAATCATATGAAGCACTGTATCAGGGTGCTTTTAAAGGAAGGTTTAACTTTGGTGGTACTCTTGAGAGATTTGTACCTCTTCTCCTTTCCGGTTTAGCTTTTGCTGTTGCATCAAAAGCATCTATTTTTAATATTGGTGTTGAAGGTCAGCTTTATTTTGGTGCAATAACAGCAGCCTTTTTTGGTTATATTATAAAAGGAGTACCTTCTCTGGTGCATATACCGGTCACCCTGCTTTTGGCAGCAGCGGCAGGTGGACTCTGGGCAGTAATTCCAGGATTTTTAAGAGCAAAATATAATGTTAATGAAGTTACAACAACAATTATGCTAAATTATGTGGCTATTTTCTTTGTTGGCTACATAGTTAACCATCCTTTCAAAAATCCTAATGTAGGAGTTCCACAGACACCTAATGTTCAGCCTACAGCTAGACTTCCGAAAATAATGCTTCCCAGCCGAGCAAATATTGGTATTTTTATTGCACTTGCTTTACTGGTATTTTTTATCTGGCTTTTAAATAAAACTACTTTTGGATATAAAGTTAGAGCGGTAGGATTTAATCCATTTTTTACTGATTATGTTGGAGTTAAATCCAAATTAATAATGGTTTTAACAATGTTTTTAAGTGGAGCTATTGGTGGTGTTCTCGGTGGTGTTGAAGTTCTGGGAATTCACGGATATGTGCTGGATAATTTTTCGCCTGGTTATGGTTTTGATGGAATTATGGTAGGTTTACTTGCAAGGAATAATCTTAAAGCACTTCCTTTTGTAGCTTTTTTTCTGGCAGCACTTCGCTCTGGAGCAATCAATATGGAAAGATTTACAGGTGTACCTAAAGAAGTAATAGGAGTTATAGAGGCGGTTATTATTCTTTTAGCTGCTGCAGAAGTTATAGTAGAAATTAAAAAAAGAAAAAGTTCGGACAAAGGAGGGGTTGAAGTTGGGTGATCTTGGATTAATTATCAATTTAAATTTATTGAGAGCCACACTCAGAATGTCAACACCTATTGCCCTTGCAGCCATGGGACTTGTTATAACAGAACAGGCTGCAATTACCAATATTGGCATTGAAGGCATTATGCTTATTGGTGCTTTTGTTGCTGTTGCTGTGAGTTATTTTACAGGCAGCTGGGTGCTGGGGATATTGTCGTCAGTTGCAGCCGGTGTTGTTGTTGCTCTGTTTATGGCTGTAATTCACTTAAAATTCAAGGCAGATGTTTTTGTTGCCGGTATTGCAATTAACCTTTTTGCAATTGAATTTACCCGTTTTCTGCTGAGAAATATATTTAATACTGCTGGAAGTTTTTATGATCCCAATATTGTTCCGATTCCGTCTATTACCATACCAATAATTGATAAAATTCCTGTACTTGGGACTTTATTAAGCGGATTTAAATTAACAGATTATCTCGGTATTATACTTGTTTTTGTAACATATTTTATTCTCTATAAAACTGTCTGGGGGTTAAGGATTCGTTTTGTAGGAATACATCCACTTTCTGCAGAAACAGGTGGAGTTCATGTTAATATTAAAAAATATCAGGCAATGATATTAAGCGGGATTTTTGGAGGACTTGCTGGAGCACATCTGTCACTTGGATATACAAGACAGTTTATAGAAAATATGACAAATGGGCGTGGATTTATTGGAGTAGCTGCTATGTATTTTGGTGGAGTGACACCTATAAATACATGGTTTGCCAGTCTGTTCTTTGGTTTTACTGAAGCTTTAGGTAATAATCTTCAGACATTTGGACTTCCATCACAGTTTATGCTTATGATTCCATATATAGCCACTGTGGTTGCAATTACAATAGGTATGATTAGAAAGCAGAAAAGAGAAAAAAATAATTTACTTTAAAATAAATTATAATAAATCAACTTAGATTTTTAAAATAAAAATTTAGAAAATATAGATTAAATATTCTATGGTTATAAATTATTAAATTTATTTATCAGAAAGATAATAGGAGGAATTAACTTGGCAGATAAAAAGAAAATTATATTGGATGTTGACCCAGGTCATGATGATGCAGTAGCTATTCTGCTTGCTGCAAAAAATGAAAAACTTGATCTGAAGGGAATAACAGTTGTTGCAGGAAATCAAACTTTAGAAAAAACCCTTCAAAATACTCTCAATGTATGCAGTTTTGCAGGACTAAATGATATTCCTATTTTTGCAGGCATGGCCAAACCTTTAGTGAGAGAACAGGTTATTGCTGATGATATCCATGGTGACAGTGGACTTGATGGGCCACAATTCCCAAAAAGCACCTTAAAAGAGGAAGATAAACATGCGGTAGATTTTATAATAGAAGAATGTCTGGCAGCAGAAGATGGTATTACACTTATACCAACCGGACCGCTGACAAATATTGCTATGGCATTAATTAGAGAACCTAAAATAAAAGAAAATATTGATGAAATAGTACTGATGGGAGGTTCCTATACTCTTGGAAATACTACACCAGCTGCTGAATTTAACATCTATGTTGATGGAGAAGCAGCTAAAGTTGTATTTGAAAGTGGACTTGATATTACAATGGTTGGTCTTGACCTGACACATCAGGCAAAGGCATATCCGGAGATAGTGGAAAGAATAGCAGAGATCGATAATGATGTCAGCAATTTAGTTGTAGAACTGCTCAAATTTTTCGGCTACACATATAATCGGGTATTTGATTTTGATGCACCACCTCTCCATGATGTATGTGCAGTTGCTGGAGTTATTGATAAAGATGTTTTTACTAGTAGAAAGATGAGAGTTGATATAGAAACAGATAGTGAACTAAACTATGGGAGAACAGTATGTGATTTCTATGGAGTAGTGGATAAAGAAGCAAATGCAGAAGTTGCTCTTGATTTAAATAAAGAACTTTTTTGGGATCTTTTAATTGAGGCTTTAAAAAAGTATTAAAATAAAGTTTTCTGGAGGTAATGATGAGAAGAGAAAAGATAATACTGGATGTGGATCCAGGCCATGATGATGCCATTGCAATTTTACTTGCTGCCAGAGCAGATAATTTAGATTTGAGAGGAATAACCGTTGTTGCAGGAAATCAGATATTAGAAAAAACACTTAACAATACACTTAATATAGTAAATTATGCAGATTTAAAGGTTCCAGTATATAAAGGAATGGCAAAACCACTGGTAAGAAAACAGGTTACAGCCGGCCATATTCATGGAGAGAGCGGTCTTGATGGGCCAGATTTTCCATCTTTAACATTAGAAGCCGAAAAAAAACATGCAGTAGACTTTATAATTGATGAAGCACTTAAGGCAGAGGAAGGAATTACATTAGTTCCTGTAGGACCGCTTACAAACATTGCAGCAGCTATTTTATTAAAACCTGAAATAAAAGATAAAATAAATAGAATAGTGATGATGGGTGGAGCTTATGGACTGGGAAACAGAACACCGGCCGCGGAATTTAATATTTATGCAGATGCAGAAGCTGCAGATATAATTTTCAAAAGTGGAATAGATATTACCATGGTCGGGCTTGATCTTACCTTTCAGGCCCAGGCCTATCCAGAAATTATAGATAGAATATCTAAAATTGGAAATAAAGTAACGGATTTGGTTGTAGAATTACTGGAATTTTTTGGATCTACATATCAGGATTTTTATGGTCTAAAAGCAGGTCCACTGCATGATGTATGTGCGGTGGCAAAACTAATAGATGATGATGTATTTACAACCAGGAAAATGCATGTAGATATTGAGACAGACAGCAGTTTAACTTACGGCCGAACAGTCTGTGATTATTATGATGTGACAGGTAAGAAGAAAAATGCAGAGGTTGCTCTTGATTTAAATAAAGAAAAATTCTGGGATCTTTTGTGTGATATACTTGGGCACTACAATTAGGAGGAAAAGATGACAGATAAGAAAGAAAAATTAGCAGAAGAATTAGAAAATAATCGTAATGAATATCTTAATTTTCTTAAAAAACTCATAAAAACAGATACAAGAGTTGTCGGCCACGGTATTGATGGTGGATATGAAAAAAATGGTCAAAAAATAGCTGCCGAAAAAATGGAGGAAATTGGCGGCAAAGCAGAGTTTTATAAGGTAAAAGATGAAATAATTAGAGATGCTATAGAAAAGTATGGAGAGGGTAACCCGGGCCATAATTATGAAGATAGGCCCAATTTATTGGGAAGATTTTCTGGAAGTGGTGGTGGAAGATCTTTAATATTAAATGGTCATATAGATACAATGCCTTATGGAGAAAAAGAACGCTGGAAGTATGACCCTTTTTCAGCTAAAGAAATTGATGGAGAAATATATGGTCTCGGCAGCTGTGATATGAAGGGCGGTCTTGCTGCTAGTCTGCTGTCACTTGATTTGATAAAAAAGGCAGGTATAGAACTTAAAGGGGATGTTCTTTTTGAAAGTGTTATAGACGAAGAAGGAGGCGGAAATGGTACTCTTGCATTTGTGCAGGAAGGAATAAAGGCAGATGGTGCAGTTGTCTGTGAACCAACAAGCAATCTTCTTCAGATTGGACATATGGGTTTTATTTTTTATCATGTAAAAGTTTTTGGTAAAGCACTGCACTCTTCCAGAAAGTGGGAAGGTGTCAATGCAATAGAAAAGGCTATTAAACTTATTGAAGCATTAAATGAACTCGAACATAACTGGCTGATGAAATATAAACATCCTCTAATGCCGCCTCCAACCCTTAATATTGGTGTCATTAAAGGTGGAAGTGCTGGTTCCACAGTTCCTTCTGAATGTGAATTTAAACTGTGTCTGCATTATTATCCAGGCCTTGATAAAGAAGAAATTGCCGAAGATGTTTTAACTACTCTGGATAATGCTGTAAAGGGTGATCCATGGCTGAGAGAAAATCCACTTGAAATTGAAGTGTATCAGGAAGGTGGACCATTTGAAATAGATTCTGAACATGATCTTGTTAAAACATTTCGATCTAATATATCGGGAAGTAAAGAATTAACAGCTTCTCCAGCTGGAAATGATGCTAGACTGCTTGCAAATCTGGCAGATACGCCAACTATTGTCTTTGGGCCGGGAAATCCAGAAAAAGCACACAGTATAGACGAAACAATTTCGATTAATGAATATATAGAAAGTATTTTAATATATGCAGGATTTATAATAGATTGGTGTGGTACAGTATAGGGGGTGAGTAAAATTAACAATATAATAGTAATTGGAAGTCTTAATATGGATCTGGTTGCATCAACTCCCCGCATCCCTGAAATCGGTGAAACAATTCTGGGAACTAAGCTTGATGAAATTCCCGGTGGAAAAGGTGCCAATCAGGCAGTTAGTGCCCGTCAGGCAGGTGGAAAAACCTGGATGTTTGGAAAGATTGGCAGAGATAGTTATGGAAAATATCTAAAAGAAAATTTGACAAAATTTGATATAGATCTGGAATTTTTAATTGAAGATGAAGATGAAGATACAGGAACAGCAGTTATAAGTGTTGATGAGAAAGGTAACAATTCTATAATTGTTATACCAGGTGCAAACAGCAAATTGTCTGCTGGAGATATAGAAAAAAAACAGGATAATCTAAATAAATTTGATATGATGCTCCTGCAGCTTGAAATTCCAGAAGAAACTGTTTTAAAAGCAGTTGATACTGCGGCAGAAAATAACATAATGGTTGTACTTGATCCAGCCCCTGTATTTAAACTTCCGGAATCAATTTACAAAAAAGTGGATATAATAACGCCAAATACAACTGAAGCAGAACAGCTGACCGGAATAAAAGTTGAAGATGAAGAAAGTATGAATAAAGCAGCAGATTACTTTCTGAAGAGAGGGGTTAAAATTGTTATTTTAACTCTGGGCAGTAAAGGCCTTTTTGTAAAGACCAAAAAAGAAAGCTTTACTGTACCAGGCTTAAAGGTCAATGCCGTAGATACTACAGCAGCAGGAGATTGTTTTACAGGTACATTTGCAGCTGTCTACGATGGCTCAAATTTAAAAGAAGCAGTGGAATGGGCAAATACAGGTGCGGCTATTTCCACGACAAAAATGGGAGCCCAGACTTCCATTCCAGATAAAGAAGAGATAAAGAAATTTTTAGAGAACATAAAGGAGGATAAATAAGCATGAAGAAAATTTTATTGGCCGGTGAAAGCTGGGAAACATTTTCAATTCATATAAAGGGTTTTGACACATTTTTTACAAGTAAATACGAAGAAGGAGCTAAGTGGTTGATAGAAGCTCTGGAAGAAGCAGATTATGAAGTTGATTTTATACCAAACCAGCATGCAGCTTCTAAATTCCCAACAGAAATTGAAGAAATTAGCCAGTATGATACCGTAATTTTAAGTGATATTGGTTCCAATACACTGCTTTTACATCCTGATACCTTCGAAAAATCAATTTCAACTCCAAATAGATTAAAGCTTATCAGAGAATATGTAAAAGAAGGTGGAAGTTTTCTTATGATCGGTGGATATATGTCCTTCCAGGGAATAGATGCTAAATCAAAATATAAAAATTCACCTATTGAAGAAATTCTTCCTGTAGTTATGATGGCTACTGATGACAGAGTAGAAGTTCCAGAGGGAATGTATCCAGAAGCAGTTAAAGAACATGCTGTTTTAGAGGGCATTGAATATAAATGGCCTATGCTTTTAGGGTATAATAAATTTGCTGCCGATGAAAAAGGAGAAGTACTTGTTGAATATGATGGAGATCCTTTGGTAGTTGTAGGAAAATATGGAAAAGGTCGTACTGCTGCCTTTGCATCTGACTGTGCACCTCACTGGGGTTCACCTGAATTTGTAGAATGGGACAACTACGGCAAATTCTGGGCTCAGCTTATTGGATGGTTAAGAAAAGATATATAAAGATATGATATCTAGAATGAAAATAATATTGTTAAAATGCTTCCATGTTCACAGTTTGCTTTCCCCGGCAAACTGAACTTAAAAAGCCTGGATGATTTATATCCAGGCTTTATAAGTTATATTTTATTCATACAAATTTTTAAAAGATTTTACAATATTTCTAATTAAAACCTGATTTGTTACAGTACCAACTCCACCAGGGACAGGTGTTATCATTTCTGCTTTTTTGCTGGCAGATTCATAATCAACATCGCCCAGCAGTTTTCCATCTACAAAATTTGTTCCGACATCAATAACAACTGTATTCTCGCCCAGCATATCACCGGTAATCATTTCTGGCCTTCCAACAGCTGCAACAACTATATCTGCATGTTTTAATTCCCAGTTTAAATCTCTGGTACGTGAGTGGCACATTGTGACTGTTGCATGCCTCTGCTGAAGAAGAATAGAAACAGGTTTTCCGACAATATTACTTCTCCCTACAACAACAGCTCTTTCACCTTTGAGTGGAATATCATAAAAATCAATAATTTCCATACATGCCTCAGCAGTACATGGAATTAAAGTATCCAGTCCAACAAACAATTTCCCAAGTGAAGCAGAAGTAATACCTTCAATATCTTTCTTGGGATTGATCATTTCAATTGTATCTTTAAGTGAATCAGGTAATGGCTGCTGAACCATTATTGATGTAATTTCATCACTTTCATTTGCATCTTTTAAAGAATTCACAAAAGCCTGTTTATCATCAGTAAATACTTTGTACTCGAATTTTATTCCTGCTTTTTTGCAGTTTTTTTCTATTCTTCCAACATAAGCTTTGCTGGCTGCGTCATCACCATATTGAAGAACACGCAGGTGAGGTACAGCATTTTTTTCTTCTTTAAGTCTTTTTACCTCCGCAATACACCAATTTTCAATTTTCTCTGCTACTGGTTTTCCTTGCAAAATTTTCATTTGAATATTCACCTCTATTAAATTAATTTGCTAAGTTAACGATTTCTTTTTTAAGTTCATCACTTTTTTTGCTCAGCATTGTGTATTCTTTCTTAACTTTGTTTACAAATTTTTTATCATCAACACTGCCGAGATTTATCTTAACATTTGCTATTGCACTGTTAACTGCAGCATCTCCTATGTAAGCTGCTACTTCAAAATCGCTTTTAAGCATTCTATTACCGATTTTGCTAATGGAAAGTGTAAGGTTCATCAGTTCAACAGCTTTTCTGGCCATATCCATAGAAAATTCTACTGCATCTCTACATATTTCTTTTACTTTTTCCTGACTGCCGGATTTGTAACCTTTCAAAATATCTGCCAGTATTTTACTGTCCTTATCTATCATTTCCAGCATTTCTTTCTGTAGTGCAGAAGACTTTTTCAGTATTTCTTTTGCCTCATCCTCTACATCCGCATACTTTTCTTTACCAATTGTTAGGTTGGAAATAAAGCTTACTACAGCAGCATTCAGTGCTCCAGAAAGAGCAGCTGCACTTCCACCTCCAGGGATAGAATTGTTTGAACTTAAATCATCAAGAAATTCATTAATACTTTTTTTTGAATACATAGTATTCTCCTTTCTTAAAAGTTTTAATACTAAAATTTTGCATTTTCCCTACTTAATATCCATTATAACAGAATAAGCAAATATATTAAAAGATTCTGACGATATTTTTAAAAATAATTTAAAAGATTAAATAAAAATTAAAATTTGTCGACTGTATACCACATGCAAAAAATGCTGATTTCTTACGACAAATAAAGGGAATAAAGCAACTTTGTTGAATTTTATACATAACAATAAACATTTAGTTTATTTTTAAACGTATAAGAAATTATAATTGGATGATTTATTGTAGATAAAATTTATGGATTCATAATTTTTGACATCAACAAAATTTTTAATCTTACTGTAATAAAGAAGTCATAAGTAATTTTGTTCTTTTAATATAAGCTGACTATTTTAAGGCGGTTAATAAAAAATGAAACCAAAATTTCTGCACAACATACAGAATAAAATATATTTTATTCCCAGCATTTATGCTGTGTCGGCTGCATTCTTGTCACTATTTGTTATTATTATTGATCGCTATTTTAACACTGTTATTATAAATTATTTGCCTGGATATTTTTTTACTTCTTATGACCTGGCTAAAACGATTTTATCTACACTTGCCGGTTCGCTATTTGCTATGATTACAGTATCTTTTTCTACAATTATGGTTGTTTTGACCATGTATTCTTCACAGTTTTCTCCCAGAACTATGCAGGATTTTCTGAAAAACAGAGTTACATTAAAAGTACTGGGAGTTTTTATCGGTGGTTTTATTTATTCTATTTTAACTCTTTTATTTTTAAATGATAATCTACAGGGAGAACAGGAGGCAGCAATTTTTTCTCCTTTAATTGCGGTTATAGTTGCCATTATTTGTCTTGGCTACTTTGTTTATTTTATACATCATGCTGCTAATTCGGTTCAGGTGAATTTATTAGTAGAAAATCTAAAACAGGAAATAATAGATATTGTTAATAAATTTGAAGAAAGAAATAATAGTAATGATAAAATAAGGAATGTTCCTCCTCCCAATCTTAAGGAGATTACAGAAAAAGAATCTATGACCTTTAAGGCGGACAGAAGTGGTTATATACAATATATTTATGATATTCAGCTTACCAATCTGGCCGATGAACTTGACCTAATAATTAGAGCCGAAAAAATGATTGGAGATTATGTTACAGAAAATACAATTGTATTTTCTGTCTGGCAGCTGAATCCATCAGAAGAAATGAAAGAAACAAAGGAAGTTATTGAGAAAAAAATACTTGATCATCTGGTGATAGATAACGAAAGAAGCAACAAAAATGATATTGAATTTGGGCTTCTCAAATTAACAGAAGTTGCACTGCGGGCTATTTCTCCAGGTATTAATGATCCAAATACGGCAGTCTTTTGTATTAATCAGTTGGGCTGGGTATTATCCAGAATAGCGGTTGCTAATATAGAGAACACTTATTATTATAATGATAAGGACGAATTGTGTTTTATATTAGAAGATATATCTTTCTGGGATCTTCTTTACAAAACTTTTTATCAGCTGCGTCATTATGGGAATCAGGATGTTTCTGTTGCAGGATCTATATTGGATGCTCTTTTAATAATAGCTGAAGGCAGTTCTGAAAAAGTAAAAAAACAGGTCTGGAATTTCAGCCATTATATTTTAGGTGGTTTTGATATAAAAGTACTGGAAAATGAAGATAAAAAGTTTTTGAATCACAAAATATATAAACTGGCTAAAGAAACTAAAAATAGTGATAAAACTGATAATTATTTTCAGGTATAAAATAACAGTTTTGTTGATACTATGGAAGAAATTACTATTATGCAAAAATATTAAAGAATTATTTGATGAATTAAATAAATCAAAAGGTGGTTTAACTGAACAAGGAACTCAAAAACTTTAAAAATACGGAGAAAATAGAAAAATTTTTAAAAAAGAAAGGGGGCGGTTTAATTTGTTTAATTTTGAACTTGACAGGAATGCTGAACAGAGCCTTTACAGACAGATTTATGAAAAAATAAAAGAGGAAATTCTTGAAAATAGGTTTACACCTGATACCAAAATGCCCTCCATAAGAAAACTTGCATCAGAACTTGAGGTGAATCCTGAAACTGTAGTAAAAGCTTATAATATACTGGAAGCAGAAAATTATATCTATAAAAAAGAAGGAAGCGGAAGCTTTATTTCTCCTGCCAGCTCTGAAATAAAAGAAAACAAAGATATAGACAGAAGATTAAGGGTTCTATCTTCTAAAGAAGATGGGGAAAAATCACTTATAAACTTCAGCGGAATCTTCTCAAATGAAGAAATAATTAAATCTTATGACATAAATACTATTTTTGAAGAAGTTTGGTTTTTAAAATCAGGTGGGATCTTTTCTGCATTAAATTCAGAAGAAAATGAATTGCAGAAGCTGATAGAACAGTTTCCAGTAAAAACAGGCTGTCAGAAAAATCAATATTCTGGGACAGATCAGTTAGATTTAATATTTTTTGATCTTTTTAGTGAAAGTGATTTTATTTTAGTTGAAGAACCAGGAGAAATAGATCTTATTAAAAGACTGTCGAAACAAAATAAATCGCCCAGTATTGAGGGGATTGAGGACATAAATTTTGATAAGTTGATGAGTTATCTGGAAAACAATAAGATTGATTATTTATTTTTAAACAGTGATCCTTCTTTTGAAAATGTGTGCAGCTGGAGTGCAGACAAAAAGAAGTCACTTTTAGACCTGGCCCACATGCTGAAATTTAAAATAATAGTTGTAGACAGTTATTATTTTTGGGATGAGGATAAGCCAAAAGATGAGAGCTTTTATAAAATAGACAAAAAAAATACTGTTATTCAGATTGTTAGAATGACAAGAACTTTATTTCCCGGGCTGGATATCGGACTGATTGTTTTTCCGGACGGACAGACACAGATAGAAAATAAAGAATTTAATTTAAATTCTGCTGGAGACCATTTAATAAGCCATCTGCTGTCATATTATATTAGTACTTCTTACCTTCAAAAAAGAATAAAAATATTAAAACATACATTAAAAAATAGATCTATCATAAGTAAAAATGAGCTGCTTGCACATATGCCTGAAGAAATAAAACTTGAGACATCTGATTCCGGGTTTTATATAAAGATAATTCTGCCGAAAAAAATTAATATTGAAAACTTTTTAAAAAGAGCCAAAAGGAATGATATTTTGCTTGCTGATCAAAATAACTTTTATTATAACAGGAAAGAAAATAATAATATAATCTTTTCTTATGCAGCTGTAGATGAATTTACAATTAGACAGGGGATTATCAGATTTGCAGAAATTTATAGAAAATTCATTAAGGAAAACAGTATTTAGACTTATCGGCATCTATTTGATGTTAATTTGCAGTTTTAAAAAGTCCTTTTATATACCTGTCTAGTTCTTTTAAAAAAGTTAATTTTTTGGTACAATGTGATTACAGTACTTATGTAAGGAACAGACTTCAATTAGGGGGTTGTATTAATGGATGAAATTAATCTTCAGATACTAAAAAAATTGATAAGTTGTGAGGATGAGCCTTGTATATCAATTTACATGTCAACACAGTCTGTTAAAAAAGGTGAATTTACAAAGCTGAAAATTGAATTTAAAAACTTAATTCAGGAAGTAACAGAAAAATTGAAAAAAAGATGGAGGTTTAACGAAAGAGAAATTAAAAAAATGCTGTCTCGGATAGAGACTTTGGTAGAAGAAGTAGATTTCTGGCAGAATCAGAAAAGTGGATTGGCAGTATTTTTAAATAAAGATATTTTTGAGTATTTTAAACTGCCGGTTGATTTTTCAGATAAAACACATGTAAGCAGATATTTTAATATAAAACAGCTGATTTCTGTTCTCTGGGATAATCCTAAATATTATCTTTTAGCTTTAAGTCCAAATTACAGCAAATTATATAAATGTGATAGAAGTGAAATAAATGAGCTGGAAATAAATGGCCTGCCCAAGAATATAAAAGAATTTCTCAATCTTGATGAAGAGGCTGCTGAATCACCCCTTTCCATGAGCAAAGCAGGAACTTCTTCAATCTATCACGGAGGTGGAGGAGGGGAAGAAGATAATGAAGACCTTCTTCATTATTTGCGTAAGATTAATGAAGTAGTTAATAACCGACTAAAAAATACGAAAGAAAAACTAATTATTGCGGCAGATGACAGTTTGTTTTCTCACTATCAGAATATAAATACTTACCCCCATATGTTAAATAAAAATGTTAATGGTAATCCAGAAAAAATCCCTTCTGATAAATTATACGAAAAAAGCTTACAGTTAATAGAACCACATCTTCATGATTATACAGATGAAGTTCTGGCAAAATACGGTGAACTTAAAAACACCGATAAAAGTTCAGAAGATCTGGAAGATATAATTGAGGCTGCTTATTTTAGTAAGGTAGATACGCTGCTGCTGGATAAAACAGCTAAAAAAGAAGGTTTTTTTGATAAGGATAATAATAAAGTCAAAAAAGACAATTCAATTAGAGACTATGATCTTTATAATTTTGCTGCTCTCAATGTTATTAAAAATGGAGGAAAGGTTTATTCTTTAAATTCAGAAGAAATGCCAGATGGAACATATATAGCGGCAATATACAGATATTAATATTTAGAGTATAAGTTTGAAGATGGAAATAGTCTGGTATTAATACCAGACTATTTCCTCCTGTGATTTTTCTAAAAATATTTAATCAGCTTGATACTACAGAATTTAAATTTTTTGCTTTTTTGAAGGGAGCTTTTCATGAATTTATTATCATATTTACCTTCTGGAATAATAATTTTAAATATAATATTTATAATACTACTTATATTTTTTGAAAGAAAAGACCCAACAGCCACCTGGGCCTGGCTTTTAATTTTAACTTTGATTCCAGTGCTGGGTTTTATACTTTATTTATTTATTGGATTAACGCCAAAAAAGAGAAATCATTTTTTGAGAAAACAGAGAGAAAACGATTTAAAAGAACTTAACTTTGGCGGCGAAACAGGAATTATGGATGTGGATAATTTAGATTTTGATGATCTCGAAAAAAGTGTTATTAGAATTGGTCTCAGATGTGAAAAGCCATCTGTAGTAGGATATAATAAACTTGATATTTATACAAATGGTAGAGATAAGTTTGCCGATTTATTTAAAGATATTGATAATGCAGAAAAATTTATACATGCCAGCTATTATATAATTCAAGATGATAACCTTGGAGACGAATTTATTCATCGTTTGGCACAAAAAGCAGCTGAAGGCGTAGAAGTAAGACTATTATATGATAAGATGGGGTGCAGAAATTTATCCAGATATTCTATTCACAAACTTGAAGATGCAGGTGGAGAAGCTGTTCCATTTGCACCTTTTGTTTTAGATATTAATTACCGCAACCACAGGAAAAACGTCGTTATAGATGGTCAGATAGGATATCTAGGGGGAATAAATGTGGGTAATGAATATTTAGGTCTTTCTAGTCGCTTCGGTCACTGGAGAGATACCCATTTGCGTATTAGGGGAGAAAGTGTTGACAGCATGCAGTACCGCTTTCTTTTAGACTGGAATTTTGCTTCTGGGAAAGATATAAAGAGGGGAGAATATTATTTTCCAAAAAAAGAATTTGAAGGTCATTCACCTGTTCAAATTGTCAGCAGTGGACCGGACTCTAAAGAAACCGAGATTAAATTCTTTTTTCTGAAGATGATTTATGAAGCTGAAAAAACTATTTTTATACAGACACCTTATTTTATACCTGACCAGTCTATACTGGAGGCACTTCAGCTTGCATCAAGATCCGGTGTTGATGTAAGAATTATGATACCAGGCCACTCTGATCATCCTTTTGTATATGGAGCCAATAATTCATTTGTAGGTCAGCTTTTGGAAGCAGGTGCCCGCTGTTATAGTTACAGCAGAGGTTTTCTTCACAGCAAGACTATAAGTGTAGACAGCAGAATTCTATCAGTTGGGACTACAAATATGGATGTGAGGAGTTTTAAACTTAACTTTGAGATAAATGCTTTTATCTATGACAGCGAAATTGCCAGGGGTTATGATGAGATATTTTTAAAAGATATAGAACATTCTAGAGAAATAACTACTGAAAAATACAAAAATAGAGGCTGGACAATGAAGGTTCGAGAATCTATATCCAGACTCTTATCTCCTATATTATAAAATGATGTATAAGAGAATAATTGGCAAAAGAAAGCCTATCTGCTGAACAGATAGGTTTTTTGTTTTAAAAATTAGAATAATTTTTCTGCAATCTGATATACATAAAAAGAATTTCTACTTACCTTAATTTGTAGGTTACTGAATTAAGATATATAATAATTATGTAGAAAAATTTAACTCAAAAATAAAATAATAGGATTTTATTAGCAAAAAATAAATCTTCAGAAAAGTTAAGCTGAATAAAAACGAATGCCCTGGTATTATATATTGTTGGTAGATAATGACATAACATATAAAAGAGAGACAAATAAAAATTGGATTTAATTCAATTATTGGAGTTGATTTTATGATTAATATAGAGCTACAAAATGATTTTAAAACTTTATTTTTCTTAATCCATGGTTATACAGGAAGTCCAACAGACTTTAATGGTTTACCAAAATATTTATGTAATACTCTTGCTGTAAATGTTAAAGTAATGCTTCTCAAGGGACATGGTAGAACAGTACAGGCCCTTGATAGTACAGGTTTAAAAGATTTTATTAATCAAATTGAAGCTGAACTAAAAAGCGATTTAAAAAAATATGATGAAATTATTCTCGGGGGGGTTTCTTTTGGAGCTCAAATGGCACTGCATTTTGCCAGTAAATTTCCTGTAGATGGAGTGTTTAATGTCTGCTTACCATATAAATTAAAATTTCCCTTTAATATTCCTGGCTTATCACTGCTTGGTTTTTTTAAGAAGTACTGGACAAAACCATTACCAGATGAAGAGGAGAAAATCCGCCAAAACACATTTTATTATAATCAAATGCATGCAAATGGATTAAAAATTATTAAAAAGGCAAATAATTTATTAGAAAAAGAACTCTCTAAAATAACATGTCCAGTTTTTACAATTTATTCAAAAAATGATCCAATAGGAAATTATAAAGCAATTGGGTATATCAGCCGTAAAATTGAAGCTCCTCATTATATAGAAATTATAGATAATAAAAATCATAATCTATTTTTTTCGAAAAAAAGTTCCGAAATTTACAAAAATATTGCAGATTTTTATCAAAATATTAATAAAGAAAAAAATAAGAATGAGGATACAACAGCTGCTATTATTCCAGCTTATAATGAAGCTCAGAATATAGATCGGGTTTTGGATGTCTTAACTCAGGCTGAGCTTTTAAACGAAATTATTGTTATTGATGACGGCTCAACAGATAATACTGCAGAAGTGGTGAGCAGATTTGAAAGAGTTAAATTGATAAAAAATGATACCAACAGGGGGAAGGCTCAGTCAATGCAGCAGGGAGTTGAGAATACTGAGGCAGATATATTATTCTTCTGTGATGCTGATCTAAAAGATTTAACAGTTGAAATTGTTGCTCAGATTATTCAACCTGTTGCTAAAAGAAAATATGATATGTATATTGGGGTAAGAAATAACTTTATGCAGAAAGCAGTAACTTTATTTGCCCTAAACTCTGGTGAGCGTGCGGTAAGGCGTGAACTCTGGAATAAACTACCGGAAAATTTTAAATATCGTTATCGAATAGAAGCAGGCCTTAATTTTATTGCGAAAAGACGAGGTAATGGCTATGGATGGGAGAAATTTGAATACTATCAAACTCTTAAAGAAAAAAAGTACGGATTTCTAAAAGGTACTCTACTGCGCTGGTGGATGAATCTTGATGTTGCTTATGCCTATCTGCTGACTATTTTACAAAGGTTAAAGAGGTAATATTTATGATAAAATCTCTTTTAACTCTAAAAATAATTTTGGGGAAACTCTATTTAATATTTATACTTGCTTTTTTAAAAGTATGGGGCAGGGGATGTTGTTTTGGGAAGACTTATTGGTTGAGTCGGGCTAATTATTCCCTAAAACTAAAAAAATCTCCCAAAAGGAGACTTTAAAAAGTGCTATGATCTCTATTATATAAAGATGGTGCCGAAGGTGGGACTCGAACCCACACGCCCGTGAAGGCAACGGATTTTGAATCCGTCGCGTCTGCCAATTCCACCACTTCGGCATTTATTAACATAAATCATATTATCATAAATTTATTTTAAAAGCAAGATTGATTTTTCAAGAAGTTTCCTGTTTTCATTAGAAATCTTGAAATAATTTGATATAAAACTAATATGTGGGTATTATGAGTAATATTTTTCCAGCCTCATTAACCATAATTATTTTTAGAAGCTTATTAAAAACAGCAAGTACAGAAAAAAGGAAGATAATTTGAACTTTTTATATTTTCATAATATAATGATTGTAACACAAAAAGCATATAATATTTTCCAATTTACATGTTTCAAATACTAAAATAAGTCTTCTAAACACAACAATAAAAGCATTTAAAAC
>NZ_QPJE01000026.1 GCF_003337245.1 Halanaerobium sp. MA284_MarDTE_T2
GTTTTAAATGCTTTTATTGTTGTGTTTAGAAGACTTATTTTAGTATTTGAAACATGTAAATTGGAAAATATTATATGCTTTTTGTGTTACAATCAAAACATCTATTGGTAAAAAAGACAATAAAGTTTTAAATAAAATTTAAATGAAGCAGTGAATAGAACAAATAAATTAATTTGGGGGAAATTACATTGAAAAAAGGTCAGCGCTTAATTGTTTTTTTAATTATATTTTTAACAATGGGTTTATCAGCCTACACTAATTCTATGGCTTTTAATAATTATTATGGTGGAAGATACCCTCTAGAAAATAGGAATAACGGCAGCAGTACAAATAGAGCTGAAAGACCCCAAATAAAAAAAGACAATAGACCTGTTGAACAAGATAAAAATATTGATAAAAAAAATTATACTGAAAATGATAATGATTTTATTAATACAGATAAAGCATTTACTAAACCACCTGAAATTGAAAGTGATTTAGGTGATGATCTAAAAAAAATGGACAGAGAAAAAAATATTAACTTATCACCTGAAAGACCGGAAATTGGAGAAAAAGAAAAAGTTTTTAAAACTTCTGGAAAACCAGATTTAATAGACAAAATGAAGATACATACTGTAAAAAGAGGAGAAACTCTCTGGGATATTGCACATAAATATAATATAAATATTGATACATTAATTGGTGCAAATGATATTGCAAATATGAACAGTATCAAGCCTGGTCAGGAATTAAAAATCTTACCGGTTAAAGGAATACTTTATAGAGTTTCACCAGGAGAAAGTATGTCTGAAGTTGCATCTAAATTTAATATAAGTTTAAAAAAGATAATTGAAGATAATAACATAGAAAATCCAAACAGAGTCGAAATTGATAAACTATTAGTTTTAAGAGGTGCTGTACCGGAATTCAGCTACAGAGATCGACTGGAGAAAAAATTTATTAAACCGATTAATACAAGGATAACTTCATATTATGGTATGCGCTGGGGCAGGATGCATGAAGGTATTGATTTTGCAGCTCCAATGGGAACTCCAATAAAAGCAGTTTCTTCAGGTCGGGTTGTATACAGCGGCTGGGCCACAGGGTATGGCTACTGTGTTATAATCGAACATCAAAAAGGTCTGAGAACCCTATATGCACATAATTCTAAACTTCTTGTACGGGTTGGAGAACGAGTAGGAAGAGGAGAAATAATTTCTAAGTCAGGAAATACTGGAAATTCCACCGGTCCACATCTTCATTTTGAAGTTCAGGTTAATGGACGGCCTGCCAATCCATTAAATTATTTAAATTGAAGCATAATAAGTATAAGTATGGTTTTTGCCCTAATTTTTTTCAGCATCTGTTAGTATATTTTATTATGGCATATTAAAAATTAACATCTCTGTATTAAATCCAATTGAATATTATTGACTAAAAATAAATTCTCTGCTGTAAAGGGCAGAGGATTTTTAATTTGTTGTAACCTGGCAGTATTTTTGAAAAATATTTAAATAGACTTGACAGTAGAAACAATTTTAAATATAATAAGTTTAGCAAACATATGAATAATTGTTCAAATATAGTTATAAAAATTTATGGAGGGCGAAAAATGGGGACTAATCTTCAGATGGACAAAAAAACAGAAGAAAAAGTTGAAGCCAAAAAAAGAAAAGAGCAGTTTGAACTGGAGGGACTAAATTGTTCCAACTGTGCTTTGAAGATAGAAGATGAGGTAACAAAAATAGAAGGACTGGATAATGTTAAATTAAATTTTGCCACTTCTACAATAGATGTTGAAGGTGATGAAAATCTTTTAGAAGATGTGGAAAAGGAAATTCAGTCTATTTCTAATCGAATTGAACCAGGAGTAAAGGTTAAAAAAAGAAATAAAGGTAAAAATCAGAAAAGTAATAGCTTAGAAGAAAATAAAGATAGTTTATCAAATGATTTTTTAAGTAAAAATTGGAAGATAGTTTTAGGGTGTATCTTCTTTGCCGCTGCCCTGGTGACAGGATATATTGATTTGATTAATTTTTCTCGACCAGATTTAATTTCTCTATTCTTTTTTGTAACAGCTTATTTCCTTATTGGTTGGCCTGTAATCAATGCAGCTTTAAAAAATATAGGCAGAGGACAGATTTTTGATGAAAACTTTTTAATGCTGATAGCCACTGTAGGAGCTTTTTCTATTAGAGAATATCCTGAAGCTGTTGCTGTTATGCTTTTTTATATGATCGGAGAACTTTTTCAGGATAGAGCAGTTAATCAATCGCGCCGTTCTATTAAAGACTTGATGAATATAAGAGCTGATTATGCAAATGTTGTTGTTGATGACAGTATTATACAGGTAAATCCAGAAGATATAGAACCTGGAGACCATATAGTTATAAAACCGGGAGAAAAAGTTCCACTTGATGGAAAAATAATTTCTGGTTCTTCCAGTATGGATACTTCGGCTTTAACTGGTGAATCATATCCGCGCAGTGCAGAGATAGGTGATGAAGTATTAAGCGGAATGGTAAATCTGAAAGGTCTTTTGAAGGTTAAGGTTACAAAAGAGTACAGTGATTCTACTGTGAAAAAAATACTTGATCTGGTTGAAAATGCCAGTTCCAAAAAAGCTTCCACTGAAAAATTCATAACAAAATTTTCTCGTTATTACACCCCTTTTGTTGTATTTTCCGCTCTAATGGTAGCAGTAATTCCACCATTATTTTTAGGAGGCAGCTTTTCTGAATGGTTTTATAGATCGCTTATTTTTCTGGTAGTTTCCTGTCCATGTGCTCTGGTCGTATCTATTCCCCTTGGCTTTTTTGGTGGAATCGGACTGGCTTCCAAAAAAGGAATACTGGTTAAAGGTGGCAACTTTTTAGAAGCATTGAATAATGTTGATAAAGTTGTATTTGATAAAACTGGAACTCTTACTAAAGGGAGTTTTAGTGTAGTTGATATTATACCTGCAGATGGGTATAATAAGAAATATATTCTTAAAACTGCAGCAGAGGCAGAACAGTTTTCTAATCATCCAATAGCTAAATCTATTCTGGACGCATATGGGGAAAAAGAAAATCTGCTAAATGATGCTGAATTTGAAGAGATATCCGGGGCAGGTATTAAAGCAGAATTTGATAATAAAATAGTTATGGCAGGTAATGAAAAACTTATGAATCAATTTTCTATAGATTTTAAAGAAGTTTTGGAAGAAGGTACAGTTATTTATCTTGCTGAAAATGATCAATTTATTGGCCATATTCTAATAAATGATGTTTTAAAAGAAGATGCTGAAAAAACTGTAAAAGAACTAAAGAGTATGAACATAAAAGTATCTATGTTGTCTGGAGACCGCAAACTTGCTGCTGCTCAAATAGCTGAAAAGCTTTCCCTGGATAGTTATTATTCAGAACTGCTGCCAGGAGAAAAAGTTAAAAAAATAGAAGAGCTTTTAGATAATAAA
Organism: Halanaerobium sp. MA284_MarDTE_T2; assembly: GCF_003337245.1. Taxonomy (GTDB): domain Bacteria; phylum Bacillota; class Halanaerobiia; order Halanaerobiales; family Halanaerobiaceae; genus QPJE01. Next base: position 3,437 of record NZ_QPJE01000026.1, read on the forward strand.
GGTAAATTAATTTTTGTGGGAGATGGAATAAATGATGCACCGGTTTTAGCAAGATCAGATATTGGTGTTGCAATGGGAGCTTTGGGATCTGATGCAGCTATAGAAGCAGCCGATATTGTTTTAATGACAGATGAACCTTCTAAAATTCTTACTGCAGTCAATATTGCCAGGAAGACGAAAAAAATTGTCTGGCAGAATATATATATGGCTCTGGGAGTAAAAGGTATAGTCATGATTCTTGGTGCATTTGGATCTGCAACAATGTGGGAAGCAGTATTTGCTGATGTAGGAGTTGCACTGCTGGCTGTATTTAATGTTATGCGTATTTTAAAATCTGATTAATGGAGTGTTAAAAATGATTGAACAGCAAAAATACTGTGATGTATGTGAAGTTTTTAATCCAGATAACAGTGTGGTAGAAATGATGAAAGAAAAGAAGCTGGATGATGATGTAATCTACGAATTATCAGAACTTTTTAAGACAATGGGTGATCCAACCAGAATTAAAATTTTATATGCTCTTAAAGAAAGAGAACTGTGTGTATGTGACCTGTCCGAACTTTTAAATATGTCTTCTTCTGCTATATCTCACCAGTTGAGAATTTTAAGAAATAATAAACTGGTTAAGTTTAGAAAAGAAGGACGTTCAGTATATTATTCTCTGGATGATGACCATGTGATATGTCTGTTTGGACAGGGCCTGCAGCATGTACTGGAAGATAGATAATTTTTATATTTTTAAAAATGCAGAAAAATCCAAAAAATTATAATTAAAAAGAAGGAAAATATTAAATCACATTGAATATATTAATTAACATTAAATATTTTAATTAAGGAGTCTGATGTATGGATAAAATAGAACTGAGTAAGGTCGATACGATATTGGATGATCACAGAGGGAAAAAGGATAGTTTGATTACCGTACTCCAGAAATCTCAGAATGAATTAGGATATCTGTCAAAAGATACACAAAAATATATAGCAGATGAAATGAAAATACCTTACAGCAAATTGTATGGAGTGGTAACTTTTTATTCACAGTTTCACCAAAAACCGCGCGGAAAATATATTGTTAGAGTTTGTGAAGGAACCGCCTGTCATGTAAGAGGTGGTGATAAGGTCCTCGAAGCCCTTAAAGATGAACTTGGTGTGGACAGGGGAGAAACCACTAAAGACCTACTCTTTACTCTGGAACCGGTGGCCTGTCTTGGGGCCTGTGGACTTGCACCGGTTGTAATGATTAATGATGAAAGTTATGGGAGAATGACCCCTGAATCAATAGTAGAAGTTATTAATGAGTATAGAAACAAGAATTGAGAAATATATCACTAATAAACCCCATGTGGGGTTTATATTTATTTGGAGGTGTAATTAATGAAATCTTTTTCTGAATTAAAAGAATATCAGAATGAAATTTCTGAAAAGAAAAAAAATAATCAAAAAATTGACGATAAACCTGAGATAATAATAGGTATGGGAACCTGTGGTATTGCAGCAGGCGCAAAAAAAATACGCAATGCAGTTGTGGATGTAGTTAAAGAAAAAAATCTGGATGTCAAAATAACAGAAACCGGCTGTATCGGTATGTGTGAAAAAGAACCACTGATGGATATAAAAATGCCCGGTATGGAGAGAGTTACATATGGTGAGATTGAAGAAAGTGATGTTAAAAGAATAATTAACAAACATGTATTTGAGAAAAAAATAGTTAAAGAATTTGCAATTGCTAGAATTTTAGAATAATTGTGAGGAAGGATAGATTTGATGAAAGAATATACTGCTATAAAGGAATTACCATATTATGAAGAGTTAGATTTTTATAAAAAACAAAAGAGAATAGTACTGCAAAACTGTGGTTTAATTGATCCAGAAAAAATAGATGATTATATAGAAAAAAAGGGTTATCAGGCTGCTGCGAAAGCAATAACGCAGATGAAAAGTAAGGAAATAATAGAAGAAGTTAAAAAATCTGGTCTCCGCGGCCGTGGAGGTGGAGGATTTCCAACTGGACTAAAATGGCAGTTTGCAAAAGATGCAGAAGGTGAGAAAAAGTATATAGTATGTAATGCAGATGAAGGAGATCCAGGAGCATTTATGGACCGCAGTTTGCTGGAAGGGGACCCACATAAACTTCTGGAAGGTATGATGATAGCTGCTTATGCTATTGATGCTGATGAAGGATATATTTACGTCAGAGCAGAATATCCTCTAGCGATTAGAAGATTAAAAAAAGCTATTTCTCAGGCAGAAGAGCTGGGCCTACTTGGAGAAAACATTTTTGGAACTGAGTTTAATTTTAAAATTCATATTAAGGAAGGTGCCGGAGCTTTTGTATGTGGAGAAGAAACTGCACTTATGGCATCAATAGAAGGTAAGAGGGGAACTCCAACTTCCAGACCACCTTATCCGGCTCAGAGTGGTTTATGGGGCAAGCCGACTAATATAAACAATGTTGAAACATATGCTAATATTCCCTTTATTATTGATAATGGGGCAGAAGAATTCAATAAATTTGGTACAGAAAACAGCAGTGGCACAAAAGTTTTTGCTTTAACCGGTAAAATAAAAAACACCGGTCTGGTAGAAGTTCCTATGGGATTGAGTTTAAGAGATATAATTTACGATATTGGTGGTGGAATTACTGATGATAAAGGATTCAAAGCTGTTCAAACCGGTGGACCTTCAGGAGGATGTATTCCTGCTGAACAGCTGGATCTTAAAATAGATTATGATTCTTTAAAAGAAATTGGGGCAATGATGGGTTCAGGTGGAATGGTTGTAATGGACGAAGATACCTGTATGGTAGATGTGGCTCGGTTTTTTCTAACATTTACTCAATCTGAATCATGTGGAAAATGTACGCCCTGCCGACTTGGAACAAAGAGAATGCTGGAAATACTTGAGAGGATTACAGAAGGTGAAGGTAAAAAAGGTGATATTGAGAAGCTTGAACAGCTGGGAAAAGTTATTAAGGAAGCTTCTCTATGTGGACTGGGCCAGACTGCTCCCAATCCAGTATTGACTACAATTAAATATTTTAGAGACGAATATGAAGCACACATAAATGATAAAAAATGTCCGGCAGGACAATGTGATGCACTCAAAGGAAGTTATGTTATTGATGAAGATCACTGTATCGGCTGTGGACAGTGCAAAACAGTATGTCCGGCTGATGCAATAACGGGAAAAAAACAGAAAGCCCATACTATAGATCCGGAGGCCTGTATCAGCTGTGGTGCATGTGCAGAAGTTTGTCCAGTTAATGCAATTTCTAATTGAAGGAGGAGTTCAAAAATTGAAAGAGATAATAATTGATGGAAATAGTTATAAATTCGACCCCGGTCAGACTGTTTTAGAAGTTGCCAGGGGAAATGATATTGATATTCCAACACTCTGTTATAGTGAACATTTAAGTATAACAGGTGCATGTAGGATGTGTCTTGTAGAAAATAAAGAAAACGGCAGTTTGGAGACAGCCTGTACACTCCCAGCCAGAGATGGACTGGAAGTAGAAACCGATAATGATAAAATTTATGACGCCAGAAAAACAGTGCTTGATTTAATTTTATCAGATCACCCAATGACCTGTATGACATGTGAAGCCAATGGTGACTGTCAGCTGCAGGATCTTGCCTATCAATTTGATATAGAAGAATCATCTTATGGAAGTAAAAAAGAAGATAGATTTGAACTGGAGGAAAGAAACTCCTTTATAGTGTATGATCCAGATAAATGTATTCTCTGTGGAAAATGTGTTAGAGCAGATAGTGAACTACAGTGTTCTGATGCAATAGAATTCAGTGAAAGAGGATTTAAAACAAAAGTTGCAGCAGCTTTTGATGAAGGACTGGGAGGAGAGGATTCCAGCTGTGTTTTCTGTGGACTGTGTGTAGAAAATTGTCCAACCGCAGCTCTTTCCTATAAGCCTGCCAGAAAAAAAGGCCGTGAGTATGAACTCAGGAAACAGCGGACAACATGTGGTTATTGTGGAGTTGGCTGTCAGGTAGAGTTAAATATTAAGGGGAATGAAGTAATAAAGGTTGATTCTGTTTATGATGATACTGCTCCAAATCCAGATGGTGAGATGTGTGTTAAAGGAAGATTTGCCTATGGATTTATTGATAGCCCTGACAGATTAAAGTATCCTCTTATAAAAAAAGATGGAGAATTTGTAGAAAGCAGCTGGGATGAGGCTCTAGATTATATTGCTGATAATTTAAGCAGGATAAGAGATGAACATGGTGGTAGAGAGATTGGAGCACTGAGTTCTGCCCGCTGTACAAATGAAGAGAATTACATTATGCAGAAATTTATGAGAGCAGTGATGAAAACCAATAGTGTAGAACACTGTGCTCGGTTGTGACACTCCTCTACTGTGGCTGGTCTAGCCAAAAGTTTTGGTAGTGGAGCAATGACAAATTCTATTGATGAAATTGCCGGTAATGATCTTATTTTTGTAATTGGTTCTAATCCTACAGAAAATCACCCGGTAATCGGAGCAAAAATGAAAAGAACAGTAAAAAATGGAACTAAATTGATTGTAGCTGACCCACGCCGAATTGAACTAGCTGAATATGCAGATATAGTTATTCAGCAGAAGCCGGGTACCGATATAGCACTGTTAAATTCTATGATGAATGTAATAATTGAAGAAGGCCTGGAAGATACTGAATTTATTGAAGAACATACTGAAAATTATGAAGAGCTAAAAAAGATTGTTAGCTTTTATCCACCGGAAAAGGCAGAAGAAATTACTGGTGTTCCTGCTGACACAATAAGAGAAGCAGCCCGATTATATGCTTCTCAGGATAAATCAGCTATTTACTATGCAATGGGTATTACACAGCACAAATCCGGAACAGAAAATGTAACATCTATTACATCACTGGCAATGCTGACTGGAAATGTAGGACGAAAATCAACCGGGGTGAACCCTTTAAGAGGTCAGAGCAATGTTCAGGGAGCATGTGACCTTGGAGCACTGGCAAATGTTTATCCAGGCTATCAGTCAGTGACTGATCCAGATATGAAAGATAAGTTTGAAAAAGCCTGGGGAGTTGAAGGCCTTTCTGATGAAGTAGGTTTAACAGTAGTAGAAATGTTCAGAGCAATTGATGAAAATAAAATTAAAGCTCTTTATATTATGGGAGAAAACCCTGCTTTATCAGATCCGGACCAGGGACATATAGAAGCAGCGTTAGAAAAGGTGGAATTTCTTGTTGTACAGGATATTTTCATGACAGAAACTGCTGAATATGCAGATGTTGTTTTACCAGCTGCCTGTTTTGCCGAAAAAAATGGTACATTTACAAATACAGACCGCAGAATACAGAAAGTAAACAAAGCTGTAGAAGCTCCAGGAGAGGCAAAAGCAGACTGGGAGATTATCTGTGAACTTTCCAATAAAATGGGATATGAAATGGATTATAATTCTACTGAGGAAATAATGGAAGAAATAGCTGAATTAACTCCTATCTATGGAGGAGTACATTATGACCGCCTGGATAAAGAGAAAATTCAGTGGCCCTGCAGAGATAGAGAAGATAAGGGTACACAGTATCTTCATAAAGGTGGTTTTATTAGAGGTAAAGGTAAATTTTATCCCTCCCACCATATACCTTCTATTGAAAAGGCAGATGAGGAATATGAATTTATTATGATGACAGGAAGAATGCTCTATCATTACCATACAGGTACAATGACCAGGAATTCTCAACCTATTGATGAACATGTACCAGATGCTTATGTAGAAATTAATGCAGAAGATGCAGAAAAAATGGGAATTAAAAATGGAGATAGAGTAAAGATCGGCTCGCGCCGGGGAGAAATCGAAACAAATGCTGAAATAGTTGAAACAGTTCAGCCAGGACAGATATTTATGCCTTTCCATTTTGCTGAAAGTCCTGCCAATCGCTTAACAATGGATGAGCTGGATCCGGAAGCTAAAATTCCCGAATTAAAGGTAACAGCAGTAAAATTACAAAAGACATAAGAAAAATATAACTATAATAGATTGGGGCAGCACTATTCTGGCTGTCCTAATTCTGTTTTTATCTAAAAAATATGGTATAATAAAAATTAAATCACTAAATACTCTATCGTTAAATTTCCAACTAAAAACAGTTATATATTAACTTAAAAGTTGAGTGACATATAATTAATTTTGGGATGTGAATTGATATTGAAGATAAATGCTATTTTGCTTGCTGGAGGAGAAAGCAGCCGCTATGGAGAAAACAAAGCCCTCCTCAGCTTTAAAAATAAGCCGCTAATTGAATATGTGTATAACAAATTAGACAGTCACTTTGATAATGTTATTATTATTGGTCCTCCAAAAACTTATAGCTTTATTGCAGGTGCAGAAATTAGGGAGGATATTATAAAAAATAAAGGGCCGCTGGGCGGACTTTACACAGGATTGTATTATTCCAGTACAGAATATAATTTTTTGGCTGGATGTGATATGCCATTTTTGGATGATGACTATTTTTCCTTTTTAGAAAAAAAACTACAGAAAGAATTAGTTCAAAATAAATATGAAATTCTGGTTTCAGAATATAATGGTTATTTAGAACCTCTGGCAGCAATTTATAGCAAAAATCTTCTGGATAAAATAAAGGCCAGCCTTTTCAGCAGTGAGCTAAAAATAAAATCAATTTATAATAAAAGCAGAATAAAAATTATTAAAGAAGAAGAACTTGACAGTTTTTTTAATCTCAAAAAATTATTTTTTAATATAAATTATCCTCAGGATAAAAAAGCAGCTGAGAATTTTTTAGATATCAATTAGCTTAGTAGTTTATAATGCTGTTAAGTAAAATACAAAAAATATGGAAACTATCAGCAGCTGAACTTGACATTTGAGCGCTGAATACTGTATTATAAAAACAATACTAAAAAATATAATTAAAGACTGTGACGGGGAGGAGTAGTTTTAACTTATCCAAAAGAGAGCGGAATTCGTCGGCTGAAAGATTCTGCAGGGTAATAAAATGAATGTCGCCTCTGAGTTGATTACATGAAATCAGTAGTGTAATTCGGTAAAAATAATTATCGTTAACAAAAGGAGAGCTGTCAGGCAGCATTTTTTGCCGGCAGAATTAAGGTGGTAACGCGAAAAGACTCTTTCGTCCTTAAGTGGATGAAGGAGTTTTTTTAGTTTAAATATTTTTAGGAGGTAGAGAAATGGAAAATTTAGAAAAAACATATGATCCAGCAAAAGCTGAAGATAGGTGGTATAATTACTGGATGGAAAATAATTATTTTGCGCCAGCAGAAGATCCTGAGGGAGAAATGGATACTTTTAGTATAGTTATGCCTCCCCCAAATATTACCGGACAGCTGCATATGGGCCATGCACTGGACAACACACTGCAGGATATTTTAACCCGCTGGAAAAGGATGCATGGTTATCGCGCTCTCTGGCTGCCCGGGACAGATCATGCTAGTATAGCAACCGAAGTAAAGGTTGTTGACAAGCTGAAAAGTGAAGGGATAGAGAAAGATGAAGTCGGCAGAGAAGGATTTTTAGAAAAGGCATGGGAGTGGAAAGAAGAGTATGGAGATCAAATAACAAATCAGCTTAAAAAACTGGGTTCATCCTGTGACTGGAGCAGAGAAAGATTTACAATGGATGAAGGCTGTTCTGAAGCTGTTAAAGAAGTTTTTATAAAATTATATGAAAAAGAATTGATTTATCAGGGTGATTATATAGTTAACTGGTGCCCCAGCTGTCATACTACACTTTCTGATATTGAAGTTGAACATGAAGAAAAAGAAGGTAAATTTTATCATATAAAATATCCATATAAAGATAGAGAAGGATTTATTACTGTTGCTACTACAAGACCTGAGACAATGCTGGGAGATACAGCTATTGCCGTACATCCTTCTGATGAGAGATATAAAGATCTTATTGGAGAAAAAGTTATCCTCCCACTGATGGATAGAGAAATAGAAATAATTGCAGATGAATATGTAGATAGTGAATTTGGGACAGGTATGGTTAAAGTAACACCTGCTCATGATCCTAATGACTTTGAAATAGGCAGACGTCATGACCTGGAAGTTATTAAAGTAATTGATGAAGATGCAAATATGTCGGAGAATGCAGGTAAATATGCTGGTCTTGACCGCTATGAGTGCCGCAAAAAAGTTATTGAAGATCTGACAGAATTAGGATTACTTATTAAAACAGAAGATCATGTGCACAATGTGGGAGAATGCTACCGCTGTGACACTGTAATTGAACCACTTGTTTCCAAACAGTGGTTTGTAAAAATGAAACCACTTGCAGAACCAGCCATTGAAGCCGTTAAAGATGGTACAATTAAATTTGTTCCTGAGAGATTCAGCAAAGTTTATATGAATTGGATGGAAAATATTCGAGACTGGTGTATTTCTCGTCAGCTCTGGTGGGGACACAGAATTCCTGTCTGGTACTGTAATAACTGTGGTGAAGTAATTGTTGCTAGAGAAGAACCGGATGAATGTCCATCCTGTCAGAGCAGTAATTTAAAGCAGGATGAAGATGTACTAGATACATGGTTTTCTTCAGCACTATGGCCTTTTTCTACACTTGGTTGGCCTGAGAGTACTGATGATTTGAGGAGCTTTTATCCAACAGATGTTCTTGTTACAGGAAGAGATATTATTTTCTTCTGGGTGGCAAGAATGATTTTTATGGGTCTTGAATTTATGGATCAAGAACCATTTACCGATGTTTATATACACGGCCTTATTAGAGATTCACAGGGTAGAAAAATGAGTAAATCACTGGGCAATGGAATTGACCCACTAGAAATTGTAGAGAAATATGGTGCTGATGCTTTGAGATTTACTTTAATTACCGGTAATACCCCGGGTAATGATATGCGTTTTAGAGAAGAAAGACTGGAAGCCAGCCGTAATTTTGCCAATAAAATTTGGAATGCATCAAGATTTATTTTAATGAATATGGAAGATTTTGAACTAGATCAAGTGGAAGAAAATGATTTAAAGCCCACACTTGCAGACCGCTGGATTGAAAGCAGATTAAATACAGTGGCTAATGAAATTGATGAAGCTTTAGAAAATTATAATTTTGGAGAAATGGCAGGCAGTCTATATGACTTTATCTGGAATGAATTCTGTGACTGGTATATTGAACTAATTAAAGCCAGACTCTATCAGGATGAGGATCCAGATGCAAAGCTGACAGCACAGTATTATGGTTTAACTGTTCTGGAAAAAATACTGCGTCTGCTTCATCCGGTAATGCCTTTTATTACTGAAGAGATATGGCAGAAACTCCCGGGAACTGATGGCAGTATTATGAACTCTGACTGGCCAGAAAAAACAGAATCTGATACAGATATAGTTTCTGAGGAAAAAATGCAACTTATAATGAATGTGATTAAATCGATCAGAAATATTAGAAATGAAATGAAAGTTAATCCCGGGAAAAGGATAAAAGCACTGCTCTCTGCAGGAAGTAAAAAAGCTGAAATTCTGGAAGAGGGGAGAGAATATATTGAGAATCTGGCCCGTATAAAAAATCTTACTATTGAAGGAGAAAATATAGATAAACCGGATAAAGTTTCTACGGCAATAGTTAATGAAGTTGAAGTAATACTTCCTTTAAAAGGAATGATAGATTTAGATAAAGAGCTTAAAAGACTGGAAAAAGAAATTGAAGATGTTGAATTTGAAATTAATCGGGCTAAAGGTAAACTGAACAATGAAGGTTTTGTAAATAAAGCCCCTGAACATCTTGTAGAAGCAGAAAAAAAGAAACTGCAGGAATATAAACAGAAAAAAGAAAAACTGATACAGAGGCTTGGGGAACTTAAAGATTAAATTAAGAAAATAGCAAACAGAGCGTAAAAAAAAGTGGTTTTTTAAACACAATAAATAAAATAATATTTTTATTAAAAATTAACAGCTCCTGACTGATATTTGGGGGCTGTTTTTTCTTTTAATTTTGTGAAATAAAGAACTTTCAAAAATATGCAGGAATCTTATTGAATAATCAGAATATATATAATATAATACAGTCGACAAACGACATTATAAATAATCCTGGAAATGCAGTAAAATAAAAAAAGAAATGAGTGGTTACTTTTGAGTGACTATTATAAGGGAGTTTTATTCGCACTTTTTTCTGCATCCGGTTTCGGTATTGTACCGATAATGGCTATATTTGCCTATAATGGAGGAGTAGGAGTGTTCACACTGCTCTTCAGCCGATTTTTACTCGCTTCTTTGATCTTATTTGTATTTATTTTTTTTAGGAAAAAGAAAATAAATTTAGATTTAAAAAATACACTGCTTTTATTTATACAGGGTGGAGTAATTTATGCTTTATTTAGTATGCTGTATTTTACATCTGTCAAGATAATATCTCCTTCTCTGGCAGTTTTGATCTTTTATACATATCCTATAATTGTTGCAGTTTTATCTTTTATACTTGAAGGAGAAAAGATAAATGCAAAAATAATAATCTCTATAATAATATCATTTGTCGGTCTGGTTTTACTGCTGGAGGGACAGTTTCAGGATGTAGATAAAGCCGGAATACTTATGGCTGCTGGTGCTGCTGTAAGTTATGGAATTTATACTATATATGGCAGCAGAATGCTGAAAAAAGTTTCTCTTATGGTAACAACTGCTTTTGTAAGTCTATTTGCTGGTATTTCATTTTTTGTAATAGGTTTAATTACAGACAGGCTGCATTTTCAATTTGAGAGCATTAGCTGGATTTTCATTATCATAATAACCTTTATAACTGCAGGTGGATTTCTAGCATTTTTTGCAGGAGTAAAATTAATCAAGCCAACTTTTGTTTCTATTTTAAGTATGATAGAGCCAATTGTAACTATAATTTTATCGGTGATTTTGTTTTCAGATAAATTTTCTTTCGTACAGGCAGTGGGAATTATCCTTGTTCTGTCAGGAGCTTCATTGATTTTTATAAAGAAAAATATTTTGAAAAATATTAAATTTTCAAAAAAATAAGAAGGAATATTTTAAAACATGTTGAATATAAACCATAGAGACGATTGTCGACAAACGACAAAATATAATTAAAAATATTGAATTAGAAGGCAATAAACTTTTTTAAATAGATTTTTAATGAATATTTAAATTACATATGAACTTAAACATATTTAAGGTGGTGATAAATTAGCTAAATATTAGGTCAAAAGCAGAGTTTTTTCTAAAAATTTGCTGTATTAATTATCACGTGTTCTGAAAAAGTACAATAAACTAATAGGAGGAATACATATGCCCAAGAAAAAGTCAATTTTAGATTTTATGAAAATGAAAGAAGAAGGAGAAAAAGTAGCCTGGATCACAGCCTATGATTTTCCAACAGCTCAATTTGCAGAAAAAGCAGGTATGGACATGATTTTAGTTGGAGATTCACTGGGAATGGTAGTTAAAGGATATAAAGGAACAGTACCAGTAACAATGGATGACTGTATAGCCCACAGTCAGGATGTAAGAAGAGGAGCACCAAATGTATTTACAATAGGAGATATGCCGTTTGGTTCATATCAGAGCTCACCGGAAGCAGCAGTTGATAATGCAGTACGTTTTCTCAAAGAAGCAGATATGGATGCAATTAAGCTTGAAGGTGGAAGAAGAATAGCAGATAAGATAAAAGCGATTTCCGAAGCAGGTATAGTAGTATTCGGCCACATAGGATTAACCCCACAGAGTTCAGGGCAGCTGGGTGGATTTAAAGCACAGGGTTTGACAGTAGATAGTGCTAGAGATCTTATAAAAGATGCAGTGGCCGTAGAAGAAGCAGGAGCCAGGGCAATTTTACTGGAAGCAGTACCACCGGAAGTGACAGAATTTATCACCAAAAAATTAACAATACCTGTATATTCAATCGGAGCAGGTCTACCCTGTGATGGACAGCTTCTAATCTGTGGAGACATGCTGGGAATGTTCCAGGCATTTACACCTAAGTTTGTCAAAAAGTATGCAAATGTGGCAGAAGTAGAGATAAATGCATTTAAGGAATATATAAAAGATGTAAAAGAAGAAAAATTCCCGGATGATGACCATGTATACCATATTAAAGATAGTGTAGAAGATTTTGAAAAGTTGTTTAATGAGTTTAAATAGAAGTCAGCTGTAATAAAAAAAGTTAAAGTAAATCAAGCTGTAAATATATAAATAAAAACCAGGGAGGAATAAAAAGATGGCTTTTAAAGATATGGAAAAGTATTTAAATGATAAGACATCATTTTCAGTAAGAGAAAGATTTGATATACCTGATTCAGACAAAAGATTTGATGGTGGAGCTCACTGTCGAATAGAGATTTCTGGTATAGAAAATGTAGATAATTTAGAAGCAATGATAGATGAAGCTGATAAAAGAGGTGTAACAGTACACAGAGTAATTTCCCTTGTAAAAGGAGCTTCACTGCTTGATGATGCAGAGCTTAAAGAATTTGCTAAGCTGGGTGCAGCACACAATCTTGAACTTCTGGTTAATCCATCAGCAAACAGAGGCTGGGACAATGGTCGCCAGTATGTTACAGATGAAGGTTATGTATCAGGTATGAGATTAAGAGGTCATGATATGGCATACAATTATCTGAGAGAAATTGACCGCTGTCTGGAAGCCGGAATAAGAGGATTTTTAATAACTGATGAAGGTATGCTGAAATTGTTAAATGATATGCGTGATGAGGGATTAATTCCGGAAGAAACCAAGTTTAAGGTATCTGTATTTGCAGGACATGGAACAGCATTTGGCGGCAAACTGCTGCAGGATTTAGGGGCAGACAGCTTTAACCCACTGGCAGATATGACACTGCCGATGCTTGCTTCAATCAGACAGGGTGGAGTAGATATTCCTTTAGATGTATATATGAGTCTTGTAGAATCAATGGGTGGATTCCAGAGATATCACGAAGCTGGAGAAATAGCAAGAATAGCAGCACCTGTATATTTCAAAATTGAGCCGGGACCATCTGAAGAAGTACTATACAATACATGGATAGATGCTCAGAATCCAAATTATGGTAATAACCTGGCAAGACAGAGAGTAAAATTAGCACAGATAATTATGGAATGGGTAGAAAGATCTGACTATGACATTGTAACTAATGATTACAAAGAAGATCTAGCTATTCCTAAGCCATAGATATAGTTTTATTAAAGTGGCCTGGATATTTTGTCTGGGCCATACAGTTTACAATACACAAGGAGGTAATAAAATGGATAATGTATTTGAATCTGCTATGGATTCTCTCCAGAAAGCAGGAAAAATAGCAGATGTTAACCCTAAAGTAATGGAATATTTATCACGACCCAAAAGGATTATAGATTTTTCAATTCCTCTGAAGATGGATGATGGAAGTTTTAAGCTGTTTACAGCATATAGAGTTCATTATAATGATGCACTTGGGCCAACTAGGGATGGAACAAGATTTGTTCCTAATCTGGAAATGGACGAAGTAAAAGCTCTGGCACTATTTATGACAATTAAACATGCAGTGTCGGGTGTACCTGCAGGTGGTGGAAAAGGTGGAATTAAGGTTGATCCATCTAAATTAAGTGAATGGGAATTAGAAAGGCTGACAAGAGGATTTATTAGAAATCTAAAGCCTAAAGGTCCAAATGTTGATATTCCTGGTGCAGATATTGGTACTGATTATAGAACACAGTCCTGGATGCTGGATGAATATGAGCAGATTACTGGAGAACATAATCCACATGCAATCAATGATAAACCTTCAATTATGGGAGGTACAGTCGGTAGTGCTGAAGCAACCGGTCAGGGAATATTCTATGTAACTGAAGCAGCCTGTAAGGATGAAGGAATAGAACTGAAAGGTGCAGAAGTTGTAGTCCAGGGATTTGGTCAGGTTGGCGCCACAATCTCACGTTATCTTTATGATGCAGGTGCAAAAGTTATAGCAGTAAGTGATATTAGCGGTGGTTTTTATAATAAAAATGGTTTAGATATTCCTAAAATGCAGGAATATGTAAAAGAAAACAGAGTATTAGAGGGATATAAAGGTGCAGAAGAAATATCTAACAAAGATATTTTAGAAACAAAATGTGATCTTTTGATTCCTGCTGCAGTGCAGAATGTTATCAATAAAAATAATGCGGATAATATAAAGGCAGAAATGGTTGTAGAGGCTGCAAATGGACCAACAACCCCTGAAGCAGAAGAAATTTTAAACAGCAAAGGAATAAAGGTTATTCCGGATGTTGTTGCAAATGCAGGTGGAGCAATTGTCTGCCATTATGAAAGGATTCAGGGAATAACAGATGATTACTGGGATATGGATGAAGTAGAAAAAAGGTTAAAAAAGCAGATTCTAAATGCTTATGCACAGGCAAGAGCAGCAGAAGAAAAATATGATACTACACCACGTATAGGTGCCTGGATAGTAGCTTTAGAGAAAATTGCACATGCTGTAGAAATGAGAGGCTGGGTATAGAGTAAAGGAGGAAATATATGCTTTTTAGTGAATCAGAATATAAAAGCAGAGTAAAAAAGACTAAAAAAAGAATGGAAAAAGCAGGTATAGATGTTTTAATGTCTACTCATCCTGCAAATATGAATTACCTGACAGGTTATGATGGCTGGTCATTTTATGTACATCAGTGTGTACTGGTTTCATTAGATCAGGAAGAACCTGTTTGGATCGGCAGAAATATGGATGCTAATGCTGCTAAAGTGACAACATATTTGAGCAGTGAGAATATTAGAAATTATGCAGATGATTATGTTCATTCTCCGATAGGAAAACACCCAGTTGATTATATGGTAGATGTAATTGAGGAGAAAGGCTGGGAAGATAAGACAATAGGTCTGGAAATGGATCAATTCTATTTCACCCATAAAACATATGAAATTCTTGCTGAAAATCTGTCTAAAGCAGAATTTAAAGATGCCAATTTACTTGTTGCCATGGTAAGACAGATTAAATCTGCACAGGAAATTGAATTTATGAAAAAAGCCGGTAAAATAGCAGAAAAAGTTATGCAGACCGGTATAGAGTCAGTAGGTGTTGGAGTTAGAGAATGTGATGCTGCAGCAGAAATTTCTAAAGCTCAGATAAGTGGAACAGATGATTTTGGTGGAGATTATCCTGCAATTGTACCACTTATGCCGGCCGGTGATGGTATAGATGCTCCACACTTAACCTGGTCTGATAGAAAATACGAAAAAAATGAACCTATAATTTTAGAACTATCTGGATGTTATAATCGCTATCATGCTCCAATGGCAAGAACAGTATATCTGGGAGAACCTCCGAAAAGAATGAAAGAAATTACTGAAATTGTTGTTGAAGGTCTGGAAGAAACTCTTGACTTTATAAAACCTGGGGTTACATGTGAAGCAGTAGAAGAAAAGTGGAGAAACTCTATTGCAAAAGGTGAACTTGTAGATGCATCTCGTCTGGGTTATTCTTTTGGATTAAACTATCCACCTGACTGGGGAGAACAGACCGCCAGTATGCGTCCTCATGATAAAACTGTCTTAAAAGAAAATATGACATTCCATTTAATACCTATTATCTGGCAGGATGATATAGGGTTTGAAATGAGTTCAGCTATTCGAGTTACTGAGGATGGCTGTGAAGAATTTTATGATTTCCCAAAGAAGTTATTTACCAAATAAAACTTGATTTGTTGTACCTCGCCTGGCAGGCTGTCAGGTGGGGCACAAAATTCACAATAAGGCAGGATTTTGAAGATTATTATAGAATAATTATATTAGCGATTGACAGATCGGTAACCTGTAGGTAACTTGTAAAAAATTATTCTATAATAAAGAAGATTGCTGGGGGATAAAAATGGATATTAAGGAACGTTTTTCACACAGCAGCTTAAGTAATATGGTTGTTCAATATCTTAAAGAAGAGATATTTCTGGAAAATTATAAAGAAGGAGACCGTATTCTTGAAGCGCAGATAGCAGAAGAGCTTGATATTAGTAGAGCTCCAGTAAGAGAAGCTATTAAAGAATTGGAAAATCAGGGTCTGGTTGAAACAATTCCAAGAAAAGGTTCATTTGTAATTCAGTTAAGTCAAAAAGATATACAGGAACTTTTTAATATCAGAATAATGCTGGAAAATAGACTATTAGAAAAAATAATTAATGAAGATTTACTGGATGAAAAAGATTTTGATTATCTTGAAGGACTTGTTCAGGACATGATTAAAACTGCAGAAAGTACTGAAGATGAAAACAGAAAAGTTCTTGAAGTTAACAAAAGAGATGTTGCTTTTCATCATCATTTGTGGAAAAAATCAGAAAGCAAATGGACAATAAAAATACTGACCGGTCTGTATTTTCAGCTTCAGCTGGCAATGCTGATAGATGCCAAAAAAGAAGAGAATTTGGTTCAATCAGCTAAGCAACATTTTAATATAATCAAATCCTTAAAAGAAAAAGACTGTAAAAAGGCAAAAGAATCTTTAAGAAATCATATTATAACCCTTTCTCAGAAAGTTGAAAGCTGCAGCTGAGGGTTGTCTTTTTTTAAAAATATTTGTCGACATTATACAAACGACATGTATTTCACAAACTTTTCAAATATTCACATAAATATTGAAAAATATGATTTTAAATTTGATCTTTATAGAAACAAATTAAATATTGAGAATTAGAATAATATTAAAATTATTGAATATATTCAGGAGGTTAAAAAATGGATAAAGAAATTATTTATACAGAAAATGCACCGGAACCTGGAAATTATTCACAGGCAGTTAAATTTGGAGATTTAATTTTTGTATCAGGGCAAACAGCTGATGATCCCGAAACCGGAAAACCAGTTCACGGAACAGTGGCAGAGCAAACCGAGCTAATTTTAACAAATACTAAAAATATTCTTGAAGCTGCAGGTTCAAGTATGGAAAAAGTATTAAAGGTAAATGTTTATATTTCAGATATGAAGTATAAAAAAGAAATGGATGAGGTATATAAAACATTTTTTGGAAATAACCCACCGGCTAGAATAGCAATGGCAGTAAAAGGATTGGATGCTGGTTTGGATGTAGAAATTGATGTTATAGCTAAAGCTTAAACATTTTACTGAGGTGAGGGTTAAAAAATGAATTCAAAAAAGTTGGAATTGAAAGATATTTATCTGGCAAAAAATAATGTTTATAAAATAGCACGGAAAACTCCATTATTTAAAAGTATTGATTTATCTAAAAAGCTCAGTAAAGAAATTTATTATAAACTAGAATTTCTTCAGGATACAGGTAGTTTTAAATTAAGAGGAGCCAGCAACTTTGCTTTGAACCTGTCTGAGAATAAATTGAAAAATGGTTTAGTTACATATTCTACCGGAAATCATGGCAGAGCAGTTTCTCATGTAGCGAAAGAGCTGGGAATAGATGCTAAAGTATGTCTTTCCAAAAATGTTCCGGAAAATAAAAAAGAGGGAATTAGAAAATCTGGTGGAGATGTTATAGTTTATGGAAATAGTCAGGATGAGGCAAAAATTAAAGCTGATGAGTTAAGAAGTAAAGAAGGACGTTCAGTGGTTCCTCCTTTTGATGATCCATATATTATTGCTGGTCAGGGAACAATTGGAACAGAAATTTTAAATAAAATTCCTGATATAGATAGTATTTTGGTTCCTCTAAGTGGAGGTGGTTTAATAAGTGGTATAGCTTTAGCAGTAAAATCTATAAATCCGGCTTGTAAAGTTTATGGAGTATCAATGGATCGAGGAGCTGCTATGTATGAAAGCATAAAAGCTGATAAAGAAGTAGAAGTTGATGAAGTCGATACTCTAGCTGACAGCTTACAGGGAGGGATTTTACTGGATAATAAATATACTTTTAAAATGGTTAAAAAATATGTTGATGAAATAGTATTAGTCACTGAAGATGAAATCAGTGCAGCTGTGAGGCATATTTTTTATAAGGATCATTTTGTTGTCGAAGGTGCTGCAGCAGTAGGAACAGCGGCACTGCTTTCAGATAAGATTAATAATTCTGGTGAGAAGATAGCAGTAGTTTTAACTGGTAAAAATATTTCAAATGAAGATTTTATGTCAGTTTTAAGCCAACATTAGGAAGGTAAGCCAGTAATGTCTGGTGAAGATTTTTCATATTATTTGCAGGACAAACCAGGTGTTTTTATTTTTCTAGGTATTAGTAATGAAGAAAAAGGAAGTCATTATCCACACCATAACCCAAATTTTGATGTTGATGAAGCAAGATTACATCAGGGTGCAGCTTTACATTCACTTATTGCACTAAATTATTTAAAAGCTTAAATTAAGTAGAAAGGAGCTAAAAATGCCTGTTTTTGAAAAAAAAGAATACAAAAAAAGATTAAAAAAAGTTAAAGAAAAGATGGATAGAGATGGGATTGAGGTCCTGCTTGCCTCACACCCGGCTAATTTAAACTATTTAACCGGTTATGATGGCTGGTCATTTTATGTACATCAGGGTGTGCTGGTTTTTTTGGATAGAGAAGAACCGATCTGGTTTGGACGAGAACAGGACAGTAATGGTGCCAGACTGACAACCTGGCTGAAGGAAGAAAATATCCGCGGGTATCAGGATGATTACGTTCAGTCTCTGACAAAACATCCAATGGATTATATGTCTGATATTCTAAAAGAACTAGGATATGAAGACTGTTATCTTGGGGTTGAAATGGATAATTATTATTTTACCCCACGCTGTCTTAACTCTATAAAAAATAATCTTAATCAGGTTAAGATAAAAGATGCCAATCAATTGGTCCCCCTTGTAAGGCAGATTAAATCTTCACAGGAGCTTAAATATATGCATATGGCTGCAGAGATTGTTGAAAAAACAATGCAGAAAGCAATCGATATAATCGAGCCTGGAGTTAGAGAAGGTGATGCAGCTGCAGAAGTATTTAAGGCTCAGATTAGTGGTACAAAAGAGTTTACCGGAGATTATACTGCAATTGCACCTATAATGCCTTCCGCTGAAAGAACTTCAACTGCTCATTTAACATGGACAGATAGGAAATATCAAAAAGGAGATGTAGTACTGCTGGAACTTGCCGGAAGTAAGAATAAATATCATGCCCCATTATCCAGAACTGTTTACATAGGTAATGTGCCGGAAGATCTGGCAGAAATATCTAAAGTTGTGGTTGATGGACTTAACAAAACACTTGCATTTATTAAACCCGGTATTACCTGTGAAGAGGTGGAAGAAAAATGGAGAGAATCAATTTCTGGAAGTAAAGTTGTTAAAGAATCCAGAGTTGGATATGCCTATGGTTTAAATTATCCTCCTGACTGGGGAGAACATACTGCTAGTTTGCGGCCTGGCGACAAAACAATATTGCAGCCAGGAATGACATTTCACTTTATGCCCGGCATCTGGCTTGATAAATTTGGATTTGAATGCAGTGAACCTTTTGTGGTTACTGAAAATGGCTGTGAAACATTTGTTGATTTTCCCAGAAAATTATTTGTTAAATAAGTTTTAACATATTTTATCTCTGAACGAAAGGATGGTGCAGTAAATGGGATTTTTAGATAAATTAAATGGAGCTATCAAGAGATTAGAAGAGTTCATACTTTCATATGGAGTGCTTGTCATGGCCGCACTAACTATAGTTAATGTTATATCGCGAAACTTTTTTGGATACGGTCTTTCATTTGCAACAGAAATCAATGAGTTTTTAATTGTATTTATTACATTTTTGGGAACCAGTTATGCAGCCAGAAATGGAAGACATATCAGGATGTCTGCTTTATATGATATTACAAATGATAAGTGGAAAAAAATACTTACATTTATGATGACTTTAGGTACAGCTGTAATAATGTATTATATGACTTATTTATCATATATTTATGTAAGACAGGTTTTTGTGTACCAGAGAGTAAGCCCTGTATTGAGAGTACCTCTATTTTTAATCTGGGCCTGGGTTCCGATAGGATTTTTGATGACAGCTCTTCATTATACACTTGCTTTTGTAAAAAATATAATTGAAGACGATGTATGGATTTCATTTGAAGAAAAATCAGAATATGAAGACTTAGAAACTGCTATGAGTGGTGATGATGGTTTAAAATATACAGATAATGAAGAAAATTCGTAGAAATAGGGGGCGTTAATCTAAATGTTAACTTTAATGGTTTCTGTAATGGCGGTACTGCTATTTTTAGGATTTCCCATGATGATACCGCTTCTTGCTGCACCAATTGTAATAATGCATGTTTATTTTCCAGCATTTGATCCCATGATTTTAGTTCAGCAGATGGTTGCTGGCATCCTGCCGGCTTCTCTGATAGCTGTACCAATGTTTATTTTAGCTGCTGATATTATGTCAGCTGGAGAAATGTCAAATAGACTTGTTGATTTTGTTCGAGTATTTGTTGGACATATAAAAGGTGGTATGGCAATCACTACAGCAGCAGCCTGTACAATCTTTGGAGCTATCTCTGGTTCAACTCAGGCTACTGTTGTTGCAATTGGAGGTACAATGCGGCCTCACCTTTTGAGAGGTGGATATGATGATTCATTTACAACAGCTCTGATAATAAATTCAAGTGATATTGCACTTTTAATACCTCCAAGTATTGGTATGATTGTTTATGGAGTTGTTAGTGGTACATCTATTGGAGAATTGTTTATTGCAGGTATTGGACCTGGTTTATTAACACTTTTTATGTTTTCTGTTTATAGTTATATTTATGCCAGAAGAAAGAATATTCCTGCCGCTCCAAAAACAAACTGGTCACAAAGAAAAAAGGCAACAAGAAGGGCACTTATTCCTTTTGGATTTCCAGCCATTATAATTGGCGGTATTTATTCTGGATTTTTTAGTCCTACTGAAGCAGCTGCAGCTTCTGTATTTTATGCAGCAGTAGTAGAGATAGTAATTTATAAAAATTTAAAGATTGGAGATTTGAGAGATATTGCACTTTCAACAGGCCTTGTAACAGGAGTGGTATTTATACTTGTTGGTGCAGGTACCGCATTTTCCTGGCTTATTTCTCTGGCCAGAATTCCACAGGCTATACTGCCGGGTATAATAGGTCCTGCTCCAACTCAGACATGGGTATTATTTGTAATAGGAGTTGCGTTTTTCATCGGCTGTATGTTTGTTGATCCGATTGTTGTTATCATGGTGCTGACCCCAATTTTTAAACCTGTTGTTACGTCTTTAGGTATTGATCCTGTTCTTGTTGGTACAATGGTAACACTGCAGGCAGCTATTGGATCTGCAACACCACCATTTGGTTGTGATATATTTACGGCTATAGCAGTCTTTAAACGGCCATATTTTGAAGTTATTAAGAGAACACCAGTATTTATTGCAATGCTGCTGATGGTTTCGGCCTTGCTAATTTTCTTCCCACAAGTAGCACTGTTCTTAAGAGATCTTGCATTTGGTTATTAAGGAGTGGACAATAAATGGATATACTGAAGCGTATAGAAGAACTGGAAGATGAAGTTATATCATTAAGACGTGATTTTCATAAACATCCTGAAATGGGATTTAAAGAATTTAGAACTGCTGAGATTGTTGCTGAATATCTCAGAAAGTGTGGTCTTGAAGTTGAAGAAAAAGTGGCAAAAACAGGTGTGGTTGGGCTGCTTAAGGTAAAAGAAGATGGAAAAACACTTATGCTGAGGGCAGACATGGATGCACTTCCCATTACTGAACAGAATGAAGTTGAATATAAATCACAGAATGAAGGAGTTATGCATGCCTGCGGTCATGACGGCCATACTGCTATGCTTCTTGCAGCAGCAAAGGTTCTGTCCGAAAACAGGGATCAGATAAAAGGAAACATTAAATTTGTTTTTCAGCCCAATGAAGAAACAGAAGCTGCTAGAGTAATGATCAATGAAGGGGTGCTTAAAAATCCTGATGTTGATGCAGCACTTGCTGCACATCTCTGGACCCCAATAGAAAGTGGAAAAATTGCAGTATCAGATGGTGCTGTTATGGGCGGTCTGTATGAGTTTGAGGTTAAAATCACTGGAAAAGGTGGTCATACTTCTGCTCCACAGTTTTCAATTGATCCAATCATAACTGCCTCTGATATTATTCAGACTGTACAGATTATACAGTCCAGAGAAATTGACCCATTAAAAGCAACAGTTATTATGTTTGGCCAGATAAATGGAGGAACAGCTACAAATATTATCCCTGAAGAAGTTGATTTAAGGGGGACAATCCGTTATCTTTATCGTGATGATGAAAACAGTATAGAAAAACCAAAACAGCGTTTTGAACGGATAGTTGAACAAGTCTGCCGAACTCATCAGGCAGAATATGAGATAAATTATGTAGCAGCAAGCCCTCCTGTTTATAATAATCCGGAGATGGTAAAAAAGACAAGAGAAACAGCAGAAAAAATTGTTGGTAGAGAAAATCTTGTGGATTACACAAATCTTGCCGGTGAAGATTTTGGAGAGTTTTCTCTGGAAGTACCAAGCACATTTTTCTTTATAGGTACAGGTAATAAAGAGAAAGGTACAGATTATCCACATCATCATCCAAAATTTAATATTGATGAAGATACACTATTAACAGGTATTAAAATGCATGTATTAGGTGCCTTGAACTATTTTAATAATTAAAGGGGGTGAGCAAAAAAAATCAGCAGTTTTTGTTTTGAGTAGATCAGTGGAGAATCAAAAAATTAAAGGAGGAAATTTTAATGAAAAAGTTTTCCCATATTCTAATACTTAGTTTGGTGGCAGTAATGGTGCTTTCAGCAGTAAATATTTACGGTGCTGAAGCGGCAAAGTTCAACTGGAAAATTGCTCTTGAAGAAATAGAAGGTAGTGTTCAGCATGAGTGGGCTAAGGAATTCAAAAGAAGAATTGAAGAAAAAAGTAATGGAGATGTTCAGATAAATATTTTCCCTTATGGTACTCTTGGTACCAGTGGAGATATTTCTGAGCAGACTATGAATGGTGTTTTAGAATTTGCATTTTCAACACCAAGCTGGTTTGCTACCACAATACCTGAAGCAGGATTATTTTCACTTCACTATGTCTGGTCTGATAATCTGGAAACCAATAAATATGTAATGGAAAATAGTGAAGCAATCTATCAGGATATGTCAAAACTGTATACTGAAAAAAATCTGAGACTTCTTTCTGTTTTTCATGAAGGATGGCAGATTTGGACTTCAAATAAACCTTTGAGAAAACCAGAAGATTTTAAAGGTGTCAAGATCAGAGTTATGGGTGATCCGATCCTTATTAAAAACTATCAGGCATATGGTGCAAATGCTGTCAGACTTGCTTATTCCGAAATTTACAGTGCTCTGCAGCTTAATATGATTGATGCACAGGTACAGCCATATTTTGCCAATCAGGAGATGAAATTCTATGAGCAGCAGGATTATCTGACAGAAGCTAAACAGCTTCCATTTATTACCGGTGTTGTAGTTAATAAGATGTTCTATGATTCTTTACCTAAGGAATATCAGGATATGATTACAGAAACAGCACGTGGTATGACAGATTATATCTTTAATGTTCAGAAAGAACTTAATGCTGAAAGACTGGATATGATGTTAGAAGATAAGCCTTCACTTATAGTTAATAAATTAACTGAAGAAGAGCAGGCAGCATTTAAAGAAGTTGCAAAAACTGTCTGGAAAGAATACAGAAATGATGTAGGTGAAACAGGTTCTAAAATATTGGATAAACTGCTGACTGAAATTAGAGTTGCAGAAGAAAGATTTGCTGAATAAATGTTAAAATTAGGGGGCAGCTTGACTGCTCCCCCTAAATTTTGTTTGTTGTTTAAATCCTTTATTAAAATAGAACAATAATGTTTGTCGTTTTTTAATAATAAAGTAAAATTTATAAAAAAATTTATAAAACAAAATTAGAAAGGGATGATTATTGATGAAAAGTGATATAGCCATAGCACAGGCAGCAGAAATGAAGCCAATAACAGAAATAGCAGAAGAATTGGGATTAGAGGAAGATGATCTAGAACTA
>NZ_QPJE01000027.1 GCF_003337245.1 Halanaerobium sp. MA284_MarDTE_T2
ATACCCTAAATAGGAAGCTTATGCAAACAAACGTTCTCCTTTTTGCAAAATTATTATTAGCTAAACATAATAATTGAAATTCAAAACCGTCTGCTCTTTTCTCGGGGCAAGCCCACGAGGTTTGCTAGCAGACTATAACTTCTATCACAGCCAAAAATAAATTCTCTATATATCTAAAAATTTATTATACAAATTATATTTAATAATATGTTATATATCGTCGCCGTTTCCTAATCTTCATAATTATCATTCCTCCTTCAAAAAAATAGCTGCTTTATAAATAAAAAAACCCGCCTCCTTGATAGAGACAGGTTAATTCCGTGGTACCACTCTGATTGGCAGATATATTAATTCATATCTACCCACTTAAACATTTAACGCATTTATTACGTTTCTTCCTACTTTCATTCAGAAAAAAATCTCCCAGGTGCGCTTCAAAAATAAATATTGGCTGAGCTCTCACCAAATCTCAACTCGCTTATCCAATCTATTTTTTACTCTCCTGTTCAAAGAATTTTAATATTAATTTTAATCATTATATATTATTATATGGCTATTTGCAAGTTTTTAAAAATGAGTTTTTTATTTTCATCTAATTAACCACATACACCTCTATAATAAAATTAAATTCTGGGTATATTTTTATACAGATGTTGATTATTATAAAAACAATAATAATCTCTAAAAAAATAAATAATAATAGTAATTACTATTGATAAAAATCTTCCTTTCTGTTATAATAAAAATAACAATATTAATTACATAGGAGGTATTTATTTATGATAAGAGTTGGACAAAAAGCACCTGATTTTGAAGCAAGTGCTTATCACAAAGGCAAATTTAAAAATGTTAAGTTATCTGATTATGATGGACAGTGGAGGGTAGTTTGTTTCTATCCCGGCGACTTCACATTTGTATGACCTACTGAACTGTCGGCAGTTGCCGTCAAGTATGATGAATTAAAAGAACTGGATGTAGAAGTCCTTTCTGTAAGTACTAATAGTGTGCACAGCCATAAGATCTGGGATGAAACTGAACTTTCCAAAATGGTTAAAGGTGGTATACCTTATCCAATGCTTTCAGATTCAGCTGGAAAAATTGGTAAAAAATATGGCGTATATGATGAAGAATCTGGAGTAGACGTGCGCGGCAGATTTATTATTGACCCAGATGGTGTTCTACAGGCTATGGAAGTACTAACACCTCCTGTTGGAAGAAATGTTGAAGAACTTATTAGACAGCTTAAAGCATTCCAGCTGGTAAGAGAAACTGACGGAAATCAGGTTACTCCTTCAGGCTGGCAGCCGGGTAAACCTACTTTAAGTCCTGGCCCTGATGCAGTTGGCAAAATATACAAACAGTGGACAACAGATAATGCCTTTACTGAATAATATATAACTCAAAATAGCCGCTGGTCATTTTAAAAATATATCATTTTAAAAAAACCCCAATTTTAATAATTGGGGTTTTAATATTTATTTTACAATATAACATCGGTTATATTATTTTTATAGATCATTAAAATTATTTTTACTTTTTTAAAATTTTTCAAAAATTATATTTTCACCGCGAAATTTTACCTCTTTTACATCACTTGCACTTCCATTCATCTTCTTCTTGAATTTTTCAGTTATACTGTAATTATCTGAAAAATGAATTGGTATAAATATCTTTGGCTTTATTTCTTCAATAAAATACTTGCCGGCCAGATAATAGTTTTCCTCCAAACGAGGATCAACCGGTACAAATGCTATATCTATATTTTCACCAGCTATTTTTTTTATTTCATTTTTATAATTTCTTTCCTCTCTTTTCTGTACACGCGGACTAAACTTTTTCCACTTCCACCAATTCAAATCACCAGCATGAAAAATATTTATATCTGGTGTTTTAACCAAAAAAGAAACTCCTTCATCTGTACTGCCAAAGGTTTTTATTTTTATATCTGAAACAGTTAATGTCTGATCTTTAGAAACCATAATTATATTTTCCTGTGTAAAATCGAGTTCAACATCATCACTAATAATATAGTATATTTTATCTAGGTACTGCTGCCATTTATATATAACTTTATTATAGTGATCATGATGCCGGTGGGAAACAAAAACAAAAGCTCTATCTATATTATCAAAACTATTTTTAGTTATTACGCCATCTTTAAGATTTAAATTTTCCCCTCTTAAATCATCTTTATAATAATCAAAAATAAATAGGTCATTTTTTAATTTTACTGCTGCCGAACTGTGGTAAAGGTGGTAAATTTCTGCCTTCATAATTATCATCTCCTCTAAATATTTTGCGGAGCCCAAACAAATATCTTCCCCAAAATCAAAATAAAATTAAAACTGTCAAATTAGTCATCTCTAAATAATAATTATTATAAATAAATTCATTTTTTTCTAGAATCATTCCACAGCTTTAAAGCAGCTGGAAAAGGTTTTAATGCCCTATCAAGTATACCATGCAGCCAGGCAATTGCCATACCGTAATTTATGACCGGTATTCCTGCTTCTTCTGCTTCTGTAATTCTGCTTATAACTTCTTTTCTATTTAACATACATCCGCCACAGTGAAGTATCAATTTATATTGATCTAGATTGACAGGAAAATCTCTTCCCGCAGTATGATCAAACGTAATATCAGCAGATATTTTTTTGTGAATCCAGTTGGGGATTTTTACTGTTCCAATATCATCATGCTGTCTGCGGTGGGTGCAGGCTTCTGCAATCAAAACTTTATCCCCAGTCTGGAGTTCTGACATAGCTTTTGCTCCGCGAACAAAAATATTAAGATCTCCTTTGTATCTGGCAAAAAGCACAGAAAATCCTGTTAAAAGAATATCATCAGGTACAAATTTAGAAACCACCCCAAATACCTGAGAATCTGTTACAACTATTTTAGGTTTCTGCTTGAGTTTATCTATTTCCGATTTAATTTTTTCTTTTTTGCTCACCACTGCTGTTCCATTGTGGTCAATTATATCTCTTATGGTCTGCACCTGTGGAAGTATTAGTCTACCTTTGGGTGCAGCACTGTCAATAGGAGTTACTAAAACAACAAGGTCACCTGGATCAATCAGGTCACCTATAATAGTGTTTTTACTTTCGTCTTCATCAGGTAATTTATCTGCAATTAGCCCTCTTGCCTTATCTATATTTTTTCCTTTTTCTGCACTAATAAACACATAATCTGTCTTACAGTTCTGCAGAAATATTCCTATTGATTTTTTTTCTATCATTGTTTTATTTTTTAAAAAATTAACTTCAGTTATTTTATTATCAGATATATTATCCAGCAAATCTATTTTATTTACAGCCACAATAAATGGAATACTTCTTTTTTTAAATTCATTTATAAGATTATTTTCATAATCTCCAGCATCCTCTACAGCAGAAATTACAAGCACCGCTGCATCAGTTCTTCGCAAAACTTCTCGAGTTTTTTCTATTCTTTTTTCCCCAAGCTCACCTGTATCATCTATACCAGCTGTATCAATTATTACAGCAGGACCAACAGGATGAAGTTCCATCGCTTTATATACTGGATCTGTTGTGGTTCCAGGCTGATCTGACACAAGTGATAGATTCTGATTTGTTAATCTATTAATAAAAGTAGATTTACCAACATTTCTCCGACCAAATACAGCTATATGAGGCCTTTCTCCTTTAGAAGTTGAATTCATATTTAGTTCTCTCCTGTTTTATCAGAATTAACTTTATCATTAATTTTTACTGATGTAAGTGCTGATTTTAAATTTACCCCTTTAAGACTGCCTAATTTTCCTGTTATTGCACCAATATCATCTGAAGTTCCTTCAACTATTAATGATATTATTGATAAGCCATATTCTTTTGATGGTATACCCATTCTTCCGATTATAATATCACCATAACTGCTTAAAATTTTATTTAATTTGTCACTGATTTCTTTTCTGTTTTCTACCACAATGCCAATAACTCCAATTCTTTTAATCATAATTATAACCATTCCTTTCGCAGGCTCAAGGCAAAAAATTTATGAAATTGTATACTTAAACAACTGCAAAATCCCTGCCGCAGTAAAGACAGGGATTTTTCCATTTCTAGTTCTTTTCCCTTATTCTCAGGTTTTCCTTTAAACTGAGGAAAAACAATGCTTTTATAATCCTCACAGTCAGGAATATAAATCCCATCTGTTCAGATATATTTTATATTATTATACAATAATTTTTTATTGTGTGCAAGCATTCACATAAAAAGAATTCCCTCATTTTTTAGATCATGTTACAGAAAAGAAAGATTTAGGGATATTAAAATTTTTAATATGTGAATCTTAAGGAAGCTTTTACTGTACTACATTTTTCTATATTCCTAATTTAAACTAAATATTAATTCACTTTTTCTCTCGGCATACTAGTGTTCTCATATTCTGAATCTTTGTTCTTTAAAAAATTATTTTCATAATCATCATATATCTTGCTAACCAGTGATGACATACCAAGCAGGGCAATGACATTAGGAATTACCATAATACCATTAAATGTATCTGCCATTTCCCAGATAACAGGAACCTTCATTGTAGCACCCAGAATAATACAAATTACTACAACCCATCGATAAATTTTGATCCGGGATTTTCCAAATAAATATTTTATATTTACCTCTCCAAAATAATACCAGCTGATAATTGTTGTAAACGCAAAAAAGAAAAGACCTATTGCTACAAACTTTTCTCCCAGTCCACCTAACGACTGAGCAAAACCTGCCTGTGTCATTGCTGCTCCGCGAAGTGCTTCAGTTTTAAAAACTCCACTGGTAATTATAACCATGGCTGTCATTGTACATACCACAAAAGTATCAAAAAAGACTCCAAAAATAGCTACAAGTCCCTGTTGTGCAGGATGGTTCACCTTAGCTACTGCATGTGCATGAGGTGTTGAACCCATACCAGCTTCATTAGAAAACAAACCTCTGGCAATACCATAGCGGAATGCCTGTTTCATTGATACACCTATTACTCCACCAGTAGCGGCAGTTGGGTTAAATGCACCATAAAATATCATTTTTAATGATGGAATAATGCTCTCAAAATTTATAAATATAACAACAAAACTCGCCAGAAAATACATTACAGCCATAAATGGAACTACCATTTCTGTAATATTTGCTATTCTCTGCAGGCCTCCTATTACAACTAGACCAACAAGTAATGCTACAACAACACCAACAATAAGAGTAGATATACCAAATGCCTCTGAAACAGCTGTGGCGATCGAGTTGGATTGAACCATATTGCCGACTATTCCAAGAGCCAGAACAATTGAAACAGCAAAAAGTCCAGCCATAAATTTACTTCCCAAACCATTTCTTATGTAAAAAGCTGGTCCTCCTGTCATTTCACCACCAACTTCTTCTTTATATTCCTGCCCTAAAACAGCTTCTGCAAAAATTGTACCCATACCAAAGACACCACTGATCCACATCCAGAATATTGCACCAGGCCCTCCGGCTGCTATTGCAGTTGAAACCCCAACTAAATTACCAGTGCCAACCTGAGCAGCTATAGCAGTTGCAAGTGCCTGAAATGAAGAAATCCCGGTTTCATCTGCTGTGATAGATTTATCAAACATTTTTCCAAAAGTTTCTTTAAACGAATCTTTTAGTCTTCTAACCTGAATAAATCTTAACTTTAAAGTAAATAAAATACCTGTCCCCAGAAGTAAAACCATCATTACTGGACCCCAAAGAATACTGTTAACATACTGAAAAAAAGCCATAGAAATCTCTCCTCTTTAATTTTATTATGTAATTAATAATTTTGAGAAATAAATCACAAATTGTATTATAAATAAAAATATATTTTTTGCAAATATAATTATCATTTAAAATCAATATTTAATTCTTCTAAACCAAACATTTATTTAAACCTGAGAATAAGGATTGAGGCCGGAAAGACCGACCTGAAATCAGTTTTCATTTTTATCAATATTTATAACAAATGTATCCTGATTACCATCTATAATTACTTTTTTGTGATTAAAAAGCTTGTATATTTTATCACCTGGTTTATAATGAGGAACTGCCTCTTTAGAAAGTCTATCTTTAGACAAGGTAATACCCCCCCAACATATTTAAAATTAAACTATAAATACAAATAATAAAATTAAATATTACGATAATCACCGTCAGTCCGTAAAATTTACAATAAATATTTATTATGATATAATTTAATATAGTAAAGTATTTAGAAGACAAAGTATTTAGAAGAAAGTACTGCTGTATTTTAAAATTAAGAATTTTAATGCTTTTTTACCTCTATCCTCCTTTCTTGATTTTTTAAAAAATATATGTTTTATATAATTATAATTTTATTTCAATTATAATTATATTGTTTTTTATAAACATTGTCAAGAATTGTTCAAATTAAAATTTCAACATGGAAACGGGGAATAATAATGGACAGAAAAACTGTTGTGAAAAATATTAAGAAGCTTAGAAAAGAGTATAATTTGACACAACAACAGCTGGCAGAAAAAATTGGTGTAGGCCGGTCTACAATTGCTTTAGTGGAAAGTGGAAGGACAAATCCAACCGAACATCTTCTGCACAGTATCTCCAGAGAATTGGGAGTAAGACTAGAGTGGTTAAAAACAGCACAGGGTAAAATTTATAAAGATAACAAGCAGATTGTAAGGGAATGTATTGACATAATAGGTGATTTTGAAAAAGCTGAAGAAGCTTTTTTGAAAGTTATGGCAGAACATTTTCAGACAGAAGAATCTTTTGATTATGATTTTTATTATTCTCTTATACAGCTGCAAAAAAGTTACCAAAATGAAGATAGAAATACTAAAGGTTATATTTCTATACTGCTGAAAAAGACATTTTCTGATTATATAGAGTAAAACTTAAAACTCCCCTTTAAAGGGGAGTTTAGTATTATTAGATATATTTTCCGCTGTTTTATTCACTGCTTAGCCTTTCCAGCTTAATCTTAACATTTTTTAGGTGCCTGTACATCAAAACAGATGCTTTTTTGCTGTCCTGATTCTTAATTGCTTCCAGGATTGTTCTGTGTTCTTCTACTTTTTTTCGAATTCTAAGAGGAAAAAAAGTTTCATTAATCTCACGACTTTTTTTAGAAACTTCAGAAGTATAATCTATAAGAAAATTCAGAGTTTCCTCAAGAACTTTATTTTGAGAAGCTTTGGCCAGCATACGATGAAAATAGAGATCCGCCTCATTATTTTTACTCTTACTGTTATTTTCTATTTCATCAACAATATTTTCCAGCATATTGAGTTGTTTTTCAGTTCTTCTTTCAGCTGCCAGTTTAGCAATAGAAGGTTCTATTGCCATTCTTGCCTCTACCACCTCTGAAGCATTGAGGTTGTCATTACTTATATTATGTTTGTTTATATATCCTTCAAATACATCTGAAGACATATCGGCTATATATGTTCCATCTCCTCTTTTAGAGACAAGAAATCCAAGCATTTCAAGCAGTTTAATCGCTTCCCGGATGCTGTTTCTGCTTACATCAAATAATTCAGTCATCTTTCTCTCAGAAGGTATTTTATCTCCCGGTTTTAAATTGCCTGATACTATTAATTTGAATATCTGATCAATTATCTGATCTGATATCCGTTCTTTTTTAACGGGTTTTAAATTCAATTTTATCACTCCATAATTAATAACTGGTTCTACCAGTAATTAATTATATTATCTAATTTTTATTTAGTCAAATTATCCTTTTTTTGATTTAAAACAGTTTCGGCTGCTTGAGACATATATGCCTCAACACCAATATCCTTAATCATTTTTACAACATTAACAACCTCAGCATGTTTTCTTTCAATATGTTTTTCAGTAGATTTAAATAATCTTTCCGCCTCTGCACGAAAGCCATTTAAATACCAGGTTTTATCAATAGAGTTCAAAACAGTGTCTGTTATATCAAAATGTTCAGTAACTTTTAACAATTCTACAAGTAGAGCCTCTGTTCCTTTAGTGTATATACTTCGGCACAATTTAGATGCAGATGCCTGTCCTGCTTTATCACCAATAACTTCAATATTCATACCCATCTTTTTTAAATCTTTACTAATTTCCACGCTTTTTTTACCGCTCAAAAAAATCGGAACTTTATGTTTAAAATTAATAACAGAACCCATGATAGCACCATCAATAAAATCAATCCCATTATTGTCTGCAATTTGAGATGCCTTTTCCATATCATCCGGAAAACTAGCTGAAAGCTCAATAAATATTTTCCTGCTGTCCAGCAATGGTATAAATTCTTCTGCAACTGCCAGAGAAACTGAACAGGGAACAAGAGAAAATAATATATTAACATTTTTTAGGAACTCATCTTTATTGTCAAACAAATTAACCTGAAGTTCTTCCGCTCTTTCTAAATATTTATTATATTGAAGATCATAAGCAGCAACCGAATTTCCTTCTTCTGTAAACCCACCAGCAACTGCCTGCCCTGCTTCTCCAAATCCTATTATTCCAATTTTATCTGCCATCATGAATTCTCCCCTTCCATCAATATTTTATCCTATAACATTACCTTCTTCGATTACGATCTGACCATCAAATTTAATGGTTGGATTTGCCATCATTACATCATAGTGTATATCTGCTTTTACATCGCCACCTAAATTATGACTTGTGCCAATACCGATATGTGAACTACCATAAACTCCATGATCATTAAGCATAATACCATTGAAATCTTTTATTAATGGGTTAAGCCCAATAGCAATTTGAGCTATATTTAATGCTCCTTCATCACCAATAGT
This sequence comes from Halanaerobium sp. MA284_MarDTE_T2, assembly GCF_003337245.1. Classification (GTDB taxonomy): domain Bacteria; phylum Bacillota; class Halanaerobiia; order Halanaerobiales; family Halanaerobiaceae; genus QPJE01. Next base: position 8,786 of record NZ_QPJE01000027.1, read on the forward strand.
TTTAAGAAGATCATCTAAAAACTTAGCATCTTTCCCTCCGGAAATACTTTGAATAGCACCATTTTCAATCTCCATTATTATAGGAGCATCAACAACTCCGATACCAAAATTAGAAACTGCTCCATCAACTACAATAGTTCCATCTGCACTGTGTTCTGCTGGTGAAATATTTGCTTCAATATTTGTTAAGGATGAATACATACCTGGTTCATCTACTATACACGCATGTGAATTACCTTTCCTACCTTTAAGTGAAGCTGTAAAATCTGTTCCTGCAGGAGAAGTAATATGAATAGTATCTGAATTTGTGAAATATTCACCAAATCTCAAGCACACAGGCCTTTCTTTAACAAAATCTGCATTTATTCCTCCTTCATACATCTGCTCTTCCACAAAGGCAGACATCGCTAAAACTCTTGCACCATCATCTAAAGCTTTATGAACTGCTTCAGAATGGGCAATAGATTTTGCCGTTGGCATTATTATCACATCTGCATCTAACATAGCATGAAAAATCATAGATGGCGGCTCCTGTCCATCAAATTCATTCGGCATCATAACCGCTGTGACAGGCTCAATATCTCTATTAAGCATTACACCAGTTAAAATCTTAGCTATATCAAGTCTTTCAGGGTCAGTAATAATTAAAACTTTTTCTCCTTTTTTTACAGCTGCACATGTGTAAATAATTTTTTCTGCATTTTGCATCATCAATACTTCTTTACCTCTCATTAAAAAACCTCCCTTTAATTACCTTGCTGTGACTGGCGGCGGTGTTTAATTGTTTTAGTAATAAATGGCCATAAAATTGATAGTAAAGCTAGACTAAGGAAAATAGCTGAAAATGGTCTCTGAAAAAATATTAAATAATTATGGTCATAAATTGTCATAGCTCTCCTGAAAGACACCTCTACTAAACTTCCTAATACTAATCCTAGAACAATTGGTGCTGGAGAAAATCCAACTTTTTTAATAACAAATCCTATCAATCCTGTTATAATCATAATCCACACATCAGCAACATTATTCCCTAGTGAATAAGAACCAATAATACATAAAACCATAACAATTGGATTTAATATATAAATTGGTATTTTTGTTACCTGAGCAAAAACTTTTGCTCCTCCTAAACCTACTATTAAAAATAATATATTTGCAAGACCCATTGCTACAAAAATAGAATAAACAAATTTAGGCTGAGTCGCAAACAGAAGTGGGCCAGGCTGTAACCCCTGTATCATTAATCCCCCAAGTATAACTGCAGTTGTTGAACTGCCAGGTATACCTAAAGTTAAAGTAGGGACCATTGCTCCACCAGTAGCAGCATTATTTGCTGTTTCAGGTGCAGCTACTCCTTCTAATAAACCTGTACCAAATTTTTCTGGATGTTTTGACCACCTTTTTGCTTCATTATAACCAATAAAAGAAGCAACAGTTCCTCCTTCAGCTGGCAGAATTCCAACAAAAGTACCAATAACTGCTGAACGAAGCATACTCCATTTTAATGGCCATAATTCTTTAAAGCTTGGTAATAGACCAGCGATTTCTGTATTAGTCTCACTCTTAATATATGTCTGTGCCTGGCGTAAAACCTCTGCAAAAGCAAATAATCCAATCATCACGGGAATAAAATCTATTCCAGAAGTTAAACTGCTAAAACCAAATGTAAATCTTGGAAATCCTGTAAGTGAATCCATTCCTACAGTTGCTAAAAAGATACCTATCATTCCACCAATTATATTTTTTAGTTCATTATCAGAAGATATATTTGCTACCATACTAACACCAAAAATTGCCAGGCTAAAATATTCTGGATCAGCAAATTTTAGAGCTATTTCGGCAACCTGAGGAGCAACAAAAATTAAAATTACAACACTAAATATTCCTCCAAGTCCAGACGCAATTACTGCAGTTCCAAGTGCTTTACCGGCATGACCCTGTTTAGAAAGTTCATACCCATCCAGAGTAGTAACCGCAGCAGCTGGTGTTCCTGGTGTGTTAACAAGTATTGCAGAAATTGACCCACCATATGTGGCACCACAATATAGGGCACTTAACATTGCAATTGCGGGTATAGGTTCCATAAAAAATGTGAACGGCACAATTAAGGCAGCTCCCATTGTAGCAGATAAACCTGGTAAAGCTCCTATTGTCATACCGGAAACAACTCCGGCCAAAACAGCTAAAAAATTCATTGGTTCAAAAATAGCACTTAATCCGATCATTATTGAATTTAACAAGATACCACCTCCTTATAAAAATAGAGCATCGATTATACCTTTAGGCATTCTAACTGAAAGAAGCTCATGAAATAATAAGTAAGCTCCTGCTGTCACTAAAATTGGTGTTAAAACTAAAACTTTTATCCTTTTTTGATTCCAAATGATTAAAAATAATAATACAAAAAGAAAAATAGCTGTAAAACCACCTAAATAATTAAAAGAGAACCCGGTCAAAACACCTAAAACTGCTGTCCCAATAAATCTATTCTGTTTATCTTTTGGTATAGGTTTAACTTTTTTTTGTTCTTCTGGATATCTATATGATTGATATGCCAGTACTAAATTAAAAAATATAATTAATCCCAGCATTAACCGAGGAAAAAATCTTGGCCCTAGTCTGTTACCCTGTTCACCAGATACCTGTATAGAATAAGTCGATATAAATAATAATGTTGCAATTAAAATCATAATTACTGCTGTAATAAAAGTTGGATTTTTTTTCATTTTTCTAATGGACCTCCTTTTTAAAGAGAGGGGAGAAAATCTCCCCTCCAGATTAATGTTAGTTTATAGTCCAACTTTCTTTAGACCTTCTGAGAAAACACTCCACTGCTTCTGGATGAATTTGTCAAACTCTTCTGCATTTTTTACATTATAATCCATTCCATTATCTTTAAGGAATTCTCTGTAAATTTCAGAGTCAGCAGCTTCTGCTAGCATTGATTCTATTTTATTCACAACTTCTGGATCGGTCCCTGCTTTAACTGCTACACCTCTCCAGGTACCAAACTGAATATCATATCCTAATTCTTTCAATGTTGGAGTATCAGGTAAAATACTTAATCTCTTTTCACTCATTGAAGCAATAATGTTTATTTTACCAGCTTCAACCTGTCCCATTATTTCAGATGGATTAGAAATAAACACATCAATGGAACCACCTAAAGCTCCAACCATAACTTCTGCTCCACTATTATATACAATCGGGTCATATCCTACACCAACTGCTTCTGCCACTGTATTTATAGCTACATGATCATTTCCACCAAGATGAGTTAATCCCCACTTAAGTTTTCTCTCTTTACCAAGTTCAACTAAATCTTCAAATGATTTTATACCACTATCTGCACTTACAGCAATTGTCTGTGGATCATGATTCAGCATAAAAACAGGCTCCCAGTCTTCATAAGTATAATCAACTAATCCTCTTTCTGTAGTTGTAATTAGAGTATTTGTAATGAAAAGCCAGGTATACCCATCTGCTTTCTGCTCCTGTACATATTCCATAGCTCTAGCACCACTACCACCAGACATATTCCTTATTACAAGCGGTACTCCCATATCTTTTCTCAGTGGAATACCAGCTGTTCTTGCTGTAGTATCAGTCCCTCCACCAGGACTTGACCAGAGAACCCATTCAATTTCTTCTTCCGGATAAGCCGCCACACCCATACTTGTAAGACTTAACAAAAAGATCGCTAATAAACTTAACACTAGGATTTTTTTCAAAATAAATTACCTCCTTGGTTTTTTGTGATTCAAATAATTTTATTCTATTTTCACCTGTACTATTTTCCCGCAGTAATTCCCCCTTTCAAAATATTCTAATTAATCGGTTATTACATAGAGCGGCATAATTTCTTTTAAAAGCAGTGCTGCTCTTTCATGATTAAAAACTCCACATATACATGGTTTAGCAATTTCTACAGCAGCTTCATCAATGGTTAACTGCCCTTTTTTTACTTTAACTATCATATCCTCTACCAAACCAGGAGCTACCATAGCATGACCACACATAGTTGTAATCTTTCTAAAATTTTCATCAGGTAATTTCTCTGTTGCTCCATGTGTTCCCATAGCCAGGTTAACTGAGTGAGGATCTATCTCCATTTCATCAAGAACCTCTTTTACAATAGACTGAAGTCCACTGACTGTAACTGAGAGGCCTAAATCAGCTTCTATTATTCTTCTTAAAACATCTTTAAACTTTTCTTTATCACTAAATACACATCTTATACGGGAATTATCTTTAGTTTCTTCTTTTATAACATCCACTTCTACTCCAGATAAAATATTCATACCAAGTTCATAACACCCGTAATTTGTTGGACCTACATCAAAAACAATATCAATCATTTTTTTAATTTTTTCAGCTGCACCCTTATCATTGTATGTTATAGCAGGAGTAATCAGCAACAGCAGATCATCCTGCAGACTTTCTACAGAACCTTCACGGTGTAACGTATGTGTCATAAGTTTTAAGCCTCCTCATCATTCAATCTGCCGATCCCTATATTTATTTTGGCATTTGGCCTCGGGGTAAAATTAGATTTATCAATAATATCCTGTACTCTTATTTTCATTCCTTTATCATAACAGCTGATTAGATCCATTGTAAATACAGTATCAATTTCTGCAGCTGCTTTTTCAATCACTTCCAAACAACTCTCCAGTTCTTCTTCTTTTATAGTAAATTCTACAATTGCAGATAATACTCTTTCATGTAAAACTTCTTCTTTAAGAATTCCTTTTTCTTTATTTTTCATAAGTCCAGAAACAGGATTTTTTTCTTCAAAATCATTAAATCCAGCTTCGGCAAGAGCTTTTGTTATTTTCTCCACTTCAAAAATCCTCGTACCGACAGTTGGGCGTCCTACCTCGATTCCAATACTAAGCTCACCTTTAGCAGTTCGTCCTGTTACATCATTTGTTTTAACTTCTTCTGTACCACGTCCGGGCATATTTGTCTCTTTATGAGTAGTGGTTGGGTCACTAAAGAATTTCCTTACAGATCTGGGATAATCGTAAACATCTTCTGACTCATAAATTGCATCTACCGGACATACCTGTGAACGGAGGCATGCACCACATTCAAAACATAAATCCTGTGCCACTTTACTTATTCCATCTGTAAAATATATTGCCTGTGCTGGACAGTATGGGTGACATCTTCCACAGCCCACACACAAATTTTCATAGATTTTCATTCAGTCACCTCTTTCCAAAATATATAATTTGCCAGTAAGTTATTTTTATTTAACAATGTCTCTCTATCTTTAATGATTTTTCTTTTAGCAATTAACTGTTTATAAAAACCGGCATTTTCTACATCATTAATCAGAACTGCACCAACCAATAAATCATTATTGAAAAACAATTTTACAAACTTCTTTTCAGCTTTATTTTCATATTTTACTGTTTCTAAATTTTCTACATCTTTAACTCTCCCCATTGCAATAAGTGGAAGAGAAAATATGTCTACAGCATTCATATTAATATTTCCTGGATATTTTTTAAATTTACCGGCCATATTTTCTGCTGCTGTTATACCCTGCAGAACTGCATCCGGCCAGATAGAATTGAGCTGAATACTATCCTGAGCAATATTATAATTCTCGACAACATCACCTGCTGCAAAAATATCTTTTTCTTCAGTCTGAAGATATTCATCTGATAATATTCCCCAGTCTGTTTTAACAGATGTCTTGTCCAAAAAGTCCATATTAGGACTAACTCCTTTTCCAATAACCGCGAAGTCAGAACTTATTTTGCCTTTGTTAGTATTAAATACAAGACCTTTCTTTTCCTCAACTATTTCTTCAATTTGAGTTCCGGTTAAGAGTTCTATACCATTTTCTTCTAAATGATCTGCTATCAATACTGCAGATTCTTCATCTAAAACCTGTGATAAAACCCTTGGTGACCGGATAAGAACTTTTATACCAATTCCCTGCCTTTTTAAAGCCTGTGCCATTTTTAAACTTACAAGTCCTCCACCTAACACAGCACATTTTTCTGCAGTTTCCATTTTTGCTTTTACAGTTTTTATGTCATCTATTGTTCTTATGGTAAATATTCTGTCTGATTCAATCCCTTTTACAGATGGACGCTTGGGATCTCCACCAGCAGCAATCAAAAGTTTGTCATAATTAAGAGCTGTTCCATCATTTAATTTAACCTTTTTATTATCAGAATCTATTTCTTCCACACTTTTATTCTGATAATAGTTTATATTATCTTTTTGCAAAAACTCTTCAGAAAAGATAAATAGATCTTCTTCTTCAACTTTTTTTTCTAACAAAAATGTTATTAGTATTCTTGAATAGGGAAGATTGGATTCAGAATTAATCAGGGTTATTTCTGCATTTTTATCTAATTCATCTAACTTATATGCTGCATGCATACCTGCAGGTCCACAGCCTATTATTAAGTATTTCATTTTTATAACCCCCATATTAGTCTAAAATACCGCTAATCTGTTCTAACTTATATCCTTCTGTCTTTATTCTTAAGGCTGGATTTGTATTATTAATTATATCTTTAAATTCAGGATAAGGTGGTATAAAGCTTTTTGACATAACATATGTTTTTACACTTTTTTTAGCAAGATATGCTGCCTGACTAAATGCTTTCATCTGACTCAATTCTGGAAATACAGCTACAACTTTTTTACTATCAGCATATTTTTCTGCAATTTCACCGAAAGCAGTAGTATTATTACAGCTGCCTAAGTAATAAATTTCGTCATCTTCTGAAAAATATTTATTTAAACCCATCGCTGCACATCCACTGGTCAGTACAGTATAACCTGAGTTAAGAAGATGTTCTGTAAGCTTTTTTAGCCTGTTATCCTGAGAATACTTTACATTGTTGCAGCCTGCTACTAATGCAATTTTGTCAGCTTCAGAAAGTTTATCTTCATAATCATTCTTTAAATCAAAATCAAGATAATCTATTTCCATGTATCCACTGCTTTCAACATCATTTAAATCAAATTCACTTAAATCAGATTCGTAGACATAATCAACATCATATTTATCTGCAAGCTCCAGCAGTGACGGCTTAGCACAGCCTGATCCAAATACAATCAGGTCTGGAAATCCACTCATTACTATAAATTCCTGGCTCCCGTAATTGGTAAGAGGCTTTACGTCTTCATAATAATACTCATTCAAAAGAGAATATACTTCAACATCTTCCTGCTCTTTCAGCATATTTACTGTCTGATCAGAAATTTTACCAGAAATGACTACTTTTTTCTTGTTTAAATCAAATTTATTGGTGATTATATTATTTTCACTGCTTAAATCAAGTTTTGAATAAACTTTTTCTACATGATCAAATGTTTTCTGAAGAACTTCTTCAGCATCTAAATTCATGCCGCCATTTAAATAGCTGTGCAAATTCTGCGATTCTTTTAAAATTTCAACATCTTTAAGCTCTTCAGATGCTGAACTCAATCCAGAAAGAAATTGGAGTGAAAGATTTTCTGCTGCAATTACAGCAGCATCTCTACCACAGCTTCCTCTATCTGCATTATTTCCAAAAGGATCTATTCTGCATGGCCCCTGCATACATTTAGTACAGCAGAGTCCCATTTCTCCAAAACCACAGTGGGGGAGATTTTCTTCATGCATATCCCAGCTTAATTTTGTATTATCATTTGCCGCTTTTACTAGTAATTCATCGGCCATTGGATCTAGTGATCTCTTTTTTGCTTTCAACATTATTTATTTGACCTCCCTTTAATATAATCATCAAAGTTATTATTTGATCTATTAACCTTTATCTCTCGAGACTCATCTTCACTTTCAACATATTTTAGTGCACCTGTTGGACAGGAATCTACACATACTGGGTTATCCATAAAAATACACTGATCACATTTATCAGCAAGTCCATCATGAACATTTACAGCTGCAAAAGGACATACCATTACACACATCCAGCAGCCTATACATTTTTCATGATCTATTACTACTTTTTCTGTTTCTTCATCTACATAAATAGCTCCTGAAGGACATGCATAATAACAGGGCATGTCATCACACTGCCTGCACTGTATGGGCAGATTTTCTACCCCATTGGTCTGTACATCTATGCGGGGTTTGGGTGCTGGATTTTCTAATGCAGCTTTAACAAATTCTTTGGATTTTGAAACTCTCTCGATTGCACACTGCAGTTCACATGTCCTGCAGCCGACACAAAGATCCATATCAACTAAAATTGTTTTCATCAATCTTCTCCTTTCTCACAGCAAACTATTCTCAAAAGGTATAATAGTTTGATAATTTTAAATAATCAGAGGTACATTGGTTCAACCATTATTAATACTATTAAGTACATTTTACATAATTCAAGCTTAAAAATCAAATCTTTTTTATTTTTTGAATATTAAATATTTGATGATATTATTGATTCACAATATTTGTGGGTGTCCCTCCATTAATAAATTGAATAATTTTATTAGCAGCTTCAAAAGCCATTTTGGTTTTTGTTTCAATAGTAGTTGTCCCTAAATGTGGAGTGAGAACAACATTCTTAAAAACAGTTAATTCTTGAGGAACTTCCGGTTCATTCTCAAAAACATCAAGAGCAGCACCAGCAATTTCTTTATTTTTTAAAGCACTGATTAATTCTTTCTGATCAACTACTGGTCCCCGGGAAGCATTAATTAAAAAAGAGGAATTTTTCATTATTTGAAATTCATATTTGGAAATCAAATGATGTGTTGATTTAATATGGGGAACATGGAGAGTTATATAGTCCATATTTTCTAATATATTAGAAAAAGAAGAGTATTGAACATCCATATTAAATTTATCATCTTTTGTATAAGCTTTGTCATAAAAATATACTTTCATACCAAAAGCTAAAGCTCTTCTGGCGACAGCACGACCAATTCTACCAAAACCTATAATACCAAGATTTTTATCATATAGTTCATTGCTGAGAAGTAAAAAAGGGTGCCAGTTTTTATCATTTTTATTTCTTAAATAATAATCTGCCTCGACAATTCTTCTGCTCAAGGCTAACATTAAACCAAAAGCCAGTTCAGCAGTTGCTTCTGTTACTACTTCAGGCAAATTAGTAACTATAATACCTTTCTCTGAAGCTTTTTCTAAATCTACATTATCAACTCCAACTCCATAAACACTAATAACTTTGAGATTTTTAGCTTTATTAATAAATTCCGTACTAACATTAAATCTAACTGCAATAATAGCATCTACTTCTGCAGCAATTCCCATAATATATTTGTCGTCAAATTCTTCGCCTTTTTGTGGCATAATAATTTGACAGTGTTTTTTTAATTCTTTCAGCCCTTTTTCAGGAATATATTTCGTCACCAATACTTTAAATGCCAATTATATCCCCCCTCTCATAAAACAAAATATTGGATTAATGGTTCAACCAATTATTAATTTCTATAAGAAAAGTCAAATTCCTGCCTGATTTTTTTATTTTTTTCTGATTTTTTTAAATTTTCTTTTTTACATAAAAATAAATTATATATGATGTGTCCACCTGTTTTCTATTTGTTTGCTGTCAATGCAAAATTGGCTCTTATATAGCCAGCTTTACGACCATTGTGATCTTTAATAACAGGTCTATAATATTTATCAAGCTTCTCTATTTCTTCATCAGTTATAACATCATATTTTTTTAATATATCTATCACAACCGGATATGCAGCAGGCAATTTTCCATCTTCAATTTTAACCGCAATTCCTTTATCATCAAAAGCAAGTGCAAATACACCATCTGCCCCAGATTTAGCAAGTATATTTTTGGATAGGGTTTGACACAATAATGTTCCAAAACGATCTGTACCTGCTATAACAGCTGGATATTCCTTCATAACACGAACTATCCTGTCTGCTGCTTTTCTGTATTTTTTATCTAGAAATTCAGTGTTTTCCAGCAGAAAATAAGAATAAGCAATATTTTTTAACGGTAGGCCAAATACTACCACACCACAGCCATCTATTCCCTGATAAATTTTCTCTTCTGGATAGTCAGCCACTTCAGAAATTGTTTTTAAGAGAAGCTGCTGTACGGGATGTTCTTTTTTATAATATGTATCCATATCCCATCCATAAAATTTAGCCAGAGCCAGCTGAGCAGAATGTTTACCTGAACAGGCATTATGTGCCTGAGTAATAGGTAAATCGTTCTCACGCAGGTGTTTTCTAGCACTGCGGCTGAAGGGAGGATGACTGCCACATCTTAGATCATCAACTGTTAGATTCATTTTAGAAAGAATATTTTTTAAGATTTCAATATGAAATTCCTCTCCACTGTGTGAAGCAGACATCAGAGCAATTTCTTTATCTGTAAAACCATATTTATCTGCTGCACCACTTGTAATAACAGGCAGCACCTGTAGAGGTTTAGCTGCAGACCTGTAATATACATCTTTAGCAGTATCTCCACAAAAAGCTGTAACCTTCTTTTCTGCTGAACAGACAGCAATATCTCCTCTATGAATGTTTTCCAAAAGTTTACCTCTATATTCTTCTACCAGTATTTCGGACATTATAAACACCTCTTATTTATAAGTTTTATATTAATTGCTCCACAAATAATTAAATTAACCGGAGCAGAACTTTAAGTTATAATATGATGTGTCCACAAAAAGGGTGTTCGCGGAACATTAGGCCTTTTCGTTAATCTACCTTAAACAGTGCTTGTACGAATTATTTAAATACAGAGTGCCTGTGGTGCAACCTTAAACAGTGCCTGTGCGAATTATTTAAATACAGAGTGCCTGTGGTGCAATTTTAATGAGTTAGAGACGCAAATAACCTTTTTGTGGGAAAACCATAATATACTTCTTTGAAAATATTTATTATATATAAACAAACTAAAGTAGATTATCCAGCTTTTTACCTGAAAAAAAACTGGTTATTGTCTCCACAGCTTTATGGAGCATTTTTTCCCGAGTTTCTAAAGTGGTTGTTCCTATATGTGGAGTTAATATTACATTCGAAAAATCTTTAAAATCATCTTCAATATATGGTTCACTATAATGAACATCCAGGGCAGCACCGGCAATTTTATCATTTTTTAATGCAGAAAGCAGTGCATCTTTGTTAATAATCGGACCGCGAGCAGTATTTATTATATATACATCTTCTTTCATAAGGGCAAATTCTTTGTGAGACAAAAAATTTTCTGTACTTTCATTTAAAGGAATATGTAATGATATATAATCTGCAGTTTTTAAAAGTTCTTCCTTGCTTAAATATTTTGCAATATCCTGTTCCTTATTTTTAGTCCTGTTGTGATAATATATATCCATTTTAAAAGCACGGGCCATCTCTGCAAATTCCATCCCAATATTACCAAGCCCAAAGATACCCAGTTTTTTTCCTCTAAGTTCTCTGCTTAAAAGTAAATACGGATGCCAGTTGTGATCATTATGGTTTCGAGCATAATGATCTGCTTCAACAACACGCCTGCTCAAAGATATCATAAGGGCAAACGCAAATTCTGCAGTTACATAAGATAATACATCCGGCAGGTTGGCAACGGCAATCCCTCGTCTTCTGGCAGCTTTAACATCTACATTATCATATCCTACTCCATGTACACATATCAATTTTAATCTTTCAGTTTCATCCAGCAGATCTTCTGTTATTACAGCTCTAGATACAAGAACAGCATCAACATTATTCAAATGTTCTTTTAGTTCTTTTTTGGAATAACCCTCACCCTCATCAGGCATAATAACTTCCATTTCTCTTTTTAAATCATTCAGAGCTGAACCTTTTAAATATTTTGTAACAAGAACTTTTTTTGTCATTAAATATCCTCCTTTTGAAATAAGTTTATGCAAAAATCATAATCTGAATAACTCCTGCCAGAGTCATTCCTGTCAATGGCAGAAAAAGCAGCCGATATACCTCTGCTATTTCAGAAGAAAAGTATTCTGTAGTTAATGCCAGACATAAGTGCAGTGGAGAAACAAGGTAGCCAATTATTATTGAAGTTAAAAGCAGTGAAACATATGGTCCTTCAACACCTGCAGGGAAAAGAGGTATAAATATTGCCAGTAAGATACCTGTAGCTGCCATATGTACTCCGGTTATATATCCTGAAATAAATCCAAGGACAATTATTACTAAAAAAAGAGGCAGGCCCAGTCCTGTCAGAACATCTGCTATTATATTAATTACTCCTGATTTTTCTAAAGTTGTTTTAAATACCATTACTCCAAATATAATTAAAGTTAAATTATATTTTATACCTTTTGTAAAAAATTTATAAAATCTATTTTTAAAAATCTTAACTTTCTCCTCTTCCGGCCACTTATTAAAAACTGCAGTTACTATACCTATTAAAGCAGCAAGGGGAAAATATACTTTCATTACTAATGCAAGAAATAGTATTATAAAAATCGGGAAAAAAGCCCTGCCGAAATTATATATATTTTCTGTAAAGCTGCTTCTGTTTTTATGTTTTTTTTCAGATTCTAAATTTCTAAAAAATACAAAATAAGCAATTATTATACCGGATAACATTATTACAGCATTATATTTTATTATCGATGCTGCACTCCTATTTAACATACTGCTGGCGACAATAATAGAGGAATATAATGGGTAGATAAAATATCCAATATGGCGAAAAAAAAGATTAATCGCTGTTTTTCTATTTTTATCCAGACCGATTTTATCTCCACTTTCATTTATCATCGGTGCAGAAAGAATTGCTCCTCCTGGAGCAGATAATGTACCAATCAGTGCCGGCAGAATCATGCTTAAGATCTTTCCATCTTTAAAGATATTAATACAGGCATCTATCATTCTTTTCATATCTCCTGTCAGATCCATTAAATAACCCAATCCACTTATAAGTGTTACAACAAGCATGAGCTGTATTGTAGTCGGATCCTGCAGAGTTAATATTATATTTTCAAACAAATTAACAAAACCAAAACCACTAAAAAAATTAAGTATTACCGCCCCAGTAAAAAGAGATAGCCCCATATTATAATCTTTAAAAATCAAAAAAACTGCTGCAGAAAAAGCAATTATCAATCCAATTATATTCAAAAAAACCACCTTCTATTTTAATATGTCCATCCAAAATAAAATTAAACAGATCGGTTTATCCCCACCCCCTGATTTAAAATCAGCTGCTAGGATAAAATCATCCAGTACCATTTAATAATATACAAAAAAACATCTTATGTAAAATTAAATTTGCAAACAGGAAAAGTGGATGGAGTATAAATACAACTCCCATCCACTTTAATTTAGATATTAATTTCCACAGTAATTTAAAACTCTGGGTATATTGAATAGTTCATCATGACCGAGAACTTCAGCTTTTGTTTTTTTACCTGAAGCAACTTCCAGCATATAATCAAATATTATTTTACCCATTGAATCAATATCTTCTTCACCTAGAATAACTTTCCCAGCATTAACATCAAGATTAAACTTCATTTTTTGATAGGTATCATCATTTCCTGTTATTTTTATCACAGGTACAGTTGGAAATCCTGTAGGTGTCCCTCTACCTGTTGTAAAGAGAACAATCTGAGCACCACCTGCAGCCAGACCTGTGGTGGATTCTCCATCCTGGCCGGGAGTATCCATAAAATTAAGCCCTTTTGCCTGCAGTTTTTCTGCATATCTTACTGCACCTGTTATAGGTGCAGATCCAGTTTTGTGAATATTACCCAGTGCTTTTTCTACCACTGTACTGACTCCTCCATCAAAATTACCAGTAGAGATAAGTGCAGAACGGTGCCGATATTTTTCTGAAGCAGTCGCTCTTGCAAGTTCTCCCTCTGTTCTTTCAACAGAGTTCAGCATTTTGTCTGCGACTTCGTCATTTACACAGCGGCGCTTTAAAATGTGTTCAGCACCCAAAAGTTCAGTTGTCTCACTAAATACTGAAGAACCTCCTTCACCTATTAAAATATCAGATGTTTTTCCTATGGCCGGATTTGCAGCTATACCTGAAGTGGCATCAGTTCCACCACATTCTAAACCGATTATTAGTTCAGACACATCAATTTCTACTCTCTGATAGGAATTAACTATTTCATTCAATTGATACAGCTTTTCTGTACCAGCTTTGACAGCTTTTATTGAATCTCCTTCTTCCTGAATAACAACTTTTTCTACAGGTTTTCCGCTAGCTTTTACTGTATCGTAAAATTCCTGAGGAGTAAATCTTTCACATCCCAGTCCAACAATTAAAACTCCACCTATATTGGGATGTGTGGCAAGATTTTTAAGTGTTCTTGCTGTCTGCTCCAGATCTTCACCCACCTGACTGCAGCCAACAGAATGAGTTAGACTTACAGCATTATCTATATTTGCTGCAATCTGTTCTGCAGCTTTATTTGCACAGAAAACTGATGGAATTACTGCCAGAAAATTTCTTACACCTGCAGTACCATCTTCTCGTCTGTAACCCATAAATTTCATCTATCATCACCTGCTTTTAATCTGCCGCGGTCTGATACTATATTGTGGTTATGAATCCAGCTTCCGGCAGGTATGTCCTCTTTTGCATATGCAATAACTTCACCATATTTAATTATTTTTTCATCTTTTTTTATATCATTAAGTGCTACTTTATGTCCAAACTTTATATCTTCATTAAGTTCATATTTTTTGTCATTATAAATATAATAGTCACCTTCAGTTGCATCAGAAAGAAGTACTGCCACATTATCTTTCTTACTTATTTTGAGGATATTTATTTCACTAATTTTGATCACTTCTCCCTATATTTGAATACTGCACCTTCACCAGCATCACTTACCATTTTGGCATAAGTTCTAAGGAAACTGTTGTCAGCTACTTTCATCGGAACTTTCTCCCAGTTTTCCCTGCGCTTTTGAAGTTCTTCATCAGAGACCTTCAGTTCAAGCTTTCGTTCAGGAATATTAATTTCTATCATATCACCATCTTTAATAAAAGCAATATTTCCACCTGCTGCAGCTTCTGGAGAAACATGACCAATACAGGGACCTCGTGTTGCTCCAGAATACCGGGCATCTGTAATCATTGCAACAGATTTGCCCAATCCCATCCCTACTAGTATTGCAGCAGGGAGTGATAGTTCTCTCATTCCCGGGCCACCAGCTGGTCCTTCATAGCGGATTACAAGTACATCACCAGGCTTAACTTTACCGGAAAGCAGAAGCTCTCTAACTTCTTCTTCCGAATCTGCTGTAACAGCCGGTCCTCTGTGAACCAGCATTTCTTCATCCACTCCACTTTCTTTTACAATCGATCCTTTAGGAGCAAGATTACCGTGCAGAACGGCAAGTCCACCTTTTTCTGCCAGCGGATTTTCAGGAGATTTAATTACTTCATTAGGAGTAAACTCTACATTTTCAAGAAGATCACTCATTTTTTCACCGGTTATAGTTCTAAAATCTGTATATAACTGTGGTGAAAGTGCTTTAAGAACTCCATAAACTCCACCTGCTTTGTGATAATCACTCATATGGAACCTGGAAGCCGGCTTAAACTTTGCCAGCAGTGGTGTGGTCTGACTGTACTCATCAAATAATTTTAATGGCAGTTCATAACCAAACTCAGAAGCAATTGCCTGCAGATGTAAAATTGCATTGGTTGATCCACCTACAGCCATTAAATATCTTACCAGATTTTTAATAGTTTCCTCATTGATCATTTCTCTGGCTGTAATATTATTTTTTACCAGATCTACTGCCAGTTTACCTGTCTCTTTTGCTTTATGCATCCGCTGAGAATCAACGGCAAGCATTGTAGAAGAACCAGGAATAGAAAGCCCTAAAGCTTCAACAAATGTACTCATTGTCATTGCTGTTCCCATCATAGAACATGTGCCAACTGTAGCACAGGTAGTCGATTCTATTTCATAAAATTCTTCTTCGGTTATTTCACCAGATTTAACTCTCCCCATTGCTTCTTTTATATCACAGGTAACAAGCTCTTCTCCACCTATCTCGCGAGGGAGCATTACACCACCTGTTAAAAATGCAGTCGGAAGATCAAGTCTGGCTGCTGCCATCAGCATACCAGGCACTATTTTATCACAGGAACAGAGCATAACTAACCCATCATACTGTGATGCCTGAACCATTAGCTCTATTGAAGCTGCAATGATATCTCTGGAAGGCAGAATATAGTGCATACCTTTACCCTGAGCAACAGCATCACAGGGAGCAATGGTATTAAATTCAACCGGCATTCCTCCAGCCGCATAAATACCCTCCCTTACAAATTTAGCTAAATCTCTGAGATGGTAATGAGCTGGATTACTTTCACTAAATGAATTAACTATAGCTATTTGAGGTTTTTTGAGATCTTCATCTGTATATCCCATTGTTCTATACATGGCTCTGGCATAAGCCCCCGTTATACCTTCCATGTGTTTTTGACTTCTTAGATCTTCCAACTATTTCACCTCCGGATCATATTTAACTATCATTCTATGTGAATACTGCATCACAGCAATCCTTGCATCTTCTCCAAAATCGGCCAGTGCCTGATCTACCGCTTTTTGAGCTGTATCTGCATAACTCATATGAATTTTTTCGAAAACATCTTTTTCTAAATATGACTGAGCCATAACTACTTCATGGTCTGAAAGAACCTGTGCAACCCCATAAGCTCTATGGTGACCAGGTTCAAATTCCTCAAAAGCTCCTACGACATTTACAACCTCTTCTGGAGACTCATATTTAGCCAGAGTATCATAAAATACATGATTGTAAATTCCGTCTTCCATTGGTGAAACCATAATTAATCTGGCACCTTTATCAACACATGGGTATTTTACTGCTGAACCGGCAACTGCACATACCCCCATGGCTGAAACATGATAAAGATTAGAGTCTTTTGGATATCCACTTGCAACAACTAAGACATCTGCTTTTTCCGGAACTTTTACTTCAAACATATCTCTAACATAAGCAACTATATCTCTGTGTGCTTCTTCAACTTTTCCAGCCTGCACATAAAATAGTTCTTCTTCTTCGTTCATAACTCCATTTATCAGAAAATCGACTTCTGCCATTTCTGCCATTTCAAGACTTGAAAGATAAAATGGATTGTCTTCCACTATTCCAAAGCTTGCCTGAGGATTGTCAACTATTACAGGTCTATGGGTGGAACTAATGGTCTCATCACTTGCTACTCCAACAGAAACCATTTTTCCTCCACCACTAAATCCGGCAAATGGATGTGGTAAAACAGTACCAAGCGCAATTTTTAAATCTGCTTCGTAAAATTGTTTGTTGATTTTTACAGGATGACCAAAAGAAGTTTCTCCTAAATCAACCATCTCACTATCAAAAGCGCTGTGGCAGACATAATTTACTTTTTCATATACTGAACCCAGTTTATCTTTAACTTCTTCTTCATAGGCAGGTCTGTGAGAGCCTGGACCAATCATAACAGTAATATTATCATTTTCCAGACCTGCTTCATTTAACATTTCTACAATTATAGGTAGTGCTATTTTTTCAATGTTTGGTCTGGAGTGATCTGTTATTGCTATAACTGCATTTTTTCTACCTTCTGCAAGTTTTTTAAGTGAATCAGCTTTAACAGGATTCTCCAGTACTTTTTTAACGGCGCCAGCTGTATCTTCTATTTTTTCTTTTTCTTCTACATCAAAGACACCGATTAAATTTTTTTCGGGAATATCAACAGGAACATATTCGTTTTTACCATAAGGTATTTTTACTTCCATATTACTCTCTCCCCAGTTTTTCTTCGGCCATTTTATAAGCCTCCTCATAGCTTAACTCTATCCTTGCTACACCGGACTTTACAGCTGCCTCTGCTACTGCTGCTGCA
>NZ_QPJE01000028.1 GCF_003337245.1 Halanaerobium sp. MA284_MarDTE_T2
AATACAAAAGGCAAGTTAGAGGATATACTGTTGGGCTAACAGGATTTTAAGCCTGTGGAGATGGTGGGTTACCACTTCTAAGAAGCAGGAATCCTCGTGGGCTTGCCCCGAGGAGGGTCAATTTTCCATAATTATACTTAATAGAAATTAAAAATTTAAAGCAATATTAAAGATCTCAAATATTAAAGAAAGTTAAAAATAATTAAAAAATTAGTGGAGGTAAAGAGTGTGAAATATATAAGTACCAGAGGAAACTATAGAAAAGTAAATTCAGCAGAAGCAGTAAGCCTGGGGATGGTGCCAGAAGGAGGACTTTTTGTTCCGGAAAAGATACCGGAAATGAAGCTGGAGCATATTCTGGCAAAAAAAGAGGCTGATTATCAGGAGCTCGCCCGGTGGATTTTTAATATATTTTTGACCGATTTTAGTGAAGATGAGATCAGAGGGGCAGTTGAGGCAGCATATAAAGAGGAAAGTTTTCCACCTGCTGCTAAAACTCCCCTTGTTAAATTAAACAAAAACACCTTTATTTTAGAACTCTGGCATGGTCCAACAGCAGCTTTTAAGGACATGGCTCTGCAGATTCTGCCCCACCTTCTTATTCGCTCAGTAAAAAAATTGGGTATAGAGAAAGAAATAGTCATTCTGGTGGCAACATCTGGAGATACAGGTAAAGCTGCACTGGAGGGTTTTAAAGATGTAGAGGGAGTTAAAATTATTGTTTTTTATCCAGAAGATGGGGTCAGCCGGGTCCAGGAGGACCAGATGAAAACAACCGGAGGTCAGAATACGGAAGTAGTTTCTTTAGCAGGTAATTTTGATGACTGTCAGACAGCAGTTAAAAATGTTTTTGCAGATCAAGAATTTAAAAAGAGGATGGAGGAAAATAATTATCAGTTCTCTTCAGCTAATTCAATTAACTGGGGCAGGCTTCTGCCGCAGATAGTTTATTATTTTAAAGCTTATTTTGATCTGTTAAGTAAAGAAGAGATTGAATCGGGAGAAAAAATAAATATTTCTGTACCAACAGGTAATTTCGGCAATATACTGGCAGCATATTATGCCTATCGAATGGGTCTGCCGGTAAATAAATTCATCTGTGCTTCAAATGATAATAAGGTGCTGACAGATTTTTTTGAAACAGGAGTTTACGACATCGAGCGTGAATTCAAAAAAACTATCAGTCCATCAATGGATATTTTAATTTCTTCAAATCTGGAGCGTTTTCTTTTCGAAATAACCGACCACAGCAGTGATAAGATTAACATGTGGTATCAGGATCTCAAAGAAAAAAATAAATTTGAGGTTGATGAACAAACTCTGACCAAAATTAAAAAAATGTTTGTCGGTCAGTATGCTGTTGAAGAAGAAGCTAAAAAAGAAATTCATAATGTATTTCAGAAGTTTAATTATCTAATTGACCCTCATACAGCAGTAGGTGTAAATTCTCTTGTTAAATACCGCAGTCTGAGCGGAGACCAGAGAGCAGCTGTTGTTGATTCTACTGCCAGTCCCTATAAGTTCAGCCGGGCTGTGCTGGAATCACTAAAAGGAGAAGAAGCTGCTGCTGATGAATACCGAGTAATCGAAGAGCTGGAAGAATTAACTTCAGCTGAAGTTCACCGCGGTCTAAAAGGTCTTGAAGGAATGGAGGCCAGACATAATCAGAGCTGTGAGAAAGAAGAAGTAAAAGAGAAAATAGCAGATATCTTAAATATTTAAATTTGCAGAAGAGAAATTTAATATTATCTGCTCTGAAGATGCAGTCTATATTATGGGATTTGATGAATTTTTAAAAAACACAATAATTCAGCAGTCGCTGAGAAGATAGCGGCCAGTACTATAACTGAATTAATATTGGAAAAAGATAAAAAAGTTCAATAAAACAAGGAAAATTCTGTTTTATAAATAAATATATATAAATAAGTTTTTTAATTTAATAATAAGGGGTGTTATTAGTGGTAAATAATACTGTTGGGAAACCAGAAAGAAAAGATGCTGGCAAGTCTGTTATCAAATTATTTACAAAGTCTGCTGTCCTATTAATTGTTTTATTAATTTTGTTTTTTACCACTTCATTTGCTGTGGATTATAATTTTTTTGGTATTCAGATTTACGATTTTAATTCAGCAGTAAATGCAATATATAATGTTAAGAGTAATGGTAGTGGTGGAGTTACTTACGACTTTGATACAAACTTGGGCAATAATTCTATTTACTGTTTCAGCAGAGTTGATAATAATAAAATAACTTTCAATATTACTAATAAATCCAGCAGTACAGTTGAATTATTATATTTTACCGATTATTTTGAGCTGCTCACTTACAGCAATCAGGTGTATAAAATGGAACCATCTGAAATTATGGAATATCCAGACAAACTGCATCCAGGCAAAACTTTAAGCGTTAGTTTTTCCAATCCTGTCTCAAGTGTTTCAGAAGTTAAATATCTTGCTGCTAACATTGGGCAGGGTAAATTAATGATGTTTATGAAGAGAATAGAGTAATTTAGTTTTCAGTTTTTAACAAATATCATAGTTTGAGACGAGCCGGGTATTTTCCCGGCTCTTTTTAATATAATTCAAGGAAATGAGAAGTTAATCAAGAAATATAATTATTAGCTGATTAAAAAATTTATCAAAAAAATAATTAATTAGGGGTGTTGTGATGAAAGATTCAATGAAAAAATTATATAAAAAATCTATTGAGGTTTTAAATAACAGGGGAGTAACTACCGAAGATATAGCAGAACTGGTGATGAAACTGCAGGCAACATATAATCCAGATATCAACTTAGAAGTCTGCTGTAAAAATGTTGATGCAGTTTTAAAAAAGAGAGAGGTTGCCCATGCAGTTCTGACCGGAGTGGCACTTGATGAACTGGCAGAGAAAAGACAGCTGCCTGAGCCGATTCAGAGTATAATTGATACAGATGAAGGGCTTTATGGAATTGATGAAATTCTGCCTTTATCAATTGTAAATCTGTACGGGACAATAGGCCTGACAAGCTATGGGTTTTTGGATAAAGAAAAGATGGGTATAATTAAGGAACTGGATACTAAAAAGAAAGGTAAGGTCAATACTTTTTTAGATGATCTTGTTGCAGGAATAGCTTCTGCAGCCGCAAGCCGTTATGCCCATGGAGAGGGTAATGATTAGTATGGTTAAAAAAACAACAGCTATCCTGTTTATATTAATATTCCTTTTTTCTGCAGTATCTGCTGCTGAAGAACAGAATATGCAGAAACTGCTGCAGATAGAAAAAGAAGTACAGACTGCAGAAGAAAACCATGATATAGCTAAAATAAATAAACTTAAAGAAGAAGCAGCAGGCTATGTTAATAATATTAAAACTGCGGAAAAGTACAAAAAAATTTTCCCGGATTTACCCAACCATGACAGTGATCTCAATGGAGTGGTGGAAAAATTAGCAGAAACACTGAATAGAAAAGAACTATTTACTATAATGGAAATATTTCCGGATGTTCACAGTATAAGTGATGTTCACAGGAGTATACTGGATCAGAGCAAAAGTTTAAAAGAAATACATGAGTTGATTGATAAACTTCCACAAAATAATTATGTGTTTCATTCGATAAAATCCAGAGCAGTTAAATTTGTAGATGATATAGAAAGTGCAGAATATTTTAAAGAAATATTTCCAGAACTGGACAGCTATGATAAAGAAGTGCGGGAAATTTATAGAAAACTAAAAACCAGGCTAACAAGAGAAGAGTTAATAAAATTCAACCAGATATTTGATAGTCAGAAGTTCAATAGTATTGACAATTTGATACTGGAGAAAAGTCAGAACATAAGTGATGTACTGGATACTGTAGAAAGATATCCGGATCTTAAAACATATTATCCCAGTAAAATAGAAAAAATGGCATATAAATTTGTTGAAGATAGAAATACAGCTCAGCTATTTTTGGATAATTTTTCAGACAGTGACACAAGATATATTGAAGGAGCCGAAAAATATCTTGATGAAGATTATATGAGAGAAGATGAGGCAGATACCAGTGGAAAAACGGATCAGCAGGAAACATCACAAACACAGAATAAATCAGTGGAAGGTTCCGGATCTGCAGATACAAATGATAATACATATAAAACAGGTAAAAAGGATGAACAGAGAATAGATGCAGATAAAAGTTCAGCAAATAATATTTCAGCAGAAAATAAAACAGACGATTATAATAAACTACTTAAGGTTGAAGAAAAAATAAATGCTGGTAAAACAGAAGAAAGTTCTGCCATGAGAGACAGTATCAATTATGTGAACAGTATAAAGTCAGCTAAAAAATTTAAAGATATATTTTATTCTTCACTTAACAACCGCACTGCTTTTGATATAATAAACAACTTAAAAAGTAATTTAAGTCGAGAAGATGTTTATCAGCTGACATTGATTTTTTCTGAATTTCCGGCAGTTCGAGATGCAATATATTCCTATATCGATAAATCCAGAAATCTGGATGAAGTTATAGATGCATCAAAGCAGTTTACAGATCACAAATATCAATCAAAAAGCCAGAAAAAAGGCCTGGAATTTGTCAGTGATCTTTCCACTGCATATAAGTATAAAAAACATTTTTTTGAACATGTGGAAATAGGAAATACTGCTGCAAACAGCAAAATATATGATTTTGTAATAGCCCATCTAAATGATGCAGAAAATATAGATGAAGCTGTAGAAATATCAGGAAAGTTTGATGATATATACAGCCGAGCCAGTATGGAAAAAGCAGCCTCTGATCTGGTAGTTTCTAAGGAAAGTCTGCGCAAATTTGTCAGCTATTATCCGGCAGAAAATGTCTGGATGGAGAGTATATTGAAACAATTATCAGACTCAGAACTGCTGGAGACAGCCAGGAATTTTGAGAAAAAAGATATTGAAGATAAAGCACGCAGTATATATTTCAATCAGAGCGAAACCTATCAGGAGTTTAAAAATGTTATCAATTATTTTCCTGAATATAAAGCTGAAGCCGTAGATATAGTTTTAAACTCAATAGATAATGTTGATGAGGCTGTTGAAATAAAAAACTTTATTCCGGAATTAACAGATCATATTAAAAAAATAGCTTTTGATAAAGTAGATAATCTTTATTCTGCTGAAGTCTTTAAAAACAACTTTGATGCTGACGATAAAAAATCTGCAGTAGTTAAAAAATTAATAAGAAGACTTAATAAAAACGATCTGGCTGAATTAATTGATTTATACGGTATTTCTAAAAATGAGGATAAAATCTATTATTTAAATCAGAACTACCGAAGGACAAAACAGGAATATAATAAAATATCAGCAGAAAATCCGCAGTTTCAGCTGCAGGGAAAAATAGAAGATAGAACAAGAAATGAGCTGTATATATGGGGTAAGGCTATTCCATTAAATGCACCACCTAATGTATATGGAACTCTGCTGGATGACAGCAATATTTATGTTGTTGATTATGATAAAAATAATATAAATGCTAATTTTTATGCAGCCCAGGGAAAATATCTGCTGAAAAAAACTACCGGGAAAGGTAATTTGGGGCAGAATGTACCTGTCTGGATTTATGGTGATATGCCGGAAGAATTAAAAAATATAGAAAATGAACTGATGAAAATTAATGTTGAAATAAATAACCTGGAATTATAGTAAGAAAAATGGCCGCAGAAACAGATTACAGCCTTATATCCCCAGATTAAAGCCAGAGCTATAATAATCATCACTTCAA
Organism: Halanaerobium sp. MA284_MarDTE_T2; assembly: GCF_003337245.1. GTDB lineage: Bacteria > Bacillota > Halanaerobiia > Halanaerobiales > Halanaerobiaceae > QPJE01. The sequence continues at coordinate 5,730 of NZ_QPJE01000028.1, forward strand.
AAAACAGTGCAATCTGTATCGGTGCATTCCAGAATAGAACAGATAGTATTATCAATACTGCCATTGTAATAACCGGAATTACAGCCTGTTTAAAACTCAACTGTCAAACTTTTATTAAGGTAATTCTGTGTTATAATTAAAAGAGTCAAGATAGAGAGGAGGTAGTAATTTGGATGCTGCAACCATAACAATTATATTTATTGTTCTTTCAGCTATGCTGGCAGTTGTTTTAAGAAAGATAAAAAAAGATAAATGTCTTAAAGATTTTAGAGATGATATGATAACCATAGAATTATTAAACGGTCAGCAGTACAGAGGAGAATTGAAGCTGAAAAGTTCCGGTCTGCAGTTTAATTATCCGGAGTTAATTAAAGGTGAACATAATTTGAAATTTTTAAGTTTTTTACTTTATAAAAATGAATACCCTGACATTCAAGCAGTAGTAAGATATCATAAAGATTTAACTGAAGAGGGAAAAATACAGAGAAAAGAAGATTTTCAGAGGACTTTTCAGCCTTCACGCTGGCGGAAGTTGAGGCGTTCTATTTTGAATTTATTGAAAATTATTAAAGATGCTGTTATTGAAATAATTAACATGTTGACAAGTAATTTATCCAAAACAACTCCGGTTGGAGCGGCTATCAGTACTAACAACAATCAGGTTAATAAAATGAAAAATGAAGTCTATAATTTGGTTGAAACTTCCTATGAGCCACTGCTTGAAGATTATATAGGAGAAAGGGTAATTTTAGAATTAAAAAGAGAAAATGAATGGGTTAAATATAATGGAGTTTTGAAGGATTATACGGCAGAATTTATTGAATTAATCGATGTTGATTATGCACCTGAATCAAAAGGAAAAATTGATGCTGATTTAATTGTTTTGAGAAAATATGGTATAGTTCGAAACTTGAGTAAATAAAATTGGATTATTCTGTATTGAATACAGACCGGGGATTGAAATACTTGATAAATATCTTTATCCCATTCTGGCTGGTATAGAAATAAGTAAAATAATTTTTTAAAAGATATATCTGTGACATAATGCTGTCCTACCCCCATGTTATAATAGATTACATAAATTGTGGAAAATTAAAGAAAATATGTCTTAAATATATAAGCTATTTGCAGGGAATACATGATATATCCTGAATATGATAAAATATGCTGTAAATATAAATTAATTAAAAAGGGGCTGTCAGAATGCTGGAAAGATTCAGTCTGAAAAATATTCTGGAAAATATGACGATGGGGGTAATTCTGGTTGACAGTGATAGAAATTTAATCTACATGAACCAGCTGGTCACAGAAATAACCGGATATGAAATTGAAGATGTTAATACACTGGAAAAAGGATTTCAAATTATATTTCCTGATCCAGATAAAAGGAAGGAAATTAAAAATATATTTAATGTAAAGTTGAAAGATCGGGGTCATTATAATGCTGTTTTTCCAATTAAAACCAAGTATGGGAAAATTAAATATTTGGAATTTAGAATAAATCTGATGGAAGACGATTACCTTTTGATAAATTTGGTTAATGTAAGTGAAAGAATAGCTCAGGCCAAAGAGCTTAAAGAAACAAAAGAAAGGCTGGAAATGGCTGTTGAAGCAGCTGATATAGGTATCTGGGACTGGAATATTAAAACAGGTAAGTTTCAGTATAATGAACATGGTGCAGAAATGCTGGGTTTTGAAAAAAATGAGCTGGATGGTGAGTTTTCAACCTGGAAAAACCTTATTTATGAAGAAGATAAGGAATTAATTGAGCAAAAATTAGCAGAATATTTTAATGGTGAAACTGACACATTTATCAGTGAACACCGAATTAAAACAAAATCTGGAGATATTATCTGGATCAGAAATATTGGCAGGATAGTAGAAGTAGATCAGGACGGCAGCCCACTTCGTGCTATTGGTGTACATATAAATATAGATGAATATAAAAAGCGAGAAAAGGAAATTGAATTTCTGTCTTTTCATGATGAACTGACAGGATTATACAACCGACGCTATCTGGAAAACGAGATTGAACGGCTGAGTGAATCCAGGAAATATCCAGTCAGTATTATTGTAGGAGATCTTGACAAACTTAAGAAGGTAAATGATACTTTTGGTCATAAAGCCGGAGATGAATATATTGTAAATTCAGCCCGCATATTGGAGAGTGTAGTAAGGAATGAAGATATTGTAGCCAGAACAGGTGGAGACGAATTTGTTATTTTGCTGCCAGAGACAGATAGATCAACTGCTATAAAAGTCTGTGAAAGGATAAGAAGGAGATTTACAGATTATAATGCCCATGCACCAGAAAATTTTTCCAAAGAATTTTCCATTTCTCTCGGCAGCTGTACGGCAGAAAGCAGTGAAGAAGATTTAGGCATCTGCTATAATATAGCCGATCAGAGGATGTATGTCAATAAGGAAAAAAATGATAGAGGTTAAAATCTGCTAATAAACCCTGTGTAGAAATATGTACCGGGTACAAAAAGGGGTATTTTGTACCCGGTACATATATATAATCGTCTATTTACGATTTACGATAATTATGTTATAATACTTTTCAGGAGGGATAAATCATGCAAAAAAATGAAGCAGAGATTAAAAATAATGTTAAAAAAAATTATACTCGGATTGTTAAAGAGGATAGCGGCTGCTGTTGCAGTTCTTCCTGCTGTGGTGGTCAGCAGAAAGAAGAATCAGAGGTTAAAGATTTGGCGGAGAAAATGGATTACACAGATGAGGAGATTAATTCAATATTTGTAGAAGCAAATTATGGTCTGGGATGTGGAAATCCTGGAGCAATTGCAGATTTAAAAAAAGGTGAGACAGTGCTTGATTTAGGTTGTGGAGCTGGATTTGATGTTTTTTTGGCTGCCAGAAAAGTTGGTGGAGAAGGTAAAGTAATTGGTATTGATATGACAGAGGCTATGATTGAAAAAGCAGAATCAAATGCTGCTGAAAACAATATTGAAAATGTAGAATTTATTCTGGGTGAAATTGAAAATTTACCTATAGAAAACAGCAGTGTAGATGTTATTATTTCAAACTGTGTAATAAATCTGTCACCTAACAAGGAAAAAGTATTCTCTGAAGCAAAAAGAGTTTTAAAACCTGGAGGCAGACTTGCAATTTCTGATATATTGAAAGAAAAAGAATTTCCAGAAGAGATTAAATCAAATCTGGATAATTACAGCAGCTGTGTGACAGGTAGTATTGAAAAAGAAAAATTGATTTCTATTTTGGAAAAATTGGAATTTAAAAATATTGAAATTAAACGCAAAAATCACAGTGATGAAATTGTAGGAGACTGGGTTTCTGGTATAAATATTAATAATTATATCTATTCCGCCTATATTAGAGCCGAAAATAAATTAAACAGTAAGAGTTAAAGTCTGATGAGCAATTTTGCAAACGGCCATTATAGGAAGAGGGATTTTATTATTATACAGTATTTTGTTCATAACCTTTTAAAAAATATAGTTTAGTGTATTCTTAATTACTGATTTTAAATGAGAAAGCCCTACTTTTGTTAAAAAAGAGGAGAAAATGTTAATGTAATCTAAAATCCTGGAGTGAGTATTATGAAAGATGATGTTAAGAGAGAAGATATAATAGAGGAAGTGGATAAAAATATAAATTTAGATAAACTGGCTGAACTGGGAAGAGGTTTAAGTCATCCTCATCGATTGAGGATAATTGGAATTTTGGCAGAACTGCCTTCGGATAATCAGTGTATGGTCAGCAGTATAGTTGATCAGCTTCCTATTGCTCAGTCTACTGTTTCTCAGCATCTTAAAATTTTAAAAGAAACCGGATGGATAGAAGGAAGAATTGACGGACCCAGAGTATGTTATTGTATCAATGAAGATGTATTTTCTGAATACAAATCAGAGCTGGAACTTCTTTTCAGAAGGGAATGATTGGACTTAATTAAAAAACAATAATTTAAAATGAGTTAAAAATATTTATCTTAAGGGTGAAATTATGGATGGAAATAAGAGATCTAATATCAAAAAAGGTTTAAAAGTTAAAGTTGTGCAGAAAAAAGATCAGAGAAGCGGCAGACTGACAGAAGGTGTGGTTAAAAGGATTCTTACCAATTCTTCAACACATCCACATGGAATTAAGGTTATGCTGGAAAATGGAAAAGTTGGTAGAGTCAAAGAAATAGAATAATATATTGTAATTTATTTCACTTGTACCGGGTACGAAAAGCTTTTTTCGTACCCGGTACACACATAACACATATAAAAAAAGCAAGGTTCTGACGAATCTTCTTCGATTTCCTGTCTGCAGTTTGCGTTTTTACTCTTCTTATTCTTTCTTTTTGTTTTTGATTTAGTCCTCCATTACTGTTCTTAATTTCCGCAAAGATAATCGATAAAGAAGCTATTCCTTATAAATTTCTTTTTGGTTACCTTGGACAGCAACTTCTTTGGAATGATGCTTAAATGCTAAATCTCCAACAAAATTACTTAAATAAGAATTTTAAAATACTACTTTTCAGACATTCAATCTTAGGACTTCCTCAGAACCTTGTATGTACATTATAGGTCTATAATATATTATTTGCAATGCCGAAAAAACGCCAAATTAAGTCAATAATCTTAATTATAAAAAATCAGCTCACCAATACGCTTAAAATCATTAAATTTCAGAAAATAAAAATTATTTTAACATTCGGGAAATAATATTTAAAAAACAGTATACTTTTTTTGTACTACAGCAGAAATTACCTTAAAATAAAAACAGAGCGTAAAATTAAAAATAGTTTAACAGCTATTACAAAATGGAGGAGAGACGATGCTTACACTTGAAATACCAAAATTTAAAGATCTGGAAGTTGACACAATAGTTTTTGATTTAAACGGTACTATTGCCTGTGATGGTCATCTTATTACAGGAGTTAGAGCCGAAATTAATAAGCTTGCAGAAGATTTTAAAATCTATGTACTGACTGCTGACACTTTTGGAACTGCCGAAAATCTGCTGGCAGACTTAAATGCGGAACTGGAAGTTATAGACTCCGACAGTGGAAGTGAATACAAATATAATTTTGTGAAAAAGCTTGGCAGCAGCCGGGTTATTGCTGTGGGAAATGGAAACAATGATGCAAAAATGCTGAAAGAAGCAGAGGTGGGTATAGCTGTTATCGGACCAGAAGGAGCTGCTTTTAGTGCTCTGCAGAATGCAGATCTGACTGCAAAAGATATAATTGATGTACTGGATATTATTTCAAAACCGCGCCGACTTAAAGCATCACTGCGCAAATAATACTTATAGTATATATGAGGTAATTTTCCTGATAATTTTTAAAAAACTCCCACCAGAACTTTATTTTAAGTTGCTGGAGAGGCGGTTATAAAAAGTCGGGAAAATTTAGTTACAATATATAATTTAATCTTATATAAGATATTTATTTTGAGATTTATTATACTCCCCTGCATTGGGCTGTTTAAATGTTTTAAAATTTATTTAATAAGCAGAAACAGAGGGGGTATTTTATTTTTTTTGCATGAAATTTAGAAAATAAGTCAATATATGTTATAATAATTTCGTGATGGATAGAATTGTACGGCAGAAACCCGTAAATATTTTGAAAATAAGAATAGTAATGATTATAATAATAAATGAGCAGAAGTATAGAGCAGATAGGAGCAGTTATATGAAATTATTTTCTAAACTTAATACCTCTGACAGCAAAGTTTTTTTGGGGATACTTGTCACAATCAGTATTTTTATATTACTTACCAATACCTTAATAATATTAAATCTTGTGGAGATCAGTGCAGAAGAGGTTAATTTGATCAATATTGCCGGCAGACAGCGGATGCTGTCACAAAAGATGGCAAAAGATGTACTATTATATGTGGATGGAAAAATTAAATTTTCTAAAATTGAAGAGACTATTTCTGAGTTTGAAAAAAATCTGGCTGATATTAAAATAGGAAATAAGCACAGGAATATACCTTTTTTGGAAAATGACAAAATATATGCCCAGCATATTATAATTTCCAGTGAATGGAGCAATTTTAAGAAAAATCTACTTGTACTTAAAGAAGAACCTGTTAATTATCCTGCCTTTGAATATATTGTTCATAATAATGAAATTTTACTTAAAAAAATAGACAGACTGGTAGATTATTATGAAGAAGATGCTGTACATTATGGAATCTTAAAATATCAATTAATGATACTTGTTTTTGGTACGATAATTATACTTGTTACCTGGTTTATGGTCAGGCGAATCATTTATAAATCTGGAATAGATCAGCTGACTAAAATTTTTAATCGTCGGCGAGGAGCACAGCATCTTAGAAGCCTTATTCAGATCAGCTTGGAGAAAAATAAGGATCTGTCACTTATAATTTTTGATATTGATGATTTTAAAAGGATAAATGATACATATGGCCACAATGTTGGAGATGAAGTTTTGAAGGAAATTGTGGAGGTTGTCAAATATTCGATTAGAGATAAAGATATACTGGTCCGCTGGGGAGGGGAAGAATTTCTGATTTTAACTCCTGATATAGATATAGAGACAGCTGTTTCTGTTGCTGAAAGAGTAAGAGAGGCAATCGATGCTCACCAATTTGCGGAAGCAGGACATATAACCTGCAGTTTTGGTGTATCACAGCTTAAAAAAGATGAAGAAGATGAAAACCTGGCTGAATTGATAAAAAGGGCTGATGATGCACTGTATTATGCAAAGAGAAATTCTAAAAATATGGTCAGCAGCAGGAAATAGGAAATATAATTAACCAAAGTAGATAAATATGCATCAGAGCTGTAAAGGTAAACCTTAAGACAAAGATTTAAAAAATGATTTGCAAATAAATAAAAAAAATTTGAAAGGATGGAGGTTTTACTGTTTTTTTGAGGAAGTTTTAAATGTGAGTATAATTGTTTAATTCAATACTTAAATGTGGGGTGTATTAAGATGAATCAAAAGCAGTTTGAATTGATGAGAGATGGTAAAGGTTTTATTGCAGCTTTAGATCAGAGTGGAGGTAGTTCGCCCAAAGCACTGGCAGATTACGGAATTCCAGAAGATCAGTATGATAGTGAAGAAAAGATGTTTGATCTAATTCACGAAATGCGGGCCAGAATTATAAGCAGTTCTTCTTTTAAATCTGATAAGATCCTGGGAGCTATACTGTTTAAGCAGACCATGGAGCGTGATGTAGAAGGGATAAAAACTGCTGATTATCTCTGGGACAAAAAGGGTATTATTCCATTTTTGAAGGTTGATCAGGGTAAAGAAAAGCTCGAAGATGATGTAATGCTGATGAAGCCGATGACAGAGCTTGATGATCTGCTTGAAAGAGCAAAAAAGTATAATATATTTGGAACTAAAATGCGCTCTGTTATCAAAAGAGCCAATCCGGTAGGAATTAAGAAAATAGCTGAACAGCAGTTTGAATACGGCAAAAAAATTATAGATGCTGGTTTTGTTCCGATTCTGGAGCCTGAGGTAGATATTCACAGTAAAGATAAAGAGAAATCGGAAGAAATATTGAAGAAAGAAATTTTAAAATATTTGGATCAGCTGTCTGATGACGAATTTATAATGCTCAAACTTTCAATACCGGATAAGAAAGATTTTTATCGTGATCTGATAGAACATCCAAATGTGCTCAGAGTTGTGGCACTGTCAGGGGGATACAGCCAGAAAGAGGCGGTAGAAAAACTGGCAGAAAACCACGGACTGATTGCAAGCTTTTCCAGAGCACTGCTGCAGAAGCTGCATGTTGATCAGACTGAAGAAGAATTTAATGCAGAATTAGAAGATGCGGTAGAGAAGATATATCAGGCTTCAATAACTTAAGAATATAAAGATTATATAGTACAGGGATTATATAGATTCAACTGTTTATAAAGTATACAGATTGAGCTGTAAAAAGAGTAATGAATTGTTAAAAGGCCCGGTTTATTATCGGGCCTTTAGCTTGTTATGCAGATTAATTTTTAACTTAAAATGGCATATATACAGTCTTCAACCAGATTTATATCGTTTTCAGCTGCATATTCTCTAATTTCGTCACTTCTGGCTCCAGGCTGAAGCCATACATATTTTATATTATTATCTTTGACATTTTCCATAATTTTAATACCTATTTTTGGATTGACCACCATATCTACCACATCTATATTTTCGTTTATCGAATCCAGATCTGGATAGCATTTTATACCATCTATTTCTTCATGATTGGGATTAACAGGATAGACATTGTAATTATGTTTTTGAAGTTCTTTAACTATCATATATCCAAAGCAATTTTTTTTATCTGTTGCCCCGACAACTGCCCAGTTTTTCATCTCCAGTGTTTCCTGTTTTAGACTCATTGTTTCACTCCTTTTGTTATTTTTATATTAATTATCTGCAAATTAATTATTTTTAATAATTTTCCTGTAAATAGTTTTCCTGCAAAAAGTATTAAATATTGATTTTTGACTCATATAATTCCTATCATGACAGTCTTCACAGATTTCTTAAATTGTTATGATATTAAAGATTGATTTTTTGCTGTGCAGTTATGGACGAATTTTTATAAAGTGTTCAATACTGCGGTCATATGTTTTTTCAGCATCTTCCGGGAAATAGCAGGCCGGCAGTTCTTCTCTTTGACGGTGATAATGAACACATTCACAGCAGAGTCCTTTGCGGGAACAGGGATAACTGCAGTTACATATATCCTGATTTCTGTCAAAATTTTTGCATTCAGCCATTATAACCCCTCCTGTTATTTATTTCTCATTATTATTTTATCTAAGTTTAATTAATTTGTCTAATTTAATTTTAAAAAAGAGTTTAACTTAAATTGTATAATCCTTTTTAAAATTACGACGAAATTTCTTTTTTGTAACTCTAAAAATGAGTTGGGAAAAACTCTTTTAATCTAAAAAATAGTCTCTATATATGATATGATAGCATATAAGTGGGAAAATAAAAACAAAAGGTTGTTAATGAGAGGATTATGATTTATTAGAAAAATTATTTAGAAAAAATATTAATCATAAAAAATTAATCAAAAGAGGAAAAGATGGTATTTAATAATTTGCTGGGGGTAATCTTGATGAAGAGGTTAAAACACAACTTTTATCAAAATGATGCTGTTGCAGCAGCCGAAAAGCTTGTAGGAAAACTAATTGTTAGAGAAATAAATGATAAAAAAATAATTGTGAGAATTGTAGAGACAGAGGCTTATGCTGGCCCGGATGATAAGGCATCACATGCATATAACAACAGGAAAACTGAAAGAACAGAAGTGATGTTTAAAAATGGTGGACATGTTTATGTTTTTTTAATTTACGGTATACATCACTGTTTAAATATAGTGACAGGTAAGAGGGGTATTCCTTCTGCAGTATTAATCAGGGCTGTGGAACCAGTGCTGGGTATTGATTTGATTCGAGAAAACAGAGGTGTAAAAAGTAATAAAGAAGAAGATCTGACAAATGGACCGGGAAAGCTGGCCCAGGCTTTAAAAATTGATTTAAGTTTTAACGGATATAATCTTATAACTGGCAGCAAACTGTATATACTTGATAATGAAAGCAATAATTTAAAAATTAAATCATCGGAAAGAATAAATATCGATTATGCAGAAGAATATAAAAATAAAAAATGGCGGTTCTACCTTGCTGACAGCAAATTTTTATCAAAGTAAAACATGGGCAGAACAACATAAAAGCAGAGGAGCAGAAACAACAGCTAAATAATTAAAATAGAGATACTGAGCTTTAATAGAATTATTAATTATATAAAAATATAAGAGAAATAATAGAGAAATAATGCATAAAATACTTTTTTACTAAGAATAACTCTAACTGGAATAGACTTTCCCCATTTTTTATATACTGCTGCAAAAAGGGGAGATGCAGGAATATTGAAATTTTTAGTCAATGAATCTTAACGAAATGAAGGAAGAAATAGGGTTGAACTGCAGGATGGAGTGAGCTAATCATGAGTCAGGAGGACTCATTGATTAGTGTGCCCTATTTCACACCCGAATTGAGTTTTAGATAAATCTAAAAATTTCGTTGATGACTAAAGCCCCCTTTTTGCAGCTTGAAAATAAATTTTGGGGAAACTCCTTTAACTGGATATTTGACAAATGAACTGTTATATTTAGAGAATACTTTTTAGTTCGACTTTTTTGAGAGTTTCTTCGACACCATTTTTGTAAATTTGATATATTTTTTTCATTTCTGGTTCTAAAAATATATTTTCTATATTAATATCATAACTGATATATCTTGAGCTGTTAAGCTTATAGAGATTAATCTTATCTATCGGGCCAGAAAGAAAATATCGATCATCCTTTGATTTTACAATATAACCAGTTTTCTGCAGCATTTCTAAGTTTTCTTCTATTATTTCCGGAGAAAAATTTATTTTCTGCATAAATTCCCTCAAGCTCACTCCTACACCTTCTCTGTTATTTTTATAAAAGTTTTTGCTGAGAGTAATAATAATTGCTGCTGGTATAAGGACCTGAAAATCTTCTTTTAAATTTCTATTTTGAGTTAAATAATTGAGATTGGAGCGGTACTGAAAAACATTAGATATTACGGCACCAGTGAGTATTATAAGCCAGACAAGATAAAGCCAGACAAGAAAAAATGGTATCACAGATAAAGATCCATAAATCTGGCGCTGATAACTGTATGCTGTAAAATATTTTGTATATATTTCGTAAAGATTTTTGCTTAGGATAAATAGAATACCACTTACTGTACCTGCAAAAACTGCTGAAGATGCCTCGACCTCTGTGTTTGGTATAATATAGTAGGCGAATATAAAAATGAGGAAGTTTGAACTAAACATTATAAAATTAAAAACCATACTGTTATCTGCTTCCGAATCATTTAACCAAAAGCCTAGATATTTTTCGGAAAAAATAAGGCTGATGCTGAGCAGAAGAGTGAGAATAAAAGTTCCTAGTGTAATAAATGTCCAGAAAGAAATAAATCTCTTAAAAATATCTCTATGCTCTTTGACCATCCAGATTTGATTAAAAGTTATCTCTACTCTGGCCAGCATAAATACAATTAAAAGTATAAGCGAAAAAAAACTTACTGCACCAAGCTGTTCTACATCAGCACTATATATATATTTTTCTAAATAATCAATAACTGACTCACCGGTTCCTGCAGCAAGATTCTCCAGAATAATATTCTGTATTTGTGATGATATTTTATCTATTCTTCCGAAAAAATCAAATAAAGTAAATATGTAAAAAAGAAAAATAAAAAATGGCACGATCGAAAGCAGGGTAATATAGACCATTCCCATTGCTTTTATTAGAATATCATTTTCTTTTAATTTTTGATATACTCTGATTATAAACAATTTCCAGTTTATAGTTAAAATTTCCGAAAAGAAATCCACAATATTTGTAAACATATTAAACCTCCATTAATTTTGTAGAACAGATTATTGTTGATTTACCTATATTTTACACCAAAAATGACTAATATTAAAGGAAGTACAAGTAATAACAGAGGAAATTTAAAAGCGAATATAATTAACTTTAAAACTTCTTTCATGTAAATTTTTGCACCTTTTTTAAAATTGTGCTATAGTAAAATTAATATTTTTAAAATAATAATATTTTTTTATAATTAATTTTTTGTTTTCATATCCAATTTTATTAGTTTATAGAAGTTATACACTAGAAAAACCCTGACAGGCTTGCCCGGATTTATGCCTTTTGAGAGAACGTAAGACCTGACTTAATCTACCATTTGGTATGCTTTGAGTAGGCATTTCTCTATGAGTAAGGAATCCACGTGGGCTTGCCCCATGGAGCATCAAAAGTGAATTATTAATTAAATATATTTTTAAACTTTATAGTTAAGAAACTTTGTAATTAAGAATGCTTTTTTCAGTAATTAATTAAAAACAGGAGGGAGTATTGAGAATGCTGCATAAATTTAGAAAGGTACTTGTTGCAAATAGGGGAGAAATAGCCATCAGAGTTATTAGAGCCTGTAAGGAACTCGGCATCAGGACTGTTGCTGTGTATTCTGAAGAAGATAAAAAAGCACTTTTTAGGACAAAGGCAGACGAATCCTATCTTATTGGAAGAAACAGAGGTCCCATTGATGCCTACCTTAATATCAAAGAAATTATTGATCTGGCTGTAAAAAAAGATGTTGATGCAGTTCATCCAGGCTATGGTTTTCTGGCAGAAAACCCAGAATTTGTAAGAAAATGTCATGAAGCCGGCATAACTTTTATCGGTCCGGATGCTGAAACTATGAAAAAATTGGGAGATAAGATCAAATCAAAGCTGCTGGCAAAAGAGCTTGGTATACCGGTTATTTCCGGCCTAGAAAAATCGATTAAATCTGAAGAGGAAGTAAAAGAATTTGCAGAAAAGGTGAAATATCCAATTATGCTTAAAGCTGCCGCAGGTGGTGGTGGAAGAGGAATGCGAATTGTGAATTCTGATTCCGAATTAATTGATTCTTTTAAATCTGCCAGTCAGGAGGCAAAAAAGGCTTTTGGATCTGAAGAAATTTTTGTAGAAAAATATCTGGAAAATCCCAAACATATAGAAGTACAAATTTTGGCAGATAATTATGGGAATATTGTTCACCTGTATGAACGGGACTGCTCAATTCAGAGGCGGCATCAGAAAATTATTGAATATACTCCGGCCTTTTCTATCAGTCAGGAAAAAAGAGAAGAAATATATAAAGATGCAGTAAAACTGTGTCAGGCCGCTGGATATAAAAATGCAGGTACAGTTGAATTTTTAGTTGATAAAGATAACAACCACTATTTTATAGAAGTAAATCCTAGAATCCAGGTAGAACATACAGTAAGTGAAATGGTTACAGGTATAGATATAGTTCAGTCACAGATTTTAATTGCTCAGGGATATAAGCTCAGCTCTAAGGAGGTTAATATAAAATCACAGGCAGATATAGAAAGGAGGGGTTATTCTATTCAGTGTCGGGTGACGACTGAAGATCCTACCAATAATTTTATTCCTGACTCAGGCCGGCTGGAACACTATAGAACAGGTTCAGGTTTTGGAATCCGCCTTGATGGAGGAAATGGTTATACTGGGGCGGTAATTAACCCCTATTATGACAGCCTGCTTGTTAAAACTATTTCCTGGTCCAGAACATTTGAAGATGCTGTAAGAAAAGCGATAAGATCTGTAGAGGAAATGAAGGTTAAGGGAGTAAAAACAAATGTATCTTTTTTGATAAATGTACTCAATCATCAGGACTTTATAAATGGAAAATGTGATACAGGGTTTATAGAAAATAATCCTGAACTACTTGATATTAATCCAAGTTCAAACAGAGAATATAAGATACTGAAATATCTGGGAGGAAAGATAGTAAATGAAACAAAGGGACACAAACCTAATTTTGATGTACCACATATACCATCTGTAGAAAAGCCAAATAAATTAGAGGGAAGCAGGCAGATACTGCTTGAGTCTGGCCCGGATGGGCTGGTAAAGTGGATTAAAGGTAGTGGCAGACTTCTCCTTACAGATACAACATATAGGGATGCGCATCAGTCTCTAATTGCAACTAGAATGAGAACCATTGATATGGAAAAAATAGCAGAAGCAACCTCAGTACTGGCATCAGATTTATTTTCACTTGAGATGTGGGGTGGAGCAACTTTTGATGTAGCATACAGATTTTTAAAAGAATCCCCCTGGGAAAGGATTGCCAGGCTTAGGGATAAAATACCAAATATACTTTTTCAGATGCTGCTGAGGGGTTCCAATGGGGTTGGCTATAAAAACTATCCAGATAATGTAATAAGAGAACTTGTTAGAGAATCAGCTGCTGCCGGGATCGATGTTTTCCGGATATTTGATTCCTTAAATTGGCTGCCTGGTATGGAAATTGCGGTAGATGAGGTAATTAAAAATGGAAAAATAGCAGAAGTATCTCTCTGCTATACAGGAGATATTCTGGACAAAAACAGAAAAAAATTTAATCTGGACTATTATCTGGATCTGGCCCAAAAAATTGAAGATATGGGTGCACATATACTTGCTGTTAAAGATATGTCAGGACTGCTAAAACCCTATGCTGCATATGAACTAATAAAAGCGCTTAAATCTGAAATATCAATTCCGATACATCTGCACACACATGATACATCCGGTAATGGAACTGCAGCAATACTGATGGCAGCAGAGGCAGGAGTTGATATTGTAGACACTGCATTTAATACTATGGCAGGTCTAACAAGTCAGCCTCCTTTAAACTCAATAGTTGCAGCACTGGAAAATACCGAGAGGGATCCTGAACTTAATAATGATGATATACAGAAGATATCAGATTACTGGGGCAGTGTGAGGCCTGTCTATGAACAGTTTGAATCAGATTTAAAATCAGGAACAGCAGAGATTTACAAATATGAAATACCTGGAGGACAGTATTCAAATTTAAAACCACAGGTAGAAAGCGTCGGTCTGGGTCACAAGTTTAAAGAAGTTAAAGAAATGTTCAGAAAAGTTAACTTTATGCTGGGAGATATACCCAAGGTAACACCTTCTTCCAAAGTGGTGGGAGATCTTGCCATATTTATGGTAAAAAATGATCTTACACCGGAAAATATCTATCAAAAAGCTGCAGATATGGCCTTTCCTGATTCAGTATATGCATACTTTAAAGGCATGCTGGGCCAGCCTCCCGGAGGTTTCCCCGAAAAACTGCAGAAGCTTGTTTTGAAAGGTGAAGAACCTATAACAGTCAGGCCGGGAACGCTGCTGGGTGAATTTGATTTTAAAAAAGCAGAAAAAGAGCTGAAGACTGATTATAACAGAGATTTTGACAGAAAAGATTTGATTAGCTGTGCACTTTACCCAAAGGTTTATCGTGATTATCTAGATTATCTTGATGATTATGGTGATTTGAGCCATATGGGTAGTGATGTATATTTTCATGCACTTGCTGAAGGGGAAAGCAGTGAAATAAAGATTGAAGAAGGTAAAACACTTATTGTTAAACTGCTGGAGATCGGCAAAGTTGATGATGAGGGATACCGCAGGCTGGATTTTGAGGTAAATGGATTTAGAAGAGAAATAAAAGTGCTGGATAGAGCAATTTCATCCCAGAATAAAACAGAAAAAAGAAAAATGGCAGATCCTGATGACAGAATGCAGATTGGCGCAAGCCTTCCCGGTAGTGTTGTAGAAATACTGGTAGAAGAAGGCCAGAAGGTTAAAAAAAATCAGAGCCTTGCCGTGATGGAAGCAATGAAAATGGAGACAAATATAAAAGCTCCGGTGGATGCAAGAGTTAAGCGTATTCATACTGAAGCAGGAGAAGAACTTGAATCAGGTGAACTTATTATAGAACTTGAAAGTTCTGCTGAATAATAAGGAGGATTTCTCGCCATTCTGTCAAGATTTATATACTAAAAATTTCAATATTCCTGCATCTCCTATTTTGTAGCATAATCAAAAATGGAACAACTATTTTATAATAATTTGGAGAAAAAATACACTAATGATATAATAAATACTATCAGATAAAAGAAGTATTATTATAGAAGGGGCTGTTGTAATGAACGATCAGAATATAGTTAGGCTGGAATATGAAGGGAAAGAAATTATATTAATACCTACAGCACATATTTCTAAAAAAAGCGCCGAACAGGTAAAAGAAGTAATAGATGCTGAACAACCTGATAGTGTTTGTGTCGAACTTGACAAACAGCGCTATAACTCCATTAAGGATGAAAACCGCTGGAATGAGATGGATATATTTCAGGTGATTAAGGAGAAAAAATCCCTCCTGCTTTTGGTTAATTTAATAATCAGTTCTTTTCAGAGCCGTATGGCAGAAAAGATGGGGATCAATGCCGGTCAGGAGATGATGCAGGGTATAAAGTCAGCTGAAGAGATTGGAGCTGAACTGGTACTGGCCGATAGAAATATACAGATTACATTTAAGAGAGTATGGCGGGGACTGGGTTTTATAGAAAAGCTCAAGCTGATAATGCAGATAGTTTCTATGATCTTTTTTGATGAAGAAATAACAGAAAAAGAGATGGAGGAGATGAAATCCAGTGATTCGCTAAATATACTGCTTGAGGAGATGGCGTCCTCCTTTCCGGGAATAAAGCATTATCTGCTTGATGAGAGAGATCAGTATCTGGCAAATAAAATAAAAAATGCTCCCGGTGATAAAATTGTGGCTGTTTTAGGGGCTGCACATGTTCCGGGTATACAAAAAGAAATTTATAAAGAACAGGATCTTGATAGGCTGAACAAACTGCCTCCAAAAAAAAATTGGGGAAAAATATTTTCCTGGGGTATACCTCTGCTTATTGGATTTATTATAATCTCTACATTTATTAATAATTTCAGGACCGGGATTGAAGTAACCAAAGCCTGGTTTATCTGGAATGGATCCCTATCCGCTCTTGGTGTGCTGCTGGGGAGAGGTCATATTTTGACTGTATTAACTGCTTTTTTAGTTGCCCCCTTAAGCTCTCTTAATCCAACACTGGCTGCCGGCTGGTTTGCAGGAATTGTTGAGGCATATGTTAGGAAACCTAAGGTGCGTGATTTTCAGGAATTGTCTAAAGGAATAAGTGTTAAAGAAATTTGGGCCAATAAAGTTACAAAAGTTCTGCTTATTGTTGTACTTGCCAACCTGGGCAGTGTAATTGGAACATATATCGGAGGAGCAAGTGTAATAAAAACTTTTTTGGAAAGCTTGAATTTATAAAGGATGATTTAAATGTCAACCAGCAGAGATCTGCAGGCTAAGTTAACAAAAGAAAAAATTTATAAAAATGCTATCAAATTGATTAGAAACAAAGGTTTTGAAAATATATCTGTAAGTGAAATTTGTGATAAATCCGATGTTTCTGTAGGGACTTTTTATTATTATTATAAGACAAAACAGAATATTTTATTCGAAATTTACAAAAAAGCCGATAATTATTTTGAAAATACAGTTTGCGAAAATCTTAAATCAGATAATTATCTTGAAAAGGTGAAGGAATACCTTTTTTATTATATTAAATTTGTCGAAGATGACGGTATTGATATGATAAAACATCTCTATATACCTGACAATAAGCTTTTTGTTAAAGAGGGTAGGGCTATGCAGACAATTTTGGAAGAAATTATAGCAGAAGGACAGCAGAAAAAACAAATATCTGACAGAATGAGTCCTAAAGAAGCTGTCAGATTTTCCTTTGTAGTAATGAGAGGTGTAGTTTTTGACTGGGCACTTAATGACGGCAGCTATAATATTGTGGAATATGCAGAGCCGTTTATAGACAGTGTCTATGATTATCTTTCTGTATAGTTTCTCTGTAAAGTCTTTCCTGAAAGAATTTCTATATATTCTTGCTTGATTTTTGGGAAATTTATCTGAATATTAATTTTTATAGAAAGTAGGATTGGATATATTTTAAACCAAAAAGCAGATGTATTATAAAATTTCATTAGATATATATGGGAAGAGAAGATAAGATTAATAAATATATTTAAACGGCTAAAATACAGTTAAATAATTTTTTGATCTCTAATTAAGAAGCTCTTCGTTTGAACAGAATAACTGCAGAATCTGCTTTATTTAAATGAAGAGTTTTTTGACAGTAGCAGCACATTGTGATATACTGAATATGTTCAATGAATTAATTCAATAACATTAATTTGGAGGTGATCTGCAGAGGTAAAGCAGTGTTGATTTCCGATTTGATTGATAAATAAGGAAGTTTTCGAGTGTTTTTTTATTAGCAAATAAGGCAGTATATTTTTTGTTTATCTTAGTTATATTTTTCACATCTTATAATTTTGTTTAACAAAAGGATTAAAAACTTGATTTATAGGGCAAAAAGGTTAAAAAGATTAAAAATCAGAATTATTAAACTAATTAAAATATCAATCTTATTTAACAGAATAATTAAAAAACGATTTTATTAAGCAGATAAACTAAAGACTAAAATGATTAAAAGCGGTTAAGTTGATCTGATATTTTTAACAGGAAGGAAAAGTAAAATAATGAAAAAATTATCTATTATTTTAATTTCATTAATGCTTGTTTTATCTCTGGCAGGTACTTCTGTTTTTGCAGCAGAGCTAAGCATGGAACCGGGCACTTACAGCGGCAGTGGTGAAGGTATGAATGGTACAATAGAGGTTAGTGTTACTGTTAGTGAAAATGAAATTACTGATATTGAAGTAGTTTTAGAGAATGAAACTGATGGTCTGACAGATGCTGTGTTTGAAAAAATTCCACAGAACATTGTAGCATATCAATCATTAGCTGTAGATGGGGTTTCTGGTGCAACATTTGCCAGTGAAGGTCTGATGGCTGCAGTTGTAATGCAACTGGAAAAAGCAGGTGCAGATATTGATTTTCTAAAAAATAAGGAAATAGAAAAAGAAGCTGCTAAAAAAACAGAAGATAGATCTACTGAGGTGGTTGTTATCGGTGGTGGAAATGCAGGTCTAGCTGCTGCAGTATCCGCGAGTAACAATGGTGCAGAGGTAATTCTGCTAGAAAAAATGCCGATGCTTGGTGGTAATTCAATTAGATCCGGAGGAGCATATAATGCTGTAGATCCAAAAAGACAGAAAAAGCAGGGTATAGAAGATTCTGTGCCGAGACATTTTTACCATACATATACTGGTGGAGATAAAAAAGGTAAGATTAAATTGATTTATACATTAGTTAACAATTCATATAATGGATTAAGGTGGCTGGAAAGTATGGGCATGAAATTTAAAGATGAGGTATTTACTGTGCTTGGTGCACTCTGGCCCAGAAGTCATGCTCCCATTGCACCAGTTGGAACGGGTTATATAAATACTTTGAAAGCTCAGGCAGAGAAAAACGGAGTGGAAATTTTACTTAATACAAAAGCAGAAAAACTTATTAAAGAAGAAGGAAGAGTAGTTGGAGTTAAAGCCAGTACTGAAGACGGTAGTTTTGAACTCAAAGCAAGTAAAGGTGTTGTTCTGGCAGCAGGTGGATTTGCCGCAAATGTAGAAATGAGAAAAAAATATAATCCGGGACTTGACGAAAATACTATGACAACAAATCATCCAGGAGCTACAGGTGATGGAATCATTATGGCCGAAGAAATCGGTGCTGATTTAGTGGGGATGGAATATATCCAGAGTTTGCCGTTAGGTGATCCAGAAACAGGTTCACTTACAGGATGGGCAGGTATGAGTGTTGAAAACTACATTTTTGTTAACAAAGAAGGTAAAAGATTTGTAAGTGAAGCTGAAAGAAGAGATGTAATGACAAATGCACTTATCAATCAAACTGACAGTTTTATGTATGTAGTGTGTGATGCTCACTCCATGCCGGCTGGTTCAAAGAATTCATTTAATGAATCAATTGAAGAACTTGTAGAAAAGGGTAAAACTCTTAAAGCCATGACAATTGAAGGTCTGGCAGAAAAGATGAATGTAGATCCTGATATTTTTGTTGAAACAATCAAGAAGTATAACAAAGCTGTGGAAACTGGAAAAGATGAGTTTGGCAAAACACTGTTTGATAAAAAATTAAACAAAGCACCATTTTATGCAAGCCCAAGAGTACCAACAGCACACCACACAATGGGTGGAGTAAAAATTAATTCTGATACACAGGTAATAGATACAGAAGGAAATATTATTCCTGGTTTATTTGCAGCTGGTGAGGTAACAGGTGGAATACATGGAACAAATAGACTGGGTGGTAATGCACTACCGGATACAATAGTTTTTGGTAGAATTGCTGGAGAAGTGGTTTCTAAGTAAAAAATGATAGCCAAAATTAGAATGTATAACGGCAGAATGAAGTGGAGATAGTAAATGAGCTTTTTAAATATCAAAGCAGAGATATTATTTACTAAAATATTAAAATCTGCTGGGAAAATCTTATACAGATCTCCAGCTGTACGAATATCAAAATAAAATATAGTTACCGAAAGCTGATCATCAATTTAATGGTGGTCAGCTTTTTTGCATAAAAAATTTAGATATATTAAAAAGAAATAATTTAAAAATTTCTAAAAGTAAGTTATTTAGTACTTTTCTATCTGGACTTTCCCCATTTTTTATATACTGCTGCAAAAAGGGGAGATGCAGGAATATTGAAATTTTTAGTCAATGAATCTTAACGAAATGAAGG
>NZ_QPJE01000029.1 GCF_003337245.1 Halanaerobium sp. MA284_MarDTE_T2
CTGTGATATTCAATTTTTTTGTTGTTGAGAACTAATTTTTAGATTTAAAAGCTTAGTTTAGATTGAATATGCTTAATGTTTTTGTGTTACAATCATATGTTATAATGTAACAAAATAAAGATAAAAAAACGTGTAGAATGCACAGGGCTTGATTTGCTTATTTTCAATCCATTAAGGAGGATTATTAATATGGTAATAGCCAGCTGTGAGCTAATTCTCTATCTACCGGCTGTTTCATCATTAAAAGAAAAGAGAAAGATTATAAAAAGTTTAATTGATAAAAGCCGCAATAAATTTAATATTGCAGTTGCAGAAGTTGAGAAC
The DNA here is from genome assembly GCF_003337245.1 of Halanaerobium sp. MA284_MarDTE_T2. Lineage (GTDB taxonomy): Bacteria > Bacillota > Halanaerobiia > Halanaerobiales > Halanaerobiaceae > QPJE01. The sequence goes on from NZ_QPJE01000029.1 coordinate 325, forward strand.
AATGACTACTGGCAGAGTGCAGTAATTGGAGCTGCAGCAGTTGGAAATGATCGACGCTATTTAGAAAGTATGATGAATAAGTATATAAATTTTGTTGAAACACTACCTGGTTTTATTCTCACAGATTTTGAAGTGGAAATTATCTGACAGCTTATCCCTATCAATTAAGGAAGCGGCTTTATGATCTACGATAAGTGTAATTTCTGGATGTGTCTGCAGAAGTGAAGATGGAACCCTGGTAGATATACAGCCGCTCACAGTGGACCTAATAGCTTCAGCTTTATTTTCGCCACTCGCCAGCAGAATAATCCTTCTTGCTTTTAAAATAGTTGCCATTCCAATCGATAGTGCTTTTTGGGGAACTTCATCTTTTGAATCGAAAAATCTGCTGTTGGCTTCGATAGTTTCTTTTCTTAAATTCACAAGACCAGTTGTAACATTTAATTTTTCGTCCGGTTCATTAAAACCAATATGACCGTTTGCACCTATTCCCAGCACCTGAAGATCTATACCACCAGCACGACTTATTGCTTCTTCATATTCCTTGCATTCATTTATTACCTCATCTGTCATTCCATTGGGTATATTTATATTTTCTTTTTTAATATTTATATGTTTAAAAAAATTATTTTTCATATAATAATGATAGCTTGTTTCATTTTTGGGATCCAGCCCATAATATTCATCAAGATTAAAGGTTACAACTTCGGAAAAATCAACTTCATCATCTCTGTACATCTTTATAAGTTCGCTATACATGCCCAGGGGGGTACTGCCTGTAGCAAGACCAAGCACACTGTCAGGTTTTAATGTAATTTGACTTGCTACCATAAGGGCAGCCTTTTTACTCATTTCTTCAAAATTTTCTTCAATAATTAATCTCATCATTAAACCTCCTCAAGGTTGTTGAGTTTAAATTTTAGTTTAAATTTATAGCTGTCATTCCTGTAGTAGGCGGAAGTATATTCAAGGATTTTGTTATCACTGCTGTAGGTAAATTGTTCTAAGTATAAACCCAGCACCTGTTTTTTGATTCCCATTTTTTCTGCAGTATCTTTATTTATAATTACTGGCTCTATTTCAGCTTCTGCTCTGCTCAAAATACAGCCATATCTTTCCTTCATAATTTTAAAAAGTGAGCTTTCCTGCAGATTTTCCTTTTCTAGAGAAGGAAAATCTTTTATAGGGAGATAGGTGTTTTCCAGTAAAAAAGGTAGATCATCTATAATTCTCAGCCGCTGCAGATGATAAATTCTGTCTTCAGCCTCTATATTCAATTTTTCTGCTGCATTTTTGTCATTTATTATGTCAAATTTAATTAACTCTGTTTTAAAGCTGAGGCCTTTTTTCTTCATTTCTTCAGAAAAACTGGCTATAGGAGAAATTTCATATTCTTTATTTAATTCTGCTACAAAAGTACCGCTGCCCTGTTTTCGAACGAGATAGCCGTTGTTGACAAGTTCATCAACTGCTTTTTTTACTGTCATTCTGCTGACATCCTGATATTCTGCCAGCTTTCTTGCGGCCGGAAGTCTGTCACCTGTTTTAAGTCTGCCTTCCTTTATTAGTTCAAAAAGCAGTTCTTTAAGCTGATAATAGAGCGGAAGAGGACTGTTTTTACTTATTTTTTTCATTTTTTTTATCAAAAATATCCCCCCTAAATAGGTATATAGGATAAGTGGTATATACCAATTATACATGAATAAACTTTTTTGAACAAGTAAATTTTCAAAAAAAGGTGTATAGTGCAGGAAAATTAAATTTAAGTGAGAATATGTAAATTAATAAGATAAGAAAAGAAGGTGTTATAGGTGAAAAGATATCTGTTTTTTATTGTAGTTTTCTTTCTTGTTTTTTATTCTTTGTCTCTTTCTGCAGAAGAAATAGATTTAAATTCTTTTAAGTTTTCAATCAAACCTGACAATATTGAGGAATCAACTTTAATTCCGGCCTCAGAATTGAAAGAAAATCTTCCGCTATCTTTTCACAGAATGGAAGATAATAAATTTCTGATAATTTTTGCAGGAAGGTTTTATCTGCTGAATGTCGAGACAAAAAATATAAAAATTGAAGGTGGAGAAATTAGGCTGGAGAATAATATTTTTTATCTGAATGGACATCTGCTTCTGCCGGTTGAGTTTATTAAAATGCTGCCAGGAATTGATGTAGATAATTCTGGAAAAATAATTTATGACCAAAATTTTGCAGGATAAGACTGCATAAGAACAGGAGGGCTGTACAAGTTTGATTATTAGTAGACAGCAGAAAAGGAACATTTAAAGATTTCCATAATATAATAATCTGTCTAAAGGACTTCAATTTAATTTATAGGCAGTTACTGGAATAAGCAGACAGAATATGTTATCGAGTGGCTTTTATCAATCAGGGTAAACTGCTTGCTATGGCTATTGGCAGCCCGAAAAAATTTGAAAAAGAGCTGAGTAAAAGCAGAGATGAAGAGGTCACTTTACTGGAAGTATTTAAAGAACTAAATCAATAAGTTAGGCAGGAGGAAATTTATTATGAAAATTTCACCTGAACACAGCTTTTTATTCCAAAATATAAATCATATAGCATATTATTTAATAGATATGGAGCATTTTGGCCCTGTTAATCAAATGATGGCTGATATATGTAATCTTTCTAAAGAAGATATAGAATATCAGCATATATCAGCATTTTTTAATGATAAAGAGTTGAAAAATCTAAAAAAATTTCATAAAAAACTTTTTGAACAGGGTGAGGAAAAAAATGTCTGCAGGAGTTTTGTTAGAGATAGTGGAGAAGAGAGGTTTTTTGAGGTAAAATATATTCCTCATAAAAATAATAGTGAGAAAGTGGATTATATTCTCTGTCTTGCTGAAGATATTACAAAAAAACTGGCAGCTAAAAAAAAGATTAAAGCACAGAAAGAAGTGTTAAAGGATAATGAATTGAGGACAAGATTTTTTACCAATGTTTCACATGAATTAAAAACTCCACTTAATCTGATTTTTTCCACACTTCAGGTAATAGATTATTACAAAAAACAGCACAGCTACCTTAAAAATGACAAAAGATTGGATAAATATCTAAACTTAATAAAACAGAACGGATTTAGACTGCTGAGGCTTGCAAATAATTTGATTGATATAATCAGAATTGGTGCAGATTCATTTAAAATTAATAGAGGCAATTATGATATTATTTTTGTTATAAAAGGTATAATAGAATCTGTTAGTGATTTTATTGACAGTAGAGATAGGATGCTGAAATTCAGTACTGATATTAAAAGTAAAATTATTGCATGTGATCCATTTAATATTGAAAGAGTTATGCTTAATCTTCTTTCAAATGCAGTTAAATTTACAGAAGCGGGAGATGAAATCACAGTTAGTGTAGAAGAAAAGGAAGAAAAAATTGTCATAAGTGTAAGAGATACCGGTATAGGTATCAAAGAGGAAGAACGGGAAGTGATTTTTGAACAGTTTCGTCAGATAAATAAAAGCTTTAACAAACAGCAAGAGGGCAGTGGAATTGGCCTATCTCTGGTAAAGTCAATTATTGAAATGCATAATGGAAAAGTATGGGTTGAAAGTAAATTTGGCGAATACAGTCAGTTTAGTTTTTATTTGCCTGATTTTAAAGTTATTAAAGAAGATAATGATAGCGAAAAATATAAAGCGGATAACCTGTTTAATAAAGTTGATTTAGAATTTTCTGATATCTAATGATATCTATAATGTAGGGTTTTAAATATCGTTAATATGGCAGGAAAAAGGAGAGAACTGTTGAATTAATATATATAGTAAATAAAGCTTTACTGAAAGGAGGGGACTGTTTTGATAAATCTGGAAAATAAAGTATTCAATATCTATATTTACATATTTATATTTATTATTGTTTTAATATTAAATCAATCTGCTGTGGCTCAAAATAGAATTTTCTTCAATGGCAGAGATATAACAGAGGAAATAGAAACTCTTGAAAGAAAGGGAGAGCTTTTAATTAAAGCCAGGGATTTAGAAGAAATGCTTGATGCAGAGCTGAAGTGGCAGTCTGCTATAAAAACTCTGGAAATGAAATCAGATGGAGTAAAGATTAAACTGATGGCTGACAGTCCCTATATTCAGATAGGCAATAAAGCTTTAAAGACAAAAGCAGGATTGGTTTTGATGGACGGCAGTGCATTTGTTCCGCTGGCCAGATCAATAGAAGCTTTTGGATTTCTGCTTGAATTTCAGAGAGGTAAAGAAGAACTTTATATTTTCAAACCTGAGACTACTATAGATAATGTCTGCTGGTCAGAAGATGGAAACCAGCTTAAGATTGAGATGGATGAAATTACCCCCTATCGGGTACTCAAAGGAGAAAATGAAAAAGAAATTATTGTAGAAATAGACAAGGCTGAGATTGCTAAAGGTTTTACAGATAATATTTCTAATGATAACTTTTACTTAAAAATCGATAATGTTCCAGATAATGCACTTCTGCGGCTTACTGTTAAAAGTAAGTATCCTATACCTTTTCAGTTGGATGGTGGTGTACATGAAGAGGAAGAAGGACTTGTGCTAAGTTTCCTACCCCAGATTAAGACGATATCCTGGTCAGATAAGGATATGCTGATGGTGGAGGCAAATGGAGAAATATTTAAACCGGATATTATGTATCTGGAGGAACCAAGAAGAATGGTTATTGATATTCCCAATCTGATGCTGGGAGATTATAAACTTAACCTGCCAGAAAATGAGTGGGTTAAAGATGTTAGAGTTTCACAGTTTAAATATGACCCAGTAACCTTAAGAATAGTACTGGAACTAAAAGGTGAAAAGATTCTGCAGCCGTTAAGCCGGGAGAAGGAAGACCTTCTTGTCTTTAAACCTACCGTACAGACAGAGATAAATAATTTGGTCTATAGTGGTAGGAAAATAAAATTTAATTCTACTTCTTCTCTAGTGCCGGATATGTTTCTTCTTTCAGAACCACCTCGGCTGGTAATCAATCTCTTTAATGCCGAAAGAGGAGAAAATATTTCTGATAGTGTAGAAATAGAGAATGATTCTCTGATAGAAAAAATTCGTACTGCCCGTTTTGATCAGCAGACAGTACGCTTTGTGGCAGATCTTAAAGAGCTTACAGGCTACAGCTGGGAGGAAGAAAAAACCAATGATGGATATAGCTATACGGTCAGCTTCAAAAATAAGTTTTCCAGTATTAGTAGTAAAGAAGTTGATGGTTTTCAGTATATTAATATAAATTTAACCGGTAATGCTGAATATGAGGTAAAAAAATTTAACTATCCACACAGACTTGTAGTAGACATTAAAAACGCTGTTGATAATCTTGAAGATATTGAACTTCCAGAATATGGATCGATGATAAGAGATATCAGGACAAGCCGATTTGATAAAGATGGAAAAGAAGTTATAAGGCTGGTATTTGAACTGAATAAATATTACAACCACGAAATAACTAAGACAGAACAGGGGAGAAGAATAAATATTGCCCTGGCAAAAGATCAGAGTTTTGTAAATCCAACCAGAAAAGATCGAATAGTTGTAGATGCAGGACACGGTGGATTTGATCCAGGAGCAATAGGGAAAAGCGGCCTTGAGGAAAAAGAAGTAAATCTTGCGATTGCCTTACATTTAGCTCAAATGCTTAGAGATTCCGGTCAGGATGTAATTTTGACCAGAGATGGGGATGAGTTTATATCCTTAAAGCAGAGGGTTAGTAAGGCCAATAAATCCGGAGCAGCTCTTTTTGTGAGCATCCATGCCAATTCATTTAATGATCCACAGTCCAGTGGTACAGAGACATATTACAGCAGGGCAAAAAGTGAAAAAAGCAGGAAGCTGGCAGAATATCTGCAGCAGGAACTGGAAACAGGGATGGATCTTTTAGGAAGAGGTGTTAAAGAAGAAAATCTTTATGTAATTAAATATACTCAGATGCCGGCCGTTCTTGTGGAGACAGCATTTTTGTCAAATCCTCATGAAGAAAGTCTTCTTTCGGAAGATATGTTCAGAAAAAAAGCTGCTCGAGCCATCTATAGAGGTATTATAAAGTACATGAACACTATTAGTAAAGGGGGAGATAACTTATGATAGAAAAGAAATATAATCGTAAAAATCCCTCTAAAAAAAGGAAAATACTAGTACTTTTGAGAATTGCTCTAATTACAGCAGGTGTTATTTATTTGCTGATATTTTTGAACGGGTTGTTTACCGAAAAAGAAGTAGAAATATACTTTTCCACTGCAGATGCAATGTATCTACAGGCAGAAAAAAGAGAACTGACAGGTGAAGACATATACCGAGAGATAGCGGCTGAACTCAGCAGAGGACCTGATAATAAAAGCTTGAGGAAAACCATTCCTCAGGAAGTTGAGCTGATAGATTATCAGATTAAAGATGGTCTGCTTATTCTTAATTATAATAGAGCATTGGTAGAAAACCACTGGGGAGGAAGTACAGGTGAGAGGCTGACGGTTTATTCAATAGTGAATAGTTACACCTCCCTTGAAAATATTGATCAAGTTAAAATTTTGATTGAAGGTAAAGAAATTGAAACTCTGGCAGGGCATATGGATCTGACGTCATCATTTGTATTCAATGACAGCCTGGTTTTGCAGAAATAACTTGCAGCCGGGCTTATCTCTTATTATAATGTTATAGAAGTTAGATTTAATTTGAAGCTTAAGAAAACAGGAGCTGATTTATTTGTATGAAAAAAACAGACCGATTGGACTTCTAGATTCAGGAGTAGGTGGGCTGACAGCAGCAAAAGAAATATTAGATATATTAGAAAATGAAAAAATTATATATTATGGTGATACACTCCATCTTCCTTATGGTCCTAAAAATTTGGATGATGTAAGAAAATATGTTAAAAAAATAGTAAGATATCTGATTGAAGAATGGAAAGTTAAAGTAGTAGTTTTAGCATGTAATACGGCAACTTCAGCTGCTCTCGAAATTTTAAAAAAAGAGTTTTCTATTCCTATCTTTGGTATAATAGATAGTGGTGCCAGAAAAGCAGTAGAAATTAGTAAAAAGAAACGAATTGGATTAATTGGGACTCAGGGTACTATTTCCAGTATGGCATATCAAAATGCTGTTAGGTCTTATGATATAATGCAGAAAATTTATGCAGAACCGTGTCCACTTTTTGTGGAGATGGTGGAAAAAGGAGAATTTACAGGTAGGGAAATAGAAAAAACAGCAGAGAAATATCTGCAAAATCTTATTAAAAATGATATAGATGTGCTGATTTTAGGCTGTACTCATTATCCTTATTTGGCTCCTGTTCTAAAAAAAATTGTGGGAAATAAAATTAAACTTATTGATCCATCCCTTGAGATAGCTGGAGATTTAAAAAAATTTCTAATAAAAAATGATTTATTAAATATCAGCCCACATGCTGCAGAACATCAATTTATTGTAAGTGATATTGACAAAATATATCAAAAATTTTTAGTAGAGGGAAGAAAATTTTTAAAACTTGATAATCTTCATTTTGTAGAAGATAATATTTTTACAGAATATTAAGTGTTGGAGGGATTTTTTTTGCCACAGCTATTTAAGGGAAAAATAGAAAAAAAAGAATTTATGGAAAAAAGAAAAGAAATTCTAAAAAGCTGGAAAACAGGTAGTGAAGTTGATCTGCGTTCAGCTGTAGAATTTCAACGCAGTTTAAGTGAAGGCCGCAGAACATCTTCTGTACTTAAACAAGCAGCATCAGAAGGTAAAATACTCTGTCAGCCAAGGGCCGGTCTTACTCTTCTGGATCATCATTTAGAACTTCTTAACTTTCTGAAGAAAAATGCAAAAGCAGATATACTTTCCACAAATGTTGATACTATGACAAGACAGAACAGATATCAGGATGCAGAAAATGGACTGGTAGAGAGCAGGGAAATTAAAAAATCACTTCTGGATGGTTTTCCTATCGTGAGCCATGGAGTAGATAACTGCAGAGAAATAATTTTAAATTTAGATATTCCTGTTCAACTAAGACATGGAACTCCGGACTCGCGTTTAATGGCTGAGATAGCCTATGCATCAGGATTTAATGATTTTGTAGGTGGAGGTATTTCCTATAATTTCCCCTATGCAAAAGATAAAAATCCTGCTGACACTGTTTCCTGGTGGCAGTATGTGGACAGATTAACAGGATATTATGAAGACAGAGGTGTAAACATTAATCGTGAAACTTTTGGCCCACTTACAGGAACTATGGTTCCACCGGCTATCAGTGTTGCTGTTTCTATTATTGAAGGCATTCTGGCTGCAGAGCAGGGAGTAATTCACCTTAGCTTGGGCTATGGTCAAAACGGAAATTTAATTCAGGATACAGCTGCACTTATGGCCCTGAGAGAAATGGCAGATAAATATATAAATGATGATTTAAATTTAACAGATGATATTTTTATAAGCACTGTTTTTCACGAATGGCTGGGGGGATTCCCGGAAGATAGAGCAGCTGGATTTGCCCTTATAAATACTGGAATACTGTCGGCTGCAGCAGCAGAAACAGATAAAATAGTTGTTAGATCTCCAGGAGAAGCAATAAATACCTCCTGTAGGGAAGATCTGGCAGATGGTATCAGGACGACCAAACACTGTTTAAAAATTGCTAAAAGACAGGATTGTTTTGATATGAAGCTTGTAGAAGAGGAAAAAAGCATTATTATCAAAGAAGCATCAGCTATCATTGATAGGGTTAAAGATATTGCGGATGGATTTTGGGCAAAGGGTGCTGTTAAGGCAGTGGATATGGGTATTATCGATGTTCCTTTTTCTTCCAGCACTTTCAATAGAGGAGAAGTAATGCCCTGCAGAGACAGTAGGGGGGCGGTAAGATTTTTTAATACAGGACGCCTTCCATTTAATGATGAGATAAAAGAATTTCACAGAGAAAAAATTGAGGAAAGAGCAGATAAGGAGAAGCGTGAAGTCGACTTCCAGATGGTTATAGATGATATTTATGCAGCTGGAAGGGGTCTGCTCAGCAGTAGCGACTTCCAAAATTAAAGGAGGATTTAATAATAATGCGCAGTGATGGAAGAAAAAGAGACGAACTTAGAGAAATAAGAATTCAGAGGAATTTTACAAAATATGCAGAAGGATCTGTAATGATCGAAACTGGGGACACTATGGTATTATGTAATGTATCTATAGAAGACAGTGTGCCCTATTTTTTGCGTGGGAAAAATCAAGGCTGGCTGACAGCAGAATATTCTCTTCTGCCCAGATCAACACAGGATAGAATAATAAGAGAGGCTGCCAAGAGAAAATTGAACGGCAGAACCCAGGAAATTCAGCGCCTTATTGGACGCAGCCTGAGAGCTGTAGTAGATCTGGAAAAACTGGGTGAAAGGACAATCTGGGTAGACTGTGATGTCATTCAGGCAGATGGGGGGACCAGAACAGCCTCTGTAACAGGAGGATATGTAGCACTTGTTGATGGGATTAACAAACTTATGGAAAGTGGAGAACTCGAGGAAAATCCAATAAACACCTACATGGCCGCTACAAGTGTTGGTATTGTTGATGGTGAGCCTATGCTGGATTTATGTTATGATGAGGACTTTGAGGCTCAGGTGGATATGAATATAGTTATGAGTTCTGAAGGAAAAATCATTGAGATCCAGGGTACTGCTGAAGAAAGTCCTTTCAGTAGAGAAGAATTAAATCAACTTTATGATCTGGCAGAAAAAGGAATAATGGAGCTGATAGAAAAGCAGAAAATCAGCCTGGAGAGTGAATAAGTATGGAAAAAATTATTATCGGCAGTGGTAATAAAAATAAAATTAAAGAGATAAAAGATTTCTTTTCTAATTTAAAACTGGATTTTGTTGGTCTTCCGGAAGATATAAATCTACCTCCGGTGATTGAAGATGGCAGTTCCTATCGGGAAAATGCACTTAAAAAAGCCAGGCAGAGATCTAAAGAGCTGCAGCAGACAGTGCTGGCCGATGATTCTGGATTATCGGTTGATTATCTGGATGGGGCTCCAGGTATATATTCGGCACGTTTTGCTGGTGAAGAAAGTAGTGATAAAGAAAAATATTTAAAAATTATTTCACTGTTGAAAGACAGCAGAATAGATGAAAGAAAAGCAGCTTTTGTATCTGCAGTTGCTCTGGTCGATCCTCAAAAAGGAGACGAAATTGTTGTTGAAGGACGGGTGGAGGGTGTAATTACTCTTAATCCAGCTGGTGACTATGGTTTTGGTTATGACCCTATATTTTATCTGCCAGAATATGGTAAGACAATGGCGCAGCTGAGTCCGAAAGAAAAAAATAAAATCAGTCACAGAGCGAAGGCACTTAAGAAAATGAAAGAAGTACTTATACAGAGATATCTCGAGTAATTAGTAGTTTTTAAATTATAATTTAATTTTTAAGCCTCTGATCTATTATAATATTTTTTGACCAATGCTGTAATATAGGTTATACTAGTAAATGTCGTTATATCGGAGCGTGGCGCAGTTTGGTAGCGCACCTGCTTTGGGAGCAGGGGGTCGAAGGTTCAAATCCTTTCGCTCCGACCATTTAATCTTAATAACTTTTTGCGGGAGTAGCTCAGTTGGCTAGAGCATCAGCCTTCCAAGCTGAGGGTCGCGAGTTCGAGTCTCGTTTCCCGCTCCATGCGCCCGTAGCTCAGCCCGGATAGAGCAACGGACTTCTAATCCGTAGGCCACAGGTTCGAATCCTGTCGGGCGCACCATTTAAAATTAAAGTCTAATATGGTGGGTGTAGCTCAGTTGGCTAGAGCGCAGGATTGTGGCTCCTGAGGCCGTGGGTTCAAGCCCCATCACCCACCCCATTTTTAAGCACCCAGCAGGGTGTTATTTTTTTATTTTAGCACATATTAATATTAATTAATCTATTCCAGATATTTTTAAAAAATACAAAGCAATAATATCAATATTTCAAAAAAGTATTACAGAGAAAAATCCCTGTTCATTGGTCACAAACTATTTTCGACAGTATATTAAAAAATAGACAATAAATTTTTTTGATATTTAACTTGACATGGGAATAATATCACTATATAATGACATTAGTATAAATTAATATGAAGGTGGTTATATGATAGAAATTCTATCTTTTTTAAAGTGTATATCAGATGAAACAAGGCTAAAAATGCTTAAACTTCTTATGGAGGGGCAGTTCTGTGTGTGTCAGATGCAGGAAATTTTGGATAAATCACAGTCCAGCATTTCTCAACATCTAGCATATTTTAAAAATCTTGATCTGGTTGATGAAGAACATGACAGCAAATGGACATATTTTTCTATCAACAGGAAAAAGTATGATTACTATCTATCTGAGCTGTTATCGTTATCAACTAAAGATTTAGAGTATATGAAAATGAAAAAAATGAAAGATGAAATAGAAGCAATAAAAGCGGAAAACAGTTTCGAAAGAGAAAAAAACAATATAATGAGGTGCTGTGGATGATTAACAAGTTTGCTGAATTATTGGTTTACAACTGGATGGGCCTTGATGAGGCAACGCGCCTGGGCAGTTCAGTTCATTTTTTCTTTTATGATAGTATAAAGATTATCTTTCTGCTGAGTATTATGATATTTGTTATTTCAATTATAAGAAGTTTTTTTCCACCTGAAAAAACTAAAAAATTGCTCAGCAATTATAAAAAAATATTTGGTAATATTTTTGCGTCAATTTTAGGTGTTGTCACACCATTTTGTTCCTGTTCCTCGGTACCTATATTTATAGGTTTTGTTGAATCAGGTATACCGCTTGGTATAACATTTTCTTTTTTAATTACATCTCCAATAGTGAATGAGGTTGCTCTTGTTATGCTTTTTAGCCTTTTCGGTTGGAAGATAGGTCTACTTTATTTGATAAGTGGAATATTGGTTGGTGTTATTGGTGGAATAATTATAGAAAAACTTGGAATGGAAAAATATGTTGAGGAATATGTTTATGAAATAAGTACTGGTGAAGAAGATATAGAAGAACTCAATTGGGATCAGCGAATTAGTTTTGCTAAAAATGAGGTTAAAGATATTGTTGGTAGAGTCTGGAAATTTGTTATTATAGGTATTGGCCTGGGGGCACTGATTCATGGTTATGCTCCAGCGGAACTTCTGGCCCAATATGCTGGCCCGGACAATCCTCTTTCTGTAATCGCTGCAGTTATTGTTGGAATACCATTATATGCAAATGCAGTTGGAACAATACCAATTGTGCAGGCGCTGATGGGCAAAGGAGTTGCACTTGGTACTGCACTTAGTTTTATGATGGCAACAACAGCTTTGTCTCTCCCTGCTATGATAATTTTGCGCAAGGTAATAAAAACACAGCTAATAACAGTTTTTGTAACTGTTGTGGGGCTTTCTATAATTGGAGTCGGCTATATGTTTAATTTTGTAATGAATTTTGTTTAGTTGTTTGGGTTGTTTGTACCGGGTACCAGGTACAAAATAAAAATTAATTTAGGAGTGGTGTAAATGGAAATTAAAATTTTTGGTCCTGGATGTAAAAATTGCGTTAATCTGGCGAATAATGCAAAAAAGGCAGTGGAAGAAACAGGTGTTGAGGCAGAAATAATCAAGGTAGAAGACATGAAAGAGATTGCCCAGGCAGGCATAATGAGCACACCTGCTATTGCAGTTGATGATGAAGTTAAGATTAAAGGTCGTGTGGCAACAGTAGAGGAGATAAAAAAACTTATTTCTTAATATGATTTTTTAAATTTATTATCAGTTTTATTTAATTCCTTCTGAACCTTGTTATCTTTTATCTTTATATGTTATAATATAAAGGTCTTGTTGACCTGAAGTCAAAAATGCTGGAGGGAATTAAGATTGGCTAAATTTACAAAAAAATCAATTGAGCGCAGGAATGTTATAATGGAGGAAGCAGAAAAACTTTTTGTTGAAAAGGGTTTTGAAAAGACAACGGTAAAAGATATCGCTGATAAATCTGGAGTTGCAAAAGGTACTTTTTATTATTATTTTGACACAAAAGAAGATATAATTACCGCACTACTGGAAAAAAGATATAAAAAAACTGAAGAAAAAGCATTAAGAATTGCTGAAAGTGATAGATTTACTCCAATAGAAAAGATAGAAAGAATTTTGCTTCGTTTAATATTTGACCGACAGGATAATTTTAAAATATATGAATTTTTTAAGATAGATGAAAACGCAAAAATAATGAAAAAAAGAAATAAAGAATTTAGAGATAAATTTATACCAATATTTACTGAAGTAGTAAAAGAAGGAATAAAAAAAGGTGATTTTGAGACTGATTATCCGGAAGAAGTCACTGAGATAATGTTTATGGGGGTAGATGGATTTCTGCACAAACATTATGCCACCCTTACTACAGAAGAGATGTATAAAGGAAAGTTTTCAGCAGTAGAAGAGGTGATGAGCAGATCCCTGAATTTAAAAGATAGAAAAATCGATCTTTCATTAATGAAGCCCGAGAAATAGCTCGGGCTTTTAAATTTTTGTTTATTTATTTTCTTTTCTGTTTTTTTGCTCTTTATTGCAATCTATTTTTAGATAATTCAATTAATTATGATAAACTTCTTACTTAAATTGTTTGTCGGATAAATATTTAATTTACCTGGGGAGAAAGTAGGCAGGTAATTTGAAAGCAAAAGAGAACCTCTGAGCTGGAGGTTCTCTTACATAATGGAAATTTTAGTTTTGAGAATAAGCTTTTGCTTTTAATAATATTAATGAAATTAGGTGAAAAAATAACTATTGATTTATTATAGGTGTCGATATATTTTATTATGACCAGGCTCTTAACAATACTGCAGTAAATAGGGCCAGCATTCCAGAAACTAAACCAAGTCTAAATACACCTCTAAATAATTTTGTCATCAGTATCATCCTTTCTTATATTATTTATATTCTTATTAGAATAATCTTTATAAAATTATTCACAAAATCTCTTACAATTTAATTATACATCTTTAAATGTATTTGTAAACCCCTTTTAAAAAAGTTTAAATTATAAAATAATTCTTTATTTAAAGAATTATTTTGACAGTGAAAATAAAGATTAATATAATATAGTTAATCTGTTATAATATAAGTTTATTTTCCAATAAATCAGAAGTTTATACAGGATTTTATATAAATAGTTTTTAATAAAAATTTTTGTATGGAAGTGTAAAGGAGTGGATGTTTATAAGCTGAATGATGAATATTGATTGTCAATGGTGATAAAAATTGATTAAATGACTTTAGCTTTGTTTTTAAAGACTTTTCCTATTTTTGCAACACTAAAAAATAATTTTGGGGAAACTCTATTTTGTTTTTTATTTAACAGTATTGATTTAAAGTGATATAATAAAATAATAGGTGGTGATATAAGATGAAGAAAGATTTTACTAATAATGATTTGATTGCATTTATAGGTAGACTGGCAAATAAATGGGGGACAGGTCATGAAAGTGTTAATAAGATTCTGGATAAAATACACCAATTTTTAGAAGAAAAAGATTATGATTTTGGTTTTATGGATAAAATACTGGAATTTATAGAGATGCTGAAGGCATATTCGCGAAGAGAATTTCATATAGATGATAATTCACTTGGGTGGATAATTGCTACACTTGCATATTTAATGCTTCCAACTGATTTAATACCGGATTTTATACCTATTATTGGTTTTACAGATGATGCAGCTGCATTTATAATAGCCTATCAGAATATTTCTAAAGAAATTCATAGATTTAGAGCCTGGAAAGCAGCAGCTGAAGAAAAGGAAAGAAAAGAAGCTGGAAAAAGCAAAAATGAACAAAACCCGGTTATGAATGTAAAAACAGAAAATTAAATATTTTTTTCTAACACCTTGACATCTTCAAAAAGCTATGCTAATATTATATGTGCTTTTTGTGAATAAACATAAATTGAAGTTTTTCACAGATTGTGTGCGAAAGTGGCGGAATTGGCAGACGCGCTAGATTTAGGATCTAGTGGGTAATCCCCGTGTGGGTTCGAGTCCCACCTTTCGCACCATTTATAGCACTGTTCATGAACCCCGATATTGGCCAGGGCGCCAGGTCGGGGATTATTATCATATATAATAGAGTTTTAAAAGTTAATTGAATATAATATTATTTGGACTGAAATTTTAATATCTGCAAGGAGGAATATTGATGGAAGTTGTAAAAGAAAAGCTTGAAGGAAATAGGGTTCAGCTTGAAGTGGAAATAGAGGAAGAAAAAGTAGAAGAAGCTTTAGAAAAAGCATACCGCAAAGTAGTAAAAGATATTTCAATACCGGGGTTTAGAAAAGGTAAAGCACCGCGCAAGGTTGTAGAAAAGCGCTTTGGAGAAGAAGTTCTTCATAAAGATGCCCTGGACATATTGATTCCACAGGGGTACAGTAAAGCACTGGAAGAGGCAGGTATTGAACCGATTGCTCAACCAGAAATTGAAGATTTTTATATTGCTGCTGGTGAGCCTGCAACATTTAAAGCAGTTGTAGAAGTGAAGCCAGATGTAAAGCTTGGTAAATACAAAAATCTGGGTATAGAAAAAGAAGACAGTGAAGTAAAAGACGAAGAAATAGAAACACGTCTTCAAAATATGTTAGACCAGCACAGCCAGCTTGTCAATTCTGACAAGGAAGAGCTGGAAGAGGGTGATTTTGCTATCATTGATTTTACAGGATATGTTGATGGCGAAAAGTTTCCCGGTGGTTCAGCTGAAGAATATACTCTGGAGATTGGATCTGGAAGTTTTATACCAGGGTTTGAAGAACAACTTGTTGGATTAAAAGTTGGGGAAGAAAGAAATATAGAAGTCACCTTCCCGGAAGGATATCAGGCAGAAGATCTTGCCGGGAAAGAAGCTGTATTTGAAGTAAAATTGAAAGAAATAAAGATTAAAGAAACTCCAGAATTGGATGATGAATTTGCTCTAGAAGCAAGTAAATTTGAAACTTTAGATGAGTGGAAAAATAACCTAAGAAGTGAAATGCAGGAACAGAAAGAAACTGCAGCGGAAAACAGTTTTAGAGAAAAGTTAATTAAAAAAGCAAGCGAAAATGCTGAAGTTAATGTTTCCGATACATTGGTAGAAGAACAGCTGGATCAGATGTTTGAAAACCTATCACATTCAATTTCTCAGCAGGGTTTAGATGTTGAAGATTATCTGAACTATATAGGAATGGATGAAAAAGAGTGGAGAGAACAGAATAAAGAGACAGCAAAAGAAAGAGCTAAAGAACTGCTGGTATTAGAAGCAATTGCAGAAAAAGAAAATATAGAAGTAAGTGAAGAAGAAATAGATAAAGAAATAAAAGAAATTGCAGAAGCAAATGATCAGGACTTTGAAAAAGTAAAAGGAATTCTGAAGATTCAGGGCCAGCTTTCAATTCTTAAGGAAGATATTATCCGCAAAAAGACAATTGACTTTCTGGTAGAAAACAATTAATGAAGGCAGAACGTACTTTTTTAATAAAAAAATTATGATATAATTATATATGAGGAGGGAAAAGCAATGAGTTTAATTCCAATGGTAGTTGAACAGACAAATAGAGGAGAAAGATCATATGATATTTATTCTCGGCTTCTCAAAGATAGAATAATATTTTTAGGTTCTCAGGTTACAGATGATGTAGCAAATGTAGTTATTGCTCAGCTTCTTTTCCTTGAAGCAGATAATCCAGACAAAGATATTTATCTATATATCAACAGTCCAGGTGGTTCTGTAACAGCAGCACTGGCCATGTATGATACAATGCAGTATATTAAACCTGATGTAGTGACAATAGGTATGGGTCAGGCAGCAAGTGCAGGAGCTCTGCTGCTGGCAGCAGGTGCAGAAGGAAAGCGCTATGCGCTTCCCTATTCAAGAGTTATGATCCATCAGCCTGCCGGTGGAGTACAGGGTAAGGCAACAGAGGCTGAAATTCACATTAAAGAGCTAATGCGGATTAGAGAAGTGCTCAATGATATTTTAAGTAAACATACAGGACAGAGTACAGAAAAAATTGCTCAGGATGTAGAGAAAGATTATTTCATGACTGCTGAAGAAGCAGTGAATTATGGAATAATAGATGAAGTAATCAGCAGAAATGATTTGAAATCAAAGTAATTTACCTTAAGAGGTGATAGGATGTTTAAATTTGGCGACGAAGTGGGTCAGTTGAAGTGTTCTTTTTGTGGGAAAAGTCAGGAACAGGTGCGCAAATTGGTGGCTGGCCCCGGGGTATATATTTGTGATGAATGTATAGAACTCTGTAATGAGATTATTGAAGAAGAAATCGATGATGAGATGGATTTTAATTTCAGCAGTGTTCCAAAACCCCGAGAAATAAAAGGTATCCTGGATCAGTATGTGATCGGACAGGATAGGGCAAAGAAATCTCTTTCTGTCGCTGTTTACAATCATTATAAGCGTGTAAACTCAGACATGAAGATAGATGATGTAGAACTTCAGAAAAGTAATATTTTGATGGTGGGTCCAACCGGGTGTGGAAAAACACTTCTGGCCCAGACACTTGCAAAGATAATTGACGTACCGATTGCAATTACCGATGCCACATCTTTAACAGAAGCCGGATATGTTGGAGAAGATGTAGAAAATATCCTGCTAAAATTGATTCAGGCAGCAGATTATGATATAGAAAAAGCAGAGCGGGGAATAATTTATGTGGATGAAATCGATAAAATTGCCCGCAAATCAGAAAATCCATCAATTACTCGGGATGTTTCTGGAGAAGGTGTACAGCAGGCACTGCTTAAAATACTGGAAGGTACAGTAGCCAGTGTTCCTCCACAGGGAGGTAGAAAACACCCTCATCAGGAATTTATTCAGATCGATACAACAAATATTCTCTTTATAGCAGGTGGGGCATTTGATGGTCTGGAGAAATTAATAAATTCCCGCATAAGTGAAAAGGTAATGGGTTTTGGCGCAGATATAAAAACTCAGGAAGAAAGCAAAAATATTGGTAATGTATTGAAACATATACTGCCGCAGGATCTTCTTCACTATGGTTTAATACCTGAATTCATTGGCCGGATGCCGATACTTGTAACATTAGATCAGCTGGAAGAAGAAGATTTAGTAAGAATCCTCACTGAACCCAGAAATGCTCTTGTTAAACAGTATAAAAAGTTTTTTCAGATGGATAATATAGAGCTTAACTTTACAAAAGAAGCATTAAAGGCTATTTCGCGGAAAGCTCTATCAAGAAATACAGGAGCAAGAGGTTTAAGATCAGTGGTGGAAAATACAGTTTTAGATATTATGTATGATCTTCCCTCACAGCCAGAGGTGCGCAAATGCCTTATAACAGATGAAGTAATTGAAGAAAATAAAAAGCCGGTATTAGAAATAGACGAAAATACTGAAGAATCTGCTTAAATTGAAGTAAAGCTGCTAATGAACGATTAATCAGGAGATAATATTGCTCTTTTAAGGGTAGTATTATCTCTTTAATTTTCTTATAGGTTTAAAGAAAACTGTTTTTAAAAACAGAAATATACTAGCTGAGAGGTGAGTAAATTGGCTGAGAGTAATAAAAAAATAGAAAAAATTCAGGAACTTCCTATGCTGGCATCTAGAGGTGTTGTTGTTTTTCCACATATGGTAATCCCACTGCTTGTGGGGAGAGATAAATCAATTGAAGCATTAGAAGAAGCAATGATGGAAGAGAAAAAAATATTGATTGCAGCACAGAAAGATGAAGCTGTAGAAGAACCCGCTGAAGATGATATATATAAATTTGGTACAGTAGCAGAAGTAAAACAGCTGGTAAAACTTCCCAATGGAATGTTGAAAGTTATTGTAGAAGGACTGCAGAGAGCAGGTATAGTAGAATTTCTTGGAGAAGACGACTATTTTATGGTCGAAGCTGAGATTTTTCCAGAAAAAGAACCGGAAGTGAATAGAGAAATACAGGCGTTAATGCGAACAGTTCTTAAAGCTTTTGAAGAATATATTAAATATAACCGCAATCTTCCTGGAGAAACAATTATGTCGGTAAGCAATATTGAAGAAGCAGGTCGGCTGGCAGATGTAATTGCCTCACAGGTTGATCTCAAATTTGATCAGTTAGAAGAACTTCTGGAAGCAGTGGATGTTGTTGAAAGACTGGAAAAAATGCTGGAACTGCTTCAGGATGAAGTCGAAGTGCTGAAAATAGAGCAGGATATCAACAAAAGGGTCCGTAAACAGGTAGAAAAAAATCAGAAAGAGTATTATCTAAGGGAAAAAATGAAAGTAATAAAAGATGAACTGGATGAAGATGATGATACTGAAGATGAAATAGATGAATATTATGAAAAGATGGAAGAAGCAGAGCTTCCGGAAAAGGTAAAAGAAAAAGTTGAAGAAGAAATAAAAAAGCTCAATAGAACGCCCAATATGTCTCCCGAAGCAACTGTAATCCGCAACTATCTTGACTGTGTACTGGAACTTCCCTGGAATAAAGAGAAAGAGGAAGAGATAGATATAAAGAAAGCAGAAGAAATTTTAGAAGAAGACCATTATGGATTGGAAGATGTAAAAGAAAGAATTTTAGAATATCTTGCTGTCAGAAAATTAGCACCTGTTAAAAAAGGTCCTATACTTTGTTTGGTTGGTGCTCCAGGTGTAGGAAAAACATCTCTCGGCAAATCAGTAGCAAGGGCACTTAACAGAGATTTTGTGCGCCTTTCACTTGGTGGTATAAGAGACGAAGCAGAAATAAGAGGGCACAGAAGAACCTATATTGGTTCCAGACCGGGGCGAATAATTAATGCAATGCGTGATGCTGGGAGTAAAAATCCTGTATTTCTGCTGGATGAAGTGGATAAGATGAGTTCGGATTTTCGTGGAGACCCATCATCAGCTATGCTGGAAGTACTGGATCCTGAACAGAATATGGAATTTACAGACCATTATCTGGAAATCCCTTTTGATCTTTCCCAAGTGTTATTTATAACAACTGCCAATGTCGCTTACACTATTCCTGCTCCACTGCTTGACAGGATGGAGCTGATAGAAATACCGGGCTATACGGAAGACGAAAAAGTAAAAATTGCAGAAAGACACCTGCTGCCGCGAATATATAAAGATCACGGATTAAAAGAGGATCAGATAAATATTTCTACAAATGCTATTTTCAAAGTTATTAGAGAATATACCAGAGAAGCTGGAGTGAGAGAGTTGGAAAGAAAGCTGGCGGCCATTACCCGTAAAGTGGCAAAAGAATTTGTAGAAGGCAGAGATAAATCTGCTCTTGTTTCTGTAAACAGTATAGAAAAATATTTGGGGTTGGCTGATTATGAGTACGAAAAAAGTGATTTAGAAAACAGAGTTGGTGTTGCCACAGGAATGGCTTACAATCAGGCCGGTGGAGATATACTTGCCATTGAAGTTGCAGTTGTGCCTGGTAACGGAGAACTAATTTTAACAGGTTCTTTAGGTGATGTAATGAAAGAATCAGCTCAAGCAGCTTTAAGCTATATTAGATCAAAGCAGACTGAACTGAGTCTTATTGATGGATTTTACAAAAAATATGATATTCATATTCATGTTCCCCAGGGAGCAGTACCCAAAGATGGTCCTTCAGCAGGTATTACCATAGCTACAGCACTTGCATCTGCACTTACCGGTAGACCTGTGCGCGGTGATTATGCAATGACTGGAGAAATTACACTGCGGGGTAGAGTTCTTCCTATTGGTGGACTAAAAACAAAAATACTTGCTGCCAAAAGGGCAGGGATTAAAAAAATAATTATTCCCGAAAAAAACAGAAAGAATTTTGAAGAAATATCAGATGAAATTATAAAAGATGTTGAAGTAAACTATGTATCACATATGGATCAGGTAAGAGAAATAGTTCTTGTTGAGGATGAGAACAGTGAAGATTAAGCATGCAGAATTTATAAAAAGTGTCTTTAAACTGGAAGAATGTCCCAGAATCAGACAGCCAGAAATTGCTTTTAGCGGCAGATCAAATGTTGGTAAATCTTCGCTGATAAATGTAATTACAGGCAGGAAAAAGCTGGCCAGAACAAGCAGCACACCCGGACTAACACAGTCGCTAAACTACTACAATATAGAGGATAAATTTTATTTAGTAGATCTGCCTGGCTATGGTTTTGCCAGTGTGCCGAAAAAAGTTAGGGACCAGTGGGCAGAACTTATAGACGGCTATTTAAACTACAGAGAAAATTTAATTGGAATAATCCAGATTATAGATGCCAGGCACAAACCGACAGATGATGATAAAATGATGGTGGACTGGCTTAAATTAAATGGAGTTAATTTTTTAATAGCTGCCACAAAAGCTGACAAAATTTCCAATAATAAAAAGGCAAAACAGAGGAAATTGATTTTTAAAGAGCTGGATCTTTACCCTGATGACAATTTTATTTTCTTTTCTGCTAAAACAGGAGAAGGAAGCAGAGAAGTACTAGATTATATTGATTTTCTGCTGGATTTTAAAAGAAGTTAGGAGGGTGAAAATGTCAGACAGCTATACCCGCTATTTTGCCGAAATTTATGATGATATAATGCGTGCAGTTCCATATGACAGCTGGTTATATTATTTGCAGGATCTTATTGATTATTACAAAGCAGATACAGAAAAGATTTTGGAATTAGCATGTGGGACTGCAAATATGACAGTAAGATTGAGCAGACTAAAGGAAGTAAAACATATTACCGCAGTTGATTTATCTCCAGAAATGTTAAAAAAAGCTGCAGAAAAAATAAATACAGCAAATACAGAGGTAGAATTTGTACAGGGAAATATGAAAGAGATAGAATTTGATAAAAAATTTACATTGATAGTTTCCTTTTTTGATAGTATAAATTATCTAACAAAAGAAGAAGATCTTGCCAATTTGTTTAATAATGCTGCTAGTGTACTCACCCATGATGGATTATTTATTTTTGATATGAATAGTATTGGAAGAATAAACACAATTAAAGAAAAGAAGACTCTTTTGGAAGGTGACAACTACAGCTGTCTGTGGGAAGATATAGTATATAGAGATAAGGATATCTGGCAGGTCAGGTTAAAAATATGCTTAAAAGGCGATAATCAGCCCTGTTATGAAGAACTGCACAGTGAAAGAGGCTATAAAATAAAAAAGGTAAAACAACTGCTGTCTAAAAATGGATTTCGATCTATTGAAGTGCTAAATGCATTTAGCTTTCGTAAAGGTAAAGATAGTTCTAATAGACTTTATTTTATTGCGTCACCTCAGAAAAAAAGATTAAAAAATAACAGAGGTATAATAAAAAAACTTCTGTTTCTATGTAAAAATGATATTAAAAATATAATACGTTATATTTGAAAAACTGCCGTTTTAAAACGGCAGTTTTTTATGAAATAGATATTATTGCTTTCAAATAATATATTTTTTGTCATCTATTATTTACTTTTTGCTGACAACTTCTTTTAAGTGTGATTCTTTATTTTTAGGTCTTCTCCAAATTATTTTTTTAAGCCAGGGAAGAACATAATAATCAAGTCCAAAAGAACGCCCTGAACCGATTAGAGCGATTGAGGCAAAAAGGAACCAGAATAATGGACTAAAGTGTCCGGGATATTCACTGGACCAGTGTGCATACTGACCAGCCAGTAAAAAGTTAATTGAAAATCCAACAGAACCTAAAGCACCCAGGCTTGCAAATAAACCAAAGATTAAGGAAATACCGATTCCTATCATACTGAGAGTTACTACAATTTGAAAGAAAAGTGGGAACTTAAAGATAATAGCTTCATTGAGCCAGACATACCAGCCGACAGCATAGTCACCGATAGGTGATGATGAAGCTCCCGAAACCAGATAATCTCCACTCAATAACCATCCATCTCTCACTTTGGTATATCCTTCATAAAGCCACATGATTCCAACAAAAATACGTAAAGGAACTAACCAGAGTGATCTTGAAGTCGCACTAAAAAAGCTAAATAATTGAGATACAAGTCCTTTATGTGAAGCCTGATCATGGATATATTCATCTATAAGGCTAAATCCTTCTTTTATACCACCAATATTAAACAAATAGTGCATATTAACAAGATGTTTAAGCAGCATAGCTGGACGACCTTTAAGTGATAATCCAGTTACATCAGCTACGGCAAAATCTCCACCAATAGAAACCATTACACCATGTAAAGCAGCTTCAATATTTTCTTTTTCCTTACCAGTAATTTCTGAATAAACATTGTTTGCCGCACATTCTCCAGTCTGCATAGCAGATTCAACCAGAGCAGGAAGAGTGTCTTCATCTGCCCATGGAGCTGCAGAATTGTCACCAATAGCAAAAACTTCTGGATAATCCGTCAGCTGAAGGTATTCATTAACTATAAGTCTTTCACTTTTATCTTTTTCTAATTCAAGTTCTTCAACAATTTCAGCACCTTTAACACCACAGGTCCAGATAACAGTATTTGTGCTGATTTCAACATCATTCTGAAGAACAACACTATTTTCGTTAACAGCTGTTATAAAAGATCCTGTTTTTACTTCAACATTTTTCTTTTTAAGATACTCAAGTGCTTTGTCCACCAATTCATCTTTAAGATTGGGGAGGATTCTATCCAGCCCTTCTACAAGATAAAGATCGACATCTTTGCGTGGGATTCCATACTGCTTTGAAAGTTCATCAAACCAGGTAATTAATTCACCCACCATTTCTACTCCGGTAAAGCCACCACCTGCAACTACAAAAGAAAGCAGTTCTCGTCTGCGCTGAGGGTCAGATTCGCACTGCGCTTTTTGAAAACAATTTTTAATATGTTCATTAATTTTTTTTGCATCATCGATAGACCAGAGTGTAAAAGCATTTTCTTTAACACCTTCAACACCGTAATCAGCAGGCTGACTTCCAGCACCAAGAATCAGATAATCATATTCATATATATGTTCATCTGATGATAGGGTTTTGCTGTCAAAGTCAATTTCATTTATCTTGTCCTGAAGAACATTAACCTTTGTACTTTCAAAAAGTCTGTTAAGACTTATTTGAAGATCTTCAGGTAGGATGCGGTTACCCGCAACTTCATGTAACTCTGTGATCAAATTATGAGTGGGGTATTTATCAATCAGAGTTATTTCTATTTCAGGACTTTTCTTTGCCAGCTTTGCCAGACGTTTGGCAGCTGAAACTCCACCATAACCTGCGCCTAATATTACAACATGTTTGCGCATAGTATTTCCTCCTTATTAATTTTTTCATTAAATAATATTGTAGTTATATTTTTCACACATCTATTATAGCATATTTATTTTAAAAAGCAAGAAATCTTATAAAAATACTCGGGAATATTTCTGTAATTATATATAAATAATAAGTATAAATGCCTCTTCGCTATTTAGTGTGGGTTTTCATTGTTCTTTTATTTAATATAGCTGAATTTATTCATTTCAATCTCCAATTATGGTATACTTTACCTA
>NZ_QPJE01000030.1 GCF_003337245.1 Halanaerobium sp. MA284_MarDTE_T2
TGTGCCCATAGTTATCTAAATTGATCTCCAGCCAGGCTGGCCTGATATTATTAAACTTATCCTGATAATTCATAATTACATCTCCCAGACATATTAATTTTCAGATTTGAAAACTTAATTTAAAAATTATTTAACTTGAATTCGGCAAGTGAAAAGTTAAAGTAATTCTTTTAAGATTTTTGCCGTTAAAAAATCATTTCAATCAGTAAATACAGCTCATTACATTTGCGATTAATCTGAGTATTCTGGTCAAAAGCAAAGCCTTCTTTCAGCTCGACAATCTTGTTTTCAATATTGCAGCGTTGGTTGTAGTCATTAAATATTTCTTCAGCTGTTAGATAGTCAACATTAGTAACTATGGCCTGATATTCATAGGTGAATTCTTCAAAAAGAAGCTGGCCATTTTTGTTGCTTTTTGGTAATGATTTTTTAATTAAAACAAATCTACGCTCTCTATCCCAGCTTTTTAGAGATACTCTAATTTCAGTAACACTTAAAGTGTTATCAATTTTGACCCAGGAATATTGGTCTGGATTTTCATTGACATAATCAATAATCTTTTTGACACCATTTTGCATTTTAGCTTTAATGACATATTCGATACCGTTATCTTCACAGTATCTGAAGTTTTTCTGATCAAAGAAACCTCTATCTGCTCTGATTCTCTTTAGATACCAGGTTTTAGGTAGAGTCTCAATACAGGATTCTAAGAAACTAAGGAATTCATGGTTGCTGTGATGAGTACCTTCTTCCAGTGTCAGGTTAAGTAGTTCATCAGTTTTAGATATGATTCCAACTTTTTCTTTAAAAGAAGGTCTGCCTTTATATCTTGGATTATATCCATTTGCAGAACCTTCCTGATTACCAAAAACGGTACAGACTGTATCGTCAAAGTCGAGTATCACTTCTTTAGCAGGCTGTGTTTTAGCAATTGTTGCGAGAAGATTTTTATTGAGTTCTCTCAGTTCATTTACACTTTCTTCTGGCATAGCTTTCAGAAGATCACGACAGACTTTTTCACTGGGAACACTAAAATCCTTAATTTTAAGATATCCTGCATCTTCTCTAAGATTTTCATAATGAGAAAAGCGGGAATAACCCAGGATAGATGCATCAACCATAAAATCAATGATATCAGCAGGCTGAAAGGTAGCATTTGGAGCTTTTTGATAGCTAATATTATCCGAAATTAAAGATTTAAAATCTATAATAGATTTAGCAGCTTCCAGATAAGTAAAAGATGGAACATTAGAAACTGTATTACTGTCAAATTTTGCAGGAATATTTAATTTGTTAAAACTATTTATTTTAGTGTTGTTTTGTGGTAAACTCATATCAGAATCTCCTTTTTGGTTTTGGTATGGTTTTTTGTTCTAAAAACATTTTACCACAAACCTTAAGGGAGATTCTATTTTTTTATTCAAAAAAATTTGAACTAGATTTACTGTTTAAAGACTATCATAACTGGATTCGGTATTTTTACTTGCCGAATTCAAGTTAAATTCAATTAGAACTACTGTTTAAATAATCCCTAATGATTTTTTCATTAATTTCACTGCAGCTTCTGGATATTTCTTGGCCATTACTCCACAAGCTGCAAAAATATAGTTTTGATCAATTAATACATCTGCTTTCATCCCCGGATAAAGTTTTTTTTGCACATTTTTAACACGAATATTTGCAAGTATCTTTTTGTTTTTTTTCAATTTAGTTAAGGCTCCCCCAGTACCAATAATATATTTTACTCCTGTTAAATCTTTACCTTTTGCAGCTGCTGTTCTACCTGAAGGACCATAAATTTCTTTAATTTCTCCGGCATGTCTATTTAATGCCCTATTCACTGCTTCTTCAGTTAATAATTCTATTAACTTTATTTCTTTTTTATTTTGTGGTATAGGTTTTCTATTTTCTAAAATATCCTGAATCTCAAATCCCAATTTTTCTTCTATTTTATTTATCCCTATTTCGTTAATTAGATTTTTTGCGTTAATAAAAACTCCAAGATCACCCTCAACTGTTCTAATAGCTGTGGGTTCAGGACTAATCATTATATCCTGGTATTCTTTTGTTCCCTCTGTAACTGAATGAAGATCTGTTGTTGCACCACCAACATCAAAAATAATTAAATCTCCAATTTCCTCCTTTAATAATTTAGCAGCATTCATAACTGCACCTGGTGTAGGCATAATCGAACCAGTAACCATTCTATCAATTTTTTCCATGCCAGGTGCATGAACTATATGTTTTTCAAATGCATCTTGAATTATTTTTCTAGTAGGTTCAATATTAAATACATCAATTTCTGGATATACATTATCAACAATTAGTAATTTGGTTTGGGATTCTGAAAATATTTCTTTAACTTCCGTTTGACAGACTTTATTCCCTCCATAAATTAACCAAATTGGCAAATCAAGCTTTCTCAACATTTTTGCGTTATGAATAATAGTATCCTCATCACCATAGTCGACACCACCAGCCAGAAGAATAATGTTGGGCTGCTGTTTTTTTATCTCTTCTAGCTGATATTCTTTTAATTTACCCGCCGTTACCATTTTAATAACAGCTCCAGCCCCAAGTGCTGCATATTCAGCTGCTTTAACTGTCATATCATGCACAAGTCCATGAACAGTCATCTTTAAACCACCTGCAGCACTACTTGTAGCTAATAAATCATTCCATTTAATATCATCTAATCTCAAATTGCTTTTAAGATTAGTTATCGCATTTTTTAAACCAATCGTTACATCTCCATCTAAAACAGTTGTGGGGGCCTGACCCTGTCCTTCAAAAACTGGGTCAGCACTACTTAAATTATTAAATGCGTTAATCACAGTGGTTGTACTTCCTATTTCGGCAACTAATAAGTCTACTGCAGCCATTATTTCCTCCCTTATTATTCTTCAGATTCTTCTTTAACTTCAGATAATTTGTCTTTGAGTATTCCTTTGCGCTTCCATCTTTCTTTAACAATAAAACTGGCTACATCTGTTCCATTAGTCCCTGGGCCAAAACCAGCGTCCATTCCAGACTCTAAAGCAATATCATTATTTACCTGTGTTCCTCCACTAACAAGGATTAAATCATCTCTTATACCTTTTTCAATACAAAGATTATTTAATTTTTTCATATTAGTCCTATGAATATCATTATGTGTTATTATAGTACTAATTAATACTGCATCAGCATCTATTTCTATAGCTGCATCTACAACCTTATTAATTGATACCGAAGTTCCAAGGTATTTTGTCTTTATCCCAAACTTTTCTAAACCACCATGTTTTATATCAATTATTTCTCTCATTCCAACTGAATGTTCATCATTACCAACAGTTGCTGCAACAACTTTCATAGGATTATTTTTTATCTCGTTTCTGATTATATCCTCATCTAAGTTTTCTTCGACCTCTGGAATTTCTAAATTATCTAAGTCAATTGAAAAATCGACTCTTCCTTTTACTTCTAGTAATGTTCCTTCTGCAGGATGCATTGTCCTACTATGAATAACTTCAGGGTTTTTTAAGCCCATATTTTTAACAATCTCTAGACCAGCAACATTAGCTATTCTTTTTTCTATTGGTAAAAGCATAGTAACATTAATCCAGCCATCACCAGCCCATTCAACCTCTGGTTTTATTTTACCGTCTTTACGAAATTCCTTTGTTTCTGCCAAACGTTTTTCCACATTATCACTGGCGTCAAGTTCATCAATATATTTTATTTTACTGTGGTCATGTAGTGTACAGCCCCCAATTAAATCACAGGGTTTTTCTATCTCATTTGGCAAATTATTATATCCAAAATGTTCACATACAGGTGCCATATATTCTTTATCTCTTTTTACTATTGTGCCAGCACCAACCCCTCCCTCAATTTCTCTGCTAATTCCATCTCCATTTCTAGCAGGATAATATCCAGAATCAACAAATAATCCATCTTCAACAGCTTTATAATAACCACCTTTATTAATTATCTCTTCCATAAATAAAATTGCTCTTTCTTTCAGTTCTCTTGCTTTCTCAGAAACGTAACCATCTTTTTTTAGTTCTATCATTTCATTTAATCCATCTAATCCCAAAAATGTTTGTTTTGCTGTGTTTACTGCCTTAACATTATTATAATGCCAGGGCACATTACGGCCCTCATCTGGGGTGATAGTACTTTGAATATCAGCTGATGTTAATTTTGATAAAAGAATATTTAATACATGTAATACAGTTGCTTCTCGTGTATCAGATGTAATATATTTTGTATTCTGCTGGGCTCTAAATTTAAAGCCCTCAAATAATTCTCTTAATGCTACTGCATATGGAAGGTCGTATTTTAATGCAGGAGCCGGTGTTCCTGTTGGAGGAACAGTAGATAAAGCAATATTTTCTTTAGGCATACCTGCTTTTATAGAGAATAGTGCGTTGATTGCATGCTGTACAAAAAGTTCAGGCATAACTTTCCATGCATCACGAGCTGTAGCATTAGCATTATGTGCCCCATCAATTTGTAACATATCAGCACTTGCCATTATTTTCTTTGCCACTGCAGCATCTACAAATGATCTCTGCATATTTACATTTCTGTAAAGTACATTATATTGTGGATCCTGATGTGCACCATTTACTCCTTCTTCTGCAAACATAACTGCTATATCTGGGCCAGCTACTCCACTAACATAAGAATGAAAATTTAATGGACGACCAACCTCTTCTTCAATCATATCTAAAGCTTTTCTAGTTGCTCTAATTTGTTTGCGGCTAATTGGCACCCCGCCAACACCCTCAGGAGTACCCTCAATTAAGCCGTCATAATGACTCTGACCAGCGGTCCTAATAACCATTAGATGATCTGCACCATGCCAGGCTGCCATTCTCATCCTTCTTATATCATCTTCAAATCTTCCAGAAGCTATTTCAGTTGTAATTACAGGTTCTGGTTGTGGATCAATGTCATTAAAATAACTGGCGGATGGTAGGGGAACACTATTATTTAATAAAGTATCCGAAATATCAGAGTAAGTAAATTTACCAACCTTCTTTTTGTTCTGAGTTTTTGGTCTCCATTTCCAGCCTTTTCTTTTAGGTTTATAATCTTTAATATTTTCCAATAGTTTTTCTATATCTATTTTTTCATCTGCTTTTAAATCCACTTTATTCACCTCCAAATAAATTTACTAATGAATCATCAAACTTACCATCTGAGATTTCTATACCTGCTTTATGAATATCCATATTTTCTCTTTTAGCTAATTTTAAAATCACATTACCAGCACCTTTGCCTAAAAGATTTTTACTATTAATTTTATTTACTATAGCTTTTGCTTCTAAACTATCAAATCCCATTCGCAGCAGAACTGATCTTTCAATAGAAGGTGAAGTATATTCATCAGCCATATTTATTAGAGGATCAACAATTTTTTCAGCTAATTCCCAAAATTTTTTATTTAATTGCTCATTATTTAAATTTTTAAACTTTTGTCTTTTCTTTTCAAAATCATCTTTGCGTTCTTGTACCATAAATTACACCTCCACATTCATTTCATTTAAAGTATCTTTAACAAACTCATAATCTGTATTTGTTTCTTCAATTATATATTCCATATCTTTTTCTGATAATTTATCTACTTTATTAAATTCTATTATTTTCTTTATGTGAGATTTTTTTAGTTTTACAACATCTAAATCTTGTGCTTTGATTTTCCCCGGAGAGTCTGGAATTATTATTGATTTTCCTGGAATTTCTTTGCGCGGATTTCCCCTTTTAACTTCTATCCCATTTTTTTTAGCAAAAGTAAGCTGTGCTGTGGGATGTTTACCAGCACCAGTATATTCTGTTTCTTGTACTACTAAAATTTCATCTTCATCCATTTCTTGAGCAATCGAAAATGCTGCTGCAAGTGACGTATTACCAGCAGGTCCTCTCTCAATTCCTTCTATCTGAGCCAAAGCTTCAGTTATATAAAAAACCTCTCCTTGTGTTACCGTGACATATCGATCAAGATATCTAATTGCTCTAGCAGCACTACGCGGAACATCACTTCTATCTGGCCAGGTTAAAAATGGAATACCAAATCCGGTATGTCCTGTTGTAAATGATTTTCGATTGAAATCTTTATCACTAGCCATGTGTAACCCAGACAAATCAACACTTGCAGCTACAATTTCTGTATCTTCCGCTCCTGCCTTATTTATTCCTCTTGCTGTTCCAGTTAAATTACCTCCCCCAGCATTAGTAACAATAACTTTTTCTGGGAATTTACCTGTTTTTTCTCTAATTTCTTCTGCTAACTCATAACCTAACGTTTCTACCCCAGCTATTCCAAATGGTGTATATAGTGATGCATTAAAATAATCAGTTTCTTCTAAAACTTTTAAAAATGTATAAAACAGTTCTGGGCCAACACTTAACTGCAGTACTTCAGATCCATAAGCTTCACATTTGCGTCCCTTTTCTATTATTTCTGGCTGTCCCGCTCCTGTACTATCATAAACTTCCTGAATAATAATTGGTTTAAGTCCTCTTTTTACTGCCTGTGAAGCTACTGCCGCTCCATAATTGCCACTTGTTGCTGCTACAACACCTTTATAACCATTTTTTTTAGCATGATAAACAGAAACAGATGCTCTTCTTGCTTTAAAACTACCTGATGGATTTGAAGCTTCATCTTTCAAAAAAATTCTGGCTCCTTTTCCCTCTGGAGCTAATTTGCGTGCAATTTTTGTTAAATTTTTTAATTCATATACAGGAGTATTACCAACATCACCTTCTTCCTGAATTTTTATTATTTCATTTAAATCATAACCTGTTTTATTCATCATTTTTTCATAATTAAAACCTATCCCATCATATTCAAATTGAGTATAATCTATCCCCACTGCTTTTTTCATAATTTCATTATTTCTGCTCATTACAGCTTCATAACTCATATCTTTTCCCATTTTTACTCACTCCCTTCCAACATTTTTTTCAATTCTCTTCCAATAGGTAATAATTCTTTTACTACCTCTCCATAATCAATTACATAAGTTGGAGATATATCAATTAATTTACCTTCAATTTTTCTTCCTATATAGGTTTCAATAGTTACTTGATCATTTAATTGTGCCTCATCATCAATTAAAAAACCTCTAACTTTTAATTCAAGAGGAACTTTTTTGGTTTCTTCTGGTAAATTTTCTGATCTTTCATCAGCTTCGAGTATAATATTATGAATCTGAACATAGTCACCTTTTTTAGCTTTTTTCATATTATTTCACACTCCTCTTACTTAATTAATTCTCTCATATCCCCCATAATTGCTCTTGGAACAGGTAAATCAATCATTGTTTTTAAACCTGCATCAGCATTTATAATCTGAGGTATCATATTAACACACATTGCAACTGTTCCAATACCACCCGGAACCTCAGGCTTGATTGACATCTTAATATCTGGATTACCATTAATATATATATAATCACCAGTTTCAACATTTTCTTCTTGTGGTTCAACCTGTTGCGGATGGATCATTTCTATTCTTTTTTGATCATTTACTATATCACACGCTTCCATTCTAACACCAGCAACTTCACCTGCTTTTACACTAATATTTGGAGCATTACGATCCACATTAGAAATTATAGGAGTTATTTTTTGTTTTATCGGATTCTCGGATTTCCAACCTAATGCATCAGTTATCATTTTAATAGATTCAGCAAAACCAACATGTCCAGAAATAGTATTGTTTTCAACACCCTCTTTGAACTCTTCTGCAGTTTTACCTACACCCTGTTCTTCCATAACTGCTGGTCCAAATGGTGATAAATTATTAATTCTTTCTACTTTAATATTATCAACACTTTCACAAGCACCAGTAAGTAAAATAACTAATAAGTCCATTATTAAACCTGGATTAATTCCAGTTCCTAATAATGAAACATTATTTTTTTTAGCAATATCATCTAATTTTTGAGCTAATTCTGGTGATTGGGCTTGAGGATATGCCATTTCCTCTGCTGTCGAAATAACATTAAGTTTATTTTTTAAGCATAACACAATTTTGTCATATGCTTTTTTAACAAATGAATCAGTAGCTATTAATGCTACATCAGCTTCAGTTTCTTCAATAATTAATTCTATATCATCTTTAATAATAACTTCCGGGTTATCACCCTGTTTAACATCTAAAACTTCATATATACTTTTAGAAACTTTATTTGGATCTGAATCACAAACGCCAACTATATCTACTCCTTTTTTCTTAAGCAGCATCTTTGCCATTCCACTACCCATTTCTCCAAATCCCCAAATTAAAACTTTAATATTTTCCATTTATTATACCTCCTAAGTTATTTTACGTTACGTCAAAATAATACACTTTCTGGTTTATCAAAATAATACACTATGTAAAATTTATGTAATATATATTTTATCAACATACTTTGATGTGAAGGCTTTTAGGAGGGCACCATAATTCATATTAAACTTTATGGAATCACCTATTTTTAACTCTTTTTCTGAATTAGTTACATCAACTATAAGATGATCACTACTTCCATCTTCAATTTCTAAACCAGCTAAAAGTGGTGTTAGTCCGGCTATATCTATGTCTTGTCTTCCAACAGCAAGTATAGCTCGTTTTCTTAATCCTGTTTTTGTAATCACCTTTTTTTCTCCAAAAGCATTTTCAGCTCTTTCACCTTTTGGTTGAGCAGGTTTTATTTTTAGCTCAACTATTTCTGCTGAAAGAAAAAATGTGTCTTGGTGAGCTTCAAAAAATCTTTCTCTATTAAGAACATTATTTCCTAAAAGAATAGTTTCTCCAACTCGCAGCTGATTAACTCCTTCAGGAAATCCATTATCTTTTAAAAGTGGTAATGAACTACTATTACCTCCTGATATAATGTTTAAATTAAACTTAAATTTATTATAAATTTCTGTTTTAAGATCAATTAATATTTTTAAATTTTTATATGTAGGTATAACTCCACCAAAACAAGCTAAATTTGTTCCTAAACCTATTAATTCAATCTTATCAAAATTAATTATCTGCGAAACAGTGTCTAAAACTTTATCAGGCATTATTCCTTCTCTTCTATCTCCAACATCTACCATTAATATAATTTTATGATTTTTGTTTAAATTCTTTGCAGCTTTATTCAATTGTTCAATAACTTTTATTTCAGAATTTAAACTTATATCTGCAAATTTAACAACTTTTTTTACTTCACTTAACATTGGTATCCTCAACAACATTAATGGTATATCTTCTTCTATATTCTCCTTTAATTTTTTAATATTGGATATTCTAGAATCAGCTAGACCTTTTACTCCACCTTTTAGCATAGCTTGAGCAACTTTAATATCAGCACAACTTGCTTTGCCTACTCCATAAATTTCAACTCCATTTTTTTTAGCTAAATCAACTATATATCGTGTGTTTTCTTGTATTTTTTTTGTATTAATTGCTATATATGGGCTATTCATTATTTCACCACCTATAATTAAAATTATTTCAATATATTTTTAATAGTTTCACAAACTATTTTAGGGGCAACATTATATGAATATCTTTTCTCTAATCTTTCAGTTAATTTATGAGCATCTTTTCCAAAAGGACCTATATTTACAACGGGCAAATTTAATTTTTGTAGTTCTTTTAATGGTAAATCATATTTAACTCCCAATGCTGGCATATTATTTTTAAGAGCAGATAAAACATTTTCATCTTTTGGGGCTGATACATAACTCAAATCTGAAATATATGGATAAAATTTCTTTTGGACTATTTTATCCTCAGTATCAATGAAATCTACTGCATTATTGACTGCATTCAAAAGGTTTTTTTCTTTTTTGTTTTTTCCTCTTACATATATATGGGGATAATATGGAGGAGAAAAATAAACAACTATAATTGGATCATTATCTGACCACAATTTATGTACTTCTGATACTATTTTCAAACTATAATCTCTATCGTCAATAAAATCATTTTTTGAGAGTTCTTTTTCTAATTTTTCTATTTCTGTTTTAAGACTATCTCCCATCTCTTCATAAACTTTTTCATATAATTCTTGATAAGATATAACTCTAGAAACCCAAGGTAGTTCTCTATGCGGAAATCCACTTTTTTTACAAAACTCTTTATATTGAATCTCAACATTATCAATTACTCCTTGAAAAGCTTCTTTAGCTGCACTTTTCATCTCTTTCATTACTTCATCCGGACCATTGCTATGGGTAGAGTAATTAAAATATAAATTGGCTGTTTTTGCAGTTTGAACCGAATAATTTTCTTTTAGATCATTTTGCTTTAAAGTTATAGGAGGCAATGAAACTTCTCCTTCTGCTATATCACAATATTCTACATTTAAATTAATTTTTGTAGTCAATGAACTAGCAATTTGATTAGGATCAATTCCTTTATAAGGTTCACCTACATGTGTTTCTTTACCAACTATGTAAAAAGATGGCATTAACTTTCCCACTGTACCAATATAAACATACTTATTATTATCTCCTTCATACCTTTCAGTCATATAATCATTATCTATGACTGCTTGATATTCATAACCTTCTTTCTCTTGCATTTTCACTAATTCTGGAACAACCGAAAGCATACCATCAGAATTACCTTCTTCATCCCCAACCGCTGCAAAAATTATATTACCTTGCAATTCATCTATTTTTTTGGAAAAATATTCAATTAAAATTATTGAAGTTGCCACTCCACATTTCATATCAAAAATACCACGTCCAAAAATCCAATCCTCTGATTCGATATCTTCTTTTGCATCTTTAGATAATACAACATTTTTTAATTTTTTCTTTAATTCAACAGGATCATTGGCAAATTCTCTTAATTTCCCAAAATCAGCAATACCTACTGTATCCATATGTCCAATTAAAATTACTGTCTTGTTACTACTACCTTTTTTCCCTTTTAAAGTAGCCACTACATTTTTTCTGCCTAACACATCATCTTTAAAATCAACATATTTAACTAAATCAGGATTTTCTTTAAAATAATTCATTTTCATAAGTTCATTATAAACTTTTTCACTCATATTTATTTCTGTTTTAGTTCCCACTATACTTAAAACTTTAGCAAGTTCAATATTTAATCTTTCAATTTTTTTAGATATTTCTTTAAACATGTTTGGCCTCCTTTTATTTCATATAACTATTTATATACTGTTTCCACTAATTATTTAAATATTAATATTAAAAACAAATAACGGATCTCAAGCATAGAAATAAGATCCGCTATGTTAAGATTAAATCATTTTTATTAAATTTTATTTGTGTCTTTTAAATAAAATTTTTCTGAACTGAAAAATTCATTTTTCAGTTCAACCACATCTTTATGCAGTAATAATACTCCTATCATATTCGGCAATATTATACATGCCAATAATAAATCAAGAAAATTCCAAATGATTTTAGCTCCACCTACAGCTCCCACAAAAATTGATGCTAAATAAACATATCTCATAACTCGAGAAAATTTTAATCCAAACAGAAATTCTGCTTGTTTTTCACCATAAAATGTTATGACAATAATTGTGGAAATAACAAATAATAATAAAGCTATAGTAACTAATATTCCTCCGACATCCCCAAAATAATGAGTAAATGCTTGAGCAGGTAATCCATTGGGATTCTCCATTGCTCCGGGAGCGGTCCAAACTCCTGAGGAAAGTACTACAAAAGCTGTCACACTACAGATAATTAATGTATCAACAATTATCTCAAAAACAGCCCAAAATCCCTGTCTAACAGGATGATCAACAGTAGCTGGTGAATGAGCCATTGGAGCTGTACCCATTCCTGCTTCATTGGAATAAATTCCTCTAGCCACACCCCATCTTATCGTAGCAGCGACAGCTGAACCTGTAAATCCACCAACCGCTGACATTGGAGTAAATGCATTTTTAAAAATAAGTGATAATACTGTTGGAATCTGGCTTATATTCATTAGTATTATTATTAATGAAGCAAAAATATATAATCCAGCCATAAAGGGAACAAGTTTCTCTGTTACTTTTCCAATTCTTTTAATTCCCCCAACAACCACTAATCCAACAATTATTAACGTAAAAATACCTGTTACAGAAGTACTTAAATTAAAAGTTTCCAGAGCAGAAGCTGCTACCGAATTTGCTTGAACCATGATACTAGGAATCAATTCTAGCATTAAGAAAAACGAAAAAATAACCCCTAACCATTTCATATTTAAACCATTTTTTATATAGTACATTGGACCACCAACATATTCTCCTTCTTCGTTTTTCTCTCTATATTTTAATCCTAATACAACTTCACTAAATTTAGATCCCATACCAAGAATCGCCATCACCCACATCCAAAAAACTGCTCCCGGTCCACCTAAAATTATAGCTGTCGGTACACCAACAATGTTAGCAGCTCCCACTGTAGACGCTAAAGCAGCTGTGACTGCTTGAAATGGTGAAATAGTCCCTTCGCCTTCTCCTTTACTAAACATTTTTCCAAATGTCTGTTGAATAATATAAAAACCATATTTTATTTGAAAAAATCCTAATCTAATGGTTAAAAACAGACCCCCTAACCCTAGTAATAAAAGCATTGGAATTCCCCAAATCCAAGTCGTTATTGAAGAAACAACTTTCATTAAACTATCCATATAAATACTCTCCTCCTTTTATTATTTATTTAATTCAATTCAAAAAGAAATTATATATTGTTCAAAAACATTATATAATTCTATGCTTTCTTTTGATTGAATTAAAAATTAATTAAAATAACTCATTAATAACAAATTCAATTAAAACCGGTGTTGTTTTCGTAAGACTCTCCTTATGAACTCTTTCTGCAAATTTATGTAAATTTTTACCCCAAGGGCCGATAATAAAAGAAGGTATGTTTAATTTTTTCATTTCTTTAAAAGGCACCCTATAAAGTTTATTCCATAATGGCATATTTGGTCCGATATAAGGAATTACATCATCCTCATCATCCAAGGCAGTATAACTCAAATCCGATATCCCCATAAAATAATTTTTCTTTTCATATCTTTTATTAAGACTTTTATCTGCATAATTTATAATTTTGTCACTTAAATTTTCAATATCTTTATTTTTAATTTTAAGATTTTGATTATTAACATGAGGATAATAAGGAGGAGAAAAAGCAATAACCACCATTGGTGATAAATCATCAATAAATTCTAATGTAGTTTCAATTAATATAAAATTGCTTTCAGGTAAATTAATTTTATCATTTTTTATATCTTCTTTTACTTTATTAATCGTTTTATCATATTTCTCAATAAACTCATTACCATAATCGTTTACAGCTTTTTTATATAATTCTGAAAATGATTTTACCTTACTTTCCCAGGGTAACTTTTTCATTTCTTTATTAACTTTTTTACCGAACATCTTATATTTTTCATTCATATCATTAATAATTTCCACAAATGATTCTTGTATAATATTTTTAAGATCTTCAAGTATTTCTTTAGGAGTTCGATTCATCGTTAGAATACTGAAATAGCCACCTGCTGATTGGGGAATAGAAGCATCATAACTTCTTTTTCTATCCCTAGCAAAGCTCCAAGAAGGTGGTGGTGAAATTTCATCACCAACAACATCACAAAATTTAGGATTTAATTCTATTTTTTTACAAATCGTAGACAATAATAAAATCGGATTTAATCCTTTAAATATATCTCCTATATGAGTTTTCTTGCCTCTAACATAAACTATAGGCATTATTTTACCTACTGAACCGGTAAAAATTCTACCAACATTACTTTCCTCTCTCTGATGAGGCTCAGAGTTAATTAATATTAAATAATTTAAATCAAATTTTTCTTTAAGATTATTTAATAATTTAACTCCATTTCTCATACCTGCTGAAAGTGATTCTTCATCAGGAACTGATATAAATAATAAATTACCTTTAAAATTTTTCTTTTTAGAATATTTTTCTAATAAAGCCATCTGAATAGCAGCTCCACCTTTCATATCACAACTGCCTCTTCCAAAAAACCATTCATCACTTTCCAAATCTGATTTTGTATCTTTTGATATATCCGTATTAATAATTTTATTTTTAAGTGTTTCAACATCACAAGCATAATTAGATAATTTCCCATAAACATCAATATCTACTGCGTCATGGTGATTTAAAAAAATAATAGTTTTATTAGTTTCACCTTTCACTAAAGCCCAGACTATTGATCTTTCTAAATGATCATCTTTTAAATCAAATTTACCGAAATAATTTTTGTTTTGTTTAAAATAATTTAGATCTGCAAACCATTTATAAATATAATCTTCAATATCTTTTTCTTCTAATGTAGATGTATCACTCTTTATAGAAACTAATTTTTTCATAATTTCTTCGATTCTTTTAGATAATTTTTTTTCGACCATGTTTTGAAATTTCTCCTTTCTATTCTAAATATTTTTAGCCTTTTTATACTTCTTATACTTTTGCTATTATACTATTATATTAATAAATGCATTTCTTATTCCAAAACAGAAAATAAGCAAATAATTATTATAAAATTCAATTTTATAATAATTATTTGCTTATTTCCCATCATAACAGCTTTAACTATCTTTCATTTATTCTAAAATTTTTTTATTTTTAAAATATATCAATTAATCCATCTATTTATTTTCTCATAACCGCAAATTTTCTTTCGTTTTGCTTATTTTTTTTCATTTCAAAAATCAGTTATTCCTAATAATATTTTTGCTTCATTAAAAATCACCAGAACTTAACAAAGTTTTGGTTTCAGATATTACATATATACCCACAGCCGAAAGCTGGCTTTACCTGGCTGTTGTAATATATATCTATTTCCGAAAAGTAGTTGGCTTGTCAATTAATAAAAAAATGACTAAGAAGCTTGTTATAGATGCTCTTAACATGGGAATTAAAAATAGAAATCCTAAAAAAGGTTTGATCTTTCATTCTGATAGAGGCAGCCAATATACAAGACATGATTGCCAAAAAGATTACAAAACAAGAAAACAGGTAAAACAGGATATTTTTGAATATATCGCTGTTTATTACAACAGAATCAGAATGCATTCGATGTTAAATTATAAAAGTCCAGAAAACTACGAAAACGAGAGAAAACTATCTAAACTATGTGTCTAATTTAATGTAGGAATCTTACATAGAGTAATATTAAGAATAACACAATAGGACCGTTACGTTAAGCATATTATGAAATTCATTTAAGTATAAAAAAATCTAAGCCAAATCATATTTGTCCATTTTATATCTCAATGATTGTCTACTAATTCCAATGTTTTCTGCAGCTTGCGTTATGTTTCTATTTGTTTTATCTAAAGCAGTTTTTATTATATTTTTTTCCATTCTTTTCATTATATCTGTTAAAGGCTCAGTGCCGGTAACCTTATCAAAATTTATAATTCTATTCTGAGCTTTCTTATTTTCTAGATTATAATTTAATAAAAATGGTTTAATATCTTTTTCTTTTATAACACCTTTCATTCCAACCAGATTAACTGCTCCTTCAATTACATGTTCTAACTGTCTAATACCACCAGGCCAATGATAATCAATAAATATTTTTTCAACATTATCAGTAATTCCTTTTATATTATAATTAAATTTTTTATTAAATTTATTAATAAAATGTCCTACTAAAATAGGTATATCTTCCTTTCTTTCTCTAAGGGGCGGTAAATGAAGATTAACAACCGCTAATCGATAATATAGGTCCTGTCTAATTTCATTTTTTTCTAATATTTCAAGTGGATGTTTATTAATAGTAGCCATTATTCGAACATCAACTTCAGTACCCTTCTTTCCACCAACCGGTCTAATAATTTTTTCCTGTAAAACTCTCAATAACTTTGCCTGTAACTCTTTTGGCATAGAATTTATCTCATCAAGTAGTAAAGTACCTCCTTCTGCTCGCTGAAATAATCCTTTTCTATCAATTGCTCCAGTAAATGCTCCTTTTTGTGTTCCAAAAAGTATACTTTCTAAAAGATTAGCAGGAAGAGCAGCACAATTTTGAGCTATAAAAGGTTTATCACTCCTTTTACTCTTATTGTGTATACTCTGTGCTAATAATTCTTTTCC
Source organism: Halanaerobium sp. MA284_MarDTE_T2 (assembly GCF_003337245.1). Classification (GTDB taxonomy): domain Bacteria; phylum Bacillota; class Halanaerobiia; order Halanaerobiales; family Halanaerobiaceae; genus QPJE01. The sequence continues at coordinate 16,084 of NZ_QPJE01000030.1, forward strand.
AGTTCCTGTTTCTCCAGAAATTAAAATAGCAGAACTAGTTTTAGCAGCACGTTTTGCGTATGAAATAATTTCTTTTAAAGCTGGATCTTCACCAATAATGTCAGAAAAGCAATATGATGTTCCATTATTTAATTTTTTTTGCTCTTCCTTTTCATATGATTCAGTTTTAAATTCTAAAACTTGCTCATATAATTTTTTTAACTCTGTTATATCTTTTGCTATTTCTAAAGCTCCAATAAATTTTTCGTCTAATTTTATGGGAATTGTTTCATTAATAGTTGTAACAGTTTCATTTTTATAATTTATATATGTTTGTTGTTTAAGAGGTGATTTTTCTTTTGTTTTTAAAGTTTTCATTAAAGTACTATTTTTTTCACTTAATTCTGGAAATACATTTAATAAATTTTTATTTAATACTTCTTCCACTTTTTGATTTTCTAATTCTGCCATTTTTTTATTATAAAAAATAGTTTTTCCTTTATCATTAATAACATGTATGCCTTCATCTATGGAATTTAAGATCGTCTCCAAATTCCTCTTAAGTTTTTTATTATTTTCTAATTCCAAATTTAATTTTTCAGCTTTAAAATCATTAAGTTCTTGAATAATTCCAGCACTAGCAACTGTTTCATTTTGATTATTATATAAAGGTATTTTATTTATGATTATTTTTTTATTGTTTAAATACTCTATTTTATTCAATTTATTTTTTGGATGTTTTATTATATCTATTATCTTTTTATTTTTATTTATTTCATAAAATTTGTCTTTTTCAGTAAATTTATGTTTTATTTTAAATATATTTACTGCTCTACAATTAGCATATATTATTTTATTATCTAAATTAAAGATTAATATTGGCCCTGGAAATTGATCTAATGTCAATTTAAATAACTCTGGCTGAATATTAGAAAAAACTTTATCATTAGCTAACATAAAAACATCTCCTTCTAAGCTTATTATAAATTTTTCATAAACTTAAAATATTTTCAACTCAAAATTAAAATTAGATGTTAAGAGTAACTAATTATAGTTTAGCACTTAATCTAAAATTATTAAAGTTGAAGAGGCGGCTTACAAGTTTCAATGCACGGGGTTTTTTGTTTTTTTTAAATAACCTGTACTTTCAGTATTTCTAAATACTAATTCTTAATTTTTCTCTGAACAATTCATCTGAATTTTCATAATCAAACAACTTTTTGGAATAGGTATTTACAAATTTTTTTATTTTTTTTAGCCAGTATTCTTTTGATGCCTTTGAAACTTGTTCCTTTGGGTAAGAATCGACTGATAAACCGGTTAGCAATCTCATTTGATGCTGTATGCATCGGGAATATGCTTCCTGTAAAATTTTATTTGACATTCACAAAGACTCTTCAATACCTTCATAATCTGTAGTAATCGACTTGAAAGTTTCCCTGAAATTAACTACCCCAAATCGTCTTTCTATTCGATCCAGCCCTTTTATTACTGAATCAGATTTCTTGTTTGGTATTTTTACTATGATTTCCTGTCTGATTTGTCTTTCTGTTAAGTCTAGTAAAAACTATAATGTTTCTAAGCCCGTCAAAGAGATTTCCAAAAGTTTTTTGTAGTAATTTGGATTATGCCAGCTAATTTGACATGGTCGTTTTCTTCCTTCAAAATAATAACCAGAAAGGGAGATAATTATGAGTAAAAATACTAAACGCTCACCTGAAGAAAAGATGGAAATTGTTCTTGAAGGTCTTCAAAATGATAATATCTCTGAGACCTGCCGCAAACATGGTATTTATGAGAGTCAGTTTTATCAGTGGAAAAAAAGACTTATTGGTTCTGCAGGCAAAGTCTTTAGAAACAAAAAGAAAAAAGATCCTGAAAAAGAAAAACTTAAAGATGAAGTAGATAAACTAAAAAAGACTCTGGTAGAACAAACCTGCGAACTGCAGATTCTAAAAAAAAACGACAAATAGGACTGCATGGTGAAATCAAAAATGACTGGCTTGCAGCAGAAGAAAAAAGAAAACTAATGGATATTGTAGAAGAATCCACTTTGCCAATTAAGACCACTTGTGAAAAATTACAACTTAATTCCTGGCGTTACTATGACTGGAGAAAACGCTATAAAGCTGATGGTATGGAAGGGCTTAAAAACCATAAGTCCACCCCTGCCTCATGCTCTCACAGCCTTTTAGAGGAAGAAAAACAGGCAATTATAGATTATGCCCTTAAACACCCTGATCAGCGTCATAGAAAGCTTGCTAAAAAGATGATGGATGGATGATATTGTCTATGTGTCAGCATCCAGTACATATCGGGTGCTTAAAGATGCTGGCCTTATTCCTGAACAGGAATATCATAAAAAGAAAAATGCAGACGGTAAAATTGAAGTTGATCAGCCCAATAAAATGTGGCATACCGATATTAGCTATATCCCTGTAAAAAATACCCATGCATATTTAATCTGTGTTCTTGATGGCTACTCCCGTAAGATTATCTATGGAGAACTATCTCAAACTATGACTACAGACGATATGCAGCGGGTCCTTAGCAGAGCCATGTTTAAAGCAGGTATATTTGACTTAGACCCTATCAGCAGACCAGTCCTTGTAAGTGATAATGGCACTCATCTTGTGTCTAAATCTTTTACCGAATTCCTTGAAGAATGGGAGATCAAGCACATCAGGACAGCTGTAAGGCATCCAGAGACAAACGGAAAAATTGAAGTCTTTCACAAAACAATTAAGTATGAGAATGTCTATAGAAAAGAAACCTATCAGAGTTTTTATGAAGCCAGAGAAGATATAGAAAATTTCATTGACTATTACAATTCTGAAAGACTGCATCAGGGTGTAGATTATGTAATACCAGATCAAAAATATAACGGCAAAGCCGATAAAATTATAGATGAGAGAAAGAAGAAACATCAGACTGCTATTGATAGAAGAAAACGGCTCAATCGAAAGAGAAAATCAACAGCTGCATAAAATATCTGGGACTACAAAAGTATTTTTAAAATTTACTTGACTTTTCAGAAACAAATCAAATTCATCTGCACTCAATGTATAGCTTCGATGAACTTTTTTAACTATTTTAGATAAAAAATACTATTTCTATATCAATTTAAATTAAATTCCATTAAAGTTACTTCTGCACCATAATAATTACATTTCCCTATTGTTTCCCAGTTTAATTTTCTATAAAACCCAGCAGCTTGCCGTGTATATAGGTAAACTTTTGATATATTAATTTGATTAGCCTCTGCTAAAACTCTTTTTACAAGTTTGGTGGCAATCTTCTTCCCCCTATAGTTAGGGGGAACATAAACATCTGCCAGCCATGGGGTTAAATTTTTTTTAATATCCATATCGTGTTTTATAAGAGAAGCAGTTCCCACAACATCACTTTCCATTAAAGCTACAAATGTGACTGGTATCTTTCCCTTATTTAAGCGATTATTGACTCGCTTCTTCCATACTTCTCTTCCATATTCATAATTACCACCCCATTCCTCATAAAGCCAGTTAACAACTTTTGGAATACAACTTTTCTCATCGGCAAGATACTTAATTTTCATTATAAAACTCCTTTACTTTAAAATAATATTTTCTACTTTTTCTACTTTAAATAAATGATGCATTTTTTATTCCAAAAATTGTTAAAATATTATTTTTTTATTATCTAAAATAATACCCTAAACTATATTCTATATAAGTGAATTTCATAAAAATAAGCCTTGATATAACAAAGATTTTAATGATATAAAAAGGGCTTCACCCCAAACTTGTCTAATTTAATAATAACACCCCTAAAATACGAAAGAAGGTAAAACCTTATTAATAATGTTCGACAAGAGTGCCTTTTTCCCTTTGAAGAATTACTAAATTTATCGGAAACAGACAAATTAATTTGTATTTTAGATCCTATTGATCTTAAGCCTTTAGTTGAAAAAATAAAATCTAAGTCTAATAAAGGACCATCTGGATATAATCCTGAAGCAATTTTAAGAACTTTTCTGGTCCAACAGATCGGAAAGATTCCCACCAGAGCAGACTTAGTAATCAAAATCGATAGAAGCCCTTATCTCATATATGTCTGCGGGTTTTCCACCACTGGCAGGGTTGCCCAGTGAAGCAACTTTCAGCCTCTATTACAAAAAATCATCTAAAACTGATGGGCTGGAATCACTAATGAATGATCTTTTAGATCAAAGTATAGAACTTAATCTATTAGATACTGAAATGGCCATTGACGACTCAAACTAGAGGCATATGAACGAGCTAAGCCAAGGTCAAAGATAGATAAGGAAAATTCTTTTACCCCTGATTGGGGTACTAAATTCGACTCTCATAAAAATCAGATAACCTGGTTTGGCTGGAAGATACACGCTGCAGTTGAAACTAAGTCAGAATTACCAATTGCTTTAACTTTGACTCCAGCCAATCATGCAGATAAAACTCAGGCAATACCATTAGTTGAAAAGGTCAATGACTTTTTAGCAAAAAGAGATTTAACTAAACCCAAATACTGGACTATGGATTCAGGTTATGATTCGCAGACAATATTTTTTTGAATTAAACTAAAATAAGCGGATTATGAAATTCGCTTATTTACTTAAAATTAGTATTAAAACTAAAATGAATTGATGATTTTTAATATAACCGCAAAAAAACTTTCTATTTGCTTAATTTTTTGCATTTTTTGTGAACTATTTTACATTGATCTTTATCATTTCTTTTTTAATAATGTTGATAAATCAAAAATGATTGCTGTTATCTAAATCAGAGGACTATAATCTTCATTTGCAACTTGTTCCCCTAAAATCATTATAAATATCTTTTAAAAGTGCTACCCCTCTCTTCTATTTCTTGATCATCTACAGTCCCGAAACTTAGGCGAAAATAATTAGAATAGTGATTATTGTTACTAAAAAGAAGGCCAAAAGAAAAACCAAACCTTTTTGGACATCTTTTTAATACATATAGCTCTTGAGTCTATAAATTTTCTGATAATTTAAACTAAAAATATAAACCATCTTTTCCTGCAAAAGTACTACAAACATTATTTTTATTTTTGAAATAAACTGCTTGATTATCGGAAAGAAAAACTTTCTCGTATTTTTAAGATACGACTCCATCTCTTTCAAATTCGCTCCATTATGCTCTATCTTAATTCATCTTAACACTTTTTATATCTGTCTCACGAAAATTAAAAACCTGTAAAGCTCCAAAATAAGAATGATCTTCAACTCTAAACTGATATTTTTAATCTAAAAAAATCTGACTTAATTAATATCTATTGCCTGTTGCTCTCCAGTTACAATCTAAATTTAGTTTAAAGAAGAGTCAATCCCCCGTTCTATAAAATATTTTCTAATTGATTTTCTTAACGGTAAAAAGCCAGGCTTTTTTAATAACTAAAAGCCTCACCCAGATCACGCTCTAAAAATTAATCAATGATTGTATATTTAAAATCTTTTACCGACAATAAATCTGTACTGGAGCAATACATGTATCACTAGCTTATTCAATCAGGAGGGAAAATCTATGTCAAAAAATAACGTTTAAACAAAACTTAGCTCAGATGTTAAAGGTGGAGTCATTATGAATGTTATTACAGCGGAAGCGGAAGAAGCAGGTGTAGTAGCAGTTATAATCAGAATTAATGTCCAAAATAGGACGGGAAATTTAGTTGAGATAATTGGAATGTAATAGAGTTTTTGTAGGCTCATGAATTTTTTGCTCTGATCATCTAACTAAAAGAACAACAGCAATTGTTAAAAGCAACAACTTACTATCAGGATCCTAAATTCATTGCGTAAATCCCCAAAAATATTGATAAAATAGAGTCTGACATTGATATTAATAGCCTTACAAATTCAGAAAAAATAGCAAAAATAGCTGATCAAAGTTATTAAAATGCAAATAAAAGTCGGTGTTCTTGCTCTCAAGGGAGGAGTAACAGAAAATTATATTATCTTTAACTGATTAAAATATTACATTATTTATAATATTTATTTAGATCATAGGGGGAATATATGCCTTTTCCGGTCACTACTCCACTTACAAATTTGGGTGGTGTTATATCAAAGGCCGGATAATATCTTTTAACACCTT
>NZ_QPJE01000031.1 GCF_003337245.1 Halanaerobium sp. MA284_MarDTE_T2
TGGCTGTTAACCATCGAGTCGCAAGTTCGAGTCTTGCTCGGGGAGCCATTTTTATTTTAAGACCTTTATTGGTCTTTTTTTATTTAATATTATTTAACAAATTGTCTTAAATTGTCTATAACTTTTTTGATATTGTATAATTAATATTGTATAATAATAATATAATTTATAGAAGTTAGGTACTATAAAACCTGACGGGCTTGCCCTCACGAATGAATAGTGCCTAATTTTAAAGTAATTAAATATTACTTTAAAATTATTTTTTTCTTGGTTCTTTGTATTGTATTGAAATATAAAATAGGAGGGATATTATGAAGATCAAATGGTGGGGACATTCCTGTTTTTTAATTGAAAATGATGGTATTAAAATTCTTACTGATCCATATGATGATAGTTTGCCTTACAAAAAAATGACAGATAAGCCTGATATTGTAACTGTAAGTCATCAACATTTTGATCACAATGCGGTCGATAGGGTTGATGGGGATTTTGAAATTGTTGATAAAAAATCTGGTTTCAAAAATGATAAAGTATCTATAAAAGCAGTTGAGACATATCATGATGATAATGAAGGCAAAGATAGAGGAGAAAGTTTAATTTTTATAATTGAATTTGCAGATAAAACTGTCTGCCACATGGGGGACATTGGCCATCCTTTAAACAATGAAGATTTAAATAAACTTAAAACTTGTGATGTTTTGTTGATACCTGTGGGAGGATATTATACTATTGATGCTGATCAGGCTTATGAAATAACTAAAAAAATTGATCCAGAGATAGTAATCCCAATGCATTATAAAACAGCAGAGCTCGATTTTCCAATCACTGGCGTCGAAGATTTTACAAATAAATTTAATAAAGAAGATGTTCAGTTTATCGATAGTGCTGAATTTAATTTATCAGATGTAAAAAATAAAAAGTTAGTTGTTCTTGATTATGTAAAATAATTTAATTTATTTCCCATTCTAAGTTTTATCTTAGGATGGGATTTTTTAATGTCTCGAAAATTATACCAGATGTTTTGTTATGAATAAAATTTATGGATTCATAATTCCCGACATCATTAGCAATTTCTTTTTTCCCATTTTGGGCACCTCCTGAATTTTTATATAATTTAGATCAGTATCCTACAAATTTAGGGAGGGTCAGTCCGAAGGGACATAAGGATATTTTGTTCTTATCTTTAAAAATCAATTAGACAACTCTATTTTTAGAAGTATTTTTTAAGAGTCTAAGAATTATAATATCAAACTATAAGACTAAAATAATCAAAAATATTTTGAAAATTCATTTGACAATCACAAACGAATAATATATAATTATAATTAAGCAAAAACAAGCATAAATAAAAATAAATAAACAGTAATACTGAAAATAAATAAACAATAGAACAATAGAAATGAGGGTTTTTAATGTTTGCAGAAGAAAGAAAGAGGAAAATAGTTAATATGCTGCAGAAAGAAAAAAGAGCAAGTGTTAAAGAACTCAGCAATAAATTTGATGTTTCATGTGCAACAATTAGAAGAGATTTAACAAGTCTTGAAAAAGAAGGATTTTTGAGAAGAACTCATGGTGGGGCAATTTTAAGTGGGAGCAGTAGATTAGAACCTTCTTTTAAAGAAAAAGAAGATAAATTTATAAATGAAAAAATTTCAATTGGGAAAAAAGCAGCGGAAATAATTCAACCAGGGGACACTATTTTTTTAGATGCAGGTACAACTACAAGACAGATAATAGAATTTTTGACTAAAAAAGAAAAAATAACTATTGTTACCCATGCACTACATATAGTTAATAGAATAAATGAATTAAAATTGAACTGTGAACTTGTTGTAGTTGGAGGCAATTTTAAATGGAAGACAGAAGCAATGATAGGACCTATGGCAGAAAGTTTTCTCAAAAATATCAGAGTAGATAAAGCTTTTATAGGCAGCAATGGATTTACAATAAAAGATGGTGGAACAACTCCAGATATAAATGAAAGTAAAATAAAAAGTATAGCTTTAGATTCAGCACAGGAAAAATATCTAGTTTTTGATAGTTCAAAATGGGGAGAAGTATATTTCAGTAGGTTTATAAAAACTGAAGATTTAGATTTTATAATTTCGGATATCATTGATGAAAAAAAAGAAAAAATATTAAATAAACTGGGAGTAGAAGTTATTAAAACAAAAGATACAATACATAAGTAAGGAGGTGGAGTCAATGATTTTAACAGTTACTTTAAACCCTGCTATGGATCGCGTAATTATTATTGATGAATTAAAATTAGGCAGTTTAAATAGGGTTAAAGAAGTACATGATCTGGCAGGAGGAAAAGGTATTAATGTAGCAGAAGTGCTCACTAAATTGGAGGAAGAATCTATAGCACTTGGAATAGTTGGAGGAAATAATGGAAGTTTAATTAATAGTATACTCGAAAAAAATAGAGTTAGAGCAGATTTTATCTGGTCTGAACACAATACAAGGCAAAATTTAAAAATTAAAGAGAAAAATAAAAATAGAGAAACAGAAATAAATGAAAATGGTCAAATTGATCCAGAAGATCTGGAATCATTTAAAAATAATTTAAAAAAATATCTTAAAAAAAATAAAGTTTTAATTTTATCAGGTAGCTTACCAGATGGAGCTGATGAGAATACTTATGCAGAATTAATAAAAATTGCAAATGATAATAATAGTAAAGTTATTTTTGATAGTTCAGGAAGGCCTTTAGCAGCAGGAATTAAAGAAAAGCCATATTTAATTAAACCAAATTTAGAAGAATTGAAAAATTTAACAGGGAGTGAAATAGAAAATAATATTGATTTATTAGAAGCTTCAAAATATATATTAAATAAAGGGATAAAAATCATTATGGTATCACTTGGAAGTAATGGGTCATATATAGCTTCAGAAGAAGAAGCCTACAGGTTTTATACACCAGCTGTAAAAGTTGAGCAGACAACTATAGGAGCAGGAGATACTATGGTAGCAGGTCTGGCAAAAAAAATTAGAGAAGAAGTTAGCTTAAAAGATATGGGAATCTATTCTTCGGCACTTGCAACAACTTTTGTAGAAAAAGGAAAAATTTCTGAAATAAGCGAAAAAAATATTGAAGATACAATAAGCAAAATAAAGGTGGAAAAGCTTAAATAAAATTAGAGAGGAGTTTTTAAAATGGAGGTAAAGGAATTTATAAATACTAGTCTTATTAAAATGAATCTAGAGAGCAGTAAAAAAAATGAAGTAATTAAAGAATTGATAAATATTGTGGCAGATAATGATTTAATTACTGATAGTGAAGAGGTGTATAAAAAGGCATTAGATAGAGAAGCTAAAGGAACTACAGGTGTAGGTAAGGGTGTAGCTATTCCACATGTTAAAAGTTCTGCTGTAAAAAAACCGACAGTTGCTTTTGGCAGGTCAAAAGATGGAATTGATTATGGATCGATGGATGAAAAACCAACCTATTTATTTTTTTTAATTGTTGTTCCAGAAGAATCGCATGATCAGCATTTAAAACTTCTGGCACAGTTATCTAGAAAACTGGTTCATGATGATTTTAGAGAAAGTCTTATGGAAGCAAAAAGCCCAGAAGATATTCTGGATATTTTAGAAAATAATTAAAAATTTTATTAAAGTTATTATATAAGACATAAGGGGGTTATTATTTATGAAAAAAATTGTTGCAACTACGTCCTGTCCAACTGGTATTGCACACACATATATGGCTGCTGAATCATTAATTGAAGCTGCCAAAAAGATGGATAATGTTGAGATAAAGGTTGAAACTCAAGGTTCAGTAGGTGTAGAAAATGAATTAAGCGAAAAAGATATTTCTGAAGCAGATGCTGTTATAATTGCCGCTGATACGAATGTTGAGATGGATAGATTTTCTGGAAAATACGTTGTAAATGTTTCTGTTGGTGATGCAATAGATGATGCAGAATCACTTATCAAGCGAGCACTAAAAGGTGCAGAAGAAAATAAAGATAAGAAAATTGAGGAAGACAATTCAGATTTGTATAATAAAGTGAGTGAAGAAAAAAGCAAAAGAAAAACTGAAAGAAGAGGGGCATATAAACATTTAATGACAGGTGTATCCTTTATGCTTCCCTTTGTTGTTGCTGGAGGTTTATCAATAGCACTCTCCTTTGTATTTGGAATAAATGCAGCTGAGCAGGAGGGAACACTTGCTGCCGCACTTATGCAGATAGGTGGTGGAACAGCATTTGCTTTAATGGTTCCAATTTTAGCCGGTTATATTGCATATTCTATAGCTGATAGACCTGGTATAGCTCCTGGTATGATAGGTGGTATGCTGGCAAACAGTTTAGGATCAGGTTTTCTTGGTGGTATTATTGCTGGTTTTATGGCCGGATATTTAACACAGTGGCTTAAAAATGTAATAAAACTCCCCAAAAGTCTGCAGGGATTAATGCCTGTTCTTGTACTTCCGCTTTTATCCAGTTTAACCGTTGGTCTTTTGATGATTTATCTTATTGGACCTCCAGTAGAAGCAATTATGACAGGATTGGAAGGCTGGCTTCAGGGTATGAGTGGAAGTAATGCAGTTATTCTTGGTTTAATACTTGGTGCAATGATGGCATTTGATATGGGAGGTCCTGTTAATAAAGCTGCATATACTTTCGGAGTTGGGCTGCTGGGTTCACAAATATATGAACCGATGGCAGCTATAATGGCTGCAGGAATGACACCTCCACTGGGTCTTGCTCTTGCAACATTATTATTTAAAAAGAGATTTACTCAGCAAGAGATTGAAGCAGGTAAGGCTGCCTGGGTAATGGGAATTTCTTTTATAACTGAGGGAGCTATTCCTTTTGCAGCAGCAGATCCACTGCGGGTAATTCCTTCTATCATGACAGGATCTGCAGTAACTGGAGCACTGTCAATGCTTTTTGGAGCTTCTCTAAAAGCTCCACATGGTGGTATTTTTGTGCTTCCAATTCCTAATGTGGTAACAAATCTTGGTTTTTATGTTTTAGCTATAGCAGCTGGAGTTATTATTACAGCTATTATGCTGAGACTATTGAAGCCTCAACTTGTAGATTAAAAAATAAATATATTCTAATTTAAGGTATTATAATGTAAATACATTTGGGAGAGAATAAAATTCCTCCCTTTTTTTGATATAATATATATTTTTTATCAATAAACTTCTTAAAATAAAAATTTAGGAAGTTTAAAAATGTTTATTATTTCTTTTGATGATATACACTGCAGTTATCCTGATAATAAATTCTTAAAATGAAAAACAGCTTACAGAAAAAATCAAAAAAATCAATTATAATCCTTTTGAGGTGATTATAATGTTTAATAATACTGAATTAGCAACACTAGCTGGTGGTTGTTTTTGGTGTTTAGAACCAATATTTAAAAGTCTAAAAGGTGTTAAAAAAGTAACTCCAGGTTATACTGGTGGTGAAAAAGAATTTCCAACATATAAAGAAGTAAGTTCTGGTAATACAGGACATGCAGAGGCTGTACAGATAAAATATAATCCTCAGGAAATAGAATTTAAAGAACTTTTAGAGGTGTTTTTTAGTGTTCATAATCCTACTACGCTAAACAGGCAGGGTGCTGATATAGGTTCACAGTATCGTTCAGCAGTATTTTATCATAATTTGGAACAGAAAAATATAACAGAAAGAATTATTTCTGAAATTGAAAAAGAAGAAATCTGGTCTGATCCAATTGTGACAGAAATAAATGAATTTGAAATATTTTATCCGGCAGAACAATATCACCATAATTATTATGAAAAGAATTCTTTTCAGAGTTACTGTCAGGTGGTTATTAATCCTAAACTGTCGAAATTCAGACAGAAATTTAAAGATAAATTAGCTTGACAGGGAATTAAGGGGTTGAGGCTTTTTATCAGGTGGAAGCATTGATACACATAGAGTTTGAGAAACTCCTTAAATATTGCCAGGAGTTTCCCCAAAATTTATTTTCAAGCTGCAAAAAGGGGGCTTTAGTCATCAACGAAATTTTTAGATTTATCTAAAACTCAATTCGGGTGTGAAATAGGGCACACTAATCAATGAGTCCTCCTGACTCATGATTAGCTCACTCCATCCTGTAGTTCAACCCTATTTCTTCCTTCATTTCGTTAAGATTCATTGACTAAAAATTTCAATATTCCTGCATCTCCCCTTTTTGCAGCAGTATATAAAAAATGGGGAAAGTCCAGTAAATATTGCAGTTTGCGAAATTAAATCTATATGATATAATAAACAGTGCAGCTGGTTAAAGCAAAATACTTATTAAACTACAGGAGTGTGTAAATTTATGCGATTTAAGAAAAGTTTTATTGTAATAACATTAGTGTTAATTATGCTATTATCTGTAACAGTTATGGCACAGAATACTCAAAAAGAACAGAAAGAAAAAATAGCTGCTACAGTTAATGGAGAAAAGATAACAATGCAGCAGCTGAAGAACTTTACTGGAATAGAACCTTTACTTATGAAAATGTTGAGAATAAATCAGGAATTTACAGGATTTTTAATTCAGAGTGAGGCTGGAAATCAGCTAATTGAAGATTATAGAAAAATGAAATTAAATCAGCTCATTATGAGTGAATTGGTTGTTCAGGAAACACAAAAAAGAGGAATGACCCTCAATGATGAAAAAAAAGATGAAATTTTTCAGAAACAGCTTGATGCTTTAATGTCTGAAAATGATAAAACATTGGAAGAATTGACTACTGATATAAAAAAGGATTATGACTCAGTGGAAGACTATAAAAATGAATTTTTTAGTAGAAATAAAATGGGTATTTTAGTAAGACAGCTGAGAGAAGATGTTATTTCAGATGTAACTGTAACAGATGACGAAGCTCAAGAATATTACAATAATAATAAAGAGAACTTTAGAGTTTCTAAACAGAAAAAAGTTAAGCATATACTTGTTGATGAAAAGGAAAAAGCAGAAGATATTCTTGCACAGCTGAAAAATGGTGCTGATTTTGAAGAAATGGCAAAAAAACATTCTACTGATAGTTCAGCAGAAAAAGGTGGAAATCTTGGTTATCTGGTAGCAAATCAGAGAGGTATGGATCCAGCATTTATGGAAGCTGTTATGCAGCTTGATAAGGGTGAAATGAGTGGTGTTGTTGAAAGCCAATCTGGATTTCATATTATAAAAGTTACTGATGTAAAAGAATCATATATTGAAGAATTTAATAAGGTTAAAGATGATCTTAAAAAAGAACTTCTAAATCAAAAGAAAAATAAAAAATGGGGTGAATTCCTCGATAAATTGAGAGAAGAAGCTGATGTAGAGATCATGATTTAATAATAGAATAATTGAGTGTAAAAACCCCATTTTGTATGGGGCTTTTGCTTTATGATTATTGTCAGAATATTTTTATTTTTAAATTATACTTGCATTTTAAGATAACAATGTGTATAATTATAAAAAATTGATAATCAAATCCTGAGAAGGGGAGAGTAAATTTATTTTTAATTAAGCGAGCTGGAGTTGGTGTGAGTCCGGTATTAAAGATAAATTGAAGCGCACCCTGGAGGAGCTTTGCTGAATTAAGTAGGTAAAGACACTGAACAGTGTTAAAGTTTTGAGTGGGCAGTTATGATATCAATCTGCCAATTAGAGTGGTAACACGGGAAGTCTCGTCTCTGTTTTTGGAGAGCGGGATTTTTTTATTTATAATAAAGGCTGTATTATCATAGAACAGTGTATATCTTAAGGAAAAATTTAAGAAGAGTTTATTTATGGTACAAAAATTTAATTATTTTACAGGGGTAATAAGGCTGAAAAATTGATAATCAAATCCTGAGAAGGGGAGAGTAAATTTATTTTTAATTAAGCGAGCCGGAGTTGGTGTGAGTCCGGTATTAAAGATAAATTGAAGCGCACCCTGGAGGAGCTTTGCTGAATTAAGTAGGTAAAGACACTGAACAGTGTTAAAGTTTTGAGTGGGCAGTTATGATATCAATCTGCCAATTAGAGTGGTAGCACGGGTAACCTCGTCTCTGTTAAAAGAGATGAGGATTTGTTGGTTTAGGGATGACAAAATTCATTAATTTTAAAAATCAAGGAGGAAAAAAATGCTTAAAAACAAAAAGAATTTAGTAGTAGTTGTAGTGGTGATTTTAAGTTTGGGTTTAATTCTAAGTGGGTGCAGCAGCCAGGAAGAAGAAATGACAAAATTAGAAAAGATAAAAGAAGAGGGGAAAATAGTTCTGGGAACTGCAGCTGATTATCCACCATATGAATTTCACAAGCAGATTGATGGAGAAGATCATATTGTTGGTTTTGATATTGAAATTGCAAAAGAGATTGCAAAAGATATGGGTGTTGAACTGGAAATTAAAGATATGAAATTTGATGGACTTCTGGCAGCATTACAGGCAGGAAATATAGATTTTATTGTTGCAGGTATGGTTCCGACAGAGGAAAGAGCCAAAAGTGTTGATTTTTCACAGCCTTATTATCAGGCAGAACAGAAATTTTTAACTAAAGCTGGTAAAGGCAGTGAATATAAAACTATTGAAGATTTAAAGGGATTGAAGATTGGTGCACAGAAAGCAACAGTACAGGAGAAAATTGCAACCGAAAGAATAGAAGCTTCAGAAACCAAGCTGTTAAGTAAAATTACTGATCTTGTGCTGGAGCTTAAAAATGATAAAATAGATGGAGTAGTACTGGTTAAACCTGTTGCGGCTGCTTATGCTGATGCAAATGAAGATCTTGAGGTTGCAGATGTTTCTTTTGGTAAAGAAGATGGAGTAGCTATTGCTGTTCAGCAGGGAAATCCTGATTTGCTTGCTGCAATTAATAGTACTCTTGATAGATTAATTGAAGAAGGTAAGATTGCTGAATTTATTGCAGAAGCTACAAAACTGGCAGAAAGCAATTAATAAATTATAACAGAAGAGTTATTTAATTAATAATATTTAAGTATATAAGGGTGCACTGCGAAAAGTTGATTTTGATATCATGTCAATTTTAGAAGTTTGGTATGATAGGGATTATATAAGTCTAAATTTTATTTAATACTTTTTGCAGTGTAACCATCTAAGTGGTCTCCCATAATTTTTAACTGGAGAAACTTCTTAAAAGTTTATTATATGAGTGGTGATTAAATTGTTTAATAGATTTTTAAACGAAAAATATCAAAATAAAACAGATTCATTTATTGCAGCTGCAGCAGATTTAAAAGAATCTAAAGATAATATTATAGATTTAAGTTTGGGGGATCCAGATATAATTACAGCAAAATCTGTAATTAAAGAAGCAGCCAGAGATGCAGAAGCAGGTTATACCAGATATGCTCATCCGCGCGGAGATAAGGAACTTCGTCAGGAAATTATTAGGTATTACATGTGCAATTATGATGCTGAACTGACTCTCAATGAAATGATGGTGACAGTAGGTGCCTGCCATGGGACTTTTCTGGCCCTGGCAGCAGTTTTGAATTCGGGAGAAGAGGTAATTATACCTTCTCCATATTTTACACCATATAAAGGTCAGGTTGAGCTTGCAGGAGGAAAAGCAGTTTTTCTGAAAACAAAAATGGAAGATAATTTTCAAATAGATCCAGAAAAACTTGAAGAGCTTATCAGTGATAAAACTAAGGTAATATTAATAAATTCTCCACACAATCCTACAGGAGTAATACAAAATAAAATGATTCTTAAGCAGATTGTTGAGCTGGCAGAAAAATATGATCTGCTGGTTTTTTCAGATGAAGTATATGAGGCATTTGATTATAATAATAAATTTTATTCATTGATAAATTTTCAGCAGCAGAAAGAAAGAATAGTAATTTTAAATAGTTTTTCCAAAATATTTGCTATGACAGGTTGGAGAGTTGGGTTTGTTATAGCTCAGCCTGATATTCTGGATATAATGCAGGAGATAAATGAAGGTGTATGTTATTCTGCTCCTTCTATTTCACAGCGGGCTGCTTTATCTGCTTTAAGGCAGGAAAAACAGATAAAAGATGAGATAATAATAACTTTTAAAGAAAGAGTGGAATATGTCTGGAAAAAAGTTAAAGAAAATCCATATCTATCTGCTGCAGAACCTGAAGGTGCTTTTTATCTTTACATTAATATCAAAAAAAGCGGATTGTCTGCTGATGATTTTGCTTTAAAGCTGTTAAAAAATAAATCAGTACTTGTACTGCCAGGTAGGGATTTTGGTGATTCTGAAGGTGAGTTTGTTCGGGTTGCCTGTACCCTGGAAATAAAAGAACTAGAAAAAGCATTTGATAGGATAAATAAATTTATACAGGAACAGATAGGGGTTGAATAATTTTGCTGCAGAATATTAAATTAAAGTATGGTGATAAAGAAAAAATATTTTCTTGTAAGGGAAATAAAATTAAAAAAATTATTCAGGCTGATAACTACAGTAAAGATGATAATAAATTAATGAAGGATATTGTTAAATCCGCGCTCAGTAACCCTGATGGAAGCAAAAAACTTTCTGAAATTGTTAATAAAGATGATAAAGTAACTATTGTAATTTCGGATATAACAAGATCCTGGCAGAAAATCGATAAATTTCTTCCTTATATTATAGACGAAATAACTGCAGGTGGAGTTGAACTTGAAGATATTACTATTCTGGCGGCGACAGGTTCTCACAGATCTCATACAAATGAGGAGATAGACCGGCTTCTGGGGAAAAATACTGCAGGAAAAATTAAATTTGTTGACCATAACTGTTATGATAAAGATAATTTAAAATTTTTAGGAAAAACATCTTTTGGCACACCTGTTTATATAAATAAAGCTGCTGTGGATGCAGATAAGTTAATATTAACAGGTGGAATTGTTTTTCATGATATGGCCGGTTGGGCAGGTGGAAGGAAATCTATTCTTCCAGGAATAGCAGGTTATGAAACAATTATGTCAAACCATTCTCTTACTTTAAACAGCAGAAAAGTTGGTGGTATAAAAGATGATGTAAGAAGTGGAAATTTTGATAATAACCCTGTCCATTTAGATATGATGGAGGCTGCAGAAATGATTCCACCTGATTTTATTTTTAATGTTATACCAGATGGGAAAGGTGGTATTGCGGCAGCAGTAGCCGGAGATTATAAAAAGGCCCATAAAAAAGGATGCAAACTTATTTCTGATATGTTTGGTATAAAAATTAATAAAAAGGCAGATCTTGTAATAGCATCCTGTGGTGGATTTCCTAAAGATATTAATCTCTATCAGGCTTCTAAAGCTCTTGTAAATGCAGCAGCTGCAGTAAAAAATAATGGCTGTGTTATACTTATGGCAGAATGTAGGGAAGGAATTGGACATCCAGAAGTTGAAGAAATTATGCAGAAATACGAAAATAATTTTTTAAGAGAAGATTTTTTGCGCAAAAAATTTAGCATTTCCAGATATACAGGTTATTTAATTACAAAGACTATAGAAAATATAAAATTTATACTAATAAGTGATCTTGAAGAAAAATATATTGATAAAACAGATATTATTTTGGTAAACACACTGGAAGAGGCGCTGGCAGAAGTTGAAAAGTGGCCACATTATTTAGAAAATATTTATGTGATGCCAGATGCAGCAAATACACTTCCTGTTGTAGAAAGTTAGGAGGATTAGATTGGATTTTTCATTTTTAGCAGATTATTATAAGTTTTTCATTAATGGAACTCAGATTACAGTAATGCTGGCATTTTTTTCAGTTTTATTTGGTATATTTATTGGTGTTTTTCTTGCAATGTTCAAAATATCAAGCAATAAAATATTAAAAGCATTTGCATCAGCTTATATTGAATTTATTAGAGGGACACCACTGCTTGTACAGTTGTTTATTATCTATTATGGTTTACCCATGTTCGGAATTGAATTTCCTGACTTTCCACTTTTTGGACAAAATGTGGGAGATTTTATGGCCGGTGTTATTGCCATGTCTATTAATAGTGGTGCATATGTTGCTGAGATTTTTAGAGCAGGTATTCAGGCTGTTGACAAAGGACAGATGGAAGCAGCTAGATCACTTGGTATGCCGTATGGAATGTCTATGCAAAAAATAATACTGCCACAAGCTTTTAAAAATATACTGCCTGCACTTGGTAATGAATTTATCGTTGTGATTAAGGAATCAGCTATTGTTTCTATTATTGGTATTCATGATCTTATGTATAATGCAGATACAGTTAGGGGAAATACTTATAAACCTTTTGAGCCTTTAATTGTTGCTGCCTTAATATATTTTGTACTGACATTTACCCTGTCTAAAGCTGTTGGTTATTTAGAAAGGAGGTTGAGTACAGATTGATAGAAATAAAAAAATTGAACAAAAAATTTGGTGATTTACATGTGCTTAAAGATATTGATCTTACTGTAGAAAAGGGGGAAGTTGTTGTTGTAATTGGACCAAGTGGATCTGGGAAAAGTACTCTCCTTAGATGTCTTAATAGACTTGAAGAGCCTTCAAGTGGAGATATTATTTTTGAAGGTATTTCAATAATGGATGATGAACATCATGATATAAATAAACTGCGGCAGAAAATGGGCATGGTATTTCAGCAGTTTAATCTTTTTAATCATATGAATGTCATGGAAAATATAACTCTGGCACCAATTAAATTAAAAAATATGAATACAGAGGAAGCAGAAAAAGTAGCCAAAGATTTGCTGGATAAAGTTGGACTGATGGAAAAAGAAAAAAGCTATCCGGCACAGCTTTCTGGAGGTCAGAAGCAGAGAATTGCTATTGCAAGAGCACTGGCTATGTCTCCAGATGTGATGTTATTTGATGAACCAACTTCTGCACTGGATCCAGAAATGGTTGGAGATGTTTTAAAAGTTATGAAAGATCTTGCTTCTGAAGGAATGACAATGGTTATTGTTACACATGAAATGAGTTTTGCAAAAGAAGTAGCAGATAGAGTAATAATTATGGATGAAGGTAAATTGATCGAACAGGGACCACCAGAACAAATTTTTAACAATCCCCAGCATCCGCGAGCACAGGATTTTTTGGAGAGGGTTATAAATTTGTTTTAATTAAGATAGTTAAAGAATTCATTATAATAAGTTGCCCTCGACCGGGCAATTTTTTATTTATATATAAGTTATGTGAAATATTTCATTTGTACCTGGTACTAATATGCGAATTTGTACCTGGTACGTAATATTGACATAAAATTCAAAAAATGATACACTTTTTAATATAAGTGATGTCTGACAAGTTTAAAAAGGGGTAATTACTGAAAAAATTTAAGGGAGGCTGAAAATTTTGATAGAGAAAAAATCTCGTGCTGTGGAGATTAAAGATCTTAAATTTAAATATAAAGATCAGGAAAAAGAATCAGCATTAAATAATATTAATTTAAATATTGATAGAGGTCAATTTGTTGTTATTATGGGCCCAAGCGGGGCCGGTAAATCAACACTTGCCAACTGTTTAAATGGCCTGATTCCACATTTTAAACGGGGAGAATTTTCAGGCAAAGTTATTGTAAATGAAAAAGATACCAGTGATAATAAAGTTAGTATAATGGCAAAAGAAATAGGACTTGTGTTTCAGGATTTTGAAGCACAGCTTTTTTCTACAAATTTGGAACTGGAAATTGCATTTGGCCCGGAAAATTTTAAATTTCCGAGAGAAAAAATAAAAGAAAGAATAAAAAAAGTATTAAAAACAGTAAAACTGGAAGGACTGGAAAATAGGCAGCCGTCTACACTTTCTGGAGGACAGAAACAGAGGCTGGCAATTGGATCAGTATTATCTTTTGAACCTGATATAATATGTATGGATGAACCAACAACCGATCTTGATCCACTTGGTAAGCTGGGTATCTTTAATATAGCAGAAGAATTACATGAACAAAGTGACCTAACATTGATAATTATTGAACATGAAACAGAAGAGGCTTTAAATGGTGACAGACTTTTAATAATGGATGAAGGTGAAATTCTCCGAGACGGAAAGCCAGAAGATGTTTTAAAAGAAGTAGATTTTATTGATGAGATTGGAATTATGTCTCTGCAGATTCCAAAATATTTTTCTCGTATTTCGAATCTTTCTCAGGATGAACTTCCACTTAGACCGGAAGAAGGACTGCAGACTTTTAATGAGCTCAATTTAGAAATAAATGAAGAAAAATACAATCAGATTTTAGAAAAAGAAAAGCAGAGAAGTGACAGCTATGGTGAAAAATTAATAGAAGTAAAAAATCTTCACCACACATATTCTGATGGAACAGAAGCATTAAAAGGTATTGATCTTGATATTAGAGATGGAGAATTTCTTGCTGTTTTAGGTCATAATGGGAGTGGGAAAACAACGCTTGTAAAACATTTCAATGCTCTTCTTGAACCGACAGAAGGAAGTGTAAAAATTAGTGGTAAAGAGACTGTTGATTCAAGTATTTTTGAAATAGGGAAAAAAATTGCCTATGCATTTCAAAATCCGGATCATCAGATATTTGCTGATACAGTTTATGAAGAAGTTGCTTTCAGCCCTAAAATAAGGGGTGTATCTGAAGAAGAAATTGATTTGAGAGTTAAAGAAGCACTGGAATCTGTTGATATGCTGGGATATGAAGAAGAAGATCCATTTTCTTTAACTAAAGGAGAGAGGCAGAGAATTGCAGTTGCTTCTATTTTATCGGCAAGGCCAAAAGTTATTATACTGGATGAACCAACAACTGGTCTTGATTACAGTGAGCAGAAACAGATGATGGATTTAATTAAAAAATTAAATGAACAGGGTCATACTATTGTAATGATAACACATACTATGTGGGTTGTTTCCGAATATGCACATCGTGTTGCAGTTATAAATGAAGGTAAGCTAAGTATGTATGGTGGTATAAGAGATGTATTTAAGAGAGAAGAAGAACTCATGAAGTCATATCTTAAAACACCACATATAGTAAGTATGAGTAATAAAATGGGTAAAACATTTTTATCTGTTGAAGAAATGATCAGCTGTACAGAGGGAGGAAGATAATATGGATATGTTCTTATATATGGATAAAGACACTTTTGTACATAACCTTGATCCTAGAACAAAAATATTTGTTATGTTTGGGACATTTACAATTGCACTACTATTTAATTCTCTTCCTGTACTTTTAGCTCTGGCAGCATTAGTACTTTTTTATGGTTATTCCGGAAAAGTTCTGGCCAATCTCAAAAGAATTAGAGTCATATTGTTTATGATTGCACTTATGTCTATTTTAATCTGGTCGATTGTAGGAGGTGGTGAGACTAAACTACTTGGCCCGATAACTTTAGAAGGATTTATTTATGGGCTGACTGTTGCAGTTAAATTTAATGTAATGATAATAGCAGGGATGATATTTTTGAGCTCTACAACTATTGAGGGTATTTCACTTGGCCTGGTAAAACTAAAAATTCCATACAGAGGAGCATTTGCTTTTTCTACGGCAATTAGGCTTGTACCGATGATTGTTGGAACTAGCTATACTATTACTCAGGCACAGCGTTCGCGTGGGCTTGATCTTGATTCTGGATCTATTTTTGAAAAAATAAAAAAATATGTACCACTTATTATTCCGACCTTTGTTTCTGTTATAAGAGGGACCAATGTCTTTTCAATGGCATTAGAATCTAAGGGTTTTGGATATGATTCGGAGAGAACTAATTACCTTCAGTTAAGCTATGATAAGAGAGATTATATATTTATGATAATAACATTTATTTTGGTAGCTGTATCGATTTATGTAAAGCTGACATTTGATTTTTAAAGTTTATTTATATATAACAGGGGTGAGTTATTTGGAAAAAGCAGTTATAGGTGGAACAGGAGTATATGATTTAAGTGATAAAAATGAGAGCAAAGCTGTAAGAACAGAATATGGAGATGCAGAAGTAGATATTATTGAATTTGGCGGTGAAAAAATAGTATTTCTGGCCAGACATGGAAAAGATCACTCTAAACCACCACATCAGATAAATTATAAGGCTAATATGAAGGCCCTTCAGAAACTTGGTGTACGTTATGTTTATGCAACTGCAGCAGTCGGTTCCTGTAATGAAAAGTATGGGCCGGGAGATATAGTAGTGGTTAATGATTTTCTGGATTTTACTAAAGGAAGGCAGCTTACCTTTTTTGAAGGAGAAGATATGCCTGTAAAACATTTTGATATGAGTGATCCTTACTGCAGCAATCTTAGAAGTGAATTTTATGATAAAGCAGAAGAGAAGGAGCTGCAAATTGCCGGAAGTGGTGTCTATGTTTGTACAGAAGGACCGCGATTTGAAACAGCTGCCGAAATAAGAATGTTTCAGAAACTGGGTGGAGATGTTGTTGGAATGACAGGGGTTCCAGAAGTTGTGCTGGCCAAGGAATTGGGGATCTGCTATTCTTCAGTTGCAGTAATAACTAACTGGTGTACAGGTATGAAATCAGAAGTTTCAGAACATGAAATAAAAAATTCACTGGCAGATAATAAAGAAAAGATTATAGAAGTAATTCTAAATATTTTTCAAGAGGGACTTGATCAGAAACACTGCAGATGTACTGAAGCTGCTATCAATGTTTAAATTTCTGAGTGTAAATTAATTTGGTTACTTTATTACCAATCAAAAAGATCAGAATTTAATAAATTAAATATGCTATTTTACAAGGGGGAGTTTTTAATGAAAGAAGTATTTAGTATGTGGAAATCGACCAAGATGGTTGTGCTTGTTGCACTCTGTGCTGGACTATATGCAGCTTTATTAATTCCGTTTAAATCTATAGTATTAATTCCAGGTATTACAGAAGTCAGACCTGCAAGTGCATTACCTGTTGTGATGGGATTATTGTTCGGTCCAGCCGGAGCCTGGGGATCTGCGATTGGAAACTTAATAGGAGATTTTTTTGGATCACTCGGTATAGGAAGTATTTTTGGCTTTGTTGGTAACTTTATGTTCGCATATATTCCGTATAAGGTATGGGATAATATGGGTCTTGTAAATAAAAATGATAGAGAACCTGATCTTAAATCTGGAAGGAAAATATGGACATTTATAGTTGCAGCTCTTGGAGGTGCTTTAGGCTGTGCTTTAATTATTGGCTGGGGACTTGAATTACTAGGTATGGTACCTTTTGCAGCTCTTGGTGCAATTATCACTCTCAATAATTCTATTCCTTCTATAGTACTTGGAATACCACTTCTTATTGTACTTTATCCCAGAATCAAAAAATGGGATTTAATGTGGACAGATATACTTCCTCCAGAAGATATGCCTAAAACCGGAGCAGCGGCAAGAATGGGATCTATTATTATGTATTTGGGAGTAATGTTTGGTCTTCTGGGCGGTCTGGCAGTTGCAGCAGGAGCAGCAGGACAGGAACTATTCAGTTTTACCGGTCAGGCTGGAGAAGGTACAAGTGTTATCTTAGTGGCAGGTATTGGTGTTGCGGCAACCTTTATTGGCAGTTTTATGCAGTAAACATTCAGCACCAGTTAGCTGCATATTTAATATTAAGCAATAGAGGAATAGAAATAAAATTGATTTTTTGAGTAAGATAGGAATATTTTTATTATAGCAAACAGGAAAGAGGTTTAATGATGAAAAATAAGGACCTGGATTTTCAGACGCTAACTATTCATGGAGGAGCAGAAGGTAAGAATGCAAATAATGCTTTAAATCCTCCAATTTATCAGACAAGCACATTTGTTTTCGATGATTTAGAACATGTGGAAAAAGTGATGTCATTTGAAAGTGATGATTATGTTTATACAAGAGGTAATAATCCTACTCTGAGATTGTTTGAAAAAAGAATGACTGAACTGGAAAAAGGAAATGGAGCAGTAGCGTTTTCTTCCGGAATGGCGGCAATAAGTTCTGTACTGTTTTCTTTAACAAAACCGGGGGATAATGTAATAGTAAATAAAACACTTTATGGTTCCAGCTATAATGTGGCAACAAAACTTCTGCCGGAATACAGTGTGGACTGCAAAATTGCTGATCTGAGCAGAACAGACAAGCTTTATGATCTAATAGATGAAAACACAAAGGTAATATATTTTGAAACACCTTCCAATCCCAATTTGATGATTATAGATATTGAAAAAGTTGCAAAAATTGCAAAAGAAAAGGATGTTAAGATAGTTGTTGATAATACTTTTGCCACACCTTATTTTCAGCGCCCACTTACTCTGGGAGTAGATGTGGTTGTACATAGTGCTACAAAATATATCTGTGGTCATGGTGATTCACTGGGTGGTGTTGCTGTTTCTAAAGATGCAGATTATATTCAGCGGTTAAAATTTGACTATATGTGTGAATTTGGAGGTGTTTTAAGTCCCAGTAATGCCTGGTTAATGCTTAGAGGATTAAAAACACTTGCTTTAAGAATGAGAGAACACGAAAAAAATGCTCAGAAAACTGCAGAATTTTTGCTCGGGCACAAAAAAGTTAAAGAAGTTTATTATCCAGGGCTTGAAGATTTTGCTGGACATGAAACTGCCAAAAAGCAGATGGATGGTTTTGGAGCAATGATCAGCTTTGAAATTGACGGCAGTTTTGAAAATGCCAAAAAATTTATTAATTCTGTTGAACTGGCTCAGCTGGCTGTTTCTCTCGGAGACTGTGAAACATTAATAGAACTTCCAGCAGCTATGACCCATCGAGGTTATCCTGAAGAAAAGCTGGCCCAGTTTGGACTGACAAAAAGTATGATCAGAATTTCAATTGGACTAGAACATTATCAGGATATTATTGATGACCTGGATAATGCACTTTCGCAAATATAATTAAAATAATTCCAATTTAGAGATATTTTACTTGGATTGGAAATTCATCTTCTTAAACAGTAATAGATGGTTACACTGCAAAATGTCTTAATTAGCAATTTTGAATTTTATAATCCTTATTATGGCAGGAGTGTCAAATTGTTAAAATGACCAAAATCGACTTTTTGCAGTGCAATCATAGATAGTTGAACAATAAAATAAAAGGCTACACCAATCTGCAGTCTGGATTTGAGATTGATTTAATTTTTTGTTATTTTAATTAACAGACTGGAAAATAATAATTATTATATGGAATTGCTTTTTAAATAGCTGAAGGTGGTGGTGGTTTTATTAATTTAGATTCCTATCAATTACGGTATATATATCATACTGATATACACAAAAGTGCTTATATTATTGAACTATCTTTGAATAAATATGATGATCTCTTTAACAGCTGGGATGGATCTGCTCTGGATAGAAAAGAACTAAATCCAGAACTTGCCGATTATCTGGAGAGGGCGAGCTGGGAGCTGCCGATTAAAAATAAAGTAGAACTGTGTTTTTATATGCCGGAAGAAGAAAAAAATATAAAAAAAGAAAAAGATTCTAGAGCAACAATAAAAAATAATTTTAGGATGGATCTTCATTTAATTAACAGAGATTTAAAGATAAATAACAAAAAATCATTAATATATATTTTTATGGGACTAATCTTTCTTTTTCCAACATTGATATTAAAAAACTCTGACTTTAATCTCTGGCTTGATATGCTTATGCAGGGAGTTTTTGTAGGGGGATGGGTTTTTCTCTGGGAAGCATTTTCTCTGTTTTTCTTTGTCAGTCATGATCTTCGAGATAAAAAGAAAAGATATCTAAGGTATCTTGATTCAGATATCAAATTTAAGTATTACTAAAAACTTACAGAGAGCAAAAAGATTTTTAATACTGTCATATAATATTAATGTAAAACAGCTCCCTACTGTCATCACTGTGTAAAAAGGGCTTAAGCTTTGACGAAAATAAAGCATTTTTCCTTGCTGAACTGCTTTTTAATAATTAGTAAAAGAAGTTTTTATTTATTTAGAAATAAACTTTCTGCTATTTAAGCAGGGAGTTTTTTCATGTGAGGTGTTAAAAAAGATATATTTTATCCTGTGAAAGGGCTAATAATAGAGTTTAAAAAAGAAATTTGTGAAAATTTTGTTTTATTTTGTCAAAAGACTTGACTTATTGTTTTTTAAAAACTATACTAATAACAGTTATTGTCTGAAATATTTAAATATTCTACAATGTAAAAATAAATAAAATGGAGGGATTTAGAGGAAGCAAAAATTAAATAATAAGAGGAGTCTGATCTAGAATTTTATTCAAGACTCATTTTATAAGTTTAATCAAGAAATAATAAGAATTCATTCTAAAAAAACTAAAATGGAGGGGAAAGATGGGATTTTTTAAGATCAATGCGGCAGTAAGTAATTTTGTCTGGGGACCTTTTATGCTATTTCTATTATTGGGTACTGGTGTCTATTTAACCTTTGGTTTAAAAGGAGTAACAATTCGCAAATTATTTTATGCTTTTAAAATGCTGTTTTCCGGAATTGATAAAGAAAAACAGAAAGGTGAAGGAGATATAACACCATTTCAGGCCTTAATGACTTCTTTAGCCGCAACAATTGGTACAGGTAATATTGCAGGAGTTGCAACTGCTATATTTATGGGAGGACCTGGAGCAGTAGTCTGGATGTGGATTACTGCATTTTTTGGAATGGCAATAAAATACAGTGAGGCAGTGCTGGCGGTAAAATATAGGGAGAAAAAAGATACCGGTCAGTTTGCAGGTGGTCCCATGTATTACATCAAAAATGGACTGAGTAAAAGCTGGAACTGGCTTGGTGTAGCTTTTGCAATTTTTGCAGCTTTAGCTACTTTCGGCATTGGAAATACTGTTCAATCAAATTCAGTTGCAAGAGCACTGGGACAGTCAGTTGGAATACCTTACTGGGTTACCGGTGTGGTTTTAGCTGTATTAACATATGTTGTTATAGTAGGTGGGATTGAAAGAATTGCTGAAGTTACAGAAAAATTGGTTCCTCTGATGGCAGTGATTTATGTTTTAGGTTCTATCTGGATTATTGTTGTTAATATCAGCAGTTTGGGTCCAGCATTTTCTCTGATATTCAAAAGCGCCTTTAGTGGTCATGCGGCAGTTGGTGGATTTACCGGAGCAACTTTATCACAGGTAGTACGTTTTGGAGTTGCAAGAGGAGTATTTTCTAATGAAGCAGGACTCGGTAGTGCTGCTATAGCTCATGCGGCAACTACAACAGATGAACCTGTTCGCCAGGGTATTGTTGGTATGTTAGGTGGTTTTATTGATACAATTATCGTCTGTACAATGACTGCTCTGGTTATTATTATGAGTGGTGTATGGTCTGTAGGAGAAACTGGCGCTGAACTGACTACTCTGGCTTTTAACAAAGGACTTCCAGGGCCAGGTGGTTATATAGTTGCATTTGGTTTAATATTTTTTGCTTTTTCTACAATTCTGACCTGGAGCTATTATGGAGAAAAATCGATAGAATATATACTTGGTTCAAAATCAATTAAAGTCTATAGATATTTATTCGTTATATTTGTATTTGTAGGTGCAGTTGGAAACTTAGAAGCTATTTGGGCTTTAGCTGATACAATGAATGGTCTAATGATTATTCCTAACTTAATTGCGATTTTAATATTAAGTCCTGTTGTGTTTAAAGAAACGAAAAAATATTTTCAAAATAATTAATCTTAAATAATATTTCAGATAATAACTGAATGTGAAATTACTTATATATCTATCTGAAGATAATAAATTCTTCAGATAGATATAATTAAATCTGGTAAATATGTCTGGGAGATGTAATTATGAATTATCAGGATAAGTTTAATAATATCAGGCCAGCCTGGCTGGAGATCAATTTAGATAACTATGGGCACA
>NZ_QPJE01000032.1 GCF_003337245.1 Halanaerobium sp. MA284_MarDTE_T2
GTTTTAAATGCTTTTATTGTTGTGTTTAGAAGACTTATTTTAGTATTTGAAACATGTAAATTGGAAAATATTATATGCTTTTTGTGTTACAATCATACTATTATTTCACAAAATAATTATTCCATAAAAAATACAGAAATCCTTTAAGTTTATTTATCAGCATGTACATCCTGAAATAAAATTATTTCTTTTTCTGCAGGTTTAGAAACACCAAGTGACCCTTTTACTTGACAGTATTTAGCAGCTGTTTTAACTGCTGTATCCAAACACTCTTCATAAGATTTCTCTTCTAGAGATGAAGATAAAAACCCTGCTATAAATGCATCACCTGTACCAAGATCATCTACCACTTCGACTTCTGGAACCCTTTTTTTTACCAATTTACCATCATATTTCATCAAAACTTCATTTTTCCCTCTTGTCAATATAACTACTTCGGCTCCCTGTTCGCTGGCCCATTTAAGAAATTCTTCTTCATTTTCACTCTCTTTTGCTTCAGAGAAAAAAGCAAAATTAACTCTGCGCAGAAGTTCTTTTAAATATTCTTTTTTTCTAATATACGAAAAATCAAATGATATTTTTGTCTTAAATCTTAACTTTTTTATATAATCTTCAAAATAAGAATATGCTGTTGTATGTACAATCTCAGAATTGGCAATTATCTTTAACTGTGCATCATTTATGTCCAGTTTCTTATATACTCCTTTATCCACACCATTAATTATACTTTCCCCATTTTTATTCTCTACTATTGATACTGCATTTCTACCCTTCTTAATATCTGTAAGAGGATATGCAACTCTGGATTTTTTTAAATTATCAAAAAGGAATTTTGCATTTTCATCTGTCCCAAAGGTACCAAAATATGCGGTTTTTTTACCCATTCTGCCTGCCATAACTGCCACATTATATGCACCACCACCAGCATAAACTCTTTTTTCAGATCGATAATAATCAGCAACATTGTCACCTACAGAAAAAATATCATATTTCATTTTTAACCCTCCTTCATCTCCTGACTGAATCTTCGTACTGGTTGTACTTTTTTCACAATAAGCGGCAGCAAAATAAGCTGAATAATTACAG
This sequence comes from Halanaerobium sp. MA284_MarDTE_T2, assembly GCF_003337245.1. Taxonomy (GTDB): domain Bacteria; phylum Bacillota; class Halanaerobiia; order Halanaerobiales; family Halanaerobiaceae; genus QPJE01. Next base: position 1,087 of record NZ_QPJE01000032.1, read on the forward strand.
CCGGTACTGCTGTAATTAGTGATGCCTTCATGAAATTAACAAATGGCACTTTCAAAATAGACAAAATTCAAATAAGATAAAGTTAATCAGCTAATTTAGAATCAACTATAAACTTAAACTTATCAGTTCTAAAAAAAGTAGAATTATATTCGATTATTTGTTTATCTTTAGAATAAACTGCAGCTTCTTTAACCAAAAGTGGTGTATTTAATTGGACATTTAACAACTCTGATTCTTTTTCACCCGCCATAATAATATTAAAAAAGCCCTCTGCATTATTAGGAAAAACATTATATTCTTCACGCAATATATTATAAAGAGATCCTTCAAAATTATAATTTTCTATTCCTGGATACTTTTTTAAAGATAAATAAGTAGTTTCAAAAATCAGTGGTTCATTTTTTAAATATCTTAATCTAGAAAGAAATAAAACCTTATCATTTAAATTTAAGTTTAATTTATCAATAATTTCTTTTTTAGGACTTATTATATCTTTGCTAATTACTTTGGTAACTAAATTAATATCTATTTTTTGTAAAAATTCTGTTGTGCCTTCTAGATTATGAACGTTAGTGGGTATTTTTTTTTCGCTTACAAAAATACCTTTTCCAACTCTTTTTTCACAATATCCTTCTGTAATAAGACCACGAATTGCCTTTCTAATAGTAACTCTACTAACCCCTAAACTTGAGCTTAGTTCTCTTTCAGAAGGTAATTGACTGCCCGGTTTTAAAGATCTATTTTCAATTTCCTCTTTAATTTTTTTTCTAATTTGAAAATAAATTGGAACATGGCTATTTTTATTTATATTAAAATTTATATTCATTTATTTCACATCCTTAATTATATAATACTAATTTACAATATACATTTATATTGTATCTTATTAACCAAATGATGTAAATAATAAAAAAATTATAAAAATTATTGACATTTTTAAAAACAAATGATAGGATTTATTTAGTGGGATACCCCACTATCCACTAAATAAAGTTTTGATAGGAGGTGAATAAATGTCAAAAATTACCCTAGATAACTTTTCCGTTATGAATGTTCAATATTTACAATATTCATTTGATTATTTTTTAAATTCAATGAAAGAAAACAATATTAAAAATATTGAATTCTGGGCTGGTAGTCCTCATTATTCTAGACTAAGCTTTTATAACTCTTTAAGTGCTGAAAATTACCTCAAAAGAATAAAAAAGAAATTAGATAGTCTAAATATGAAGACTATTATGTATACACCTGAGTTATTAAATTATCCTTTCAATTTATCCAGCAATAGTCTTGAAGAAAGAAATATAACTTTGGATTATTTAAAAAAGTCAATCTGCGATGCAAAAATTCTCGATTGTAATAATTTATTTATTAACTCTGGTTGTGGACTAAGAGACCATCCCCTAAAATCAAATTGGGAGAAAAATGTAGACAGTATAAATAAAATCTTAGAGTTAGCATCTGAATACAATACAAAAATTGTAATCGAACAGCTTCAACCATATGAATCTAATTTAATAACAAATAGAGATGATCTATTAAATCTTTATAAAGAAGTAGAATTTGATAATTTAGATGTTTGTCTTGATGTAGTTGCTATGGAAGTAGCAAAGGAAAATATAGAGGATTATTTCTCGATTTTAAAAGAAAATATAAAACACATTCATTTTTCTGATGGAAATCCTTCTGGACATTTGATATTAGGTGAAGGACAACTTCCACTTAACAAATATATAAATTGTCTTGAAAAAAATAACTACTATAACTTTTTAACTTTAGAAATAAATGATTCAATTTATTGGGAAAATCCCCATAAATCTATTAAGAATTCTTTGGAATTTTTAAGAAAAAACTTAAATATAATATGAATTTATCTTTGAAAGGAATGAATTGGATGTTAAAAATTGATAAAAATAAAGTTGATTTTTTAGTTACCGATAATATGGTTTCTGAAGTGGAGACTATAATAAAAAGAGATTTTCCTAAAATAGAAAAACTTGTTACTAAAATGGATTCTCAAAATATAAAAAAAATTTATTTTGTGGCTTGCGGCTCACCATTATGCGCTTGTCAAACTGCAGAGCTTTTATTCAGAAAATATTCTAACATAGAATGTGCTTCATATAGCGGTTGGGATTTTCTAGATCAAACACCAAAATTTTTAAATAAACAAACAGCAGTTATTGGTGTATCCGATTCAGGAAACACTAAAGAAGTTGCCGACTCAATCATGAAAGCAAAAAAACAAGGTGCTTTCACTTTAGGTTTTACTAAAAATGAAGAAGAAAATTTGCTAACAAAATCTGCAGAAAATTTAATTGCTTATAAGGCTGATTGTATTTGGGAAGTTCATTTACTTTTAACTTATTATTTGTCTATTAAGTTTATTTTAAAGAAAGAAGAAAACAAAGAATTAAGAACAATTATATCAGATATTAAAAAATTACCTTCTATATTAAAAAATCTAGTGAAAACAACAGAAAAAAAATCAAAAAGATTAGGAAAAAAAGCTGCAAAATGGCCCTTTATATATACTATTTCTTCTGGGGCAACTCTTCCACTAGGATATAAAGAAGGTGTTATTACAATGCTTGAATTCACTTGGACTCATGGCAGCTCATTAAACGCAGCTGAATTCAGACATGGTCCTTTAGAAGTAGTTGATAAAGATGTTCCCTACATTTTCATTCTTGGAAACGATGAAACTCGACATACCACTAAAAGAGCTCTAAATTTTGTTAAAAAGTTTAGTGAAAATTATATTATTTTTGACATTGAAGATTATATTAAAGGGTTACATCCAATGTTAGCTCCTTTTATTCTTTTTGTACCTCTAGAATATTTCTATTATTATTTATCAATAAGTAAGGGACATAATCCTGATGATAGAAGATATTATGGTGGAATTGAATCTTATTAATCAAGAAAGAGGTGGCACATGAAAATAGGTATGTTTACTTCAGGTTATATTAGAAAACGTCTTGAAGATGCCTTTAGAGATGCTAAAAGATTTGGCTATGATGGTATTGAATTATGGGGAGGTAGACCACATGCATATGCACCAGATTTGAAAAATGGAAAAATAAAAGAAATTAAAGATCTAATTGATAAATATGAAATTCCCGTTTTTGGATATACCCCTGAATTAAATGCCTATCCTTTTAATATGATGACAATTGATAATAAAATTCGCAAAGAATCTTTAGATTATATAAAATTATCGATGGATATGGCGAAAAAAATGGGAGCAGATTTCACATTAATATCTGCTGGTCATGCAGGATATTATCTTTCTAAAAAAGAAATATGGGATTTATTATTAACAAATTTAAAAGTGATAAAAAATTATGCAGAAACAATTAAACACAAAATAGTTATTGAACCATTAACTATGTATGAGTCAAATGTAATACGTGAGACTAATGACTTAAAAGCTATTTTCAAAGAAATAGAATCAGAATATATATTTGGAATGTGTGATGTAGTTCCTCCATTTGTTCATCAAGAACCGTTGACAAATTATTTAGAAAAACTAAAAGATAAACTCTATCATATTCATTTAGTTGATAATAATGGATGTAGTGATATCCACTTAATACCGGGAGAAGGTAATATTCCTTTAAAAGAATACCTAGAGGAATTAGATTATTATAATTATAAAGGTTATTTAACAATTGAACTAGTTTCTTCTTATATTAATGATCCCTCACTATATTCAAAGAAAGCTATTAAAAATCTAAAAAAATTATTAAAAAATTAATAATTTAAATTATATTATGTACATAAAAAATTATTTATCTAAGAAAGGGGAAAAAAATGGATATTAAAGAAAAAATAGAAGAGAATATTGATTTAATTAAACCAAAAAAAGAAGTGGAATTAAAAAGAAAGCTTGGTTTAGGAGCAGCTATAGCTCTTGGTGTTGGGACTACGGTTGGATCAGGTATCTTTTCATCAGTTGGAGAAGTAGCTGCTGCTTCAGGCTCAGCTTATATGACAGTGATTGCATTCCTAATTGGTGGATTAATAATGATCCCCCAAAATCTAGTGTATGCTGAATTAGCAACTGCTTATCCTGAAAATGGCGGTCAGTATATTTATTTTAGAGAAGCAGGAAGTAGACCTCTTGCTTTCTTAACAGGATGGATTAGTTTCTGGGCCACCGATCCACCATCTATATCAATAATGGCCTTAGCAATAGCTAATTATTTATCGTTCTTATTTCCAGCTATTCAGGGTATAGGTATCAAACTTGTAGCTACACTTTTTGTTTTAGTGTTAATGATAATTCACTTACGTTCTGTAGAAGGCGGCGGTATTTTTCAAACATTCATAACTTTCTTTAAAATTATCCCTTTCATCATATTAATTGGTTTTGGTTTATTTTATTTTAAACCTGAATTAATTTTTGCTGCACCATTGGCCAGTGCTCCAACAGGTTTAATAGCTCTAGCTGCTGGAATTGCAGCAACCACATGGTCTTATGATGGTATGGGAGCCGTCTGCTATATGACAGGCGAAATAAAAGATCCGGCTAAAACAATGCCAAAGGCTCTAATAGTCACTGTTCTGATTATTATTGCACTTTATAGTCTTTTAACTTTTAGTATCACAGGATTGCTGCCAATGGAAATTTTAACATCTTCCAATGCTCCTGTAGCAGAAGCGTTTGCAAAAATGCCCATAATCGGTCAATTTGCAGGTAAAGCAACTGCAATTGTAGCAATAATTGTAATTATTGGATCACTTTCAAGTTGTATTATGTTTCAACCAAGAATTGAATATGCAATGGCTAAAGATGGTTTATTTTTTAAAAAATTTGCTGAAGTACATCCCAAATGGGAAACACCTGCCTTTTCAATATTAATTCAATGTTTAGTTGGGATAATATTAATATTTGGTTCAAATATAACAGATTTATTAGGTTATTTTACTCTTGTTGCTTTACTAAAAAACTTCTTAACGTTTGGTACTGTTTTTTGGCACCGCAAAAAAGAAAAATATAATCCTTTATGGAGAATGCCAGTTTGGAAACTCACAACAATACTTGCAATGTTATCAAGTAGTATATTAATTGTTTCAACTTTTCAATGGGCACCGATTAAAGGAATAATAAGTGCAATTATTGTTGTAACAACAGGACTTCCTGTATATTATTATTGGGAAAGCAAGAAAAAAAAGGTTAAAAATTAATATAATTATTATTTATATGTTTTTTACAAATATACCATCTAAATCAAATTTGATTTAGATGGTAACATTCCTTAAGAAAAATATTTAAAACACAATTAAATTTGATTCTAAAAAATTAAAATTTATTAAGTATATCTTATTATTTTAATATCAGTAGAGGTGATTTTATGGCTTTTTTTTCAGGCGATATTTATTCACAAAAACTAAAAATGACAACAAATATTAAAATTATTATTCCTGAGCTTTCTAATGATGTAACACCACTCTTCACAAATGCGCCTAAATTACTAATACTTTTACATGGTTTAGGAGGAAATTCATCTGAATGGACTAGATTTACTAAAATTGAATATTATTCAAAAAAATATAATTTTTTTATTGTAATGCCAGAAGTTCAAAGAAGTTTTTATTTTAATACAAGTTATGGGATTAATTATTTCTCATATGTTTCAAATGAAATTATTGAAATTATTAAAAAATGGTTCAAAATCTCTACTAAGAGAGAAAACGTATATATTGCTGGTGAATCTATGGGAGGATATGGTGCACTTAAAATAGCTTTAAGAAATAATGAAAAATTTAATTCAGTAGCTGTTCTATCTGGAATAGTAAATATGAAACAATTCATTAATAAAGTAATTAATGAAAAATATAAAGATATACAATCTAAAGAATTAAAAGGAATAATAAATAAAAATCTTAAACTCTCAAAAAAAGATGATTTATATTTATTATTACAAAGTAAAGAGCAAAACATAAGAAAACCAAAAATAATTCAAATATGCGGAAAAAATGATTTTCTTTATGAACAAAATTTGGAATTCAAAAACAAAATAAGTAAACTTGATTATCAATATACTTTCTTGGAATGGGAAGGTGAACATTCTTGGCCATTTTGGGATATAGCTATTCAAAAATCATTACAATATTTCCGCAATCTTGATTTAAATCAAACCCCACTATATTAAAGAAAGGAAATTGATTATGAAATTAGCTGCAGTTGGTGATAATTGTATTGATAAATATATTAATACTAATGAATTATTTCCTGGAGGAAATCCGGTTAATGTTGCTGTCTATTTTAGTAGATTGAATGGTAATTCTTCTTATATTGGAGTAATTGGAAATGATAAGTATGGAAATTTTTTAAAAAATTCTTTAAAAAAAGAAAATGTAAATATAACCCATTTGAAACAGCTAAAAGGTAAAACAGCTGTTACGGAAGTAAAACTAATCAATGGAGAAAGAATTTTAGGTGATTATAATGAAGGGGTCTTCACCAAGTTTGAACTAAAAAAAGAAGACTTAAACTTTATACTTGGACATGATCTTGTTCATTCTGGTTTCTGGGGTAAAACAGATAAATACTTACAATATTTTCACAATAATGGGTTAGACATTTCTTTTGATTTTGCTAACAAACTAGAAAATAATATATTAGAAAAAATAATAAAATATATAAAATATGCATTTTTTTCTTATCAAAAAGATGATGATTTTATTAGATCCTATATGAAAAAAATACATTTAAAAGGTGCAAATTATGTAATAGTTACTTTGGGAGAAAATGGGAGTATTTTATATAATGGCTACGATTTTTTGAAATATGGAATCATCAAAACTAATGTAGTAGATACAATGGGAGCTGGTGACGCGTTTATCGCTGGCTTTTTGAAAGCTAAAATGGAAGAAAAAACAGATTTAGAGGCAATGGAGTTGGGGACAAAAAATGCTGCCAAAAATATAAGTCATAAAGGCGCTTGGTAATTATATTTAACATTAATTTATTTTAGATTTAAACTGCATATAATAAAATTTTGATTATCCTGATAGTCACAGAACCAAATTAAAATATAAAACGGTTTCTGCTATTAACCCGGCACATCGCCGGGTATTTTTATTAGCTATCAACTAACATGGTTACACTTCAAAAAGTATTAAATAATAATTTTCGCATCATTTAATCCCTAACTGAAAAGTTAGGGATTAAATTAACTTATATTATTTTTTACTGCTTTTACTTTTTTACTATCAGTAATTTTATACTTGTTTTCTGGCAGAGATTTTAAACCATTAAATGAAACCTTTGTTTGATGAGAAGCCGAATTATCAAATATTTCTTTAAATGCAGAAAGATGAATCTGTTCTGCCCCTGTTCTTAAAATTATTTTTTTTACATTATGTTCCCTTATTCCTCCACCAAGAAGAACCTCTATCCTGTCACCTGCATAATTAATTATTTCTCTGGCCAGCTTTAAACCATCTTCAACTTTAGCCTGCTGTCCACTTGTCAGTATTCGATCTATACCGATATCTGTCAGCTGGTCAACTGCGGCAAAGGGATCAGAAACAATATCAAAAGCCCTGTGAAACACAGCTTCTTTATCTCCAGCAATTTTTCTCATTATTTTATTTTTCTCTATATCAGGACTGCCATCTTCCTTTAAAATTCCAAAAACAATTCCATCTGCACCAGCAGCAAGCAGTTTTTCAGCATTTTTTTTCATTACTTCAAATTCTATCTCACTGCAGCAAAAACCTCCACTGCGTGGTCTTATCATAACTACTACTGGAATATTAATCCTTTTTTTTGCTTCAATTAAATCACCAATACTGGGCGTCAGACCTCCAAAAACCATTGCAGAATTTAACTCAATTCTGTCAGCTCCACCTTTTTCTGCTTCTACGGCATCAGCAGCTGAAGCACAGCATATTTCTAAAGTTGTTTTTTTCATACAATCACCTCAGCAAAAAGTTTCAAATTCAATTTTATCTATTTTATCAACCGGAAAAATAGGTCTTTTAACATTTTTATATGGAAGTTTTTCCAGCTCCTGATATGTATAACCTGGAGTTAAAGCAAGCAGTGTTTTTTTAGAGTAAGGCTGATATTCAGGTGCCAGATATCCACTTTTGAACATTATTATTTTATAATTATCAAGTTTAATATCAAAATTAAACACAAATTCGGGATCGGTCATAACAACTTTTTGATTGGAAATTATCACATCAATACCATCTATATCAGTTAAAACAGATTTAATACCTTTATAGTACCTTATCTTTTTTACTTTACAGCAGAATTTAACTTTACCTGATTTCGGATCACTATTTTTCTGGCCCAAATAAATATCTTTTCTTACACCAGGGCCAGCCTCTGAGAGTAAGTCAACAACTTCTCTGTCACAGACAGAACCATATAATACATTCTTGAAATTATTTTCTGTTAAATAAATTAGTGGTTCAACTATTTTCTGACTGCTTCCTGCTCCCGGATTATCTCCTGAGTCAATTATAAAAACAGGACTGTCATCTTCTGCAGCAGCTATTTTAAGTGATTCTGACAGCGAATATGCTGGTGTGGTAAATTTAAAATCATATCTTTTATCCCAGAATAGACGTGCCAAATATTTAGCTTCCTGATCAGCAATCTTTTTGCTTTCTTCAGTGACCACCAGTGCTGAAACAGTGTTGAATTTAACATCAGACCAGGGAAAACCCAAACAGAAGGAAGAATTAAGTACTTTTTCTTTTTTATCTACAAGTTCAAGTTTTTTTAGCAATTCATTCATTGGATATTTGCTGCCTTCTGATTTTTCACCTGAAACAAGATAGGGAATTTTAACTCCAGACATCTTTAATTCAATATTTTCCTTCAAAGCTTTAAGCAGCATATCAGCCGCTCTTACACCTGTCTCATATTTATCAACATGGGGAGCAGTTCTATATGCTGTAAGTCCATCTGCATTTTTTATCATTTTATCTGTTATCATAGCATGCATATCAACAGCAGCAGTTATCCAAACATCATCTCCAAAAAAAGCACGAGTTTCACTTAAAATATCCCCCTCAACATCAAGATGACTCTCTGTAGTCATAGAACCATGTAGTGCTAGACAAACCCCATCAATATCTTTATGCTTTTCCATTTCATTTATATATATTTTTTTAATTTTTTGATAGGCCCCATCACTGACAAGACCCCCTTCAGAGGTGGGTAAAAAAACAGCTGTAGGTACAATTTCAAATTTGTTTTTCTTTAAAGTTTCCATTATTCCCTTCAGGCTGGAATGGCTGTACATATCTCTGTTTTCTAAAACTTCTTCACCTTTAAGTATTTTAAATTCATCCAGCTCTGTTAGCTCTGGATTAAAAGAATTTGATTCATGATGAATCATTCCAACTAAAATCTTCATTTTTTCAGCCCCACTTCTATATGTTATTCTTTATTTTTTAACTTGGGATCGAGATAATCTCTCAGTCCATCACCCAGAATATTAAATGCTAATACAGTATAGGTAATTGCAAGACCTGGAAAGAGCGACATATATGGTGCCACACCTATAAAGCTTCTTCCATTTCCTATTAATCCTCCCCATTCCGGTATAGGAGGCTGTACTCCAAGCCCCAGAAAACTGAGAGAAGATGCACTCAGTATCACTCCTCCGGCAGTTAATGTTGCCTGTACAAGTAGAGGTGCTACTGCATTTCTTAAAATATGTTTAAACATAATTCTACCTTTTTTAGCACCAATTGCTCTTGCAGCCAGTACAAATTCCTGCTGTTTAAGAGAAAGGGTCAGATTCCTGCTCAATCTACCATAAATAGGAACAGAAAAAATTGAAATAGCTATCAGCATATTTATTAGAGAAGGTCCTAAAATACTTACTATTAGTATAGCAAGTAAAATGCCGGGAAAAGAAAATATAATATCCAGAAACCACATTATCATCTGATCAATTCTTCCTCCAAAATATCCGGCTACCAGACCAAGTGGAACACCTATAAGCAGAGATAGGCCCACTGAAAAGAATATCTCCATTATACTTATTCTGATACCATAAATAACACGCGAAAAAATATCTCTTCCAAATTGATCTGTACCAAAAATATGTTCATCATTTGGTGCAGTAAAACTTTTCCCCAGATCCTGATTATATGGATCATATGGTGCAATAAAGGGTGCAAATATTCCACTTAAAATCAAAATAATAACCATTACAGCACCAATAACCATACCTTTTCTTTTTTTAAGAAAATTAATATTAAATATTTTTTTAACTTTATTATTAGACAATTAATTCACCTCTCAATCAAATCTTATTCGAGGATCTATTTTTACTATAATTAAATCGACCATAAAATTAATAAATACAACCATAAATACTGTCATCAGTACAGTTCCCTGTATAAGTGGATAATCTCTATAACGAACAGAATCCACAAGAAGCCGTCCAATCCCGGGCCAGCTGAAGACAGTTTCTGTTACAACTGCACCACCAAATAAAACGCCAAACTGAAGTCCTATTACAGTTATGATCGGTATAAAAGCATTTCTTAAAGCATGTTTAATATATACAACAGTTTCTTTTAATCCTTTTGCTCGAGCTGTTCTTATATAATCCTGCCTTATAATTTCCAGCATACTGGAGCGGCTCATGCGGGCAATGAGGGCTGTTGGATAAAATGCAAGTGATAGTGTTGGTAAGACAAGATGCTGCCAGGTGCCTGTTCCCATAAGCGGCAAAATACCAAGTTTAACAGAAAACAAACTCATTCCGAGTAAAGCCAGCCAGAAATTAGCGGTAGATGCACCTAAAATAGCAAAAAACATAACTCCCTGGTCAAACCATGAATACTGGAATACTGCCGCAAGAACCCCAGCTGTCACCCCCACCAGTGTTGCAATTGTATAACTGCTTACAGCTAGAACTGCAGTATTTGGCAGTCGTGAAGCTATTTCTTCTATCACAGGTTTATTAGACCGAATAGAACTTCCTAAATCACCCTGAACAGCATTCTTAAGAAATAATCCATATTGAAGAAATATGTTTTTATCAAGTCCCAGACGGCTCCTCATCATTTCTACATCTTCCTGTGTTGCCTGCTGTCCTGCCATCAGTCTTGCAGGATCTCCGGGAATAAATCTAAGCAGCATAAATATTATAAATGATACTACTAATAATACTAGAGGCAGCATAATCAGCTTTTTTGCAATATAACTTCCCAAAATTTTTACCTCCCTATAAAAGAAGACCTGTACCCTGTTAAGGCACAGGTCTAATTTTAGATTAATTATTCAGAAATTACTGGATCTCTAAATACAAGCATATCACTCATCATCCAGACATTTTTTACTTTTTGGTTCATACCGGCAAGACTATTTGCATAATATAATGATACATGTGCAGCTTCATCCTGAATAATTCTCTGTGCTTCTGAATAAAGTTCCAGTCTCTTATCAGGATTTACAGTTCTTGCAGCTTCATCTAAAAGGCTGTCTACTTTTTTATTTGAATAAAATCCGAGGTTGGCGCCAGCTGGTGCAAAACTGTCTGTATGGAAAAGTGGTGTCAGAAATCCATCTGCATCTACAAGAGAAGCAGCCCAGGAAGCGATTACACTATAACCTTTGTTATTCTCTGGCGCTCTAAATACCTCATCTGCCCAGAGACCATATTCCATTCTGTTGACTTCAACTTCTACTCCAATATCTGACCACATACCCTGCAGAGCTTCAGCAATATTTGTTTCTGCTTCCTGTACAGCTATGGGAAGAGTAAATCCATCTTCATAACCTGCTTCTTTAAGCAGCTCTCTCGCTTTTTCCAGATTATATTCATATGCAGGGGTTTCCGGATCATAACCAAAAGATACTGGTCCCATTGGTGAATTTGCAGCTGTACCATGACCAAAAAGAAGAGATTTTATCATTGCTTCTCTATCTGTTGCATAATTAAGAGCCTGACGAACTTTTACATTATCAAGCGGTTCATGCAGTGTATTAAGAGCAAGCCACAATGTCTTATCACTCGGTTCTTCATATAACTTTAAGTTAGGTGCATTTTCAATAACATTTGCATATGCAGGTGGTACTGGGAAAATAACATCTACTTCACCTGACTGTAAAGCCATAACTCTAACAGACTTTTCGGAAGACCATTTGAAAACCATTTTTTCTACACTATCACTATTATCCTTCCAATAGTTTTCATTTTTCTCCATAACAACTCTTTCTCCAGAGACCCATTCAACAAACTTGTATGGCCCGGTTCCTACAGCATTTCTTGCCAGAAATTCATTGCCTTTTTTAAGTGCTTTAGGACTAATAATAGCTCCACTGTGAATGGAAGTTAAATGGTGAAATGCCGGGTATGGTTTCTCCAAATTAAACTTCACAGTATAATCGTCTAAAACTTCGACTTTTTCTATGACATCTGCGAAACGAGATCTTGTAGAAAGACCATTATCAGGATTTAAAATTCTTTCGAAATTTGCTTTTACAACTTCGGCATTAAGTTCTGAACCATCATGAAATTTAACTCCTTTTCTGATCTGATATGTCCATTCAGTACCATTTTCTGATGCTTCCCAGTAAGTAGCTAATGAAGGAACTACTTCCATTTCTTCATTAAACATAGTTAAAGTTTCATACATAGGATACAGAACAGCCATAGTATATCCAGCACTGTGATTTGCTGGATCCATAGTCAGTGGAGGCTCACTATGCATAATAGTCAATTCTTCTGCTTCTGCACCAGCACTCAATATCATCAGGACAAATAAAACTAATACTAATGAAGCAATTTTTTTCATTTTTTCCACTCCTTTTGGGTTTTAAAACTTTAAAAAAGGCACAAAAATATCCTCTAATACCTCCCTTCATTAATTATTTTTTTCAAAGGAAAAAATAATTAAATAAAAATTTTATTCAACATAATTCCAGAGATAATAATTATTTAAAAGGTCATGAACAACCACAGAAGCAGCCCCTCTGGCCCACTCTGTACTGGAATGTCTTTTGAATTCAATATCTTTGATAAATCTCTGCGGAAGAGTCATTTCTCTATTATAAATTCTCCTAATCTCTGCTTCTTTAGAAACTGTAAAATTATAATTTGAACTTAATATTAATTTCTCAGGTGCATAGATTTCTGTTATAATCTTGAGCAGGTAACTGACAGACTCTACAAAATCCTTGTCTAAATTATTATCATTTTTAACATTAAGCTGAGCTAAATACTCAAGTGGATCTTCTTCTAACTTTTCTATATCAAAATCTTCTATTTTTACCTTTTTTAATAGGGAATGAATTCTATCAATCAGCATTTTTTTGCTTAAAATTGTAGAAATACACCCGGATTTGCCGCAGATACATTTCTTTTTATAACTACTGTCTACTGAAAGTATATGTGATATTTCCCCTGCACTTCCCAGATTACCGCTGTATATCTGTCCATCAATTATCATCCCAAGTCCCATTCCCCGGCCGACCATTATTACAGCAAGCGAATCTGGAACCTCATTTTTTTCCATAATCATATGTTCAGAAAGAGCCAGAGCATTAACATCTCTTTCTATAATAATTGGAATATTAATTTTATCTTTAAAAAGATTTTTTATATCTACATCTTCCCATTTTAAAATCTCAGAAAAATAACATTTTCCTTTTTTTCTATCAACAATACCTGTTATACTCAGTCCAAGAGCCAGACATCTGCCTTTTTTGCTTATTTCAGCTTTAAGAGAACTGTAAGCTGAAATTATTTTTTTAACAACATCTTCTGGTTTATAACTTTCAAGTTCAAACTCTCTTTCGGCTACTTTTTCCAGCAGCAGATTAAATACCGCCAGTTTTAAGTTTTGATCTCCCGAAATATGTACTCCCAAAACATACCAGTCTTTATCATTAATATACAGAGGTTTCCGCGGCCTGCCCACACCACTTACATTATCAGGTTCTTTTTCCACAATCATTTTTTTCTGCAGCAGTTCTTTTGTAATCGATGTGACAGCAGACGAACTTAAGCTGGTTGATCTACTGATGTCTGATCTAGAGGCAAAACCGCCTTCATATAAATCTCTCAAGATTAAAAGTGTATTTCCTATTCTCATTGTCGACATATCATTTGCTTTATTTGCAGTCATGAATTTTTCCTCCGAAAAAAATAATTATTCTATCTATAATATAACATTTTTTTGAAAATTCGTCAAATTTAATTTTTTTTATAACAGTTCTCTTTTGTTCAAAACTAATACCGCGTTTTATAGATTTGATATACTTTCAACTATTTTTTCTAGTTTAACCTTGCTTTCTTTATTAACACTTTTATCCATAAAAAATAAAGCTTTCAGCATTTTTTTATCTGTCAGAGAAATTAAATATTCATATTTATATTCATTATCATTTTCTTTATAAACATAGTAACTCTCTTTTTTATAATTAAGTTTTCCACTATCTATTACATCATAATTTTCCTCAGATATAAGCTGATATTTATAATTTTTTTCAGCAGTTTCCATAAATTCTCTGTTTCCTAAATCAAATACCCTTATTACTCCCGAAACATTTTTCTCTTCACTATCCAGTTCATATGCTGATAATTCATCACTCCTCTGTTTTTTTATTTCATTCAATTTCCATGATTCTGGAAGTTGAATGCTGAAATGTTTATCTGAAAATTTTTGTTTGAGCTCGATTCTATCTGTGCTGGTTATATAATCTTTACTACCTCCATCTGTTTTTTGATCATTTTTATTTCTATTCAACTCAGGAATATCATCGTTTTTATCTGTATCTTTAATTGATACATCTCCTATTTTCTTTCCTGTCTTTTTATCGATATAATCAGAAATATATTTTATCCTTGTATCAGGAATGGGATGAGTCTGAGTAAATTCCAGAAGTTTACTTCCACCACTTTCTTCTTTGAAAATCTCCATTAATTCGACTAAACCCTGGGGGTTATAATTTGATTTTAACATTAAATCTACTGCAAAAAGGTCAGCTTCCTGTTCCTGCTCTCTAGAAAATCCTTTAGTTATCAAATTTTGAGCTATACCTGTAATATTTGCATACTGATTATCAGTAAAATAGTTAAAGATTAATCCTATTACAGATACACCCATATTATTTTCTAAGTCTTTATATAGATGTCTGTAATAGGCATGGCCCATCTCATGTGCAATAAGACCTGCCAGCTGTTCATCGGTTTTTAATTTATTTAACAGTCCGCTAAATAACATTATCTTTCCATTGCCTATATAATATGCATTAATTACATCAGAATCAATATAATGTATCTCAAACCCAGCTTCTTTCATTTCTTTATTATCTAAATTACTTACAAGACGATTAAGTATTTTTTGTTCAGCACTATCAGAAGAAAATTTTTCTATTCGATACTTTTTATCTAAATCATTATATAATCTATCCGAAACATCTTTTTCATATTGAGAAAATGCCATAATACTGCCACTGCAGATTATAATTACTGCTGCTGTTAATAATATAATAGAGATTTTTTTATAGTTTTTTTCCATATTATAATTCTCCTTTTTTGCTGCAATATATTTTAAAAATTTCCCAGGTTTTCTCATTTAAATCTTTTTTAAAAAAAGAAGTCTTATATTTCTTTATTCTATTTTAATATAGATTCTCTTTTAAATAAAGAAAAATTCTGCCGAAGAAAATTTATTTCTCCAGCAGAATTATAAGTTAAAACAGTTTATTCAGCTTTCTGCAGCTGACATATCATCGGATCATGGTCAACAATAATCACTTCAATATCTTTATCCATTTTACCACTGCTCCAGCAGTGATTTATTTTTATATTTTAAAGATTTGATCGGCCGCCCCCACCATCTATGACTACTGCCGCTCCATTAATATAACTTGATTTTCCCGAAGATAAGAAGGCAACTAGATCACCTAATTCCTCAGGCTTACCCAATCTTTTAAATGGTATATTTTTACTCCTAAAGTCAAGTGCCTCTTCATAACTGTCAAATTCTCCCCGTTCCAGCTGACTTTCAATTATATTTTTTATGCGGTTTGTTTCATGTGAACCAGGCAAAATTGCGTTAGCTCTAATTTCTGGCGCCAGCTCTCTGGACAGTGTTTTCATAAGTCCATTGACGCTCCACGGGGCAAGCCTACGTGGATTCCTTATTCATAGAGAATTGCCTACTCAAAGCATACCGAATGGTAGATTAAGTTAGGTCTTACGTTCTCTCAAAAGGCGTAAATTCGGGTAAGCCCTACCCTATATAGTCTATCTTATACCTAAATCTAATTTACCCTGTTTTAAAAGATTTTTACCAGCATTTATATCTCGATTATGGGCTGCACCACAGCTACAAGTCCAGGTACGAACTGATAGGTCTTTGACTTTAGGATTTTTAGTACCACATACATTACAGGTTTGACTACTAGCAAAAAACATATCTACTTTATGCACTATACAATCATACCATTCACCTTTATATTTGAGCATTGTAGTAAACATATTCCAGGCACAATCAGAAATATGTTTTGCCAGTTTAGAATTTTTAAGCATACCTTTTACATTTAAGTCCTCTATGACTAAAAGTTGGTTCTCCTTTGTTAGTCTAGTGGACAGTTTATGCAAAAAGTCTTTACGAATATTTTTGATTTTTTCATGAACTTTAGCAATTTTCTTTTTAAGTTTTTTCCAATTGTTGCTACCTTCTTCTTTACGAGCTAACCTTCTTTGTAATTTAGCAAGTTTATCCTGATATTTAGAAAGGTGTCCAGGATTTTCTATATGTTCACCATTAGAAGTAGTTAAAAAGTCTTTAATTCCTAAATCTAATCCTAATTCACCCTGATTATTGTTAACAACTGTTTTTAAAATTTGTCTAACATTAATCGAGATATAATATTTGCCTGCTCTAGATTTAGAAACTGTAACATTATTGATTTTACCCTTAACTTTTTTAGATTTAACAAATTTTACCCAGGATAGTTTAGGTAATTTGATGTAATTATCTTTTATTTCAATATTAGTGCTGCCACTGGATCTGATAAATTTTTGAGTTCTGTATGATTGTCTGGCACTTTTTTTAGATTTGAATTTAGGATAATTATATTTGCCGCTAAAGAAATTCTTAAAAGCTCTATCCAGGTCTTTAAGACTTTGCTGTAAAGCTATACTATCTACTTCTTTAAGCCACTCATATTCTTTTTTTAGTTGAGGCAGTTGTCTGGAATATTTAGTATATGATTGATAATTTTCTTCTTTAGTTTTTGTTAAAAATTCGTTGTAAATAAACCTACTACAACCAATAGTCTTATCAATTAACTCTTGTTGTTCTTGATTGGGGTATATTCTAAATTTATATGCTTTATTAATTGGCTTGAATTTCTTAATCATTATATTTATCTCCTTATATTGTTAACTGTATTATACTATTGTATTGATATATTGTCAACTATATAGTATAATAATTGTAGGAGGTGTTCAGTATGCCAAGAAAAGCAGTCAACACTACTTTAAATGAAGAATTATATAAGAAAATTAGAATATTAGCTCTAAAAAAAGATTGCAATGCTAATGATTTAATGGAAGAAGGTATGAAGATGGTACTTAATAAGTATGAGAACCAGGAAAAAGAATAATTTTAAAGTAATATTTAATTACTTCAAAATTAGCCACTATTCATCCGGGAGGGCAAGCCCGTCAGGTTTTCTAGTGCCTAACTTCTATAACTTAATTTGAATCTATTTGGAAGCAGATTTTTCTTCTTCGATAATTTTTTGTACTTCATCAGGGGATGGACCCGCATAAGTAGAATGATTATTTAACGAATTTTTTATGTCTAATTTGAAAGTTAATTTTTCCTCACTGTATTCAACATCAGAAGGAAAAACTTTTTTCCATTCATCTTCAGTTAATTGATTTAATTCTTTATCATTTTCTACTGCATATAAAACTGCTTTACCAACTATGCTGTGTGCTGTCCTAAATGGAATAGAGTGTTCTGCCATAAAATCTGCCAGCTCTGTAGCATTTAAATAACCCTTACCGGCAGCTTTCAGCATATTTTCTTTGTTTACCTTCAGTGTTCTAATCATCTCTGGAAACAATGTTAAGATTACTTTAATTGTTTTTACAGTATCAAAAAGCCACTCTTTATCTTCCTGGAGGTCTTTATTATAAGCAAGTGGAAGTCCTTTAATTGTTATCAAAATCTGATTTAAATTTGCAATAACTCTTCCTGATTTGCCTCTTACAAGCTCTGCTAAATCGGGATTTTTCTTTTGGGGCATAATACTGCTTCCTGTTGTATAACGGTCATCCAGTTCTATAAAATCAAACTCAGCTGAATTCCAGAGAATAATTTCTTCACTCATACTGCTTAAGTGTGCCATCATATTTGCCGAAACTGATAAAAATTCCACAATAAAATCTCTGTCACTTACACCATCTATAGAGTTTTTGCACGGTCTGGAGAAATTGAGTTTTTCCGCTGTCCAGCTTCTATCAAGCGGAAAAGAGCTGCCTGCCAGTGCCCCGGAACCAAGTGGAGAAATATTTATTCTTTTTCGGCAGTCCAGATATCTTTCTTTATCCCTCTTTAATTTAAAATAATGAGCAAGAAGGTGATGTCCAAAGCTGATAACCTGGGCTCTCTGCATATGTGTATAACCAGGCATTACAGTTTTTTTGTTTTTTTCAGCAAGTTCCAGTAAAATCTTAAGGAAGTTATCAATAAGATCAATTATTTCATCTGTTTTATCCCTGAGATAAAGCCTCATATCCAGAGCCACCTGATCATTTCTGCTTCTCCCCGTATGCATTTTCCCTGCTGTTTTACCTATTTTTTCTGTTAATCTTTTTTCAATAAGTGTATGTATATCTTCTGCTTCTGTTAAATCTATATTTCCTCCGGCAGTTTCCTCTGCAAGGTCTTTTCTTACTTCTTTGAGACCCTTAATTATAGTATTAGCTTCTTCTGCAGATATTATACCCTGTCTGCCCAGCATTTCTACATGAACCAGACTTCCCTGAATATCATATTCCATCAATTTTATATCAAATGATAAAGACGAATTAAATTGGTCCATAATCTGATCTGTATCAGTTTCGAATCTTCCACCCCAGAGTTTCATCTATTTTTTCACCTCTGAATTATGATAAGCTACCTGAAGAGGAAGTGCCCAGAGATTAATAAATCCTGCTGCAGAATCATGATCAAAAATATCATTCTCATCATAAGTGGCCAATCCATATTGATAAAGTGAATTATCAGATTTTCTGCCCACAACTACAGCATTTCCTTTTTCCAGTTTAATTTTTACTGTGCCATTGACCTTTTCCTGTGTTTTATTTATAAAGGAGTCCAGAGCTTCTCTTAAAGGAGAAAACCACTGACCATAATATGTTAATTCAGCATATTTATCAGAAATCTGTGCTTTATAATTCCTGCTTTCTCTATCCAATGTCAGAGATTCCAGAGCTTTATGTGCTTTTATGAGAATATCTGCTGCAGGGGCTTCATAAATTTCTCTGGATTTAATTCCAACCAGCCTGTCTTCAACCATATCAAGTCTCCCTACACCATATTCTGACCCAATTTTATTTAATTCCTGCACAAGATCTTCAGGTGAAACAGCTTTATCATTCAGCTTTATTGGAATTCCCTCAGAAAAAGCTATTGTTAAATACTGTGGCTTATCAGGAGTATCATTTACTGCTTTTGTCCACTGATATGCATCTGCAGGGGGCTCTTCCCATGGATCCTCCAGAACACCACATTCAATACTTATGCCCCAGAGATTCTGGTCTATACTGTATGGGCTGTCTTTTGTTGCCTTTACTTCTATATTATTTTTAGCAGCATACTCGATTTCTTCTTCTCTGGAAGTAAAGCCCCAGTCTCTTAAAGGTGCAATTACTGCCAGATCTGGAGCAAGGGCTTTAAAAGAAACCTCAAATCTCACCTGATCATTTCCTTTACCTGTACAGCCGTGTGCAACTGCATCTGCATTTTCTTTCTGAGCTATTTCTACCATTTTTTTGGCTATAAGGGGTCTGGCCAGTGCAGTGGCTAGAGGATATTTACCCTGATAAAGTGCATTTGCTTTTAAACCGGCAAAAACATATTTTTCTAAAAATTCTTCTTTTAAATCATCTATATAGGCTTTTACCGCACCTGTTTTGAGTGCTTTTTCTTTTACCTTTTCCCAGTCCTGCTGCTGGCCCAGATTAGCAGTATATGTTATTACATCTGCATCATACTTATCTTCCAGCCATTTTATACAGACAGAAGTATCAAGTCCACCAGAATATGCAAGCAAAATTTTATTTATTTTATTATTATTTTTCATTATTTATACCTCCAATTTTTTTGGACGTTACGTCAAATCTAATAGTTTTTTAATCTCCTGTATTCTAATTTTAAAGTAAATATTTCAATTGACCCTCCTCGGGGCAAGCCCACGAGGATTCCTGCTTCTTAGAAGTGGTAACCCACCATCTCCACAGGCTTAAAATCCTGTTAGCCCAACAGTATATCCTCTAACTTGCCTTTTGTATT
>NZ_QPJE01000033.1 GCF_003337245.1 Halanaerobium sp. MA284_MarDTE_T2
CACCCTGTCACTGTTGACTTCTACATGATACATGCCACAACATAGATAGGACTTTCACCTATTATCAGAATAATTTACGGAGCACACAAAAAACAGAGAGTCGGATAAAAAACCGCCTCTCTGTTCATGTACTGTCCAGAGTTTCGTCCACTCAGATTCTTTGTACCTGAGAGTTTCGGGATTTTCCCTTGCTCCTTCGGCGCCTTTTTAAGGACTCTCACCTGAGTTTCAACCGAGTGTATTCTGTTCATTTCAATTTTATTATAACTTATTATTTAAAATATTGCAAAATTTTCTAAAAATTATTTTTATCACAAAGTTTTTTTAATTTTTCATTATTTATCGCTTTTGTTTTTCAGCCAGCCAATATACTTAATTTTTTCTCTATTTTTACACTTCTATGTACTCACTGTTATCAAAAAAATATACCAGCAAGAATAACCGCAACTGCAAGTGAAGGTAGTAAATTACCAGCCTTTATTTTTACAGCACCCAGCATATTTAACCCAATAGCAACAATTAAAAGTCCTCCAGCAGATGTCATTATACGTATCATATCTGCTGTCAGTATTTTTTCTGCATATGAAGCAGCTAGAGTTATGCCGCCCTGATATATTAAAACAGGCAGAGCAGAAAAAGCCACCCCTATTCCGGTTGTAGCTGCAAAAGCAATAGAGGTCGTTCCATCCAGGAGTGATTTTGTAAATAAAATACTGGGATCTCCATTAAGTCCATCCTGAATTGATCCCATAATTGCCATAGCTCCCACACAAAAAATTAAACTTGCCTGCACAAATCCCTGTACAAAAAGATCATCCTTACCACCGAATCGATGTTTTAATTTTTCTCCAAACTGATTAAGTTTATCCTCTAAAGCAAATATTTCTCCAATTATACCCCCGATAACAAGACTAAAAATAACAAGTAAAGTATCTATTGATTTATCTATACTAAAGGCCATTTGAAAACCTATCAAAAGAACAGCCAAACAGATCCCATCTATTACTGTATTCTGGATTTTTTTCGGAAAGCGCCCACGAAATATAATACCTACTGTGCTGCCGGCCAGAATAGCCGCCACATTAACAAGTGTACCTACCATATTAACACCTACCTGCTCACTGCTGTATATTTATACCACTGTTTCTTCTTTTTCATTTACTTTTTTAGGACAGAACATTGTCGTTAATTCTTCTACAAATTCATTTTTGGTCAGAATCATAAGTAGATCTCCATTTTTTATATAAGTATTTCCTCTAGGAACTATGGGCTTTTCTCCCCTTAAGATTGTCACTATTACCGATTCTAAAGGTAGATCCAGTTCCCTAATAAGCATGCCTTTAGCCGGTGCTGTGTCTCTAACAGTTAATCTAATCATCTTCATCTCATCATCTTCATTTAAAAAGTTTTCGTACATTTCTTCAAGAATTTCTTCCTGATCAACCAGTGCTGTTAAAATAGAAGCACTGCTTACTGCAACATTAACTCCAAGCCAGTTAAACAGTTTTTCATTACCGGGATTATTTACAGTTGTCAGCGTACGCTTAATATCAAACTGCCTTTCAGCCAGCTGACAGATAACCATATTATCCTGATCATCTCTGGTAGCTGCCAGAAGAAGATCTGCTTCTTCTGCTCCTGCTTTTTTCAGCACATCTTTTTCTGAACCATCTCCATTTATCACTTCAACTCCATACTGTTTTGAAATTAAATTAGATTTTTCAATATCCTGTTCAACAACCACTACCTGGTGACCTTTATTTATTAGATCTCGACAGAGATATCTGCCCAGCTTACCGCCACCGACAATAATTATAAACATTTTTACACCTCTTTAAAATTATAGTTGATGTTTCATGTGAAACAAAAATCAACTTAGTTTTTTGATTATATTCTTAATTTTATCTATACTATCTATTTCAATCATAAGTAAATTATTCCTTTTTTTCTGCTTTATTTTAACAGTGCTGCCCAGTTTTTCGGAAAGAACCCGGGCAGCTTCCTGCCACTCTTGAGGCAATTTTTCTTTCCTTCTACTTTTTTTCGTAATGGATGGATTTTTTAATTTATCAACATAATTTTCTGTTTCTCTTACAGTTAAATCCTGTATAATTATATTTTCACAGGCAGCAACCTGAGCAGATTCATCATCCAGACCCAGCAGAGCTCTGGCATGTCCAACAGAAATTGTGCCTCGCGAAAGATGGTTTTTAACTTTATCCGCCAGATTTAAAAGCCTAACCATATTAGCAATATTAGAGCGGCTTTTGCCGACTTTTCCCGCCACCTCTTCCTGAGTAAAATTAAATTCATCCAGCATCTGCTTATATGCTTCTGCTTCTTCAATGGGATTTAAATCTTCACGCTGAATATTTTCTATAAGTGCAATTTCTAAAACTTCTTGATCACTGAAATTTTTGACAACAGCAGGTATTTTATCAAGACCTGCTTTTTTGGCAGCTCTCCAGCGCCTTTCACCAGCAACAAGCTGATATTTCTCTGCTTTTATTTTACGAACTGTTACAGGCTGAATAACTCCCTTTTCTTTTATTGATTCACTTAATTCCAGCATGGACTTTTCATCAAAATGTTTTCTAGGCTGATATGGATTTGGCTCTATATTCTCTATAAATATGTTTTCTATACTGCTGGAATCTATATTATCCTGATCATTTATTAAAGCACTCAACCCTTTTCCAAGCCTTTTTTTACTCATTATTGATCACTTCCTCTGCAAGATTTCTATAAGCTTCTGCCCCACTGGAATTGGAACTGTAACTTAATATGGGTTTGCCAAAACTCGGAGCTTCACTGAGCCTTACATTGCGCGGGATTACTGTCTCAAATACCAGATTTGAAAAATAATCTTTTACTTCCTTTATCACCTGCTGTGAAAGATTAGTTCTAGCATCATACATTGTCATTACAACACCTTCGATTCTCAAATCAGAATTTAAATTTTTCCGCACAAGTTCAACAGTCTGCATAAGCTGACCTAATCCTTCCAGTGCATAATATTCACACTGAATAGGTACCATAATACTATCTGCAGCTGTAAGTGCATTTAAAGTAAGCAGACCAAGAGATGGTGGGCAGTCAATTATTATATAATCATAATGGTCAACAATAGGCTTTATGACATTTTTTAACTTACTTTCCCGGGAAATAATTGAAACTAATTCTATTTCCGCACCTGCCAGTTCAATATTCGCAGGAATTATATGTAGATTTTCTGTTTCAGTTTTTACAACAGCCTTTTCTGCAGGTACATCTTCTATTAAAACATTATAAGTAGTAAGCTCAGCAGTACTTTTTTCTATACCTACCCCACTTGTTGCATTACCTTGAGGATCAATATCTATCAGCAGTACTTTACAGCCATTTTCGGCAAGACAAGCTCCCAGATTAACAGCTGTTGTACTTTTCCCTACCCCACCTTTTTGATTAACAATAGCTATTTTTTTGCCCATTATTACACCTCTTTCAAAACAGCATCTGCTTTATTTTTTCTGCAATTTTATATTAAATTCTATACAATCTTCATTTTCTTTTTTATCAACATTAATATTTATTCCAGAATCTTTTATTTCCGAAATAGTTTTTTCCAGTGAATTTACAAAAATTCTTAAATCGGAATATACTCTTTTTATATTCTTTTTTCTTTCTGTTTTATCTTTTTTTAGATGATCTTTAATTAACCGCTCTGTTTCTCTTACTGTCAGCTCTTTTTTTGTGACTACCTTTAAAATAGATAGCTGTTCTTTTTCTGATTCAAGTTTTAATAAAGCTCTAGCATGACGTTCACTTAAAAAAGGAATCTTCATCTTTTCCCTAACAGATTCTGGCAAATTGAGCAGCCTTACTTTATTTGCAACTGTAGACTGACTTTTCCCAACTTTATCAGCCAGCTCCTGCTGTGTTAAATTAAATTCATCAAGCAAACGGGCATAAGCTGAAGCCTCTTCCATAAAATTCAAATCTTTTCTCTGGAGATTTTCCACAAGAGCAATTTCTGCCATCTCCTGATCGGTAAAATCTCTAATTACAGCGGGAATCTCTTTTTTACCCGCTTTAACGGCAGCTCTCAACCTTCTTTCTCCAGCTATAAGCTGATATTTTTCTTTTGTTTTTCTCACTGTTATCGGCTGAATAATTCCGTAGCTGTCAATGGAAGCCGCCAGTTCAAAAATCTCATCTTCATCAAAATCTGTTCTCGGCTGAAAAGGATTTGTTTCTATTTCATCTACAGAAATTTTTGTAATATTTTCTTGAACATCATCTCTGCTTAAAAAAGGGATTTTCATATGACTTTACCTCCCGTCTGCTCCAATTATATTATTCTTTACTGTAGTTTAAAATCCTTCTTTTTTATAAAGGGCGTTTTTTTGGAATACCAGCTCTACGCGGATATTTTTTATCAGTAATCCCTATTTTTTTTGCTGCAATAATGTATCTTCCTGCAGATAAACCAGGTACATTAACCTCTAATATTTTTTCTATTTTTCCCCCTAAAGTTTTTAATGCATTATCAGCTTTATTAATTTCTTTTTTATAATCAGGACCTTTGTATAAATATCCATATCCACCTTTTCTAACAAAAGGAAGTACATATTCCAGCAAAATATTCAGTGGAGCAACAGCTCTGGAAGTAACAAAATCAAATGATTCTCTCCAGCCTTCAATGTCTGCTAAGTCTTCAGCTCTACCGTGAGTTGCTTCAACTCCACTAATATTCAGCCTGTAAATGAGCTGATTTAAAAAATTGGCCTTTTTGCTGGATGAATCAATCAAATAAAATCCATCTCCCGGCAAAAATAATTTTAAAACCAGGCCGGGAAATCCGGCACCTGTCCCTATATCAAGCCAGCGGTGTTTTTCTTCCGTATTAATATGAGGAAGCAGAGCCAGTGAATCTAAAAAATGTTTTTTTATTACTGCATCTGCTTCTGTGATTGAAGTAAGATTGTATTTTTTGTTTTCAGTTTTTAGAAAATTATAATATACCCACAGCTGTTCCAGCTGTTCTTTACTGTAATATAAATTTAAATTTTCGAGTCCACCTCGTACTTTGTCTATAAATTTTTCTTTAGTTATCTCCATCGTCACTGCTCCTGTTCCGATTAAACTGTTCTAAATATATCATAAGAACCGAAATATCTGCTGGAGAAACTCCAGAAATTCTCGAAGCCTGACCTATTGATAGCGGCTTTACTTTATTTAGTTTTTCTCTTGCTTCAAGACGCAAATTGTCCAGACTGCTGTAATCTATATCTTCAGGAATTTTTTTCTCTTCCATTTTTCTGAACTGCTCAACCTGAGAAAGCTGTCTATCTATATAACCTTTATATTTGACCTGAATTTCTATCTGTTCTATTACACTGTCCGGAATTTCCGGCAGATCATCTGTAAATTCACGCAGATCTTCATAAGATATTTCCGGCCTCCTCAGCAGTGCTGACAGTTTTACAGGTTTACTCAAATTACCACTTCCAATTTTTTTTAGTTTTTCTAAAACTTCAGGTGTTGGATTAACCTGGTTGCTTTCATCACGAAGATATGACAGAATTTCTTCTATTTTGTGCAGTTTTTCTTTAAATTTCTGATATCTTTTTTCTGATATAAGCCCCACTTCATAACCCAGAGGTATCAGCCTCTGATCAGCATTATCCTGGCGCAAAAGAAGTCTATATTCTGCACGCGAAGTCATAATACGATAGGGTTCAGGAGTTCCCTTAGTTACAAGATCATCTATCAAAACACCAATATATGCCTGTGATCTTTTTAGTATAACAGGATCTCTATTCTGCAGGCTCAAAGCTGCATTTATACCGGCTATTAATCCCTGTCCGGCTGCTTCTTCATATCCTGAAGTCCCATTTATTTGCCCTGCTGCATATAAACCATTTATTTTTTTTAGTTCAAGATCAAGTTTTAACTCTTCTGGATCCAGACAGTCATATTCTATTGCATATCCAGGTCTCATAATTTCTGCCTTTTCCATCCCCGGAATTGTTCTAATCATTTCTATCTGAACATCATGAGGTAGACTTGTGGACAAACCAGAAATATAGTATTCATCAGTTCCCAGTCCTTCTGGTTCTATAAAAAGCTGATGCCTCCTCTTATCGGGAAAACGCACCACTTTATCTTCTATTGAAGGGCAGTACCTGGGGCCCACTCCTTCTATAACCCCACTAAACAAGGGAGTTCTCATTTTATTTTTCTTAATAATTTCATGTGTTGCTTCTGTTGTATATGTTAAATAACACATCACCTGTTCTCCGGTTAAAGGATCTGATTCATATGAAAACGAAAGTCCCTCCTCACCAGGCTGTGGTGTCATTTTGCTGAAATCAAGTGATCTTTTGCTAACTCTTGCCGGAGTTCCTGTTTTAAACCTCCTAAGAGAAATATTCAGATCTTTTAGATTTTCTGATAATTTATTGGCAGGATACTGCTGATTTGGTCCTGCATTAAATTTAGCATCACCTATAATAATTCTTCCTTTAAGAAAGGTTCCAGTTGTAAGTATAACTTTTTTTCCAGCAAAAAAGATTCCCGTTTTAGTTATAACACCTTTTACTTTTCCATCTTCTACAACTATTTGTTCTGCGATCTGCTGTTTTAAATCTAGATTGTCCTGATTTTCCAGCACCTGTTTCATGCGCAGATGATATGCTTTTTTATCAGCCTGTCCCCTGAGTCCATGTACAGCAGGTCCTTTACTTGTATTAAGCATTCTTATTTGAATCATAGTTTCATCCATATTTTTAGCCATTTCTCCACCTAAAGCATCTATTTCTCTAACAATATGTGACTTTCCAGGCCCACCCAAAGAGGGATTACAGGGCATAAAAGCAACATGATCTAAATTCACTGTTAATGTCAGGGTTTTAAATCCCATTCTGGCTGGAGCAAGAGATGCTTCACAGCCTGCATGACCGGCACCAATTACTATTACATCATATTCAGTTGGGTATTTATGATAATCCATTGAAGTTCTCCTTTCTTTATTTGCCAAGACAAAAATCTTCAAAAATTCTATCAATAATATCTTCAGCTACTGTTTCTCCAGTAATTTCTCCCAGAGCATTAAGACAATCTTTTAAATCTATTGTTAAAAAATCATAAGGTAAGTTTGTTTCATGTGAAACAATTACTCTTTTTACTGCTGATAATGCTTTTTTTAAAGCATTTTTATGTCTGCTTCTGGTAATAATTAAATCAGCATCTGCTTCTATCTCATCTTTTAGTACCTCATCCATAATTGCATTTTTTAAATTATCCAGCCCTTCTTCTTCCAAAAGAGAAATCCAGAGTAGGTTGTGTTCGCTGAATTCTTTTTCAATATTAATGTGGCTTAATTTTGGATTTAAATCTGTTTTATTTACAATTACTATAACCGGCTTTTCTTTTACAAGTTTATATATTTCTTTATCTTCCCGCGTAAGTCCCTGACTTATATCCAGCATAAAAAGTACAAGGTCTGCTTTAGAAACAGATTGCCGTGTTCTTTCCACTCCTATTTTTTCTACTTCATCTTCAGTTTCTCTTATACCGGCTGTATCAATTATCTTTAAAGGTATTCCTTTTAAATTAACATATTCCTCTATTACATCTCTGGTTGTGCCAGGAACTTCTGTTACAATCGCTCTTTTTTCTTGCAAAAAATAATTGAGTAGACTTGATTTTCCTACATTAGGTTTACCAACAATAACTGTTTTTAAACCTTCTTTATATATTTTCCCCTGCTGACTTGTTGCGAGAAGTTTTTTAATTTCTTCTTTTATATCATCCAGGCGTTCTGCCAGTTTTTCTGAAGAAAAACCTTCTATTTCATCTTCAGGATAATCAATTGCAGCTTCCAGATGTGCTAAAATTTCCACTGCATTTTCTTTTATTTCATCTACCTTTTCCGAAAGTTTTCCATTCAGCTGGTCAACTGCTATATCCATCCCTTTATCTGTTTTGGAATTTATTATTTCAATAATTGCTTCTGCCTGAGCCAGATCTATACGACCATTCAAAAATGCTCTCCGAGAAAATTCTCCCTTTTCAGCAAGTCTGGCACCATTTTCCAGAACCAGATCCAGAACACTTCTCAATGGTGTCATACCACCATGACAGTCAAACTCCAAAACATTTTCTCCTGTAAATGAATGAGGACCCCTCATTAATAAGGCTACTACTTCATCTATAACTTTATTTTTTTTAGGATCTACTACATAACCATAATGAGCAGTATATGTTTTCTGTTCTGAAATTTTTTTATTATTTTTTGCACTTTTGAAAAGAATATCACCTATTTTATAAGCATCAGGACCACTTATGCGTATTTTGCCGGTCCCTCCAGTCCCAAAAGGTGTTGCGATAGCTGTTATAGTATCCTCTCTTAAAATATCCATTTTTACACCTCCTGAATAATTTAACCCAGCAGGAAATATCCCACTGGGTTTGAAATCGAATTCATATCTACAGATCACAATTATTCTTTAATCGGTTCAATCATTACTTTGCGAAACGGTTCTTTTCCTTCACTGTAGGATTTAACTCTGGAATTATCTTTTAATTCCATATGGATAATTCGCCTTTCGTGAGGAGGCATCGGCTCCAGAACTACTTTTCGGCCTTTTTGAACAGCTCTATCAGCCATTTTTCTGGCCAGCCTTTCCAGAGTTTCTTTTCTTCTATCCCTATACCCCTCAGCATCAAGTAAAATTCTATAATATTCCATCATCTCTTTATTAATTACTATAGAACTGATGTATTGAAGTGCATCCAGCGTTTCTCCTCTGTGACCAATTACAAGTCCCAGCTCCTTCGGACTTTTTAGATTATACAAAACCTGTTCATCGTCTGTTTTTTCTTCGACAACCTCTACTTCTACATCTAGATTGGCTTTAGTAAAAAGCTTTTCCAAAAATTTTTTACCTTCCTCAATAGGATTAAACTTTTTGCTGACTTCCACAACAGCATCTTTACCACCAATCAGCCCCAGCAATCCCCTGTTTCCTTCATCAATTACTTTTATTTCTGCTTTTTCTTTAGTAATACCCAGTTCTTTTAAAGCTTTTTCTACTGCTTCATCGACAGTTTTGGCTTTTTTAACAATACTGGTATTATCCATGATTATTCTGCGGCCTCCTTAATTTTACTAGGTTCATTGGCCAAAATATACTGCTGAACTACTGTAAATAATGTAGATGTAAACCAGTATAACAGTACTCCAGCCGGCAGTTGAAATCCAATAAATACGATAAATAGAGGCATAATCCACATCATCATATTACCTTTTTGACCACTGCCTGACATTTTTTGAGTTAAATATGTTTGACCTATCATTACAACAGCATTTAGAATAACAATAGCAACATCTGGTTCAGCTAAAGAACCACTTGTTAAAGTACCTATCCAGAGAAATGTACTACTCTGCATAGTTGGTCCCATAGCTAAAATAGAACGATAAAGTGGTATTAAGATAATAAGCTGCAGAATCATTGGAAGACATCCTGCTGCAGGATTAATATTATGCTTTTTATAAAGATCCATCATCTCTTCCTGCTGCTTTTCTTTATTATCTTTATACTTGTTCTGAATTTTTTTAATTTCAGGTTGCAGTTCCTGCATTTCCTTCATTGATCTGGTCTGTTTTGCAGTTAATGGATAAAGCAATATCTTGATAATTAAAGTAAAAATTATAATTGCCAGACCATAATTGCCTACCAGACTGTGGATAAACACTAGTGCATTTGTCATAAAATCACTTAACCAGCTAAAAATGAACATTAAATAATTTCCTCCTATTCTACCGGATCATATCCTCCTGAGTGAAATGGATGACAGCGCAGAATACGCTTCAATCCCATCCAGCCACCTTTAAGGGCTCCATATTTTAAAACTGCGCGCCTGCTGTACTCTGAACAAGTGGGGTAGTAACGACAGCTTTTAGGAGTCCAGGGAGAGATAACTTTCTGGTAGATATTTATCAGAGTTAACAATATCTTCTGCATAAATCTACCTCCTAATAATATTTTCCCAATTTATTTAATAAGTCCTGATTTTCTATATAAACGGCGCACATCTCTTTTAAGCTGATAAAAATCAAGATCTACAATTGGATTGCGAGCTATAAAAATAATATCATATGCTTTAAAATTATATTGTTTTTCAAATTCTCTAACAATTTCTTTCAGCCTTCTCTTTATTTTGTTCCTAATAACTGCTTTTCCAACTCTTTTGCTGACAGAAAACCCATATCGATTTTTGTCTAATTTTGTCGGAAGACAGTATATAACAAGATTTCTGGTCGCATATGATTTTCCATTTTTATAAACTCTTTTAAACTCTCTATTCTTTTTTAGACTCTCCACTAAAAGACCTCCCAAAAAAACAGTACACAAAAATTCCAATTTATTTTACTTATACATTTAAAATTATATGTTATTTATATAATAGAGTCAAGGATTTTTAACTTATCCACAACTATTACGAAAATTATTTTTGTTGATAAATTGTTGATAATCTGTTATTATTATATTGATTATTTAGAAGAGACCGTTTAACTTTTTTATCAAATTAGTTAACTATCTATTAACAGCCTGTTAATTTTTTAATCCACAAAAACTAAAAAATTTAGTATTTTATCCCTACTTATCCACAAAACGTCTGTTTTTTATCCACAAATTGTTGATAACTGCATTATTTTGTGGATAACTTTTTCTTTTTTATTCACAAATTTTTTTGTTATTTTATTTATAATTATTATTTTCACTATCATAACAAGTACTATATTCATCAAAATTCATGTGGATAACTGCCGTATTTATCCACATGAATGGGGATAACTCTATATTTTATCCACAATTATGGTTATGTTTTTTTAATGATATATTTAATGAACTACAGGAGGTATTTTATGTCTTTTTCGCAAAAAGAACTTGATCACATATGGAAAAAAACTCTTGAAACTATTAAAGGGCAATTAAGTAATCCCAGCTTTAATACCTGGTTCTCGGAAACAAAACCGGTTACTACAACAAATGACAGTCACTTAATATTACAGGTTCCTAATAATTTTATACAGGACTGGATTGAATCTCAATATACAGAGTTAATTGAAGATATTCTGGTTAAACTGACTGGAAATAAATGGTCCCTTATATTATTAACACCAGATGAAGTTAAAGATTTTAAGAAAAATGAAGACAACACTGTTATTTCTGATATTGAATCGGAAAAAAATTCTAAAAATGAATCTGAAACAGGCCCTCAAATTGAACTTCAAAATGGTTTTAATCCCAAATATACTTTTGAAACCTTTGTTGTAGGTAACAGCAATAGATTTGCCCATGCTGCTTCACTGGCTGTGGCTGAAGCACCTGCAAAAGCTTATAATCCTCTCTTTATTTATGGAGATGTAGGACTTGGTAAAACCCACCTTATGCAGGCAATTGCACACTTTATTTTGAAAAATAATCCTGATTATAAAGTAGTATATGTTTCTTCGGAAACATTTACAAATGAATTAATTAACTCTATTAAAGATGACAGAACCGTAGATTTTAGAGATAAATACAGAAATATTGATATTCTTCTGGTAGATGATATTCAATTTTTAGCCGGTAAAGAAAGAACTCAGGAAGAGTTTTTTCATACTTTTAATACATTACATGAATCCAACCGCCAGCTTATTATATCAAGTGATAGACCTCCTAAAGAAATACCTACCCTTGAAGAAAGATTGAGATCCCGCTTTGAATGGGGACTTATTACAGATATTCAAAAACCTGATTTGGAAACAAGAATAGCTATTTTAAGAAAAAAAGCAGATATAGAAAATCTTACAATTCCCAATGAAGTAGTTATTTATATAGCAAATAAAATTCAGTCAAATATTAGGGAATTAGAAGGTGCTCTTATCAAAGTTATTGCCTATTCTTCACTTGTAGACAGGGAAGTAGATGTAGATCTTGCCAGGGAAGCTCTGAAAGATCTGGTTAATAAAAATCAAGAAAAACATATAGAAGTTAATATAGAAAGAATTAAAAAAATAATTACTGAAAATTATAATTTAAAAATGGAAGATATGGAATCTAAAAAAAGAACTCAGAATATTGCCTTTCCCCGACAGATAGCAATGTATCTTTCCAGAGAACTAACCGATTTTTCTCTTCCCCATATAGGAGATGAATTTGGAGGCAGAGATCATACAACTGTTATTCACGCTCATAATAAAATTAAGGAAAAAATGGAAAATGAACTGGATTTTAAAAATAAAATTGATCGTTTGATAGATGAAATTAAACACGGATAAATTATCAACAAAATATGTGGATAGTTATTAAGGTTCCTGTTGATAAATTGTTAATAAATTTAAACTGTTAGTATGTGGATAACTTTGCATCTTATAATCAACATTTTATCTACAGGTATAATTACTAAACTGTAATGCTGTTAAGGGTTTTCCACATATCAACAGCCCCTACTACTATTACTACTAGTTTTATATATAAATTAACTATAATTTAAAAATTTATTTTTGTGGATAACTAAAAACTGGAGGGATTAAATTTGAAATTTAAAGTTAATCAAAAAGATCTTTATAATGGGTTAAATATTGTGCGGCAAGCTGTAGCTACAAGCAAAACTCTTCCAATTCTTACAGGTGTACATATAAAAGCAGTTTCTAATAATGGATTAATTTTGAAAGCAACAGATCTTGAGCTGGGAATAGAATACAGGATAATGGCTGATATAGAAAAAGAAGGATCAATTGTACTGCCGGCAAGTCAGCTGTTAAATATTGTTAGAGAATTACCTGATGAAGAAATTTATTTTAATTTAAACAAAGATAAATGGCAGGCAGAAATTAAGTGTTTAAGTTCTTTATTTAAAATTAATGGTTATGATCCGGATGAATTTCCTAATTTACCTGAAGTAAATAAAAATGCAGAATTTAATTTTCCTGCTGTTAAATTAAAAAATATGATAGAAAAGGTAATAATTTCTACTTCAAGTGATGAAACACAGCCAGTTTTAACTGGTGCTTTATTTGTTATAAAGCCGGAAGAAGTAAGAATGATATCTACAAATACATATAGATTATCCTATATTGAAGCAGATATGAAGACAAATATAGACAAAAATGTTGAGGTTATTCTTCCAGGCAGTACACTTCAGGAATTAAACAGCCTGCTAAAAGAAGAAGGTTCTGCTGAAATTGTGATAGACGAAAATTATGTTAAATTTAAATTTAATGGAATTGTATTTATATCTAGATTAATCGAAGGTGAATTTCCAAATTATGAATTAGTTATACCTGATGAATTTAATTCTGAGTTTTATGCAGATTTATCCAGACTTTATAAAGCTGTAAAAAGAGCCTCTTTAATTGCAAGACTGGATGCAAATATAATAAAATTGAAGGCAGTTAATAATATGCTGGAAATTGATTCCATTGAAGGAAGTTCTGGATATGCACATGAAGAAGTAAAAATAGAAATGAATGGAAATGAACAAAATATAAATATAGATGCTGGATATTTACTTGATGTTCTAAAAGTATTAGATGAAGAAGAGGTTAAGTTTGAAATGATCGGACCACTTAATCCTCTGGTTATAAAATCTGAACAGGATAAATTTATTTATTTAATTATGCCTGTTAGGTCACAGTCTTAAAGGGGTGATATTCGTGGAAAGGGTAAAAATAAATACTGAATCGATTAAACTGGATCAGTTTTTGAAATGGTCTAATATAGTTATGACAGGTGGAGAAGCTAAAAACTTTATTCAGGCAGGAGAAATTGAGGTTAATGGAGAAATAGAAAAGAAGAGAGGTAGAACTTTAGTACCTGGTGATGAAGTTACTTTTTTACCTGATGAAAAAAAATTTTTAGTGAGTAGAGGCTAAACATGTATCTAAAAAAAATTCTCTGCCGTCATTTTAGAAATTTTGATGAGTTAATACTTGATTTAAATCCAAATTTAAATATATTTCTTGGAGCCAATGGGCAGGGAAAAACAAATTTTCTTGAAGCAATATATATTCTGGCAGCTGCAGATTCTCACAGAACAAATGTGAATTCTGAGATGATTAAATGGGAATATAATCAGGCACTTGTTCAGGCAATTTTAAGTAAAAGAGATGGGAAAATAAAGCTGGCAATGCGGCTTGACAGCAGTGGAAGAAAAGTTGAATTAAATGATAATCCACTTTCTAAAATAAATGAAATTATGGGTTATCTTAATGTTGTTCTTTTTTCTCCAGAAGATTTAAAAATTGTTAAAGAAGGCCCTTCACACAGAAGAAATTTTATTGATTTGGAGATTTCTCAGGTAAGCAGATATTATCATCATCTTATGGGAAAATATAATCATATATTAAAGCAGAGAAATAATTTGTTAAAATCTATTCAAAATAAAAATCAATCTTCAGAAGGAGATATGCTTTCAATCTGGGACAGTCAACTTTCTGAAATTGGAAGTAAAATTATTCTCAAAAGGTTAGAAGTTATTGATAAACTAAAAATTCTGGCACGGCTTGCTCAAAGGCAGATCACTAAGGGAAGTGAAGATTTAAAATTAGAATATGATATTAGTTTGAAAGGGTTTTCTAGAAAACTTGGAGAAGCAGAATTAAAAAAACTTTTTGCAGAAAATTTATTAAAAAATAGAGAACAGGAGATAAATAGAGGTTATACAGTAGTAGGTCCACACAGAGATGATCTTATTCTAAAATTAAATGAAAAAGAATTGAGAAAATATGGTTCACAGGGACAGCAGAGGACTGCCGCGCTGTCCTTAAAACTAGCAGAACTGGAATTTATGAAATCTGAAACAGGTGAATATCCGGTTTTGCTGCTTGATGATGTATTTTCTGAACTTGATAGTTCCAGAAGAGAAACACTGCTTAAAGTTATAGCAGATAATATACAAACTATTATTACAGCAACAGATGAAGAAAATTTATCAGGTTTGCGTAATAACTCCTATAATATTTATGAAGTTAATCAGGGGAGAATTACAGAAAGAAGGTGAATTTATCACATGTTTTTACATCTTGGTGGTGGTAATATGATTTTATCAGAAGAAGTAGTACTAATTGGTGATTTAGAAAAAACAACTACTTCAGATATTACAAAAGAATTTATGCATATTTCTGATGAAGAAGGATTTATTGTTGATTATTCGGGGGGGAATCCCCGTTCTTTTGTGTTGACTGGAGAGACTATTTATCTTTCAATGATCTCATCTAAAACACTAGCAAGCAGGGTAGATAAGTTTATTGAAGAAAATGGGGGATATTGATGGATATTAATGAGAAAAGAACATATGAAGCTGAAAATATTCAGGTATTAGAAGGTCTGGAAGCTGTTAGGAAAAGACCCGGTATGTATATTGGTTCTACCAGCAGTGAAGGACTTCATCACCTGGTATATGAGGTTATAGATAACAGTATAGATGAAGCAATGGCAGGTTACTGCAGTGAAATTGAAGTCGAAATTAAACCAGGAAATATTGTTAAGGTTAGAGATGATGGACGGGGAATTCCTGTTGAAATTCATCCTCAGGTTGATAAACCTGCGGTTGAAGTGGTTATGACTACCCTTCATGCTGGAGGAAAATTTGGCGGAGAAGGATATAAGGTTTCTGGAGGTCTGCACGGTGTTGGTGTTTCAGTTGTAAATGCATTATCTGAATGGATGGAGATAGAGATTTCCTGGAAAGATGGAAAAGTTTATAAACAAAAGTATGAAAGAGGTATTCCTGTTTATGATCTTCAGACAATTGGAAGTTGTGACAGCAGCTGTACAGGTACAATGATAGAATTTAAGCCTGATCCAGAAATTTTTGAGGAAATAGAGTTTAACTACAGGGTGTTGGCCCAGCGTTTAAAAGAAATGGCCTTTTTAAATAAAGGTGTTAAAATAAGAATTACAGATTCCAGAGCAGAAGAAGTTAAAGAAGATGAGTTCTGCTATAATGGTGGTTTAATTTCTTTTGTTAAATATTTAAATAAAAATAAAAAAACTCTTTTTACAGATCCTATATATATTGAAGAAGAAGGAGAAGAATGTTCTTTAGAAGTTGCAATACAATATCATAATGGATATAATAGTTCTATTTATACTTTTGCAAATAATATTAATACAAAAGAGGGTGGAACACATTTAAGTGGATTTAAATCTGCTCTGACCAGAACAGTTAATGACTATGCTCGAAGTAAAGAAATTTTAAAAGAAAATGATGATAATCTAAAAGGTGAGGATATTAGAGAAGGTATAACAGCAATTATAAGTGTTAAATTAGCTGATCCTCAGTTTGAAGGGCAGACTAAAACCAAGCTTGGAAATAGTGAAATTAGAGGTTTTGTGGATTCTGCTGTTTCAGGTTTTTTAAAGACATTTTTAGAAGAAAATCCAAAAATTGCTAAAATAATTATAAATAAAGCTCAGAATGCTGCTCAGGCTAGAAAAGCAGCACGCAAAGCACGAGATTTGACGAGAAGAAAAACAGCTTTAACTTCTACAGCACTCCCCGGTAAACTGGCAGATTGTTCACGGCGTAAAGCTGATGATACTGAAGTATATATAGTTGAGGGTGATTCTGCAGGTGGATCTGCCAAACAGGGAAGAGATAGAGAATTTCAGGCTATATTACCATTAAAGGGAAAAATTCTAAATGTTGAAAAATCACGGCTAAATAAAATTTTAAATAATGATGAAATTAGAGCTCTTATTACTGCAATTGGTACAGGTGTA
This sequence comes from Halanaerobium sp. MA284_MarDTE_T2, assembly GCF_003337245.1. Taxonomy (GTDB): domain Bacteria; phylum Bacillota; class Halanaerobiia; order Halanaerobiales; family Halanaerobiaceae; genus QPJE01. The sequence goes on from NZ_QPJE01000033.1 coordinate 16,761, forward strand.
GGAGAGGAGTTTGATTTAGATAATTTACGTTATGATAGAATAATAATTATGACTGATGCAGATGTTGATGGTGCTCATATTAGGACTTTATTACTTACTTTTTTCTACCGTTATATGAGGCCGCTATTAGAAAATGGCAATATATACATAGCACAGCCACCTTTATATAAAGTTAAAAAGGGTAGAAGGGAAGAATATGTGTATAATGATAAATCTTTACAGGAACTTCTTGATGATATGGGAAGAGATAGAATTTCCCTGCAGAGATATAAAGGTCTTGGTGAGATGAATCCTGATCAGTTATGGGATACAACTATGAATCCCCAAAATAGAATACTGCTCCAGGTTAGTATTGAAGATGCTATTATAGCTGATGAGACTTTTTCTATTCTTATGGGAGATAAAGTAGCTCCAAGACGTGAATTTATTCAAGAACATGCCCGTGAAGTAAAAAATCTGGATATTTAATTTTACTAAAAGATAAAGGCTGGTGAAAGATTTTGGAACAAAAAGCAGCAAGAGTAAAGAAAATTGATATAGATGAGGAAATGCGAACATCTTATCTTGATTATTCTATGAGTGTAATTGTGGGGAGAGCTCTCCCTGATGTTAGAGATGGATTAAAGCCTGTTCACAGGAGAATATTATTTGCATTAAATGATCTGGGAATGACTTCAAATAAACCGCATAAAAAGTCTGCACGTATAGTTGGAGAAGTACTTGGTAAGTATCATCCACATGGAGATACAGCCGTATATGATACTATGGTTAGAATGGCTCAAAATTTTTCTTACAGGTATCCTCTGGTTGATGGACATGGTAATTTTGGTTCTATCGATGGTGATTCTGCAGCCGCTATGCGTTATACTGAGGCCAGGATGGCTTCTATTACTTCAGAACTATTAACTGATATTAATAAAAATACTGTAAATTTTATACCAAATTTTGATGAATCATTGGAAGAGCCTAAAGTTTTACCAGCAAGATTTCCAAATTTACTTGTTAATGGAGCTTCCGGTATTGCAGTAGGTATGTCAACAAGTATTCCACCACATAATCTTGGTGAAGTTATAGATGGAGTAATTAAAATAATAGAAAATCCTGATATTTCTGTAAAAGAATTGATGAAAATTATTAAAGGACCTGATTTTCCAACAGGTGGACAGATTATGGGGAAAGGAAGTATCTATAAAGCTTATAAAAATGGGCGCGGTAAATTAACTGTTAGGGCAAAAACGAGAGTTGAAGATATGTCAGCTAATAGAAAACAGATTATTGTAGATGAACTTCCCTATCAGGTAAATAAAGCTCGTTTGATCAAAAAAATTGCAGATCTTGTAAAAAATGAAAAAATTGATGCTATTTCAGATATAAGAGATGAATCTGATAGAGATGGAATGAGGATAGTAATTGAACTTAAAAAAGAAGCTACTCCGGAAGTTGTATTAAATCAGCTTTATAAACATTCCAGACTTCAGGTTACTTTTAGTGTAATAATGATTGCTCTGGTGGATAATGAACCAAAAGTATTATCTTTAAAAGATATACTTGAACATTATATTGAACATCAAAAAGAGGTAGTCAGAAGAAGAACCCAATACGATCTTGATAAAGCTTTAGATAGAGCACATATATTAGAAGGGTATAGGATAGCTTTAGCAAATATAGATGAAATTGTAGAAATGATAAAAAATGCTGAAGATGTAAATAATGCCCGTATTAATTTAATGGAAAATTATAATTTATCAGAGACCCAGGCAGATGCTATACTGAGAATGAGGCTGCAGAGTTTGACAGGTTTAGAAAGAGATAAAATTGAAGAAGAATATGCTGATTTACAGAAAAAAATAGCATATTATCGTTCCATACTTACAGATGAAGAAAAATTGCTTGAAATTATTAAAGAAGAAATACTAGAAATTAAGAAAAAATATAATGATGACAGAAGAACTTCTATTCATGAGAGAGTCACAGATCTTGAAATAGAAGATTTAATTGAAGAAGAAAATATTGTAATAACTATGACACACCAGGGTTATATAAAGAGAATGCCTGTTGACAGCTACAGAAGCCAGCGCAGGGGTGGAAAAGGAGTAATAGGTATAAATACAAAAGAAGGAGATTTTGTAGAAAATATATTTACCACTACAACACACTATAAGTTTTTATTTTTTACTAACCAGGGTAGAGTTTATAGAATGAAAGGTTTTGAAATACCCGAAGCAGGCAGGCAGGCCAGAGGTACTGCTATAGTCAATCTGCTGGAATTACAGGAAGATGAAAGAGTTACTGCTGTTATACCAATTAAAAAATTTCCTGAAGATGGTTATCTTATAATGGCCACTAAAAATGGAATTATAAAAAAGACATCTTTAGAAGAATATGATACCAATTATACTGGATTGATAGGTATTAATTTAAGAGAAGATGATGAATTAATTGGTGTAAAATATACAGATGGTAAAGAAAAAATTATTTTAATAACTCATAATGGTAAAGCTATTCATTTTAGTGAAGAAGATGTTCGTCCGGTTGGAAGAAATTCTTTTGGTGTAAAAGGTATAGATTTAGATGAAGATGATTATGTAATAAATTTAGGTTTGGATTCTGCTGGAGAAGAAGTTTTAATTATTACTGAAAATGGTTTTGGAAAGAGAACTAAATTGGATGAATATCGATTACAGAGCAGAAGTGGAAAAGGTCTTATAACTGCAAAAATAACAGAGAAAAATGGTAAATTAGCAGATGCAAAAATAGTGGATAAAGATATGGAATTAATGATTATTACTTTACAGGGAATAGTTATTAGAGTTAATGTCAATGAAATATCTACTACTGGAAGAAATACTATGGGTGTTAAGATAATTGATGTAAAAGAAGGAGATAAAGTAGTATCTGTTGCAAAAATAGAGCCAGAAAATGAATTAAGTGAAGATAATGAAGATGGTAATTCTGATATTAAATTACAGAAAAAGGATAAAGATAAAAAAGAAAAAAATGTAGAAGAATAATATAATATGATTAAAAATATAGCTTAATAATTAGATTTAATTATAGTTCTCTTGGAGTTTTAATTTTAAACTTTAAGAGAACTAATTTTCCTTGACAAATATAATAAGTATTGATAAGATAGCAATCGTTGCACTAAAAAGTGCATTTTTTAAAGATCATTTTTTACAAAGAGAATATAAAAAAATCTATAAAAAAGTTTTTTAAAAAGTTCTTGACAAAGTTTAGTGATATTGATATGATATTAAATGTCGCCGAGAAAAACAGGTGACAAAAAAGGACTCAATGTCCTAGCAAGGCACCATCCATTTTGTACTATAGAAGAAGGTGCGCGACGGACTCAATGTCCTAGCAAGGCACCATCCATTTTGTACTATAGAAGAAGGTGCGCGACGGACTCAATGTCCTAGCAAGGCACCATCCATTTTGTACTATAGAAGAAGGTGCGCGACGGACTCAATGTCCTAGCAAGGCACCATCCATTTTGTACTATAGAAGAAGGTGCGCGACG
>NZ_QPJE01000034.1 GCF_003337245.1 Halanaerobium sp. MA284_MarDTE_T2
ATATATGTAAATAGAAAAAAGTAGTTTTATAGAAAATTGGGAGGATATTATATTTTTTAAGAAATATTTAATTGCATTAAAAGATATCGGCATTCATCCAGAGGGCAAGCCCATCTGGTTTTCTGTCGATAAAATCTATAACACAGAAACTGTTTTAGAATATTTTTCTGTAGGACTAAGGTATATTTTAGAAATTGTAGACTATGATGTGGATATTATGAAACAAAAAGTAGATACTATTATTCCTGAAAGGATACTTAAATTAAGAGCAGATTATTCTGCTCTTTTTTTATTGAAATTATTTCCTGCATAAATAATGTGAAAAGTCAATAAATCCCAAAATGCTTCAGCATAAATAGCTATATTTTTTTAATCTAATCAACATTAATTAAACATCTAAGAAATATAATCTCTGTACCATTTAAATATAGCTTTAAGATCAGAAATATTTTCTTTAATAATTCTCAACAGAATCTCTGGATCAATTTCTGCATAATCATGAACAATAATATTTCGAAACTTTGCCATTCTAATATAATCGTCAGCATTTTCTTTTATTATATTATTATCCGCCAGTATCTCAATAATTTCACTGTTAAATTTAGGGTTACCCAGCCGCTCATCACTTATAATATGACTCCCAATATCGAGTACAGCTTCTACAGCCAGATGCAGAGTCCTTTCTAAGTATCGAAATAGTATTTTGTCTGCAGCCAGCTTTTCGAATTCTAGATCTCTATATTCATCCAAATCATTTATATATTCTTCTAAATGTATTAATTTCTCTTTAACTATTTCTACATCTACCACAGTTAAAACCCCTTCCCTAATTTTTTTTCATAAATATCATAAAATCTCTTCATATCTATATAATTTAAAATAGCTTTTTTCTCCAGCTTTACTCTTCTGCTCTGATCAGTACAGTAAATCAACTTACCATCCAAAATCTTATGTTTTAACTTAAGATCAGCACTAACAAAATCCACAATGTCGATATTTCTTCCAAGCAGTTTCTCCAGCCCAGCCATAAATTCTAATTTTAAATTGAATTTTTCAAACTTATCAGCTGCCTCAAAATATATTAAAGCCAGATCTAAATCACTATTATCATTAAATCTATCCATATTAAAAGAGCCAAAAATATAAACAGCTGAAACCTCAGTATATTTAGAAAAATATTCTACCACTTTCTTTTCTATTTCTTCTCTATTTAACATTTTACCACCAGACTGCATATGTCTCACCTTCTTTAAAATGTACTTTCTTCTGTCAACTTATTTTCTTTCTGACTTTCCCCATTTTTTATATACTGCTGCAAAAAGGGGAGATGCAGGAATATTGAAATTTTTAGTCAATGAATCTTAACGAAATGAAGGAAGAAATAGGGTTGAACTACAGGATGGAGTGAGCTAATCATGAGTCAGGAGGACTCATTGATTAGTGTGCCCTATTTCACACCCGAATTGAGTTTTAGATAAATCTAAAAATTTCGTTGATGACTAAAGCCCCCTTTTTGCAGCTTGAAAATAAATTTTGGGGAAACTCCTAATTTTCTTTTTCTATATTATATCACTTATACTGTATTTTATAAATTCAATCTGCAGAATAATCAATTTTCGATCTATTCTAATGTCTAAAGAGAAAAATCCTCTATTGATTCATCAATTATATCCTGAGTTATACCGATATAGTCTAAAGTTATTCTGGGTGAAGAATGGTTAAATAGTTTCTGCAGCAGTGCTACATCTTTATGCTGTTTATAATGGTGGTAGCCAAAAGTCTTTCTTAGGGAATGACAGGCAATCCTGTCAAGTCCAACTTCTTTCCCAGCACTACTCATAATTCTGTATGCCTGAAATCTTGTTAGGGGTTTATTGGTACCAATCCGGCTCTGAAATAAATACTCATGATCTTCCATATCTTTGATATATTTATCCAACTCACACCGCAAATTTGAATTAATTAAAAATCTCTTATTTTTAGAAGTCTTCTCTTCTTTAATGACAATATGACTTTTATTACGTACATCTTTAACCTTGATTTTAAGCAAATCTCCTATTCTAAGTCCGGTGTTAATACCTAAAACAAAGAGAATATAGTTTCTATAACTTTTTTTCAGCAATAATTTTTTAATTTCTTCAATTTTTTCTTTATCTCGAATTGGCTCAACTTTATTCATTTTAACCTACCTTTCAGCAAAATATTGCTTTTACATTTTTAGTATACCACCTCTCACATGAAATTTTAAGTAATTTTTCCATTATTATCTATTTATAATAATTAAAAACCGCTCCCAAAAGGAACGGCTAAACAAAATATTTTTGATAAACTTCCAGTGTTACAAGTTCCTGGGGCAGACGCAAATCATTTTCCCAGGCCTGCCGCAGCTCTGCAGCCATATTAGCAAATCCCTGCTCTTTAAATTCAGCCAGCACCTCTTCTAAAACTTTCTGCTTTTTATGCTGCCGCTTTTGAGATGGGTAAAAATTATCTGTTTCATCTAATAGCAGCTGATAATATTCACCCAGTAATTTAATTTCAAACTCAGGATATTTATCTTTCAGAGAAGTATAAATTGCCAGACCTTCTGGATCAAAATCACCAGCATAGTAAATATTTATACTGTTCAGCACTTCCTGCCGCTTATTATTTCGCAGACTAACTCCCAGCAGTTCTTCCAGAAAAGAAAAACTTCTGATAATCTTTTTCCCCTGACCATAAATAACAGTATCAAAACCTCGAGCAAAAATATCAATCCCAGCAGCCAGAGCCTTTTTGGCACCGATAAAGGCTGAATGGTTTTCCATAATTAAAATATTACTGATTTGAGTTGGATCCACTGTCCAGTAAACAAAAAGGTGATTGTACTGCTGGGCCTTTAAGTCAGCCAGACTCAAATTTAAATTGCTGAGAAGCTTCTTTCCCTCAGCTCGACTTAAATATTTCTCATCTGCAAATATTTCCAGAGAGCGTTCCTCGCGGCTGGCCCATTCCCGTTTAGATTTACTATTTAAAAATTCCACCAGCTTAAAAAGCTTCTGCTTTAGCTCCCCTGTCTGCTCAGCCGGTCTTTTTAGATAATAGCCGAGGTCAAGCTGGCGGGAGAGCTTTAGAATATCTTTATCTGACCAGCACTTCAGCTCTTCTCTGACCAGAGTCCAGCGTTTTTTAAGCTGTGGCTGGCGCTGATTAAAATCAGAACTTTTAATTGTTTTTATTTTATTTTCTGCTTCCAGCTTTTTTAACAGCTTAAAGAAAGTCTGGTAGCCACCGGCTGCCTGATAGGGAGATGCTCCGCCCAGTCTGGTTTTAATAAAATTTTCTAAATCAGCCAGCTGAAAGCGGAGCCTGCCGTCCAGCACTTCCCTTTTATATTTTTCGAAAAGTCTAATCCACTTTTGCTCGTCTTTCACCATAAATCACCTGTCCCTGTACAACTCCCTGATTACGCTCAGTATCTCCAATCTCTAAGGCCCAGAAAACCGGAAAGCGCTCACTAATTTCAGTTTTGATAATCTCGGGAGCAGCAAATGTTATCAGCTGAAAATTAAGCTTATCAGCAATTTTGAAAATCGGATCCAGCACATGAGCTGCCGAAGCCTTACCAAAGGGATTATCCAGAAAAAGCACTGTCCAGGGATTTGATTTATCAAAGCGCTGTTTTTTGTAATTTAAAAGCATCATCATCATAAAAGCATTTATAGAAAGGGACTGACCACCACTTCCTTCAGGTCCATTACCCTTGCCCTGAATAACGGATTCCCAGTCAGAATAAAAATAATCCTGAGGACGGGCATGAAGAAACTCATTCTTTTCCGTCATCTTATAGACCTGAAGTACTGGATATCGTCCCCGCAGAGCTCTGGAAAATAGAGCTGTATCTCCACAGTATTCCTTCAGCTTATAATCAGGCAGCTGTTCAACATCAATCTCCTCCCGGTTAAATTTGTTGATCAGCTCTAAAAAATATTCCTTAAGTTCAGCTGTAACCTCATCTTCATTATCAGGCAGCAGATCATCCCGGCGCAGTTTAACTAAGGGAAAAGCAAATCCCCTCCTGTTGTGATATACCATATTGCTGATCATTTCTTTCATTGAAGTTACAAGCCGCATTACTTGGATTGCCGAGCGCTCTGCCCACTGCTGTCTTGCTTCTTCTGCCTCCCTTTTGTTGCGGTCAATTGTATTCAGCTCATTATTGATATATTCTTTAAATGAATTTAACATCTCAAAGTTATACTGATAATCACTTACTCTAAAATTATGCAGCAGTTTTTCATTAATGCTGTTTTTTAAAGTATTATTTTCCACCACATCTTTAACATCATTTTTAAATTTATAAAAATTATCTTCAGTCTTTTCTCTGAGATTTTTGAGCTTATTTTCAATATTTCTATAATCATTCTCCCAGCTCTCAATTACTGCCGCCGGTGAATCCTTAAGTTCTTCCTTAACTCCGACATTGAGTTCCCCTTTAGCTGCATCAAGCTGATAATATTCCAGCTTATTGATTAAATTATTATATATCTGCAGTTTCTCTTTATAATTTAAAATCATCTCTTCTAACTTTGAAAGATATTCTTTATTTTCACTCAACCCTTTTTTGATTTCTAACTCTTTAATATTAAGGTCAACCTCTTCCCAGCTCTGAACAGAACGCTGAAACCGTTCTTTTATTTCAGCTGACTTTTCTTCCAGCTCGTTTTCCAGTGTTTCCAGCCGACCACTGCGGACCAGAATTTTTTCCTTCATCCTCTGAGCTTCCTGAGCAGTTTTTTTGAGCTGTTCTTCTATCTCTTCCAGGGCAGATTTAAGCAAATTCTGATTTTTAAAATCATAATTTCTCTCTTCCCAGTCAGCTGCCAGCTGCTTTAATTCAGCTTTCAGCTCATTGATCTCAGCTAAAACTTTCTGCAGTCCCTCTTCTAAATACTTAAGCTCAGCTGCTTTTTCTGCTTCTTTTTTCTGCAGTAATTTAATCTCCTCATAATTTTGATATACTCTGTGCTGCTGAAATTCAAATAGTTCCGGATACTGCTTTTGCGCAGAAATATTTAGCTCTTCTTTCCGATATTCAGCCTTAAACTCAGCTCCGTAATCACTTATCATTTCATTTAAGCTGACTGCCAATTCCTGCCAATTTTGAAGCCAGTTCTGATAATCATTTTCCAGCCTGAGTTCTTCTTTCTGCTTCTTGTTCCGCTCAGATTTGTTTTCACTGAGCATTCTGTCCAGGTGTTCAATTTCAGCCAGTGCTTCCTGATAGCGGTTTTCTTTCTTTTCCAGCTCTTTTTTAGCTTCAAGATAATCCTCAACTTTTTCCTGATTTGCTTTAAGCTCATTCAGCTTTTTTTCTTTCTTTTGATATTCTTTATTAAGAACACGGATCTTTTCGGCTGAATTTTTAATTTTCTGCTCATATTTTTTTATCTCACCCTGTAGAGATTCCAGCTTATATTCTTCTTTTTCCAGTTTGGTCTTAATTGCAGCCGCTGACTCTTCGGCCAGCAAGGTTTCTGCCTGATAATTCAGCTGATTTAAGTTTTTTATTTTTCTCTCCAGAATGGAAATTGTTTCTCTAACCTCAGCCTCTTTATTTTTAAGTCCGCTCAACCACTGTTCAAAATTATTTTTATCTTCAATAAAAGTCTTTTCTTTACCGGTAAGCAGTTTAAAAGACAGTTTAGAACCACTGCTGTCCAGCCTGTGATTGATAAAAATTGGTACTGCAAAATGAGAAATTTCATCTAAAGAAATATTAGCTTTAATTTTTTCCCAGTCTGATTCATAAACTACCACCAGCCCATAAGGAAGCAGTGGATAGTCATTTAAATATTTCCCCCGATCATCAGCCAGCTCAAATAGAAATTCACTTCCATAATAGACGCGGATATCAAGTTCTTTGATTTTCTGATAGAGTCTTTTTTGTTCTAAACTGGACACCCAGTATTCTCTGTCATTTAGGTTTAAATCAAGCTGGAGTTCAAACTTATCTGCATTCAATTCCTGCAGGCTTTCTTTTTTTTCGTTAATTAATTTTAAAAGCTCATTTTTCTGCTGCTGGAGCCACTGCTTACTGTAAAATTCCTCAAATTTATCAAGATTTAAGCTTTTTATAAGCTGAGCAAAAATCTTATCTTCTGCCTGTTTCTGTTTTTTTAGTTCTGTTTTTAAATTTTCAATCCTGCCTGTTTCAGCTGCAGCTTCAACTGCCTTCTGCTGTTTTTTATCCTTCAGTTTTTCTGTCTGCTCATGTTCTTTTTTTAAATCTTCTTCCAGCTTTTCCAGCTTAAGATTTATATTATTTATATCTTCTTCCACATTCTGCAGCAGATAGTCCGGAGTTTCCAGCTCCAGTGGATTAAAAAAGCGGGCCAGCCCTTCTTTTTTCCTGCATAAATTTTTCTCAAGATGCTCATATTCTAATTTCAGCTGCTGTTCACTTCTTATTTTTTGCTCTATATTATCTTCCTGTTTCTCCAGTTTATTAATCTGCTGCTCAAGATATTTTTGATAGGAATAGTAAGCAGCAGCTGAGTTTTTAATTCTGCTGTTTAAATCCCTGCTCTTATCTGCTGTCTGTTTTTTTAAACGCTTAATTTCTGCTTCCAGATCTTTAAATTCTGATCCTGCTTTAAGAGATTTGATCTTTTCTCTTTTTGCGGCAGCTTCTGATTTTAAATTTTCTAAAATGAGATATTTCTGATTCAGCATTAACTGAAGTTTTTCTGCTTCTATCTCCTCAAGCTGCTGCTTAATTTTCTGATGCTCTGCTTCAGCTTTTGACTGCTCTAATTTTAAACTGTTTAAATCACGCAGTTTTTTAACATACTTTAAATTCTCAGCCTCAAAATTAAGTTCTTCAATTTTGCTTTCAGATTTCTCCTTTTCCCGCTGACTGCGGCGCAGTTCATTTTCTAAAAAAGTTTTACTATCTGCAATTCCTCTGAGATAATTATTTCCCCTCTCTCTGATCATTTCCCCTGTTTCGTTAAGCCGCAGTCCTTCTTCAGCATTATTCAATAGGGGATCTGCCATCTGGGATAAGGTTTTTAAATCTTCTCTTCTGGATAAGAGTTCCGGCAAATTGCGTGCAATCTTTACATTATCCACAAAAATATTGAGCAGCGAATTCTTCTCCGGGTCATTATAATAGCTGATACTCTCACTGACAGCCGGGATAATCAGCTGATCAAAAAGTGCCTTATTATCCTTAGCCTGGGAAAAATATTTTTCCAGGCCCCCCTCACTGCGGTTGATATTTTTCATGATTTCCCACTCAGATCGGTAAATACCGTGACTGCTTAAATACTGATAATATTCTGAATTAAGGCTGGAAACTGCTGTTTTGGAATATTTGATAAAATCAGCCCTGTTCTGATCAATAAATTCTTCCAGACTTTCATATTGAAGAACCGGATCACTGCTTTTAGTGTAAAGAGGAAGATTAGTCAAACTAAAGCGGCTCTCATCCTGGTATTTGTGGGTATATAAAAAATATTTTAAGCCGACTTTTCCTTCTTCGTCAGCTGTACTCTGCTGTTTATGGGCGGAGACACAGATGCCTGTTAAAAGTTTTTTGTCATCACTGCCGTCAAGCCTCCACTCCAGGACTACATGAAAGGTATAGGGCTGAAAAACCTGGTAGCGGTCGTAAAACATTCCCTCCAGCTTATTCCCATTCATTTTTCCCCAGGCAGTTCCCGGAAGCAGCAGCTGTGAAATAAGCTGCATCATTACACCTTTACCACTCCCGTTCTGCAGAGTAAAAAGTGTGTGATCAGACTCCAGATCAAAAATAGAATTGCGGTGCTGTTTCTGAAATCCGTCATATTTATTGCCGGTAATCCTAATTTTACTCAGTCTGGGCATATTCTTCTTCCTCCTTTAAATCTTTTCTGCTTTCTAAAATTAATTCCATAAATTTATTATACCTCTTCTGATTGTGGTAAAGATTGTCCAGACGCTCATATAACTCTGCTTTAGGTATCAGCCTCAGCTCATCAGTCTGATCAATAATCAATCCCTGCTCATTCAGCGGCTTTAAAGCTGTGTTAATAAAAGATAGGCGGTTTCCTTTAGTTCTCGTCACATCTACCTTTTCTTCTTTGTTCAATCTGTATTCGCTGAACTCTGTCAGCCACAGCTCTGCTATTTCCTCAACTGCAATAGACCAGTTTTGAGTAAAGTTTTCGTCTTCTTTTTTTCTATCCAGCCAGCTTTCCAAAGTTGCAGTTACCAAATCAGAAAGCCTGTGATAGGAAATTCCTTCTTCTTCCCAGCGTATTCGGACATGACTCTCTTTATCAACCTCAGCTAAAAAGACGGAAATAATAATGTTGGCCAGATAAAAATAGCGCTTTCGCTTTAAACCGGAGTACTCCTGCTTCATCTGGGTATAGGAATTGGCAAAACTTGAGCCTCTAGCCTTTGAGACCAGATGCACATTTTTGGCTGTCGAAAAAACTCTTAGGCCTGCTTCAGCAGCCATGGTATTAACAATATTGTGTATTTCACTGTTTTTTCTGTACTTTTCTGCCAGTGGATCAGAAACTGAAAGAATCTGTTCCTCTAATAATTTGAAAAATAGGGCAGCTCCATTTTCTAATTCTTCCTGGTTAAATGCCATTTTAATCTTCCTCCAGACAAATTTTATAAGGTGAGATAATAAACTGATCAAGCAGATTCACTTTTTTGCTGCTGTCTGTAAGTCTGGCTGATATTTTTCTGCCTTCCAGTTCTGCCAGTTCAGGCTCAACTTTTACTAATTTATTGAATAAAAGCAGCCGTTCATCCAGACCGGGATATTCTTCTACAATCCTTAACCTGATATCGGTAATAATAAACATCATAAACAATTCTAAATTAATCTGCTGGCTGAGCCACTTCTCTTGCTGAGCTGAACTCAGCTTATTTAATTCAGTCAGCTTAAATTCTCCCTCTTTAAGCAGTTTAGCAAAAACATCCTGCCACAGCCGAACCACCAGCTCCCAGTCGATTTCCCTCTCCGGTGCTGATTCAATTTCCACAGTTTCTATTTCACCTTCACTTTCTTCCAGATAGCTGTAAAGCTGCTGTTCTGACCAGGCCCAATCTAAAGGAAAGATAAAGTCCTGCTCAGGTGAAAAAAGTGGATTCAGCATTTTTTCCAAATCGTCGATCTTGGGCAGTCCGGATTTAAGCACCATATTCTGCCAGAAATCTTTTTTAAAACTCAAACGAGAAGTCTGCCAGAAAATATCGGGGTTTTCTCTCCTCAGCTGCAGTTCTAAAGATAAATTAGAAACAGTAAGCTCAGCCAGATAATCATGAAGTGCTCTTGCCCTCTCCAGCTCTTCAAATAGAAGTTCTCCTTCTTTTTGATCAGCATTTTCAAAACTGTCCAACCTGTCCCGCCAGACAAAAATATCACTAAAAACTTTTTTTTCCTCTTTAAACTGTTCCCTGACTTCAGATTCTGTCCTTCTCCGGCGCTCTTTATAAGCAGAAAATATCAGTCCGGGATTGCGCAGAATATCTTCTCTCCAGTCTTTTTCTTTCTTGATTAAATTGCGTACTCTTGCAATTAGATTGCTGACACTTCCTTTTGCTTCTTTAAAGTTGCCGTTTTTAATCAGCTGCAGAGTATAGAACTGTTCTAAGTCAAAACCAAATTCCTGCAGAATCTCACGGGTAATAAAAATTATTTCCTGTGAAATCTCAGAAAGCCTGTAAACTGTGCTGCCACCCTCCTGCCAGCTGGAAGCTTCTCTGTCAGGAATTAAATAGCGGTATTTAAAATTTTTAAAACTACCAGCAGTTTCATCATATATTTTTACATTAAAGTAAGACTGCTGTCTGGGATCACCTGAATAAAGAACTCCATCTACCAGTCTTTCTACTTCTTCTAAATTTATTTCCAGCTGCATTTCTTTTAAAATTTCGACAGTCATCTGGATTAAATCACTTCGGCTGCGCTGATCGTTATTATTTATCTCTCGTTTAAAAATTTTAAGCAGTAGATAAAGGGCAATCTGATGGGAATATTCGTTCAGTGAACCAGCATCCATTCCCCTACCCAGCTCAGCTACTGCTTTGGTTTTTTTTAGCCGCTCATGTAAGCCTGTATTTGCTCGATCCATATAATCCTCTCCAGATAATAAAATTAGTATATTATTAGGTTTAATGTCTTGAAATATATTATATCATTTAAAAATCATTTGACAAAATACAAAATTTTTAAATATAAATGCTCTTTTTATTCTTAAATATTATACTCTTCAATTAAATATTATACTCTGGAACATATTTTGACTCTATTACCTCTGTCTAATAGAAGTTTCCACTCCTTTTTGAAAATATATTTCGTAAATTTAAAAAATACTTGAAAATATATTTCATAAATGTTAGGCTTGTATTAATAAATGAAAGAATATTTTGAATGGAGGCTTAAAAATGAAAAACAATCTCAATGATCTGGTAACAGAATCAGTAAATGAAAATTCTAGAAATATTGATAGAGTTGGTACTAAAGAAATAATAGAGATTATTAATGAAGAAGATAAAAAGGTTGCTTATGCTGTAGAAAAGGAAAAAAATAATATTGCAGAAGCAGTTGATGCTATAAGTAATGCCCTAAAAAATGGCGGAAGATTAATCTATATAGGAGCCGGCACAAGTGGTAGACTGGGAATTTTAGATGCCTCAGAATGTCCTCCCACATATGGAGTCAACACTGAAATTGTACAGGGTTTAATCGCAGGTGGAGAAAAAGCCATACAAGAATCAATAGAAAATGCAGAAGATAACAAAGAAGAAGCTGTTGCCCAGCTTGAAAAAATTAATTTTAGTAAAAAAGATGTTTTAGTAGGCATTGCAGCAAGTGGTACAACACCCTATGTTATCAGTGCATTAGAATATGCAAGATCCTTAAAAGCAGCTACCGTCTCCCTTAGCTGTAATCCTGAGTCACCAATAGCAAAAATTGCAGATATCTCTATTGCACCTGTTGTTGGCCCTGAGGTAATTACAGGTTCTACCCGCATGAAAGCTGGAACTGCACAAAAGATGGTTTTAAATATGCTGACAACTGCTTCAATGATAAAACTCGGAAAAGTATATGAAAATTATATGGTTGATCTACAGGTTAAAAATAAAAAGCTGGCAGAAAGAGCCAAAAATATGATAATGGAAGTAAGTGAGGTGAGTTATCAAAAAGCAGAAGAATTTTTGGAAAAAACAGATTATCAGGTAAAACTTGCAATTATGATGATTAATACTGGACTAGAAAAAGAAAAAGCTAAAAAAGAATTAGAAAAATATGAAGGGCACCTTGCTAAAGCAATTAATAATAATTAATTATCTCTAATAACATCAGCAATATTTTATGAGGAGGAAAATAATGAAAAACGAAAATCTCGTTAAGGAAATTGTAGAAAAATTAGGTGGAGAAAAAAATATTCTTGCTGCTACAAATTGTATGACAAGATTAAGACTTGACCTAAAAGATCAATCTAAAGTTGATCTTAAAAAGTTAAAGGCTATTGAAGGTGTTATGGGAGTTGTGGAAGATGATACTCTGCAGATAGTAGTTGGTCCCGGTACAGCAAAAAAATGTCTTGATATCTTAAATAATCAATATAATATTGGTTCTGATATTAAAGTTGGGGAAGATTGGAAAAAAAACAAAGAAACAATTAAAGGCAGACAAAAACAGAGTAAATTTAAAGAAGGATTAAAGACTATTGGAAAAATATTTATTCCTTTGATTCCCGCAATAATAGCTGCAGGTATTTTTAATGGATTTTCTGGTCTAATAACAAATCTGCAGAATACTGGAAATCTGCCAGCAAATCAGTTCTGGAACATAACTCAATTACTTTTATCTCTACTTGGTGGCTCATTTCTTGGCTACTTTACAATCTTTACTGGTATCAATGCAGCCAAACAGTTTGGAGCAACAGAAGGTCTGGGTGGAATGATCGGTGCCCTAACAGTAATGGGACAGATAAACGAAATATCACAATCTATCGGTATGTTCGATTCTGCTTCTCCACTTAATTCTATCTTAAGATCTGGTAAAGGTGGAATCATTGGTGTTATCATCGGTGTTTATATACTGGCCTTTTTGGAAAAGAAAATAAGAAGAATAGTACCAGATGTTCTAGATTTAATAGTTACTCCAGTAGTAACCATGCTAATTATGGCAGTTGCCATGATCTTTATCGTAATGCCGATCTCAGGAATTTTATCTGACTGGTTGGTAGGTGCATTAACCTTACTTGTAGCTTCCGAAAACCCTGTAATAAGTGTTATCTCTGGTTATGTTCTTTCAGCAGTATTTTTACCAATGGTTTTACTGGGACTGCACCATGGCTTGATTCCTATTTATGCTCTTCAATTAGAAAATATGGGGGGTGTCTCATTATTCCCTGTATTGGCCATGGCAGGTGCTGGTCAGGTAGGTGCAGCTATTGCAATTTATCTTAAAGCTAAAAAAACAGAAAATCACAAATTAAAACAGATTATTTCTGGTGCACTTCCTGCCGGAGTTCTTGGTATAGGTGAACCGCTTATCTATGGTGTCACACTTCCTCTCGGAAAACCATTTATCACTGCAGGCTTGGGAGCAGGGTTTGGTGGTGCATTTGTAATGGTGCAGAATGTAATGGCGGGTGCCTGGGGCCCATCTGGTATATCAGCAATCCCACTGATGCAGCCTGATTCAATACTCAACTACTTTTTAGGTCTTATCATTGCTTATATAGGTGGCTTTGTAATTACACACCTCTTTATAAGAGAAGAAGAAGTTGCAGAACTTAAATAAATTTAAATAAGTTAAAGAGATCAAATATAGACTTTCTCATCTTCTCTTTAA
This sequence comes from Halanaerobium sp. MA284_MarDTE_T2, assembly GCF_003337245.1. Lineage (GTDB taxonomy): Bacteria > Bacillota > Halanaerobiia > Halanaerobiales > Halanaerobiaceae > QPJE01. The sequence goes on from NZ_QPJE01000034.1 coordinate 12,857, forward strand.
GGTGGGAAAGTTTATAATATAATTAAAAATACATAAATACTAAAATGAAAGGAATATTTTTAATGCTGGGAATATCGCTTTATGCAGGACTTGATTTAAACTTAGAAGAAAATATAGATTACCTTAATCAAGCACACAAACTTGGAATTAATAATATATTTTTCTCTCTCCATATACCTGAAGTAAATAAGAATTTTCTTAAGGAAGCAAAAATACTTTTTAAAGAAATGAATAAACTTAACTTTAATATAACTGCAGATATATCTAAAAAATATTATGAGAAATTAGATCTCTCTCAATTTAATCTGAATGCCCTCAGACTTGATTTTGGATTTAAAAGTAAAGAAATTGCCATTTTAACTAAAAATAATGATTTTAAAATTAATATTAATGCAAGCACAATTACAGAAAAAAATTTGGAAGAAATAATTAAACATGGAGGAAAATTAGCAAATATAGAAGCTTTTCATAATTATTATCCCAGACCAGAAACTGGAATTTCTAAATCGCTTTTATTAAAAAAGAACAATATATTTAAAAAATATGATATAGAAATTGCTGCCTTTATTCCAGCAAATTACAAAAAAAGGCCCCCCATAAAAGCTGGCCTGCCTACTCTGGAAAAACACAGAAAACTATCACCAATAATTACCGGCCAGGATTTATTAAAATCAGGAGTCGATAAAGTATATATTGGAGACAGCAGAGCTTCTTTAGAAGAATTAAAAGATTTTTCTTTAATTAGAAAATATGATAATATAATCCCTATAAAGATATTAACTAAGCTCAGCAGAGAAGAAAAACGATTAATTAATTTAGAACATATAAATCGCCAGGATCCTGGTGAATACATGATCCGCTCCAAAACAGCACGCAAAAACAAAATAGAAAAAATTGAAACAAATAATACAATAAAAAGATTTAAATATTCTCTAACAATTGATAATTATAAATATAAAAGATATGAAGGAGATTTACAGCTCCTTAAAAAAGATTATCCCGCTAATAAAAAGATTAATGTATTAGCAGATGCAGGTGAAGCTGCTCTCATTATAGAAAAAATAAAAGAAGGAGAGACTTTTAAATTTTTAATTAAAGGAGATGAAAGTTCAATCTGCCAGTAAATCTCGTAAGTTTATAGAGGAGGTCAAAACTAATGAAAGTACTATTAAAAATCAAAAATATGTATAAAGATCTAACAAAAACGGAACAAAAAATTGCTGATTATATATTAAATAATAAAGATAAAATAGTAAAAATGTCAGTGAACGAAGTGGCCAGAGCCACTGGAAGCAGTGCAGCCTCAGTAGTTAGATTCTGCAAGAAAATTGAATATCAGGGGTTTCAGGATTTTAAAATCGAATTAATTAGAAATTTAAGAGACTTGGAAAATAATGATGATATCAAAATTTACGATGATATATCAGTAGAAGATAGTATAGAAAATATCATGCAAAAATTATCTTATGATAATAGAAAGGTAATAAAAAATACCATAGATCTATTATCTGTAGAAGAACTAGAAAAAACAGTTGATGCAGCAGAAAACGCAGATAGAATATATATTTTCGGTATTGGAGCATCTGGTCTAGTAGCCATGGATCTGCAGTATAAATTAATGAGGGTCAAAAAAACAGTCATCTATTATCCTGATACACATGCACAACTATCATCTGCTGCAAACATGGATTCTAATGATCTGGCAATAGCAATATCTTATAGTGGAGAAAGCCTCGAAGTATATAATGCTCTAAATACAGCTAAAAAAAGAGGCGCCATAACTATCGCTATCACTAAATATGGAGAAAATCCATTAAATAAAATGGCAGATATAAAATTACAGGTAGCCGGAAGCGAAAAAAATCTGCGCCTTGGTGCTATAACATCTCGTATAGCTCAGCTTACAGCAGTTGATATACTATTTGTAGCATATGCAAAAAATGACTTTGATAAAATAAACGAATACCTTAAAAACACCAGAGAAAGTGTAGAAGCCTTTAAAATATAAAACCGCTCCCAGAAGAAGCGGTTTATACACAAATCCATTTACTATTTAAATGGATTATATAATTTAATGTTTTTTATATTAATAAAATCATTCTCATTTCTTGTAACTAAAGTAAAACCATTTCCCAGAGCAGTAGCGGCAATAATTGCGTCAGGTAATTTTATTTTGTATTCACGTCTTAAAGAAATAGTTTTATCTGCTATTTTATCATTTATATTATATATAGAAGAATTTAACAAAAATTCCTGTGACTTTTTAAAAGAAACCGGAGTATGTCGAGGGAATCCTAAGAATTCCATCTTTGTTATTATAGAAATGTTAAAATCATTTTTTAAAATATTAGTTATATCTTCAAAAGAATATTCAGGAATATTATTATTGAAATAATAAATTAAAATATTAGTATCCAGCAAATACATCTAGAATCTCTCCCATTCGTCTCTCATATTCTTTAAATCCTTATCCAATTCATCTAATTTGATATCCATAACTCCTCTATACTCTTCTGGATTAAATTCTTTCTTTATCACTTCTTCTTCAATTGGTAAGATTAATATTTCAACTTTTTTATTTTTAAGTTCTTCTGGAAGTTTAATTATAGATTCTATATCATTACTACTGATTATTTTTCTTACAAACTCCATCATTTATACCTCCCAATTTTTACTTAATTTTTTAACTTTATAATGTCCTCTAATACTATTATACCACCTATAATATTTTTATTAAACTTATATAAATATGAGAATATATTTCAACAGGCAGTGCTTTTTTATCAGTTAGAGCAGATATTTCAAAAGTATCATAGCCTTTTTCAGTTTCACCTTTGCTGCCATCTCTAACCCGATCAAGAGCTTCTAATTTTTTGCTATATGGTTTAACTGCATCTGATTTGTCACAGCAGAAAATAGTATTATTATCAACATGAGGCCTTACTTCATTTATATATTTTTCAATCAAGTCTTCCTGTTCATTAAAATTTTCCAGATCTCTGGATAAACGCTCAACGGTCTTTTTTAAAAGATTATCTTCTTTTAAGGATCTGCCAATATTACTTAAAAGTACTGATTGACTATCTAATAGTCCGTAAATTATTTGAGATATGAATTTAGTTTTAGGTTTTGATAAGTCTTTTGATAATTTTTTAAAGAAATTACTTACTTTTCGTTTAATTTCATAGATTAATCTGGTATAATTAGTCACGGTGAAACTACTTTATATAATAGTTAAAAACCGCTCCCAGAAGAAGCGGTTTATACACAAATCCATTTACTATTTAGAAATGTTAACAAAATTATCTCCATCAATTTTATAAATAGCTTCATATTCTATATTTTTTTCTTCACATAAAGCCCGCACTTTTTCTAGATCCTGATCATTAATTCTTCCTGATAAACCACAGGAAGAGCTTATATGACGGGGAACGGGAGTGATTCGCAGATTTATTTCTGCAGATTTTAACTCTCGTTCAAATTTCAAGGCCAGATGGGTAGAGTAAAAGGTAAATACGAGATTATATTCTTTCAAAATTATAGCTCCTTTACCATAAATTTGATATACCAAATTACTAAAATCATTCTGATATACAAGTAAACAAACAGCTCTAATTTCAACTAAAACAGCCAGGAAAACTCCATCTAAATCTTGTTTTTTATTTAAGTGGAGAGGTTCACAAGCACAAAAATTGTATCTGTAAATTTAAAGTTTAAATTTATTTATGCCATATTTTTTGAAATCAAAGCAGCACCAATAGCACCGGCAAATTGAGAATCCGGGTAACTAAATACTTCTGTTTTTAATTTTTTACTCAACTCATTTTTTATAACTTCACTCTGGGCCAGCCCCCCTGTGAAGAGAACCTGCTCCTGAAAAGTTGTTTTGCTCAATAGAATATTAATTCTATTTATGATAGAGGCAATAATTCCACCGGCAATTTCACTTTTACTAACTCCATCAGCTAAAAGAGAAATTATCTCTGACTCTGCAAAAACAGCACACATACTGCTGATATTGGCTTTTTTCTCGTCTTTGACTATATTATCTAAATTATCAATTTGTTCTTCCAAAGAGTTAATTGTCATCTCCAGAAACTTCCCTGTTCCGGCAGCACATTTATCATTCATTGCAAAGTCAATTACATCTCCAGAATCATTGAGAGATATTACTTTACTATCCTGTCCACCTATATCAATAATAGTTCTAATATTATTATTAAGATAATATCCACCTTTTCCGTGACAGCTTATTTCTGTCACAGTTTTATCAGCAAACTGCTGAGAAACTCTTCCATATCCTGTCGCTACAACTGCTTTTAAATCTTTAGCTTTTAAATTATTCGCCTCCAGTAAATAATTAAGGGTCTCTTCTCCACTTTTCTGTGGATTCCACCCAGTTGGTGCCAATTTCTTATCTATAACCCTATCTTTAAAGAGAACCCCCTTACAGGCAACTGAGCCAATATCAATCCCAATATAATACATTTTAAATCTCCCTTTACATCATTTCTAAAAACGCAGTTAAGCGTGTCTCTAACTGGCCTTTATCTGACTGAGAATAATCTGTTTCAATATTAAGATAAGAAGTATTGGATTTTTTAAGCTCATCTTTAATTCTCTTTGTTTCGACATTATAAGTATGACATGCCTGTAAGACCATATCCACAACACCGTCAACCTGATATTCTTCCACTAATCTATTAATTAGCTCTACCCGATTATCATTGGGACTTATACAGGAACAGGGAGTATTTAAATATTTTTCTGCAATTGCATCGACCGGGCTTTTATCCTCAGATACAGTCTCCTCATTTGGCTTTAAGCCAGTACAGTTTTCCAGACAAACTACAGAACCACCATTATTTTCAATAGCTTCTATAACTTTTAAAGTGGCAGCACCCATTGGACAGCCGGTAACTAAAATCCTGGGTGCATCTGCGCTAATTCGTTTTTCCCCCTTTTTATAGTTTTTTAATATTTTTTCAGTTATTGCTTTAGTTCTTTTATTGGCTATTTCTTTATCAAAGGTATAGCTTGAAATATTTAAAACTTTAAAAATCTCACTGCCATAAATAGGTGAAGGCTTGAGTTTTGCCAGCTCATAAAATTCTTTTAAAGTATTTCTTTCTTCATTTTTAATTTTAATTTCTTCTTTTAAGCGCTGTTCAGTAATTTCTGTCTCAAATTTTTCTTCTAAAGTATCTTTTAACAGCAATACTTCGTTTTTCCAGAAATCAAGATCAACTTCTCTATGCGAAGATTGCGGCAGTTTCATTACATGTACGGGAGTAACCTCATTTAAGTATTCGTACATCTTCTTTTTTCCATCACAGGTTGTCTCTCCAACAATTATATCTGCAAAATGGAAATATGGACATTTATCGGTAATTGCAAATCCATAGCTTGATTTAATAAGTGGACACAAATTTCTGGGCAAATCTTTTTCTGCTTCATCAATAGTATCATTACTGGTACTGCATAATGTTACCGGTACAGCACCAGCTGCCCTTATTACTTCATAAGGTGTAAAGACACAATAAGTTCCAACAACATTTTTCCCTTCTTTTTCTACCATATTTTTCATGACAACTGGACCATGTCCTTCTAATTCTCCATCTAAATTATTGAAAATTTCTTCTATACTCTGCATATTTTATTACCCTCCAATTATTTATTTCATTATTCTTTTATAACCAGTTTACAGCCATATTAGCTGGATTACCAAAAACAGCCAGCAGTCCACCTAAAAGACCCATCATCCCCCAGTAATAATAATGCCTTTTTTACTATTCATTTCTATTCCCCCCAAGCTATAAATATATGTATTATATTTCACAACAATTATAGCATAAATAGTTTGTTTTATAAAGTATTATTATTATTATTATAAAAATTTATTATAATCTATTGAAATAATATCATTGCAGACATATAATAAATATAAATACTGATTGTGAGGAGGAAAAAAATGAATAAAATTTATCTTGATAATGCAGCTACAAGTAAAGATAAAGCTGAAGTAGTTAAAAAAGCAATTCTTAACTATTATGATAATATTGGCTGCAGTCCTGGGCGAGGAGGATACGAAGATTCTCTTAAAGCAGGTCGTTTAATTATTGAATCAAGAAATACAATTGCTGACTTTTTTAATGTAGATGATCTAAAACAGATAATTTTTACTCATAATGTAACCTATGCTTTAAATATTGGAATTAAAGGAATTTTAAAAAAGGGAGATCATGTAATAACCTCAACGATGGAACATAATTCTGTTTTAAGACCATTAAATAGACTGAAAAAAGATGGAATAATAGATGTTGATTACATAAAATGTGATAGAAGTTATAGTCTGCTAGCAAACCTCGTGGGCTTGCCCCGAGAAAATAGCAGACGGTTTTGAATTTCAATTATTATGTTTAGCTAATAA
>NZ_QPJE01000035.1 GCF_003337245.1 Halanaerobium sp. MA284_MarDTE_T2
GAAGATCAGATAAGTATGATGGAAATGGTGCTTGATGTTGATGCAATAGTGGAAGAAGTTAAAACTTATAGAGAAAAATACTCTAAATATACTCTCTAAAGCTTTTTGCTTTTGATTGTGAATTAATTACCTTGAAAGGGGTGGACCGCGGTGAAACTTGAACTTGGAAATTTTTATGTTAAAGATATCAACTTTGGTGAGAAAACTGCATTTAAAGATGAAATTTTATCCATAAATAAAGAAGAAGCTTTAGAAGTAGTTTATAAAGATGAACATATCACCGAAGCTGATATCAAAATTGTAAGGCCCGGAGATATGGTCCGTCTGGTTCCGGTAAAAGAGGCGATAGAACCTCGCTGTCGTGTGGATGGAGGCGCATTATTTTCTGGTGTTACAGGAAAGCTTATCCAGGCCGGAGATGGTAAAACCAACTGTTTAAAAGATATGAGTGTACTTGTAGTTGGAAAACACTGGGGTGGATTTCAGGATGGTTTAATTGATATGGGTGGAGAAGGAGCAAAATATACTTATTTTTCTTCTCTAAAAAATGTTGTTTTAGTGGCTGATACTGACGAAGAATTTGAAAAAAGGGAACAGCAGAAAAAGAATCATGCCTTAAGATGGGCAGGTATGCGGTTAGCTGAATATTTAGGAAAAACTGTTAAAGCTTTAGAACCTGAAGATAAAGAAGAATATTCTTTAGAGCCGGTAACAAAACGTGCAAAAGAAGTTACTGAACTTCCTTCAGTAGTTATAGTAATGCAGCCGCAGTCTCAGATGGAAGAGTTGGGATATAATGATTTAAATTATGGTTGGGATACAAATCGGATGCTGCCAACATTTATGCATCCAAATGAAATTTTGGATGGTGCAGTGATTTCCGGTAGTTTTATGCCGAGTTCATCCAAGTGGTCAACATATGATTTTCAGAATTTTCCACTTATAAAAAGATTATATAAAGAACATGGAAAAACCATAAACTTTTTGGGTGTGATAATGTCAAATCTAAATGTTGCCCTTGAGCAGAAAGAAAGATCTGCTTTGTTTGTAGCACAGATGGCAAAATCTCTGGGAGCAGATGCAGCTGTAGTGACAGAGGAAGGTTATGGTAATCCAGATGCAGATTATATTGGCTGTATTGTAGCTTTGGAAGATGCTGGTATTAAAACTGTTGGTGTAAGTAATGAAGCAACAGGTAGAGATGGTGGCTCACAGCCATTAGTTACACTTGATCCTAAAGCAGATGCACTTGTATCTACCGGTAATGTTTCTGAATTAATTACATTACCACCGATGGAGACAGTTATTGGAGAACTTGAAGCACTTGCTAGAGATGGTCTTTCTGGTGGGTGGGCTGATGATGAAATTCTTGGTTCTTCAGTAAAAGAAGATGGATCTATTATTATGGAAAACAATTCAATGTTCTGTGGAGATCAAATTGCAGGATGGTCACCAAAAACCATGAAAGAATTTTAAACCCGGGAGGTGAAAAAATTGAAAAAAGCAGTTGTATATTTAAATCAGTTTTTTGGACAGATTGGTGGAGAAGAAGTAGCAGACCATCCTCCAGAAATTCGGGAAGAAAAAGTTGGAGCAGCTATGTTATATGATCAGCTACTTGATGGTGAAGTCACCCATACAGTTATTTGTGGAGATAATTATATGGGGAGTAATAAAGATAAAGCAATTGACACAATTTTAGATTTTTTGGAAGATGTAGAGTTTGATATCTTCTTTGCTGGGCCTGCTTTTCAGGCCGGACGTTATGGTATAGCATGTGGTGAGATAGGTAAAGCAGTAAAAGAGAAATTTAATGTCCCAGTTATATCTTCAATGAATATAGAAAATCCCGGGGTTGAAATATTTAAAAAAGATATTTATATATTTCCCGGCGGGCACAGTGCAGCTAAAATGAAAAATGATGTAACAAAGATGGTTGAATTTGGAAATAAAATTTTAAATAATGAAGAATTATTGCCAGCAGAAGAAGAGGGATATTATAAAAGAGGTATTAGACATCAGTACTTTTTGAAAGATAAAACACCTGCAGCTGAAAGAGCTGTAGAAATGCTTTTGAAAAAAATTAATGGAGAAGATTTTGAAAGTGAACTGCCAATACCAGAGCTGGATAGAGTTGATATAGCTCCTGCTGTGGAAGATTTAAGTGATGCTAAAATAGCTCTTGTCACTTCCGGTGGTATTGTACCTGTAGATAATCCTGATAAAATTCAATCTGCCTCAGCAACTAGATGGGGAAAATACGATATCAGTGGTATGGAAAAATTAGGAAATAGAGAAGATGGTGCATTTAAAACAATTCATGCAGGTTATGATCCTGCAGCAGCAGATGCAGATCCTAATGTTGTAGTTCCTGTTGATGCAATGCGTGCTTACGAAAAAGAGGGTAAGATAGGTAAGCTGCACAACTATTTTTATTCAACAGTAGGAACTGGAACTACTCAGGGTGAAGCAGCCAGAATGGGTAGGGAAATAGCCCAGGACCTTAAGGAGGCTGAAGTTCAGGCAGTAATATTAACTTCTACCTGAGGTACCTGTACACGTTGCGGTGCAACAATGGTAAAAGAAATAGAAAGAGCCGGATTCCCGGTTGTTCAGATGGCTAACTTAATTCCTGTAGCAAAAACTGTTGGTTCAAATAGAATTGTTCCAACTATTTCTATCCCTTATCCATTAGGAGATCCTTCTACAAGTAAAGAAGAACAGTGGAAACTCAGATATCACAGAGTTGGTGTGGCATTAGATGCCCTAACATCAGATATTGATGATCAGACAGTTTTTGATGTGGAAATATAAAAGAATACCTTTATCTCCCCATAGATGGGGGGGTAGAGGCATTTACATCGAACTTAAGTGAAAACCCAAGTGAAAATTTTAATATAACCAGAGGGGTGAAATAGGTGGAAAATAAAAAGGATATAAATGGTAATGTAATTAAAGAGAGAGGTAAGGAAGTCTTTTTAATTTCATTAATAGTGGTCTTTGCTATTGTAATCTGGGGAATATCTATGCCGGACAGCTTCAGTTCAATTGCAGATGGCCTATTTAATTATCTAACCATAAATTTTGGCTGGTTCTATCTTTTTAGTATGTCTTTATTTGTAATATTCTGTATTTGGGTTGCCTTAAGTAAATATGGAAAGATCAAACTGGGAAAACCAGATGAAGAACCTGAATTTAGTACTATTTCGTGGTTTGCTATGCTTTTTAGTGCTGGAATGGGTGTAGGTTTGGTATTTTGGGGGGTTGCAGAACCACTCAACCATTTTGTAGCTCCATTAGGTATGGCAGGTGGCACTAAAGCTGCAGCAGATTTTGCTTTAAAAACATCTTTTTTTCACTGGGGTCTGCATCCATGGGCAAATTATGGAGTTCTTGCTCTTGCCCTGGCTTATATGCAGTTTAGGCATGATAAACCTGCCCAGATCAGCAGTATTTTTATTCCCTTAATTGGTGAAGCAAAAGCAAGAGGAGGAATTGGAAAATTTATTGATATACTAGCAATTTTTGCTACAGTAGCAGGTGTTGCTACTTCCCTGGGAATGGCAACTCTGCAGGTGACAAGTGGGTTTAATTTTCTTTTTGGAGTACCGGAAACTGATACTGTAAGACTGCTGGTAATTGCTGTAATAACAATTTTATTTATGATCTCTGCCATTACAGGTGTTGATAAAGGTATTAAATATCTTTCTAATGTAAATATATCTCTTGCTGGGCTAATTATGCTTTTATGTGTAATTATTGGTCCAACAGTATTAATATTCAATAACTTTACAAATTCATTGGGATTATATATGAGCAATCTTGTTAGAGATAGCTTCAAAATTGGTAGTGAACCCTGGTATGGTTGGTGGACAATTTTTTACTGGGCATGGTGGATAGCCTGGGCGCCTTTTGTGGCTACATTTATTGCCCGGATTTCCAGGGGTAGAACAATAAGAGAATTTATTGGCGGAGTTTTATTTGCACCAACACTGGCATCTTTTGTCTGGTTTGCGATTCTAGGAACAATGGGTATAGAAACAGGTATGGAAGTAGCTGAAGAAGCAATTGCAACAACTGAAACTGCATTTTTTGTAGTAATGCAGAATTATTCATATGGTGGATTGATATCCATTATTGCAGTTGTTCTTCTTATAACGTTTTTTATTACTTCTGCAGATTCAGCCACCTTTGTACTTGGTATGCTTTCAGATAAAGGAAATCAAAATCCTACTACCAAAAGAAAGATAATTTGGGGAGTTATACAGTCTGGACTTGCTGTAGCTCTGATGCTTTCTGGTGGATTGGGTATGCTGCAGACTGGCTCAATTGTAGCAGCATTTCCATTTGCTTTTATAATGCTTTTTGCAATGTGGGCCATTATAAAGTCTCTAAAAGCAGAAGAAAAAGCAGAAGGTATTGTAGATATTAATGCACTTGCTGGTGTTTCAATTGAAGAAATCGATAATGATGTATTAGAAACAACTGAAGCTGCAGTCAAAGAATAAACAAAAATTCCCGGCTTTTTAACCGGGAATTATCTTTCTAATAAAATTATTAAATTAATTTCATCTTAATCATTCAATTACTGCAGTAGATTGCATGATTAACAATAGAACGAATATGTTTAATTATATTACTAAGTGCCTGTTCTGGGGTGTAGTCTATGCGCTTATTTATAAGTAGTGTGAGCATTCCGTGGTAAATATAAGTAATCATATTATCCATCTGGTCAGCTTTTTCTTTAGTTAAAATATTATTTTCAATTAGCGGTTTAGAAGCAATAGAAGCCCGCCTTGAAAGATCTGCATCAAGCAGCATAGGAATTAGTTCTTCAGGTGGTGTCCCCAGTTTTTCAGGAAAGATCTGGAAATATTTTTTAACAAGTACTTCTGGATGATCACCTATTTGATCAGTAAAAATTGCATAATATATTTTGGGATTTTCAAAAGAATATTTGCAGAAACACTCCCACATTAAAATAAATTTTTCGACTTCATTTTCTGCTTTCGCAATATAATCTGGCATTGCTTTACTGTATTCACCCAGAAAATCAAGAGAAGCAAAAAATATAAGCTGATTGCAGTTGTCAAAATAGTTATAGATTGTTGCACTATTATATCCGGCTTTTTTAGCTACTTTGCGGATTGTAATACTGTCAATACCTTCTTTATCAATAATTGATTTTGCTGCTTCGATAAAATACTTTAAAGTTCTTTTTTTTCTGATATCTCTGCTGTTGAAATCGATCATAAATACCAAACACTTCCTTTAACAATTTGTTTATACACTGTATATACCAACTCAAGGATACAATAACTTAGAAAAAATTGCAAGAATTACAGAAATCAATTGACTTTAGGAATTTAATTTAATATACTTTTTAATGTAGGGGTTTTGTGAATATTAATACAAAACTGTAGGGGTTTTGTAAATAATATATAAAATCTTATAGGAGGAAATAGGAGGAAAAAATATGAGTCAAGAATATGATCTGATTATACTGGGAGGGGGTCCAGCAGGTATGGCATCAGCCATTTATGGATCTAGATCCCGCCTTAATACACTTGTACTGGAAGCAAAAAGAAAGACTGGTGGACAGCCGTCGACATATCACGATATGGAAAACTATCCTGGTGTACCAGAAACAACTGCTTCTGAGTTGATGGAAAATTTCCGCACACATGCAGAAAAATTTGGTGCAGAATTTAAACGCGGTGAAGTTATAGAACTAAATGTAAATGGATTTAATAAAACAGTTAAAACAAAAAAGGGCGAAGAATATAAAGCAAAAAGTGTAATAATCGCGACAGGTGCTGAGCCGCGCAAACTGGGTGTTAAAGGAGAAGAAAAATTTAAAGGTAAAGGAGTATCATACTGTGCAACATGTGATGCTGATCTTTTTACTGATTTAGATATCGTAGTTGTAGGAAATGGGAATTCAGCTGTAGAAGAATCTATTTACTTAACTAAATTTGTCAATAAAATTACTATGGTTGTAATTCATGATGAAGGTGTAATGGATGCAGAAAAGATACTGCAGGAGAAAGCAATGGAGAATGAAAAGATAGATTTTGTCTGGAATTCTGTACTGGAAGAAATAAAAGGTGATGGAATAGTAGAAAAAGCAGTGGTTAAAAACATAAAGACCGGTAAGAAAAAAGAATTGGAATGTAATGGAGTATTTTTCTTTGTAGGACGTGTACCAAATACAGATTTCTTAAAAGACGCTGTAGATTTAACAGAGCACGGCTATGTAAAGACAAATGATAATATGGAAACTTCCAGTCCCGGTGTCTATGCAGTGGGAGATGTAAGAAACAAAGTTGTCAGGCAGGTAATAACCGCTGCTGGAGATGGAGCAACAGCTGCAGTAATGGCACAGGGATATATAGAAGAAGAAGAATACTGGCATAATAATGTTGTCAATGCTGATAGACCGGCAGTAGTGGCTTTCTGGAGTGTAACAGATCAAAATAGTATGGATATGGTATCAGAGCTTGAAAATATGAAAATTGAAGATAAAGGATACAAGTTTTTAAAAATAGACACATATAAAAATAGACTTATCTCAGATAGATATGATATAGAAGAAATACCGACAGTACTTAAACTTAAAGATGGAGAAGTAGCCAAAAAATTGGTTAATCCTGATCGAGAAAAAATTGAGTCAGTACTGTAAAAATATAGGGAGTTAAAGATGTTAGAACTTACAAAAGATAATTTTGAAGATGAAGTATTAAATAGTAAAGGAAAAGTAGTGGTAGATTTTTGGAGTGATAGCTGTGATAGATGTATGGAAATAATGCCTGATATAGAAGAATTGGCAGAAGAGTATAAAGATAATTTTAAATTTGCCAAATTAAATATAAAAGGAAATAGGCGTCTTGCAATTGGTCAAAAAGTACTGGGCCTGCCTTCTATTGTTTTTTATGAAGATGGAGAAAAAGTTGAACATTTAAGTGGAGAAGACCTGGAAGCAGAAGATATTAAAAAAGAACTTGAAGAGAGATTATAATAGATTAAAATCTCTTTCCATTTATCTGGAGGGAGATTCTTTTTGCGAATATATTCGGAGGTGAATAAATAATGGAATTTCCAGTTGTAAAAGGTTCAAGTTATATATTGGTTCACACACCAGATATTTTAAAAGAAGCAGGGTCAACTCAGACTACTACTAGAGCTAAAAACCCTGATGATGAATATTTAAAAAAGATAGACAGCCATTTAAGAAGTTTTGAAGAGGTAGTAAGATATGCACCTAATCAGGCATATATTGGTAATATTCTGCCTGATAAATTAAATGAGATAGATACACCGTGGTATAGTGAAGAAAATCTGCTTGATGAAGATAGATTCGGCAGTTTGGGCGAAATAATGCCGGAAAAAGAATTTTATCTTCTGTTAAAACATGTTGATGTTTTTGATCTTGTTAAATTAAGCAGAGATTTCAGTAAAAAGGCAGAAGAAATTGCAGCAGATCATCCGATCTTAAAAGAAATGGATTTAGATATAGGAGAAGGCGAAGATATGGCAGAAATAGAGAAATTAACAGCCGCTCAAGCAGAACCACTTTATTTGGATGGAGAGCTTATTGGCTGTGTAAAGCAGGCACATGAAACAGATATCAATTTAAGTTCACATGTCATATTAGAAAATCTTGTTGGAAAAGCTTCTGCAGTACTGGCAGTTAAAAATCTGGCTTTAAAACATGATATAGATATGGAAGAAATAGATTACCTGATAGAATGTTCGGAAGAGGCATGTGGAGATATCAATCAGCGTGGTGGAGGAAACTTTGCTAAAGCGATTGCAGAAATGGTAGGATGTGTAAATGCAAATGGTTCTGATCTCAGAAGTTTCTGTGCAGCTCCAGCACATGCACTTGTAAATGCTGCAGCTTTAGTTAAAGCAGGGGTTTATGATAATGTAATAGTTGCAGCCGGTGGTTCAGTGGCAAAACTTGGTATGAATGGTAAAGATCATGTAAAGAAAGATCTACCAATTCTTGAAGACACATTAGGTGGATTTGCAATTCTGGTATCTAAAAATGATGGAGTTAGTCCTCTAATTAGAACAGATATTATAGGACGTCATAAGGTAGGAACTGGTTCATCTCCCCAGGCAGTGATTAGTTCTCTGGTAACTGAACCACTTGATAAAAACAATCTTTCTATTAAGGATATTGATAAATATTCAGTGGAAATGCAGAATCCGGAAATAACTAAACCAGCAGGAGCGGGTAATGTTCCAGAATCAAATTACAAAATGATTGCGGCTTTAGGAGTAAAACGTGGAGATCTTGAGAGAGAAGAACTTATGGAATTTGTAAAAAGTCATGGAATGCCCGGTTTTGCCCCAACACAGGGTCATATTCCTTCTGGGGTACCTTTTATAGGTCCTGCAGCTGAAATGATGAAAAAAGACATGATAGATAAAGCTATGATTATAGGTAAAGGTAGTCTTTTTTTGGGACGGATGACCAATCAGTTTGATGGAGTTTCATTTGTAATAGAAAAAAATAAAGGGATTGCAGAAGAAAAAAGAGAAGTAAGTGATAAAGAAATTAAAAATATGATCGCCGATGCTATGAGACAGATGGCAGAAAATCTTCTCGGCGAGACCGAGTGAGGTGGATAAAATGGCAGATAACGTAAAAAAGAAAGTTGCTGATGTTTTTAATGACTTAGCTTCTGCAATTGAATCTGGTGAATTCGGTGAAAAAAAGAAAATCGGACTCACAGTTTTAGAAAGTGAACATGGTGAAGAAGAACTTAAAAAAGCAGCTGAAATCGCTGAAAAAAATCACAGTGATTTAGAAGTAAAATTAATCGGCTGTGGCAGCACTAAATGCAGCTGTTTGGCAGATGCTCATGATATTATGGATAAAATGCTGAAAAATAATGAACTGGATGCTGCAGTAACACTGCATTATAATTTTCCCATGGGAGTCTCCACTGTTGGCCGGGTTATAACACCAGGTAAGGGAGAAGAAATGCTGATTGCTACAACTACAGGTACTACTGATACCGATCGGGTACCCTCAATGCTCAAAAATACCATTTATGGTATTGCAGCAGCAAAATCACTCGGAATTAAGGAACCTACAGTGGGAATTTTAAATGTTGAAGGGGCAAGACTTGTAGAGAAAAACCTGCGCAAACTACAGGATAATGGTTATAACCTTAAATTTGCAACTTCAGTTCGTGCAGATGGTGGTGTAGTTATGCGGGGTAATGATCTGCTACTTGGTGTGCCGGATGTTATGGTGACAGATACTCTAACAGGCAATATGCTGATGAAATTGTTTTCTGCGTTTAATACTGGTGGTCAGTATGAAGCAGTAGGTTATGGTTATGGACCAGGCATAGGAAGTAATTTTGACAGATTGATTGGAATTATCTCTAGAGCCTCCGGTGCTCCTGTAATTGCAAATGCGGTCAAGTTCATGGCTGAAGTTAGCAGAGGAGATCTATTAGATATTGTTAGCGAAGAGATAGAACTTGCTAATAAAGCTGGTCTTAAAGATATAATTTCTGAACTAAAAGAAAGCCGAAGTGAATCAGGTGCATCTGAAGCTGTTTCTGCTCCAGAAAAGAAAGTGACTGGAGAAGAAATTGCCGGGATCGATATTTTAGAGATAGAGTCTGCAAAAGAAAGTCTCTGGAAAGAAAATATCTATGCAGAAACAGGAATGGGTTGTACTGGACCAGTTATCCTTGTAGCAGAAGATGATCTCGGTTCTGCTAAATCTATTCTCAGAAAGGCAGGTTTTATTGAATAAATGATATATTTTAACAATGCGGCAACTACTTGGCCAAAACCAGAAAGAGTATACAGTTCTATGGATAGATTTTTCAGAAATATGGGGATGAATCCTGGAAGATCTGGTGCATCAGAGGTGGTGGATACCGCTAGAACTATTTATGATATTAGGGAAAAGACTGCTAAATTTTTTTCGATAGAAAATTCAGATCATCTTGTTTTTAATTCTGGTTCAACAGAATCTCTGAATACAGTTATAAAAGGGGTTCTAAAAGCTGGAGACCATGTTATCATTACTAATATGGAACACAATTCAGTTATACGACCACTGCAGAGATTAAAAAAGGATATTGGTATTGAAATAAGCTGTGTCTCGCTTGATAAAAAAAGTGGAGAGATAGATTATAAAGAATTCCAGTCTTCAATTCAAAAGAACACCAGGCTTGTTGCTGTTTCGCATGCTTCCAATGTAACCGGGACAGTAGCTGATATAGACCGCATTGTTAAAATAATTGATAATAATATTGATAATAATGATATATTAATTCTCCTGGATGGTGCTCAAACTGCTGGAGTTATTCCGATTGATGTAAATAATCCTAGAATAGATTTTCTGGCAGTACCGGGACACAAATCTCTTTTTGGACCTCCAGGAATTGGTGCACTTTATATAAGGGATCCAGAGAGTTTGTCTCCTTTAAAAGAAGGAGGAACGGGAACAAACTCTCTTAATACCTGCCAGCCCGATGTTATGCCCGACCGATTTGAAGCAGGGACGATAAATACGGTTGGAATTGTCGGGCTTGGTTCAGGTATAGATTTTATAAATGAAATTGGTATAAAAAATATTCACAGAAAAGAAATGAATCTGACTGAAAAACTGCTAAAAGGGCTTAACTTTATTCCTAAAGTAAAAGTATATGGAAAACTAAAAAGAGAAGGGCGTGTAGCTGTTGCTGCTTTTAATATAGCAGATATCGCTTCACATGAACTTGCATATATCCTTCAAAATGAATATAATATACAGGTAAGGAGTGGACTGCACTGTGCACCACTGCTGCATAAAAATTTAGGGACAGTAAAACAGGGAATGGTTAGAGTAAGTATAGGCTATTTTAATAAAGAAGAAGAAATTGATATGTTTTTAAATATAATTGATAATATTGTTAAAAAGGGGTCAGGTTAATATGAATAAAAATTTATTAAGCTCTATTCCATCTGTTAATGATATACTGGCAGATGATTTAGCAGATAAAATAAAAAATCAGTTTTCTAGAACAGATTTACTTGAAGCTGTAAGGAAGATAACAGATGATTTAAGAAATGAGATTTTATCAGAGAATTTTGATGAGGAAAATTTTGATAAAAATTTATTAAATATCAAAAATATTCTGCTGAATGCAGAAAATTATTTAAAAAAATTATATCAACCTAAAATGGCACCTGCTATTAATGCGACAGGTGTCATTATTCATACTAATTTAGGGAGATCACTGCTGTCTGAGAAAGCAAGAAAAGCAGTTGATAATGTAGCAAAACATTATTCAACACTAGAAATTGACAGGAAAAGTGGAGAACGTGGTCACCGTTATGCTTCTCTGCAGGAAATCATAAAAAAGCTAACTGGAGCTGAAGCTGCTCTTGTGGTCAATAATAATGCTGCAGCTGTTACACTTGTTTTAGCAGCCCTTGCCAAAGAAAGGGAAGTTATTATTTCCAGAGGAGAACTTGTGGAAATAGGTGGTTCTTTTAGAATTCCTGAAGTTATGGAGCAGAGTGGCTGTCGGCTGGTTGAAGTTGGTTCAACAAATAAGGTCTATCTAAAGGATTATCTTAATGCAGTGTCTGAAGAAACAGGTGCACTGTTGAAAGTACATACCAGCAATTACCGTATAATGGGTTTTACAGAAACAGTCAAAGCTGAAGAACTTGTAGAATATGCACATAAAAGAGATATTCCTGTGATAGAAGATCTGGGCAGCGGTATTTTATTTGATCTGCAGGATTATGGGCTGGAATATGAACCTACAGTGGCTGAATCGATAAGTGCAGGGATAGATATAGTTACTTTTAGTGGTGATAAGCTGCTTGGCGGACCTCAAGCCGGTATAATAGTTGGGAAAAAGAAATTTATAGAAAAAATAGAATATCATCCTTTAATGAGAGCCCTCAGGGTTGATAAATTTACTTTGGCGGCTCTGGAAGCAACTTTAAATATTTACAGAAATTTTGATAAAGCTGTTGAAACAATACCTACCCTCAGAATGCTGACAGAAGATACTGAAAAAACAAAGCAGAGAGCTGAAGACCTGTTAAGTAAAATAGAAGAAGTTGATAAATTCAATTTTATTATAGAAAAAGATACTGCTCGGATTGGTGGAGGTGCATATCCACTAACAGAGCTTGATACATATGTTTTAAAAATTTCTGCTGAAGAATTTTCTCCAGAAAAAATAGCATATCTGCTTAGGCAGAGTAAGATGCCTATTTTTACAAGAATTAATGAAGGACAGCTTATTTTGGATTTAAAAACAGTGCAGCCGTTTGAAATTGACATTCTTGCAGATGCTATCAATGATATTCTTCAGGAGGAAATAATCAAATGAGAGAAAAGAATATAATTATAGGTACAGCCGGACATATTGATCATGGAAAAACTACTTTAATTAAGGCTTTGACAGGTGCAGATACAGACAGGCTGCAGCAGGAAAAAGATAGAGGGATTTCAATAGAACTTGGATTTACCGGTTTTACTCTGGAAGATGGTAATCAGATCGGAATTATTGATGTTCCCGGCCACGAAAAATTTGTTAAAAATATGTTAGCAGGAGCTTCTGGTATTGATCTTGCTCTGCTTGTTGTAGCTGCTGATGAGGGTATGATGCCTCAATCTGATGAACATCTGGCAATACTCGATCTCTTGGGTGTTAAACATGGAATAATTGTTCTAACCAAAATTGATAAAGTTGATTCTGATTGGCTGGAACTGGTTATAGAAGATACTAAAGAAAAAACTGTAGATACTTTTTTGGATGGTGCTCCTGTAGTCCCGGTTTCTTCTACTGAAGGAGTTGGAATTGATGATTTAAAAAGTGAAATACAAAAAATGGTAGAAAAAATTCCAGAAAAAGATTCAGAAGGAAATGTTTATTACCCGATTGATAGAGTATTTACGATGAAAGGATTCGGAACTATTGTAACCGGGACACTTTTTAGTGGCAGCATAGAGGTAGAAGATGAGCTGGAAATTTATCCAGAAAGGAAAAAAGCTCGTGTGAGGAGCCTTCAGGTGCATAATTCTAAAGTGGAAAAAGTTTTTCCAGGGCAGAGAGTTGGCATTAATTTAGCCGGTATTGACAAAAATGAGATAAATAGGGGAGATGTTCTTGCAGCACCTTCTTCGCTAATAAAAACTAAATTTTTTGAAGCACATTTAAAACTTCTAACAGGACTTTCATTTTTAGTTAAACATGGTGATAGAATTAGATTTCATATAGGGGCTCAGGAAGTTTTGGGGCGAATCTTTTTATTTGATAGAGAAGAGCTGCTTCCTGGAGAGGATGCCTATGTTCAATTTAGATTAGAAGAAGAACTTGTGGCACATTTTGGAGAGAGGTTTGTACTGAGGCGATATTCTCCCATGACCACAATTGGAGGAGGTAAAATCATTGAAATTGATCCTCCGCCCAGAAAGGGAAATTATAAAAAAGCACTAGAAGAATTAAAAACAATGGAAAATGCAGATCCAGAAAAAAGAGTGGAAATTTTAATCAAAAATAGAAAAAAGGAAGCAGTTGAAAAAAAATATCTGCTTAAAAGGACTACTCTTGCAGAAAAAAAACTTGAGCAGTGTCTAAATAGTTTGAGCAAAAAAGGAGTTATAAAAAAATTGTCTGATACTCAAAACAGTACATGGATCCATATTGATAATTTATATAATGCAGAAAAAGAACTCCTTTCCTTGATTTCTGATTATCATAAGAGCAGAAAATTAAAAAAAGGTATTAAAAAAGAAGAATTGAGATCACAATCTGAATATTATTTTGATAAGCAGGAATTCAGTAGAGTTTTAAATTGGATGAAAAAAAACCAAAAAATAAAAGAACAAGAAAATATAATTTCACTAAAGGATTTTAGCATCAGTTTAAGTGAAAAAGAAAAAAATATAAAAGAAGATATAATTACTATATTTAAAAATAATTTATTTAACCCACCTGCAGTAGAAGATATAGTGGAAAACTATGGTAATTCAGAACAGGCAGCAGATATTATACAGTATTTGGTTGATTCTGGTGAACTAATACGCCTGGCTCAGAATATTTATTTTCATCAATCTGCTTTGGAAAAAGCTTTTAATAAGCTTAATGAATATTTTGCAGAACATGAAAGTATTGAATTATCGGAGTTTAGAGATCTTATAGAAAGTACCAGAAAATTTTCTCTGCCCCTGTTAGAGGAATTTGACAGGCAAAAAATAACTCAGCGTAGAGGAGATAAAAGATTTCCTAATAAAAAACTCTTGAATTAATTTGGGCAAAATGTTATTATATAAAAGGTATATGTATTTGGGAGTGGCTGTGTCCATGGTGGACATCTTGGACTTCAAATCCAATGTCAGGCAGGTGGACCTGTCTGTGGTGGGTTCGATTCCCACACATTCCCGCCAAAACAGTTAACAGTTAATTATTGAGATACCATGTGATTTAATCTGAAATCATATGGTATTTTTATTTTTTTAAAAAGGATTATCAGCAGTATTATAGAATAATATAATCAGTAAAATACTTTAAATTCATAATAATTATTTCTACTTTTAAAGGTATGGATGTCTGTTTTCTTTTACAGAACTTAAAAGCAAAAGGAGGATAACAACGTGAAAACACTTGTTTTAATATTGGCAGGAGGAAGAGGAACAAGGCTGGATATTTTATCAGCACATAGAGCAAAACCAAGTGTTCCTTTTGCAGGACAATTTAGATTGATTGATTTTGCTTTAAGCAACTGTGTTAATTCTGGACTTTATAATATTGGTGTTTTAACACAGTATCTACCATTATCACTTAATAACCATATAGGTATCGGGAAACCCTGGGATCTTGACAGAAAGATTGGAGGAGTAACAATACTTCAACCTTTTAGAGGTAAACCAGGTAAAACTGACTGGTATGAAGGAACAGCACATGCAATATACAAAAATATTAGTTTTATAAGAAATAAAGCTCCTGAAGAAGTTATTATTTTATCTGGAGATCATGTTTATGAAATGGATTACAGTAAAATGCTTAATTTCCACCGCAAAAAAGGTGCTGATTTAACTATTGCTGCTCAACCGGTTGATTATGAGGATGCAAACCGCTTTGGAATACTCGATTTTCAGGAAGATAAAAAAATAATTGATTTTGTCGAAAAACCAGAAAATCCACCAAGTAATCTTGCGTCAATGGGAATATATATTTTTAATAGTAATGTTTTGGTTGAAGTACTAAAAAAATACTGTACAGAAGAAGATTCAGATTTTGGACATCATATTATTCCTCCTATGATAAAACATAATGAAGTATACATTTATGAATTTGATGATTACTGGAAAGATGTAGGTACACTTGATGCTTACTGGAAAACAAATATGGAATTAACAGAACCTGTGCCGAGATTAAATCTCTATAATAAAGAGTGGCCTTTATATACAAGGAATGAAGAAAAACCCCCGGTAAAATTCGGAAATAAAGGTGGTGCAGCCAGCAGCCTTATTTCCAATGGTTCTATTATTAATGGAAAAGTGGAGAATTCTGTTATAAGTCCTGGAGTATATATTGAAGAAGGTGCAGTTGTAAAAAATTCAATTATATTCAATGACTCTACAATTAGAAATGGAACTGTAATTGATAAAACAATTATTGATAAGGAAGTAGAAGTAGGAGCTGACTGCAGAATTGGTTATGGCACTGATTTAACAGCAAATATTGATAAGCCTGATCTTTTAAATAGCGGATTAAATGTTATAGCAAAAAGGGCTACCATTCCTGAAGGTACTACTATAGAAAGAAACTGCCGCATATTTTCTTATGTAAATGTTGAGGATTTTGACAATAAAATTATTAAAAGTGGAAGTACAGTTAGTTCTGAAGCTGGAAAAAAACTTGCTGCAGGAGATGAAGATCAGGTGCGAGATTTAAATGTTTAGTTAAAAAATAAAGGTTTTTAATTAGACTGCCGTATGGCAGTCTTTTTTATAAAAATAAAAGGTAAATTAAGGAAAAAGAAGAACATATTAAAGAGAAGCTTAATTTAGAGAAATATTGACAAAGAGAAATAATTGACGTAACGAAATAATAATTGGGAGGATTAAAGTATGACTTTAAAAATCTTGCATACAGCAGATATACATATCGGAATGAAATTTTCAAATTATCCAGCTGGAATTAGAGAAGAGCTGGTGGAAGCAAGATTTACAGTACTGCAGGATTTAATTTTAAAAGCTAATCAGGTAAAAACAGATCTTTTTATAATAACTGGTGATCTTTTTGAAAGAATAAATATATCTGAAAAAGATATATTGCGGACTATAAAGGTACTTGAAGATTTTGCGGGAGATTTTGTGCTGATAATTCCCGGCAATCATGATTATGACAATGGAATGATGGAACTGTGGAGTTTTTTTAAAAAAAATATTTCCCAAAAAATAAAAGTTTTAAATGAATATAAGGCCTTTTCACTAAATAATGTGATAAACAAGAACATTATATTATATTCAGCTTACTGTGACAGCAAACATTCCTCAGAAAATAGAATAGACTGGATTAAAAATATTACCTTTCCAGAAAACAGCTTAAATATTGGACTTGTACATGGTGCTCTGTTAGATTTATCACCTGATTTAAACAGCAGATATTTTAGTATAAGTACTGAAGAATTATTGGATATGGATGGTATGGATTTATGGCTGCTTGGACATATTCATATTCCATATCCAGTACAGAAGAAAGTTGAAAACTGCAAAATTTTTAATTCTGGGACTCCGGAAGCAGATGGATTTGATTTTTCTGCTGATAGTTCTGCCTGGATAATTGATATTGACAGCAGTAAAAATATAAGTGCAGAAAAAATAAACTGTGGCAGTTTTAATTTTTTAGATTTGAATAAAAATATAAGCAGCCTAGAAGATTTGAAACTGCTTACAGATAAAATTATAGATGAGAATCCAGCCAGCAAACTACTCCGACTTTCTCTATCAGGTTATCTGGATGAAGAAAGTTATCAGCAGAAAGAAAAATATTATCAAAAATTAAGAGAAAAACTTAAATATTTTTTAATCGATGACAGTGATCTAAAAATTAAAATTTCTAAAAAAATGATAGAAAAAGAATTTAATACCGATTCATTCCCCTATCAGCTCTTGATTGAATTAGCAGATAGGTTTGAAGATGACCAGCCACTCCAGCTTGCATATGAATTAATAAGAGAGGTGCAGAAATGAGACTTACAGAATTTAAGACAGATTGTTTTGCCGGCCTTAGAGATATAAAAATAAAGTTTGAACCAGGTTTAAATGTGCTTATGGGGTCAAATGAAGCAGGTAAAAGCACAGTTGTTGATGCTGTTTATGCTGCTTTGTTTAAAAGTTCCAAACTGCGTATGAATTTAAAAGAAGACATAGATTTTAAGATAAGATATATGCCTTTAGATAAAGGTGATTATATAAATGCTCTAACCAGTTTTAATTATAATGGGAAGCAGTATACTGTACAGAAAGAATGGGGAAACAAAAACAGTTCTCAACTTCTGGAATCTGGCGGAAAAAAATTGGCTGAGGAGTCATCTATAGAGGATAAAATATTTGATATTTTTTCATTTGACAGAAAAACAGCTAAAAATATAATTTTTACGGGACAGGAAAATATGAAAAGTATAATTGAAGAGATAAAAGAAAATCCTGAAGTAAAAAGCACTTTAAATGGTTTTCTCCGCAGAGCAGTTATGGAGCTGGATGGTGTTTCTGTAGAAAAATTTAGGAACAGAGTTCTGGATTCTATAGATGATTTCACAAAAAGATGGAATTTAACTGAAAAAAGACCGGAAAATCCAAATAGAGGTGTAGATAATCCGTATCTTATTGGTTGTGGAAAAATATATGATAAGTTTATAGAAAAGGGATTAAAAAAACGCGAAATGAAGCAGGTATTTGAAGTCGAAGAAAAATATTTTGCACTGGCTGAAGAGCTAAAGGTACTTAAAAAAAGGAAAGAAAACATTTCCAAAAAGATAGATTTTCTGTCCGAAAAAGAAGATGATATATATAGAAGAGGAATAATTGAAGCAAAACTTGAAGCTAAAAATGAAAAGATTGAAGAACTAAAAGAAGTTAACAAAAGTTGGCCGGCAGTTTTAATTAAACTGGAAAATAACGAGAAAAAATTGTCAGCTGTTAAAAGAAAATTAGAGCAGCTGAAAGCTGAAAAAGAAAAGGCAAAAAAGAAAAAACATCTTGCAGAAAAAGTAAAAATAAAAGAAAAAATAGATAAAATAGACAGAGATATTGCTGAATTAAAAAAGAAAATCAATGATCTTCCAGCAGTAGATAGAGGTGATATTAGTAAACTTAGGCAGTTAGATGAAAGATTAATTGAAGATAAAGCCTCACTTAAAGCTTCTACCTGGAAAGCGGAAATAATAAAAGCCGAAAAAGAGGTCAGTATTACCAGTGGATTAAATGATAAAAAAGTTTTTAAAAATGGTGAAAGTTTTGATGTTGAGGCATATTTAAAAGTAGAGCTGGATGATTCATTTATTATAGAAGTTCAATCTCAAAATATAGATTTTAAAATGCTCAAAAAAAGATGCGAAAAAAATATTGAAGAAAAAAATTCTATTTTACATAAATATAATGCTGAGAGTCTGGCAGAATTGAGAACTTTCAGTGAAGATAGGAACAGTTTAAAATCTAAAATAAAAATTAAGTTAGAAAATAAAAAAGATTTATTAGGTGAGCAAAATATTGAAGTAATTGAAAATAGTGTTAAAAAAATCAATGATTTTAAAAACATAAGAGAACTTTCTGAGATTGAGGAAAAACTGGAAGATATGCTGGCAGAAAAAAGTGATTTGTCCAGTACAGTCAGCAGCTTAAAAAATAAAAGCCTCTTCGCTATTTAGTGTGGGTTTTCATTGTTCTTTTATTTAATATAGCTGAATTTATTCATTTCAATCTCCAATTATGGTATACTTTACCTA
>NZ_QPJE01000036.1 GCF_003337245.1 Halanaerobium sp. MA284_MarDTE_T2
CCAAGTATGGCAGAAGAAAAGAAAGAAAAGCTCTACTCAAATTGGAAGCGCGCTGTAGAAAGAGCTCAGGGTTGGTCAGAAGAATAAAATAGTTTCCAGAATTACAATGGTAAGATTTTAATTTTACTAAAAAACGAATATATGCTCAAAACCGGCAAAGGAAGTTAAGTTTTGCCGGTTTTTTTTATAAAAATAGGGAAAAAAACTTGCATTTTTTCATAAATATTGTATTATATAATAAAAGGTCAAGAATAGTCAAAGACAGGAGGCGATTATTATGGCAAGTTTATCCGATCAAATAGAAAATTATTTAAGGCAGCAGTTAAATAAGTATAAAGGACGAGTTAAGATTAAAAGAAATCAGCTTGCTGATAACTTTGACTGTGCTCCTTCACAGATTAATTATGTTTTAGATACAAGATTTACAGTAGAAAAAGGATATGTTGTAGAAAGTCAGCGTGGTGGAGGTGGATTTATTAGGATTATTCGAGTGAAGCTGAATTCCAGCAAAAAGGTTATACAGCAGATAATATCAAATCTAAAGGATGAACCAATAAGTCAAAAAGAGGCAGAAGGAATTATAAATAGGCTGTATGAAAATGATTTTATTTCTAAAAGAGAGTATTATTTGATGAAGATGGTAGTACACAGAGATGTAATAGGCATCAGTCTGCCGGAAAGAGATTATTTGCGGTCCAGACTGATGGAAAATATGCTTGAAGTTATTTTTAAAGTGGAGGAGGATTAATGATGCTCTGTGATCGATGTAAAAAAAATGAAGCAGTTGTTTATTTGACTAAAATTGTAAATGGACATAAACAGGAACTGCATTTATGTGAAAAATGCGCAGAGGAGACAGGACACATTAATTTTGCTCCGGATAACAATCTGAGTTTTCAGAAATTTTTATCAGGAGTTTTAAACTCACATCTATTTGAAAATGAAAAGGAGATTAAAGATAATAATAACAGTAAGAGTAGGAAAGTATGCAGCAGATGTGGATCCAGTTTTGAAGAATTTTCTCAAAAAGGTCTTTTTGGTTGTGCTGAATGTTATGATGCTTTTTCAGAGAAACTTGAACCGTTGATGAAAAGAATTCATGGAAGTACCTATCATTCTGGTAAAATCCCAAGAAAAATTAGAGATACAGTTAAATACAGAAGAGATATCAATAAATTAAAAAAATTGATGGATGAAGCTGTTGCAGAGGAAAATTTTGAAAAGGCAGCTGAAATTAGAGATAAAATCCGTGTAATAAAAAACAGCATGGAGGAAGATTAAAGATGAATAAAGTAAAAGAATTTAATAATCCGCTGATTGGAAAAGGGCCAGAAAAAGATGTTGTGGTCAGTAGCAGGATTAGACTTGCAAGAAATTTAGAAAATTTTCTTTTTCCAAATAAAGCTGATAGAAAAACAAGAAGTGAAATTATTGCTTTTTTAAAAAATAATGTAGAAGTTTTTTCTTCTGATGATTATATGTTTATGAAAATGGACCAGCTTGATAATATTGAAAAAGAGCTGCTTTATGAAAAAAATTTTATTAGTGCTGAACATGCAAGGGAAAATAGTGAAAGAGCTTTAGTTATAAATGACAATATAAGTGTAATGATAAATGAAGAAGATCACCTGAGAATACAGATTATATCTCCTGGATTAAATTTTAATGAATTATGGGAAAAAATTGATTTGCTTGATGATAAAATAGAAGAAGATGTTGATTATGCATTTTCCGAAAAATTGGGTTATTTAACCTCATGTCCGACAAATGTTGGTACAGGTTTGAGAGCTTCAGCAATGTGTCATCTACCTGCTCTAACTTTAACCGGGAGATTAAGAAATATTTTGGGAGCAATAGGAAAATTTGGTTTAACAGTTAGAGGTGTTTATGGCGAAGGAAGCAGTTCCAGTGGTGGTCTTTATCAGATTTCAAATCAAATAACATTGGGTCATTCTGAAAAAGAAATAATTGAAAATTTATACAGCATATTGGGCCATATAATTTATGAGGAAAGAAAAAGCAGACAGCTTTTAATTAATAATAAATATGATAATATAAAAGATAGTGTTCAGAGATCTTTAGGAATTTTAAAATATTCGCATCAAATTGAAGAGGAAGAAGCTTTAAAACTATTGGCAAAAGTTAAATTTGGACATGATACAGGTTTAATTGAAAAAGGAGATGTAGAAAATGATTTTTTCAGTGATTTATTAATTAATGTAAGGCCAGCTCACTTACAAATTAGTGAAGAAAATATTGATCAAGAAAATTTGAATATCATTAGATCAGAAGTAATTAAAAATAAATTGATATAAGGGAGAGTGAAGAGAATGTTTGCAAAATTTACTGAAAGAGCTAGAAAAGTTCTCAGTCTGGCTGAAAAAGGAGCTTTAGATTTAAAGCACAGCTATGTAGGTACAGAGCATATTTTGTATGGGCTTATAAAAGAAGGTCAGGGAATAGCAGCTCGTGCCTTAATTGACAATAATATTAGTGTAGAAAATGTTAGAGAAAAGATAATTGAAATGATTGGTGAAGGCAAAAATGAAGTGAATGGATCTATTGGTCTGACTCCCAGAAGTAAAAAAGTGTTAAATCTGGCTATGGATGAAGCAAGAAAAATGGGGCATAATTATATAGGTACAGAACACCTTCTTTTGGGATTAATTAGAGAAGGAGAGGGTGTTGCAGTAAGAATACTAATAGAATTAAACAGTGATTTAGAAAATATAAAAGAAGAAATAGTGGATTTACTTGGCGGTAAAGACAATCTGAAGAAAAAATCAAAATCATCAAAAAGAAAAACAAACAATCTGGATGAATACAGCCGAGATTTAACAGAAATGGCCAGGGAAAACAAGTTAGATCCTGTTATTGGGAGAGATAAAGAAATTCATAGAGTAATACAGGTATTGAGCAGAAGGACCAAAAATAATCCGGTTTTAATTGGAGAACCGGGAGTTGGTAAAACTGCGATAGTTGAAGGGTTGGCACAGATGATTATTAGTGAAAATGTACCAGAACTTCTTTTAGACAAAAGAGTTGTTTCTCTTGATTTAAGTGCTCTTGTTGCCGGTTCAAAATATCGGGGTGAATTTGAACAGAGGTTAAAGTCAGTAATGAATGAAATTATCAATAGTGGTGATATAATATTATTTATTGATGAGATGCACACACTTGTAGGAGCAGGAGCAGCAGAAGGTGCAATAGATGCAGCAAATATTTTGAAACCTGCTCTGGCACGGGGAGAACTTCAGGCTGTTGGTGCAACTACACTTGATGAATACAGAAAATATATAGAAAAAGATGCTGCATTAGAAAGACGTTTTCAGTCTATTTTAATTGAAGAAAATACTACAGAACAGGCAATAGATATTCTTAAAGGTTTAAGAGATCCATATGAAGCACACCATAAAGTTAAAATCAGTGATGAAGCATTAGAGTCTGCAGTTCTGCTTTCTCACAGATATATTTCAGATCGTTTTCTGCCTGATAAAGCTATAGATTTAATAGATGAGGCAGCATCTAAAGTGCGCCTCAGCAGTAATACCAGGCCGAAAGAATTTAAAGAGCTTAATAAAAAAATAGAAGAGGCTGAAAAAGAAAAAGAAGCAGCTGTAAAAAATCAGGAGTTTGAAAAAGCAGCTAGAATGAGAGATAAAGAAAAAGAGCTAAAAAAAGAAATGGAAGAACTAAAAAACAGCTGGGAACAAAAAAAGGGAATGACAGAATCTGTTGTAACACCTGAAGATATAGCAGAAATAGTATCCAGCTGGACAGGTATACCTGTCACAAAACTTGAAGAAGAAGAAACATCGCGTCTAATGCGGCTGGAAGATGAACTTCACAAAAGGGTAATAGGGCAGGATGAAGCAATCAAGGCTGTTTCTGAAGCAGTAAGAAGAGCCAGAGCTGGATTAAAAGATCCTAAAAGACCAATTGGTTCATTTATTTTTTTAGGACCTACAGGTGTTGGTAAAACAGAACTTGCAAGAACACTGGCCGAAGCAATGTTTAATGATGAAGATGCAATGATTAGAATAGATATGTCTGAATATATGGAGAAACATTCAGTTTCAAGACTTGTAGGATCACCTCCAGGCTATATAGGTCATGATGAAGGTGGACAGCTTACTGAACCGGTAAGAAGAAGGCCATATTCTGTAATTCTATTTGATGAGATAGAAAAAGCACATCCAGATGTATTTAATGTACTGCTCCAAATTCTGGAAGATGGAGTTTTAACAGATACACATGGACGAAAAGTGGACTTTAAAAACACAATAGTAATAATGACTTCAAATGTTGGTGCGGACTTTATAGAAAAGCAGTCTCAGCTTGGTTTTAAAGCAGAATTTGATGAAAAGGCTGATTATGAATCTATGAAAGACAATGTAATGTCTCAGTTGAGAAGAACATTTAGACCTGAATTTTTGAACCGCCTTGATGAAACAATAGTATTCCACTCCCTCAGTAAAGATCATATAAAAGAAATTGTTGATTTAATGCTTGACGATTTAAGAAAACGCCTGGAAGAAAAATCTATTAAAATTGAAGTAACAGAAAAAGCTAAAATTAAGCTAGCTGAAGATGGATATGATGCAGAATTTGGTGCTAGACCTCTGCGCAGAACAATACAAAAACAGATTGAGAATCCATTATCAATAAAAATACTCGATAAAGAAATAGAAGAAGGCAGTAAAGTGGAGATAGATTATGATGGAAATGAACTTAAATTTACAAAAAAATAATGGTCAGCATAGTTCATATTAAGTACGCAGATAGCTTGTAAAAAGTTGTAAAAAATGATATAATTATATGGAAACAGAAGTTATTTAAAGAAAAAATTATCTATTCAGGAGTACAGATATATGGCTAAAGAAAAAAGATATTATGTTTGCAAAGAATGTGGATATAAATCAGTTAATTGGATGGGAAGATGTTCCAGCTGTGGAAACTGGAATACTTTTGTAGAAAAAATTGAAGATCCAAAAAATAAAAAAACAAGAATAGAAATTGGAGTAAAAGAAAACAATGAGCCTCTTCCTATAACTAAAATTGCTGCAGTAGAAAAACAGCGCCTTACGAGTGGCATTGAAGAATTGGACAGAGTTTTAGGAGGGGGAATTGTAGCTGGTTCTCTAGTTTTGCTTGGTGGAGCCCCTGGTATTGGTAAATCAACACTGATACTTCAGGTGGCTTCTCTTTTTAGTGAAAAATATGGAAAAACTCTTTATTTTTCTGGAGAAGAATCGGCTCAGCAGTTAAAAATGCGTGCAGAAAGATTGAAATGTGTTAATGATAATCTAAATATTTTTACTGAAACTGATTATACTCTGTTTGAAAATCACCTGTCAGAAAATCAGGATTACAGTTTTATTGTTGTTGATTCTATTCAGACTGTGCATATACCAGAAAAAGATTCTGCACCTGGAAATATGGCACAGGTAAAAGAGATTACATCACGGCTTTTAAAACTGGCAAAAACAACTGGAATACCAATTGTTTTAATTGGTCATGTAACAAAAGAAGGAGAGCTGGCCGGACCTAGAGTAATGGAACATTTAGTTGATACTGTACTTCAATTTGAAGGAGATAATTATCATATGTACAGAATGCTCAGAGCAAGAAAAAATCGCTTTGGATCTACCAATGAAATTGGTGTTTTTGAGATGACCTCTTCAGGAATAGAGGAAGTTAAAAATCCGTCCAGTTTTTTTATTAATGAAAGGCTTGAAGGAGTTTCAGGTTCTATAGTTGTGCCTGTTTTGGAAGGGAGCAGAACACTTCTTGTAGAAGTTCAATCTCTTGTTACAGATGCTGCTTTTTCTTCTCCACAGCGGCTGACAACAGGTGTGAATTACAAAAGGGTATCACTGCTGCTTGCGGTATTGGAGAAACGTCTGGGAGTAAATTTTAGAGATCAGGATGTTAATGTCAATATTACAGGTGGTTTATCGGTTGAAGAACCTGGACTTGATCTCGGTATTGCAGCGGCTATAATTTCCAGTTATAGAGATATTGCTTTAAATAATAAGATGGCTGTGGTTGGAGAAATTGGCCTTGCTGGTGAAGTTCGAGCAGTTGGACAGATAGAAAAAAGAATTAATGAATTAAAAAAAATTGGCTTTAAACATATTATTATCCCCGAAGCCAGTCTTGATAAAATTGAATTTAATCCAGAAACCACAATAGATGGGATAAAAAATATAAATGAATTTATAAAAATAATTTTTAATAAATAGTGAGGTGAAGAGATGGAACAGTATGACGAAAAACTGCTGGATATTTTGAAAATATTAGCACCAGGTACAGATTTTAGAGAAGGCCTGGAAAATATACTTCGTGCACAGACAGGAGCTCTTCTGATTGTTGGAGATAGTGAGGAGACACTTTCTCTGGTTAACGATGGTTTTGAGATTAATACTTCTTTTACACCAACTAAACTATATGAACTTGCCAAAATGGATGGAGCCATTGTACTTGACCGTGATGCGGAAAAGATACTGGTTGCAAATGCTCAGCTTATTCCTGATCCAACTATACCATCTACTGAGACAGGCACCAGACACAAAACTGCAGAAAGAGTTGCAAAACAGACCGGAGAACTTGTAATAGCTATTTCGGAAAGAAGATCCATAATAACTATTTATAAAGCAGATTATAAACATATTTTAGAAGATATAGGGGTAATACTAACAAAAGCCAACCAGGCAGTTCAGACTCTGGAAAAATACCGCTCTGTTTTTGATCAGGCGTTAACAAATTTAAGTGCTCTGGAGTTTGAAGATCTAGTTACAATTTCAGATGTGGTAACAGTAATACAGAGAACAGAGATGGTTTTGAAAATTCAGCGTGAGATTGAAAAATATATTTCTGAACTGGGTACAGAAGGCAGATTGATAAAAATGCAGCTTGAAGAACTTGTTACAAATGTAAAAGAAGAGGGAATTTTGCTGATTAAAGATTATATTGCTGAAGCAAAAGATGATGAGGAACAGCCCAAACCAGAAAATCTGTTGGAAGAGTTGACTGACTGGTCTTCAGATGAAATACTTACTTTAAACACTATAAGCAAAGCACTGGGATACAGCGGTAGTGTTAATGCACTTGATCAGTCAATTTCACCGAGGGGATACAGGATTCTCCGCAAAATACCTCGACTGCCGATGCCGGTTATAGAAAATTTAGTAGAACATTTTGATAAACTGCAGGAAGTGATCAGGGCATCAGTAGATGAACTGGATGATGTAGATGGAATTGGAGAAGTAAGGGCACAGGCTATTAAGGATGGTTTGAGGAGATTAAGAGATCAGGTTCTGCTGGACAGACATATATAACATAAATTTATGAGATTGACGGGTAAAATAGTGGATGTTATAATTATATTATGGTATTTTGTTGCTTTTATTAAAGAGGAGTGGATCATATGTATAAAATAGGTGATAAAGTCGTCTATCCTAATCATGGTGCAGGTACTATTGTTTCCATAGAGACTAAAACTATATTAGATGAAAAAAAAGAGTATTATATAATGAAACTTCCAATTGGGGAAATGAAGGTAATGATCCCGGTAGAGAAAGTTGATGAGATAGGAATTAGACGAGTAATTGATGAGCAGACAGCAGATGAGGTTTTTGATCTGCTGAGAGGTGATAAAAGCAAAATGTCACA
Source organism: Halanaerobium sp. MA284_MarDTE_T2 (assembly GCF_003337245.1). Taxonomy (GTDB): domain Bacteria; phylum Bacillota; class Halanaerobiia; order Halanaerobiales; family Halanaerobiaceae; genus QPJE01. Next base: position 7,675 of record NZ_QPJE01000036.1, read on the forward strand.
GAATTGGAATCGGAGATACAGGGCCAATATGGAAAAACTTAAAACAGGCGATATTTTTGAAGTTGGGGAAGTAGTACGTAATTTGACTATTAGAGATCAGGAAAAAGGTCTTTCTACAGGAGAAAAGAAAATGCTCAGCAATGCAAGACAGATTTTAATTAGTGAACTGGTTCTTGCAAAAGATATGTCAAAAGAGGATATTCAGGAAAAACTAGATAAACTTTTTGCTGAACATGAAGAGGATAATGAAGAGTAACAATTATAACTAAACAGATGGAAAAGGAGGTGATATAATGTTAAAAAAAATTATGAGAGTTATTTTTGGTATTTTTGGTGGAATTATAGGATATAATCTTGTATATGTATTTTCCCTTGCCAGTGATTATAAATTTAGCTGGCAGAATTGGAATGATTTATTTTTAACCACACAATTTCTCGGTATAGTAATTGGAACTGCTACCGGGTTTTTTCTTATCTATTATATTTTAGAAAGATCTCTTTCTCTTATTGCAGGATTTGAAATAAAGTTAAAAGAAATAACCTGGAAAAAAATAATAATTGGAATTATTGGACTTATAATTGGTCTTATTTTTGGTGCTATTATAAATTTTGTTTTTTCGATTCCTAAAATTCCAAGAGTCGGAATGCCTATTCAGATTCTTATTAATGTTACTTTCACCTACATGGGTTTTGCACTTGCTTTAAACAGGGAAAAAGATATCAGCAAATTTTTGTTTGACAGCAGTAAAAATAGCATGGAATATATGCAGAATAAAAACAGCAGCAGTGATAAAATTCTCGATACTAGTGTAATAATTGATGGAAGAATTTATGATATATGTAAAACTGATTTTATAGAAGGTAAATTAATAATTCCAGAATTTGTATTAGAAGAACTCAGACATATTGCAGATTCTTCAGATGCACTAAAAAGAAATAGAGGTAGAAGAGGTCTGGATATATTAAAAAAGATGCAGAATACTGCAAAGATTGATGTTAAAATAGTAGAAAAAGATTTTGAAGAAATTGCAGAAGTTGACAGCAAACTTGTCAGATTAGCACAAATTATTGATGCTAAAATACTTACTAATGATTATAACCTAAATAAAGTTGCTGACCTTCAAGGTGTTGTTGTATTAAATATAAATGAGCTGGCAAATGCAGTAAAACCAGTGGTCTTACCTGGAGAAGAAATGGATGTAAAAGTTATTAAAAAAGGTAAAGAAGATGGGCAGGGTGTTGCCTATTTAGATGATGGCACTATGATAGTAATTGAGGAAGGTGTTAAATATATGGGTGATAATATTTCAGTACTTGTTACCAGTGTACTGCAGACTGCAGCAGGGAGAATGATTTTTGCTAAACCTAAAGTTAATGAAAATGCAATGTAGAAAGAGTGAAAAGCTATGGAGAAAATAGGAATCGTAATACCGGCCGCAGGACAGGGCCGCCGAATGAATAGAGAAATAAATAAGCAGTATCTACAGCTTGGCTCAAAACCTATTTTGTACCATACTTTAAAAGCTTTTGTTGACTGGGGAAAAGCTGCAGAAATAGTTGTAGTACTGCATCCGGATGAAAAAAATTTTTTTCAGCAAAAAATTCAACCCTTTTTTTTGAAAAGGGATATAAATTTAACAATGGTAGAAGGTGGAAAGACAAGAAAAGATTCAGTTTATAATGGATTGTGTGGATTCAGTCAGACTGTCGAATATGTAATGGTTCATGATGGAGCAAGACCTCTGCTCAGTGTTGAATTGATTGAAAGGTGCTATGTAGAGGTTTTGAAACATGATGCAGTTACATGTGGAGTAAAGGTAAAAGATACTGTAAAAATAGTAAAAGATGGATTTGTAGTTGAAACTCTGGAAAGAGAAAAGTTATCTGCAATACAGACACCACAGGCATTCAAAAAAGATTTAATAATAAATGCACATAAGGACTTTGAACGGGATACAGCACTTGATGATGCATCAATAGTAGAAGAATATGGGCACAGCGTTTTTGTAGTTAATGGAGAATACAATAATTTTAAAATAACTACACCTGAAGACCTATTTCAGGCAGAACTGGTTATAAGGGAGCGAAGATAATTGTTTAAAGTTGGATTTGCTTATGACAGTCACAAGTTTTCTTCAGACAGAAAACTCATAATAGGTGGAGTAGTGATTCCATCAACAAAAGGGCTTATGGGACATTCAGATGCAGATGTGCTTACACATGCACTAATGGATGCACTTTTAGGTGCTTTAGCTGAAGGAGATATTGGAAAGTATTTTCCAGATGATGATCCACAGTATAAAGATATCAGCAGTCTAAAACTGCTCAGAACTGTAGTAGAGAGAGTGGAGAGTTCTGGTTATGTAATTAACAATTGTGATTTAACTCTGGTAGCAGAAAAACCCAAAATTTATCCCTATAGTGATAAAATAATAGAATCACTCAGCAGGGAAATGAATATCAAAAAAAATAAAATAAATCTTAAAGGAACAACCAATGAAAAAATGGGTTTTATAGGTAGAGGAGAAGGTATTGCTGCATATGCAGTGGTAAGTATTGTTGAGAAGGAAATTTTTTATTTTTTTCAGAGGGTTGGCAAAGAAGGGAGCAGATATGATGTTAGTTAAAGATATCATGACTGAAGGTCCGATTACAGTAGAACCGACTACGACTATACTGGAAGCAGAAAAGATACTTTCCATTAATAAAATAGGACGTCTGCTGGTTGTAGAAGATGATAAACTGGTTGGAATACTCACAGATGGTGATATAATTTCGGAAAAGGATTTAAAGGCTGCAGTAAAAGAATTTATGTCAGTAGATTTAATAACTATAAAAACAGATAATACAGTACAGGAAGCAGCTAAAGTTTTATCTGATAATAGAATTGGCGGTCTGCCTGTTTTTGATGGAAAGGGAAATTTAGTTGGTGTAGTCACAGCCGAAGATATTGTTTATGGTTATTTGAAAGATGAAGAAGAAGAAATGGCAATGGAAAAGAAAACTATTACTCCAGAAAGCTCTGCTATTTATCTTGCAATGACACGGAGCAGAGATTATGAATCATACTGGTTAAAAAAGATTGAAGGATATGGGTACAGAGGAGCAATTACTCAGACCGGTGCTAATGCCGAAAAGCTGCCGATTAAACTTCGTGAGAGTACAACAGTTGCAGCAATTGCCCGAGGAGTAATTAGCGAAAATTCCCGAGAAAAAATGGCTATCTCCAATGCAGTTAAAGATGCTTACAGTCAGCTGGCTCTAATTAATCCAGGTCTTGGCGGAGGTTTTAAAATTGCTGTAGTTAGAGGAGAAGGACATATTTCAGCAGCCATATTTGGACGTTTTGGTCATGCTCTGGTAGATGGTCCAGAACAGCTGACAGTTGGAACAAGTGTTATATAAAAATAATAGGAGATAATTAGGAGGAATAATTTTATGAATGATATAAGGCTGCGCTTCCCACCCAGTCCAACAGGAAAAATTCATATTGGTAATATGAGGACTGCACTTTTTAACTGGATTGTTGCCAGGCAGAAAGGCGGAAAACTTGTTCTCAGAATAGAAGATACTGATCAGGCAAGATCAACAAAAGAATTTGAAGATATAATACTGCGGGAAATGCAGTGGCTGGGCTTGGATGCAGATGAAGGTGTTGGTATTGGTGGTGATTATGGACCATACAGACAGACTGAAAGAATTGATATATATAAAGAATATGCAGAAAAGCTGCTTGAAGAAGGAAAAGCCTATCACTGCTACTGTACACAGAAAGAACTGGAAGAAATGAGGGAAAAAGCACTGGCAGAAGATAGAATGCCGCGTTATGATGGTTCATGCAGAAATTTAACAGAAGAAGAAAAAGAAAAATTTCGTCAGGAAGGAAGAGAACCTGTTATAAGGTTTCGCCTGCCTGATAAAAAGGAAGATATAATTGTCAGAGATTTGATCAGAGGTGATGTCAAGTTTAACAGTTCTGTACTGGATGATTTTATTATCTTTAAATCAGATGGTATGCCTACATATAACTTTGCTGTAGTAATTGATGATGCTCTGATGAAGATTTCTCATGTTATTAGAGGAGAAGATCATCTTTCCAATACTCCAAAACAGATTCTTCTTTACAGATCTCTCGGGTTTGATCTGCCTAATTTTGCACATCTTCCTTTAATACTGGATGAAAACAGAGCAAAACTCAAAAAAAGAGGCAAAGATTCTGTCTATGTTGGGGAATTTAGAGAACAGGGATATCTTCCTGAAGCACTATTTAATTTTATGGCTCTATTGGGCTGGTCTCCCGGTGATGAAGAAATACTTTCACGTGAGGAAATTATTGAAAAATTTTCGATTAAAAACGTTAATAAAAGTGGTGCGGTATTTGATAGAGATAAATTAAACTGGGTCAATGGAAAATATATTAGAGAAAGTGATCTTGATAGAATTGTTGATCTTTCTATACCTTTTCTTGTAAAAGCCGGTTTAATTGATGATAAACAAGCTGTTCAAGAAAGAGAATGGCTGAAAAAGGTTATCGATGAAGTTAGAACTTCTGTAGATTATCTTGCACAGATACCTGAAGAAGCTGAATTGTTTTTAACAGATATTGAATTTTCTGATAAGGAAAAGGCGGCTGAAGAATTTGCTGGAGAAGATGTGAGGCTTGTTTTTGAAACTCTAAAAGACAAACTTTATGCTTTAGAAAAGATTACACCAGAAGCAGTAGATAATATATTTAAAGAAATGAAAAATGAACTTCCTGTAAAAGCAAGAACAATTTATCACCCGGTTAGATTTGCCATAACCGCAAAAAAATCTGGCCCGGAAATGACTAGTGTTATTTCAATTTTTGGAGCTGATGAAGTTGCAAGAAGACTGGATTATGCACTTGAACTGGGTTCAGATAAATAAAAATAAAATGGGTCTTCCTCTTATTGAGTGAAGGCTCTTTTTTAAAGAGAGAGGGGTGTAAATATGCTGAGAGTGTACAATACTTTAAGCAGAGAAAAGGAAGTTTTTGAACCTGTAGAAGAAGGCCTTGTAAAGATGTATGTTTGTGGTCTTACAGTTCAAAATTATTCTCATATTGGGCATATCAGAAGTGCTATTAATTATGATGTAATTAGACGTTATTTAGAATATTTAGGTTTTGAAGTTCAATATATTTCTAATTTTACAGATATAAATGAAAAAATTGTTCTGCGTGCTGAAGAAGAAGGTATAACACCTGAAGAACTGGCCGATAAATATGCCAAAGCTTTTCTGGAAGATATTAAAGAACTTAATATAAGGCCTGCAGATATGTACCTCCGCGTCAGTGAAAACATTGATGAAATTATTGAGATGGTGCAAACTTTAGTTGAAAAAGGATATGCATATGAGGCTGATGGTAATGTCTATTTTAGTGTGGAAAGTTTTGAAGATTATGGTAAACTATCAGGTAGAACAATTGAAGATATGCAGGCTGGAGCCAGAATTGAAGTAAAAGAAGATAAAAGACATCCAATGGACTTTGCACTCTGGAAAAAAGTTGAACCTGGCAAAGGTTGGGAAAGTCCCTGGGGTGAAGGATGGCCGGGCTGGCATATAGAATGTTCTGCCATGTCTATGAAAAGGTTTGGTGCTACTTTTGATATACATGGAGGTGGAACAGATCTAATTTTTCCTCATCATGAAAATGAAATAGCTCAGTCAGAAGCATACAGTGGCAAAAAATTTGTTAAATACTGGCTGCATAATGGGACCGTTAATCTCAAAGGGGAAAAAATGTCCAAATCAGTTGGGAATTTTTTTACAACACGAGAGGTGTTGAAGCATTTCAGCGGAGAAATTGTACGATATTTTCTGCTGAGCAGACATTATGGAAGTCCTATTGATTTCAGCTTTGAACAGCTGGAAGAAGCCGAAACAGCTTATAAAAGATTAAGTAATACCAGAAAACAGCTGGCTGGAATACTGACCGGTCATATAGGTAATAATCAGGAAAATAAAGAAGCTAATAATAAATTTTCCAGAGCTATAAAAATAAGACAGGAAGAATTTGAAGAAGCTATGGATGATGATTTTAATACAGCCAGAACAATAGGAGTTATTCATGATTTTGCAGGAGACATAAATCGCTTTATAAATCGTACTGGATTTGAATTAAATGAGAAAAACTTTTCACTACTTAATGAAGCAGAAGAAGTGTTTATGCTGCTGGCAGATGTAATGGGTCTAGAATTTTCATCAGCTGAAAATTATGCAAATGACTCTGAACTTTTGAATTCACTGGTAGATATACTGCTTGATTTAAGAGAAAGTGCAAGAGAAGAAAAGGATTGGGAAAAAGCAGATCTCATTAGAGATCGATTAAAAGAAGTTGGTATTGTAGTAAAAGATACACCGCGCGGTCCTAAATGGGAAATTTCTTCTAAACTGAGAGATGAGGAGGTATGATATGGAAGTTAAAGCAAAAGCAGAATTAATTGATTATACAAAAAACCCAGAAAGAAATGTTGCAACTGCTGCAAGACTGTGTTATTCAAAAGATGGTGCAAAAGAACTACAAAAAAGAATGTCTGAAGAAGAAGTTAATAAATTAGTCAAAAAAGTGGTTGAAATGGGTCACCACTCAACATTAGAACATACTTATTTTTATTTTCATATAGTCTGCAGTCGAGTTACCAGTCATCAGCTTGTACGGCAGAGAATAGGCACTTCTTACAGTCAGAGATCGCAGAGATATGTTGTTGAAGATGAGTTTGATTATATTACTCCTCCTTCTATATCCAAAAACAAAAAAACAGCTGAAAAGTATCGAAGCTGGATGGAACAAGGGAAAGAGATCTATAAAGAAATGCTGGAAAATGACATCCCACCCGAAGATGCCCGTTTTGTACTTCCTACAGTAAAAACCAATTTAATGGTTTCATATAATGCTAGATCCCTTCATCATTTTTTTAGACTTCGCTGTTGTACAAGGGCACAATGGGAAATAAGAAGTATTGCAAACCAGATGTTAAAACAGGTAAAAGAAGTTGCCCCTGTTTTATTTGAAAAAGCAGGTTCTCCCTGTGTAACAGATGGTATATGTTCTGAAGGTGAGCTTAGCTGTGGTAAATTAGAAAGTTTGAAAAAAGAAAGAGGAGAATAAATTTATGGCTAGAATTGAAGGCAGGAATTCTGTTTATGAAGCTCTAAAAGGAAAAAGAAAAATCCATAGAATATTTATTCAGAATAATATATCCGGTGATAATATAGAGAAAATAAAAAAACTGGCTGAAGCAAAAAATATTTCTATAAATAGGATTTCAAAGTATAAATTAGATGAAACAGCTCTTTCCCATTCACATCAGGGTGTAATAGCAGAAGCTGATCCCCTTCCAGAATATACTTTAGGAGATTTATCAGCTGAAATAAAAGAAAAAGATAGTGACCCACTGGTGGTAATATTGGATGAAATTAAAGATCCACATAATTTTGGGGCCATTATAAGAACCGCCTATGCTGCTGGTGCAGATGCAGTTATATATCAGGAGAGGCGTGCTGCTGGCATAACACCGGTTGTTTTAAAATCATCTGCTGGTTCTGCCGAACATATACCTTTAATACAGGTTACAAATATTAATTATACAATTAAAGATCTAAAAGAGGAAGGTTTCTGGATAGCCGGTGCTGATGTTGGAGCTGATCAACTCCACTATGATGCTGATCTAAAAGGATCACTGGGTATAGTGATTGGGAGTGAAGGAAGTGGACTCAGGAGGTTAGTTAAAGAAAATTGTGATTTTTTAATAAAAATCCCTATGTTTTCTCAGCTTGGATCTTTAAATGCATCAGTTGCAGCAGGTATAATTCTCTATGAGGCTGTGCGTCAGAGATTGAAAAGATAATTCTTGACGAAGCCTTTTTAAACAAGTATAATAGTAATGTATAAGGAGGGGATTCTGGTTGAAAAGTAATGCTTATGAACTTGATTTTGATAATATAACTTTTGAAGAATATAAACAGATGGCCGATGATGAACTTATTGAACTGGTTCATCAGGGTGATGTAGAAGCTCAGGAAACCTTAATCAGGCGCTATAAGAATTTTGTTCTGGCTAAATCCAGATCTTATTTTCTTGTAGGTGCTGACCGGGAAGATATAGTTCAGGAAGGTATGATCGGTCTTTATAAAGCTGTACGAGATTATAAAATTGAACGTCTCGCTTCATTTAGAGCTTTTGCAGAACTCTGTATAACACGGCAGATTATTACCGCTATAAAAGCTGCAACACGCCAGAAACATCAGCCTCTGAACACATATGTTTCTTTAAACAAACCAATATATGACGAAGAATCAGATCGGACATTACTTGATGTACTTAAAGGTGGAAAGCTTTCTAATCCGGAAGTGCTTTTTATAAGTAATGAAACATATGATTTAATAGAAAAAGAAATATCAAGCATGTTAAGTGAACTGGAATTTGATGTATTACAGGAGTACCTTGAAGGGAAATCTTACCAAAAAATAGCTAATTCACTTGATAAGCATGTAAAATCCGTAGATAATGCTCTGCAGAGAGTAAAAAGAAAATTAGAAATATTTTTAGAAAAGCACAATATCTAGAAATATCTAATTTTTAATAAATTACTGCTGTCATTGACGGTAGAACAGCCTGCAGCTGACAGGCTTTTTTTGTGGGGTTTTTACCCGGGAATACGTAATACATACGAAGATATATTTTAAGGAGGACAAAAAAGATGGCAAAAAAGAAATTTGAAAGAACAAAACCACATGTTAACATAGGAACAATAGGACATGTTGACCATGG
>NZ_QPJE01000037.1 GCF_003337245.1 Halanaerobium sp. MA284_MarDTE_T2
CTGTGATATTCAATTTTTTTGTTGTTGAGAACTAATTTTTAGATTTAAAAGCTTAGTTTAGATTGAATATGCTTAATGTTTTTGTGTTACAATCATAGTATTTAATATAAAATAATGGAATAAAGGGGTTTAGTCTATGCGTCTTGTTTTAACAGAAGATTTAAAAGAGAATATGACACTTGCCAAAGCAATATATGACAATGGAAATATTTTACTAAATAAGGGAGTGAAGAATCTTTATAAATATAAAGATAAACTGCTGGCAATAGGAGTAAAACATCTTTATGTGGAAGATGAATATTCAAGAGATATTAAAGTAGATGAAGTTATAAAAGAAAAAACAAGAAGAAAAGGAAAAGCTATCATAAAGAAGAATTTTGAAAAAATAAAAAAGGGTGTTTTTAATATCGATATTGAAGGATTTAAATCAGTTATTGAAGATATTCAGGCTGAATTGGAGATAAATGAAGATGTTCTCCTCAATCTGGCTGATATAAAAGCCACAAGCACCTATACTTATGATCATTCTGTAAATGTAGGGATTGTATGTATTGCACTTGGGAAAATTCTGAATTATTCCCCAGATGATCTTTTTAAACTTGGGATGGGAGGAATGCTGCATGATGTCGGCAAAGTTTTAATTCCTGAAAAAATACTAAATAAACCTGACCGTTTGGATGATTATGAATATAGTGTAATAAAAAAACATCCTCAGCTTGGTTTTGAACATCTGCAGCAGCTGGAAACTGTTAGTCCTCTGTCGAGAATAGTGGCTTATTCACACCATGAACGGGTTAATGGTTCGGGATATCCCCGCGGCCAAAAAGGAAATAATATTCATGAATTTGCCAGAATTGCTGCAATAGCAGATGTATTTGATGCTCTCACCAGTGATAGGGTATATAGAGATCGCTGGCCGACATATAGAGCTGCTGAATATATAATGAATAACACAGAAACACTTTTTGATTATGCATTTGTCAAAAAGTTTCTGCGCAAAATATCTTTTTATCCCAATGGATCAGAAGTTATTTTAAGCACTGGTGACCGGGGTATTATTTCCGAACAGAATATTGGTTTTCCTACACGTCCTATAGTTAGAATAATTGAAGATAAAGATGGAAAAAAGAAAATAAAAGAGCTGGATCTTATTAAACATCTGAACATTGTTGTAGAAAAAGTGATATTATAACTCAGCAGGTGAAAAAATAAGCAGAGATTAAGGGCTGACTCATTTAAACAGAGATCAACCCTTAAAATTTTTATCTAAAACAGCCAAGAAAACTCCATCTAAATCTTGTTTTTGATTTAGATGGAGAGGTTTACAAAAGCAAGCAGCTATTATTTTATTTTAATATTTTTAAATTTCTTTGTTTGTTCAGTTATTGCTGCTTCAGTAGGAAGTCTTTCAATACTGGAAGCACCAAAGAATCCAACCACATTTTCTGTCCTCTTGAGGACAAATTCTGCATCATCAGGCATTGCAATCGGACCACCATGGCAGATAACCATAACATCCGGATTAACACTTTTACCGGCGTCTGCTATATTCTGAACTTTTTTAACACTTTCTTCTAGAGTAAGAGCTGTCTCTGCCCCAATACTTCCACTGGTAGTTAAACCCATATGTGCCACCAGAACATCAGCTCCGGCCTCTGCCATTGCTTTTGCATCTTCTTCGTTAAATACATAGGGAGCAGTAAAGAGATCAAGCTTATGGGCTTTTCTTATCATTTCAATTTCCAGATCATACCCCATACCAGTTTCTTCTAGATTTTGTCTAAATACACCATCAATTAAACCCACAGTAGGAAAATTTTGAACTCCTGAAAAACCCATATTTTTCAAATCTTTTAGAAATATATCCATCAACCTAAAAGGATCAGTACCACATACTCCTGCAAGAACTGGAGTTTCTTTTGCAACGGGGAGTACTTCTGATGCCATCTCCACAACTATTCCATTGGCATCTCCATATGGCAGAAGACCTGCCAGAGATCCGCGACCAGCCATTCTGTATCTTCCAGAATTATAGATTATAATTAAATCCACTTCACCTTTTTGAGCAAACTTTGCTGATATACCTGTTCCAGCCCCTGCTCCTACAACAGTTCTGCCTCTATCTATTTCTTTTTGAAGACGTTTTCTTATTTCACTGCGTGTAAATGCCATTACCTTCATCCCCCTTTTATTGATTTTCAATCAAATTTATCAATTTCTTTGCCATCATTCTGGCAAATTCTTTATCATTTATATCAGTATCCTTTTCAATGACTTCCACTCGATCTTTATTTATTTTTTCCTTTAAAGTTTCAAAAAGAGTTTTATCTTCTTCAGGACCATAAAATGGCTGACCTTCCACATCAATCATTGAAACACCTTTTAAAGGCAGAAAGAGAGCAGTTTTTCCTTCTGCTTTATTTAATTTTTCTGCAATTATTTCGGCAAGTTTCCGATTTTCTTCTACAGTTGTCCGCATAAGTGTTACAGTTGGATTATGTTTATAAAGATTTCTGTCTTTAAATTTATCTGGTACAGAATCGATCGGACCAAAGTTGACCATATCTAAAGCTCCTGTAGATACAACCTGAGGAATTCCCTTTTTGCCTGCAGCTTCAAGTCTATCCGGGCCAGCAGATAAAACTCCACCAACAAGTTCATCACATAATTCTGTGGTAGTTATGTCCAGAACACCCTTAATAAACCCTTCTTCTACTAAACTTTCCATAGCTTTTCCACCGGTTCCAGTAGCATGGAAAACAAGAACTTCATATCCGTGTTCTTCAAGATATTTTCTGGCTTCTGTGACACACGGTGTGGTAACTCCAAACATTGTAGCAGCTATCAGTGGTTTGTGTTCTTTTAATTCAGGTTTACTTCCCTTAACCATACCAACTACTGCAAAAGCAGCATTTGCAAGAATTTGAGAAGAAAGGCTGTTAACTCCCAGTATATCCACAACTGAATACATCATTGTAATATCCTTAATACCAACATATGGTCTGGTATCTCCAGAAGCAAGAGTAGATACCATAACTTTTGGCACACCAACAGGTAATCTTTTCATAGCAGTAGTTCCAATAGTAGTACCGGCAGAACCGCCTAAAGAAATAATCCCATTGATTTTTTTATTTTTATAAAGGTTTTCGACGATTTCAGCAGCGCCATTTGACATAACTTCCATTGCCTGTCCCCGGTCTTCATCACTGCGCAGTTTTTCTATTGTCTTTCCGCCAGCAGCCGCCACCTCAGCTCTTCCAATATCAGGAGTAAAAAAAGGCTTTTCCATTACACCAGCATCAATAACAACTGTGCCCAGACCTTCTTTTTCTATTACATTTTTTACATATTGGAACTCTTCACCTTTAGTATCAAGTGTACCCAGAACAGCAATATTTTTCTCCATAATCAACCTCCTTTAGAATGAGAGTTTTCCAAAAAAATATTCCCTCCCTTCTCAAAAATTCCAAAATTTCCTGAGATAGTGAGAAAAGACCTGGAACTGTGGTGTTACTGATGGTTTTCTATAATTATTGTCCTACAAATATTCTAAATTGTCAAATTATTTTTAAAAAGGAGTTTCCCTAAAATTATTTTTAGAGTTACAAAAAAGAGATTTCGCTATAAATATAATTTTCAAACTCATATACTAGAAATTTCAATATACTAACATCACTTTCATCACTTTGTTTGGCAGCATAATTTAAAAAATGGGAAAAATTTCTTGTTGTTTTAATTTGAGTTTACATTAACAAAACTTTATGGTATTATTATAACCATAAAAAATTATTTTTGCTTTAAAGCAGTAAAGTATTAGAAAAAATGGTACAGAAATGCAAATTTTAAAGGAGGAATTAAAAAGATGAGCAGAAAAGTAGTGAGTATTGTTGCAATGATGGTGTTAATGGTCTCAATGTTAAGTATGTTTGCAGCAGCAGAATATCCAGAAAAAGCAGTTCAGTTTATTGTACCATGGTCTCCAGGTGGAGGTAGTGATACTTTAATGAGGATTGTGGCTAAACATGCAGAAAAATATCTGGGTGTACCGGTTCCGGTCATTAATAAACCTGGGGTTAGTGGTACAGTAGGGCTGCGCGAACTGAAAAATAAACCGGGTAATGGATATACCATTGGTCAGATTCATGAAGGTTTACTGGCAGCATATCATGTTGGAATAACAGATTTGAACTGGGATGATTTTATTCCTGTAGCAGCAATGACAAGTTCTCCTCAGTTTCTTGCCGTAAGAAAAGATGCACCTTATGATACTGTTGAAGAACTGGCAGAATATGCTAAAAATAATCCGGGAGAAATTAGTGTTGGTGTTACTTTAAAAGGTATACCACATATCTGGGCAGCAATTTTTGAAAAGGCACTTGATACCAAATTTAAGTATGTAAGCTATGAAGGTACAGGAGAAAGAGTGCAGGCACTTGCTGGTGGATTTATAGATATAGCCATGATTGATTATGCTTCAGGTAATCAGTTTGTCGAAAATGGAGATTTTAAATTTATTGCTTTTGCAAGTGAGGAGCGCTCTGAAAAAATGCCTGATATTCCAACACTTAGGGAAAAGGGTTATGATATGATCTGGACTGTACAGCGCGGTATAGTACTGCCAAAAGGAACTCCAGAAAATATTGTAAAAACATTAGAAGAAGCACTAAAAAAGACGGCTAATGATCCAGCGTATATTGAAGCAGTAGAAAAAACAGGATCAGAAGTTCAGTTTAGGGGACATGAAGATTATAAGGCATATCTAGAAAAATTAGATGCTGATATTGCTTCAGTAGCAGAAGAGATAAAATAAATTATATTATTTAGAAAAAATATTAATTTATACCTGCAGAGAGCTTATCACTTCTCTGCAGGTAATTTTATAATGATAGTAAAGGAGTAGGCTAATATGGGTGAATTGACAGCAGGTATTATATTTTTATTACTGAGTATAGTTATATTTATTCAAACATTTCAGCTTCCAGAATCTCAGTATGATCCACTTGGCCCGGCCGGATTTCCAAGATTAATAGTGGTCATTATGGGGATTTTAGCAGCTGCACTTATCATTAAAAAATTAAGAGCAAAAGATTTTAAAAAAATTGAATTTAATTTCAAAAAAATTTTTAGAGATTATAAGCTAATATTTATATCACTTTTTAATTTTTTGCTTTATATTTTGCTGATGAAATTTATAGGTTTTAGAATCTCTACATTTTTATTCGTTTTTCTAACTCAATTTATGATTGGACCAGAGGAGAAGAGTGGAAAAACATATTTTATAATAACTTCAATTGCTCTATTTTTAAGTCTGGGTTCATATTATTTTTTCCAGAGTTATTTGAGCGTTATTTTCCCACCAGGAATATTTTTTGAATAGAACTTAAATTTAATATAATTAATAAATGAGGGATGTCCAATGATAGAAATGCTGGTACTTGGATTTGAAGAAATCTTAAGTTTTCATTTACTTTTTAATATGTTTTTAGGAACACTGGCAGGTATTATAGCAGGTGCTATTCCAGGATTTACTATTACTATGGCTATTATTTTAACACTGCCATTTACATTTGGAATGTCACCAAATGTTGGCCTGGCAACAATGCTGGGAGTTTTTGTGGGCGGACTTTCTGGAGGTTTAATAACTGCATCATTGATCGGTATACCAGGTACCCCTTCTGCTGTAGCAACAACTTTTGATGCTTTTCCAATGGTGCAGAAAGGTCAGCCAGGTCGTGCACTTGGGATAGGAATATGGGCTTCGTTTTTTGGCTCTCTGATAAGCATGATCCTTTTAATTACTCTTGCTCCACAGGTAGCAAATCTTGCCATGAAGATTGGTCCATGGGAATATTTTTCTTTAATTGTTTTTGCTTTAACTATAATTGCAAGTATTACCGGTGATTCGGTTATAAAAGGTTTGCTTTCCGGTTCACTGGGGCTTTTAATAGCGACAGTAGGCCTTGATCCGATGAGTGGATTTACAAGATTTACTTTTGGTATTTTATTTTTGGAAGCAGGTGTACCGTTTTTAACAGTTTTAATTGGTGTATTCGCTGTTTCCAGACTGCTGACTGAACTTGAGGCAAAAGATGAGGTTAAATCTGGGGAAGAACTTGTGACAGGTAAAATAAAGTTCGAACCATTTGCAACTATGAAAGAAGTATTATCTCAGCCGTTTAATTTGATAAGATCATCTCTGATTGGTTCTTTAATTGGAGCAATTCCTGGTGCTGGAGCCAGTATCTCCAATATTCTTGCCTATGATCAGGCAAAAAAAGGTTCAAAACATCCAGAGCTTTTTGGTACAGGTATTGCAGATGGAATTATTGCATCTGAAGCCGGTAATAACTCCACAGCAGGCGGAGGTTTAATTCCCATGATTGCTCTTGGTATCCCGGGAAGTGCGGTTAGTGCAGTAATGCTTGCTGCCCTGCAGCTGCACGGTATTAATCCGGGCCCGATGTTGATAAGGAATAATCCGGATATTGTGGGTACAATATTTGTTGGATTTTTTGTTGCTACATTTTTTATGCTTATCATTCAGTTTTTTGGAGCAAGATTGTTTTTAAAGATAACAAAGATTCCCAAATATATTTTAGTTCCTACAGTTATGGCATTATGTGTGATCGGCTCATATCTATTAAATAATAGGTACTCTGATCTTTATATCCTATTTGTAATGGGAGTTGTCGGTTATTTTCTCAAAAAATATAATTTTGCACTGGCACCGGTTATTCTGGGAGTTATATTGGGTCCAATTGCAGAAACAAACTTAAGAAGAGCTATGATGACAAGTTCAGACTGGACTCTGTTTTTTACAAGACCAATTTCACTTGGATTTTTATTACTTGGTGTTATCTCGATTTTTTATGCTTACTGGCAGAATAATAAAATGAAGAAAAATAGGGCAGAGTCTTAAAAAATAAACTTAAACTAGAAATTAAATATTTGAAATCAATTAACCACACTTTGATCAAGAGGTGTGGTTTTTTCTTGAATGATTTGTGAAAAAAATGATTTTAAATTAAGCTGTATAAATCTTTAAAGGGATATAGTTTTTCATCTAGAAATATAATATCAGAGTTAAATATTTTGAAATTTTTTGAATTTGCCTGGGAGGAATTAAAATATGACCGAAGAGATTACTTTTGCTCTGGATATTGGAACAAGAACTATTATTGGACTGCTGGTAAAAAAAGAAGGAAAAAAATATAAAATTATAAACTCAGCTGTTAGTGAACATCAGACAAGGGCTATGCTTGATGGCCAAATTCACAATGTTGCTGATGTTGCTGCAGAGGTAAAGAAGGTAAAGGAGGAGCTGGAAGCTAAATCAGGCATTACTTTAAATAAAGCTGCTGTTGCTGCAGCTGGTCGTGCTCTAAAAACAGTTTCGGAAAGTGCTGAAATTGATCTGGAAAAAAGCAGATATATTAAAAATGGAGATGTTAATCGTCTGGAAATATTAGCAATTCAGGCAGCACAAAATCGTTTAAAAAAATCGGATAAAAAAGAAAACTTTTATTTAAATTATCATTTTGTCGGTTACACTGTCAGCAGTTATTATTTAGATAATATGGAAATAGGAAGTCTGGTTGGTCAGCGGGGCAAAAATTTGCGGGTAGATCTTGTAGCTACCTTTTTACCCAGAGTCGTAATAGATTCTCTACTGTCTGTTATCAGTAGTGTTGGTCTGGAGGTTGATCACATAACACTTGAGCCTATTGCTGCTTCTCAGGTAGTAATTCCAGAATCTATGAGAGGTTTTAATCTTGCTCTTGTAGATATAGGTGCTGGTACTTCTGACATAGCTGTAACCAAGGGAGGATCAATTATTGGTTATGATATGGTACCAACTGCTGGTGATGAAATAACAGAAAAAATATCCGAAAAATTTTTGATAGATTATAATTCTGCTGAAAAAATAAAATGCAGTTACGGTGAAAATGAAATTTTAAAAAGCAGAACTATTCTCGGTGACGAAATTGAAATCACTAGAGAAGACATAAAAAAAGCAGTGGAACCTGAACTGGATGATTTAACACATGCAGTTGCAGCCAGTATTTTGAAGATTAATAAAACACCGCCCCAGGCCGTTATATTTATAGGTGGAGGTAGTTTAACTCCTGAATTAAAAAATAAATTTGCAGAAAAAATTGATTTAATAGAAAGCCGAATTGGAATCAGGCATAAAGATGATCTTGATAATGTAGCAGGCGAGATTGATAATATCAATTCTGCACAGACACTGACACCGATCGGTATTGCTGTAACTGCTCGTGAAACAAAAAACAGGGCAGTTTTTATTGATGTTTCTGTAAATAATGAAGCTGTAAATCTGCTCAGCATATCTAAGCCAACAGTGGCTGATGCTCTGCTTGCTGCAGACATAGATATCGGAAAATTAACTGCATCTCCCGGTATGGGATTGACATGTACTGTTAATGGTAAAATGAAAGTAATAAAGGGGGAATTGGGCCAGCCCGGGGAGCTGCTCCTTAATGACAAAAAGGCAGAGCTTGATACAGAATTAAGCTCTGGAGATAATATAATATTTGAACCGGCTAAACCGGGCAAAAATGCAGAAGCATTGATAAAGGATGTTATTCCAGAAAAAGATATTGTTGATTATAATCTGTATTTAAACGGCAGTAAAAATCGTGTTGGTACAAAAATCTATCAAAATAATAAACTGCTCAGTCCTGACAGCATCCTTAAAGATGGTTCAGAAATAAACTACACAGTTCCCAGGACAATTAGAGATGGACTGTCTCAAATTCTTGAAATACCTTCTAAAAAGTTGGATAATAAAAAATTTAGCTTTTATTTTAATGGAAAAAAAGAAAAAATAACTGATTCTCTTTATATAATTAAAGAAAATGGCAGAGAGGTTAATCCAGATAGAAAACTGGAAAATAATCTTTATCTGGAAATAGAAGAAAAAAACACTCCAGGATTGACAGCTGCTGAATTTTTAAAATCTAAAGGACATAAAAATATAAACTTTGTTTTTAACGGCAGCAGTTTAAATATACCGGATAAAATATGGAAGCTGACAGTAAATGGAGAGGAAAAAGATCTTAATTATAAAATAAAAGAAGGTGACCAAATAGAGGCTGAATCTAAGCCACTCCAAGTTAGAGGAGTTTTTGAATATATAAATTATAATATATCAAAATCCATGCTGGACAGTTTAATAATTGAAATAAATGGCAGCAAAGCAGATTTATCAGCCCAAATAACTGAAGGAGATAAGCTTTATATTGCTCCTGATAAAAAATGAATTTTAAAAATCCAATCTAAATTTAATCTGATGTTTTATATAAGGAGGCAGAGATGTTTTATCCACTAAAATTTGATCATAAATATGTTGCTAAGATCTGGGGAGGTAGAAAATTAAAAAATTATAGAGATGACCTTCCTGATGGTGATATTGGTGAGAGCTGGGATATATCAGCTTATGATGATAAAATAAGTGTTGTAAAAAACGGAAAATTGGCAGGTAAAAATCTGAAAGAACTCTGTGAGTTGTTTCCGGTTCAGATACTGGGAGAAAAATTAAAAAACAGTGATTTCCCACTTTTAATAAAAATTATTGATGCACAGTCCAAACTTTCTATTCAGGTTCATCCTGATGAAGACTCTGCAGAAGATAATGAAAATGTATCAGCTAAAAATGAAGCCTGGTATATTATTGATGCTGAACCAGAATCTTATGTAATTGCTGGTACAAAAGACTGTTCGAAAAATGAATTTAAAAAAGCAGTAGAAAATAATGAGATTGATAATTATATTAATAAAATTAGGGTTAAAAAAGGCGATGTTTTTTTTGTTAAGGCAGGACTTCTGCATGCAATTGGACCGGGTGTATTTCTGGCAGAGGTACAGCAGAGCAGTGATACAACTTACAGAGTGTATGATTATGGAAGAGATAGGGAACTTCATCTTGATAAAGCTTTAGAAGCAATTGATTTTGGGGTTCAAGCTGAAAGAAGAAAAGGACTTAAAGTTGAAAATGACAGTTATAATATTACATATTATTGTTTAAACAAAAAGTTTGCCCTGGATATGATCGAAATAAACAGCAGCTACAGAAGTTCCGGGGAAAAGAACCGTTTTTATATTTATACAGCTGTAAAAGGTAGTGGAACAATAAACTGGAATGATAAATCTTTAGAAATTAAAGAAGCTGATAGTATTTTAATACCCGCCTATGCCGGAGAATACAGCATAACAGGTGAGCTGATATTATTGAGAAGTTATGTGCCAGATATAAAGAAGACAGAAACAGATATTTTGAGTATTATTGAATAGAAGCAGATTTTAGCTGTGTTAGTGAACCTCTCCATCTAAATTAAAAAACAAGATTTAGATGGAGTTTTCTTGGCTGTTTTAGATAAATTTTTTATAAAAGAAGAAAGTGTGGGCCTAAATATGTCACAAATAAAAGTTGGATTGCCAGCAGCATTATTATATTATTATTATTTTCCCTTCTGGTTTAAATTATTTGATGAACTAAATATAGAGCTTGTAGTTTCTGATAATACTTCTCGGAAACTCCTTGATAAAGGTACAAAAAATGCAATTTCAGAAATATGTGTTCCCATAAAAATTATGGTAGGACATATATTAAACTTAAAGGAAAAGGAAGTAGATTACATATATTTACCAAGATTTAAATCACTAAAAAAAGGAACTGTAATGTGTCCTAAATTTTTGGGACTGCCTGATTTAATCAAACATACCTTTCCAGAATTTAAAAATATTATTATATCTGATATAATTAAATCAAAGAGTGATAATATTTCTCAGTATCATAATTTTATTAATCTTAAGGAAAAGTTGAACAGATCAAAATTTGATATGAAATCTGCCCTTAAAAAATCAGCACTTTTTTGGGAGAGATTTAGAGAATTATTATTTTCTGGTTATTTAATTGATGATTTTTTAAAAGCAAATAATATAAAAAGTCTGGAAAAAATTATTGCCGATCTGGAGCAATCTTCTCTGCTGCCCCAGAGCAAGCAGCAGGAAAGCTTCGGCAGAGAGGAATTTATTGATATTGCACTGATTGGATATGTTTATAATGTTTATGACAGTTATATAAACATGGATATAATTAAAAAATGTAAAGAGTTGGGAGTTAGAGTCCATACTTTTTCGATGGTAAAAGAAGAAATTATTGAGTCAGAATTAAAAAAATTGCGCAAGCCAATGTTCTGGGAGTTTACAAATAAATTGTATGGAGCCTGTGAATATTATCTTAAAAATAAGCGGATAGATGGAATCATTCATTTAACTGCTTTTGGCTGTGGCCCTGATTCAGTTTTAAGCCAGATTCTAGAGTTTGATGCAAAAAATTATAATAAACCCTTTATGACTCTGAGGATTGATGAACAGACCGGTGAAAGCCATATAATTACCAGAATAGAAGCATTTGTAGATCTATTGAGGTTAAAAAAGGAGGAGTGCTGAATGAAGCTTTCATTTCCTTATATGGGGCCAACAATAGTATATGCAAAACTGCTGGAGCTGCTGGGACATGATATAGTAATGCCTCCCAGACCTAATCAGGAAGTAATTGATTTAGGTGTAAAATACAGCCCTGAATTTGCTTGTTTCCCCTTTAAGGTTATTACCGGCACATATCTTAAACTGATGGAGGAAGATGTAGATACATTTGTTACAAGTGGTGGACACGGTCCCTGCCGGGCCGGATATTATGGTGAAGCACACAAAAGAATTTTAGCTGATTTAGGTTATGATGTGGAAATGATAATAATTGATGCACCTTCAGATGATTATAAGTATTTTTATAATATATTAAAAAAGCTGAAAGGAAATAATTCATGGATTAAAGTATTACAGACTATCAATATAGTTTATAAAATGGCACAGGCTCTGGATGAACTGGAAAGAAAAGTGGAAATCTTAAGAGCCTATAATAAAAACTCAAAATTTAATAAGATCTGGATGGATATTGAAAAAAATTTTTATAAAATTAAAAATTTATCAGATGTAAAAAACTTAAAAGCAAAATATATTGATAAACTGTCAGAATTTAACAATACCATTCCAGCTGAAAAAGAAAGATACCGCATTGGTATTGTTGGAGAAATATTTGTAGTTCTGGAGAAGTCTATAAATTATCAGATTGAAGAAAAGGTAAACTATTTTGGATTTGAAACCGAAAGATCTCAATATTTATCTGAATGGATAAAAGAAAATATAATACCTTTTGCCGGCAGAGATCTGGAAAAAATAGCGAATAAGGGCAGAGAATTTATTGAGATCAATATAGGCGGCCATGCACGAGAAAACATCGGACATATTCTGGATTTTAAAGAAAGGGGTTTTGATGGAATTATACATTTAAAACCATTTGCCTGTCTGCCGGAATTAATATCTCAGAGTGTTGCGGATTCAATATCCGAAAAATATGATATTCCCATTCTCACTATTTCAATAGATGAGCAGACTGCTGATGCTAATATTTTGACCAGAATAGAGGCTTTTTTAGATATGATTAGAGAAAAGAGGTACAGGGAGGTTGTTTGAGTGGAAAATTTGTATTTAGGTGTCGATATTGGTTCAGTCAGCATCAATATAGTTGCACTGGATAAAAATAATGAGCTTATGTTTAAATTATATGAACGAAATTCAGGAAATCCAATTGATGTGGTAAAAAACGGGTTAAAACAATTTAAGAAAAAAATTAATTTTGATAAATACCGAATGGGAGGAGTTGGAGTAACAGGAAGCGGACGGCAGCTAATTGCTTATGTTCTTGGAGCAGATACTGTAAAAAATGAAATAACTGCCCATGCAAGAGCTGCGACATATTATTATCCTGATGTTGGTACAATTTTCGAAATAGGTGGTCAGGATTCCAAATTAATAATTGTTGAGGATGGACTAGCCGTTGATTTTGCAATGAATACAGTCTGTGCAGCAGGCACAGGTTCATTTTTGGACCACCAGGCTGAAAGGCTTGGCATACCTATTGAAGAATTTGGCGGTCTGGCCCTTGAGGCTGAGCGAGATGTTCGCATTGCAGGTAGGTGTACGGTATTTGCAGAATCTGATATGATCTCAAAACAGCAGTATGGGTTTACCAAACCAGAGATAATTAAGGGACTTTCTGAAGCGCTTGTCAGAAATTATATGAACAATTTGGTTCGAAACAGAGTTTTAAAAGAAAAATATATATTTCAGGGAGGTGTTGCTGCTAATGCAGGTATAAAAGCCGCTTTTGAGGAAGAGCTGGATGCAGAAATAATTGTGCCGGAATATTATGATGTTATGGGTGCAGTAGGTATTGCAATGCTGGCCAGGAGAGATATTTTAAGAAATAAAATCAAAACAGGGTTTAGAGGTTTTGAAATAACAACTGAAGAGTTTAAGACCAGGAGTTTTCAGTGTGGAGAATGTGCTAACAATTGTGAGGTTATAGAAGTTATTGCTGATGAAAAAATAATAGCAGTTACTGGTGACAGATGTGGAAAATGGACTGCTTCACTGGAAGACAGGGTTAGAATGGATTTAAACAGAAGAGATGCAAGCAGTAATTTACAAAAAAATCAGTCTAAACATAAGAGTGAAAATGATATTTACAAAAATAATGAAGATAAAGAAAAAATAGTGAGGCAGGAATTAGAAGAACTTGAAAGAAGTGAAGAGATAAGTGGTATTAAAAAATAATAAAAGGTTAAAATAGGCTGGTGAAAAAATGGATTACAGAATTGAAAAAGATAGTCTTGGCGAAGTTAAAGTTCCAGGAAATAGGTATTATGGTGCTCAGACAGAAAGAGCCAGAAAAAATTTTCCTATTGGGGAAGAAAAAATACCTAAAGAGATTATTAATGCTTATGCAGTTATTAAAAAATCTGCAGCTGCTGCCAATCATGATTTAGGTCTGCTGGATAAGACCAAAAGAGATTATATTATTAAAGCCGCTGAAGAAATAACAGCAGGTGTTTTAGATGATAATTTCCCCCTGGCAGTTTGGCAGACTGGTTCAGGTACTCAGACCAACATGAATGTTAATGAAGTTATAAGTAACCGTATTTCTGAACTTGCAGGAGAAGAGATTGGAAGCAAAAAACCGGTGCACCCCAATGATCATGTAAATATGTCTCAGTCTTCCAATGATACGTTTCCTACAGCTATGTCTGTAGCAGCAGCATTAAAAATAGAAAACGAACTTTTTCCTGTATTGGAAAATTTAATCTCTGTTTTAAATAAAAAAGCGGATGAGTTTAAAGATATTGTAAAAGTAGGACGCACCCATCTTATGGATGCGACTCCCATTAAACTTGGTCAGGAATTTGAGGCATTTTCAGCTCAGGCTGAACAGAGTCTGACAGTTATAGAAGATGCTTTAAAATATATAAAACATCTTCCAATTGGCGGAACTGCAGTTGGAACAGGTTTAAATACTAAAGCTAATTTTGATAAAACAATTATAAAATATATAAATAAAGAAACAGGACTGAAATTTGAGCCAATGAAGAGCAAATCAGCAGGTATTGCCGCCCACGATAGTTTTGTAAATCTTAGTGGAGCCCTAAAAACTTTTGCATCTTTTTTAATGAAGTTAGGTAATGATATCCGCTGGTTATCATCTGGCCCAAGATGTGGTATAGGAGAGATAAAAATACCGAAAAATGAACCGGGAAGTTCTATTATGCCGGGTAAAGTTAATCCAACTCAGGCGGAGGCACTGGTACAGGTTGCTGTACAGGTTATGGCAAATGATACAGCTGTTAATATAGGTGGAGGTAGTGGTAATTTTCAGTTAAATGTCTGTAAACCTCTAATAATTTATAATATTCTTCAGTCTGTAACTCTGCTGACAGATGCAGTAGATTCATTTAACATAAGATGTCTTGAAGGAATTGAAGCAGACAATGAAAAAATAGAAAATTATCTTGATCAGTCACTGATGCTTGTCACAGCCTTAAATCCTGTACTTGGATATGATAGGGCAGCCGAAATAGCTGGTAAAGCTTATAAAGAAAATATAACTCTCAAAAATGCTGCTGTTTCTCTCGGCTATCTTACAGAAAAAGAATTTGACAGCTATGTTGATCCTAAAAAAATGGCAGAACCCAATTTATAAATAAAGCAAAATTTTGCAGTAATGAAAATATTAATAGCTATATATAAGGGGGACAAACATGAAGTTAGAATTAGAAAGAGAAAAAATTATAAAGTATGGAAAGAAGCTGGTTACTTCTGGGTTAACAAAAGGAACAGGCGGCAATTTGAGTATCTATAATCCTGAAAGAGGACTTATGACTATTAGTCCGAGCGGTATAGATTACTTTGATATCAGATTAGAAGATGTTGTTGTAATGGACCTAGAGGGTAATGTAGTTGAAGGCCGCAGAAAGCCGTCAAGTGAATATGCTATGCATAAAATATTTTACAAAAAAAGAGATGATATTTTTTCAGTGGTACACTGTCATTCAGTTTATTCCACAACTATTTCAATTTTAAGAGAACAGATTCCGGCTTCTCATTACATGATAGCACTGGCTGGAAAAAATATAAGGTGTGCTGAATATGCTACATATGGAACAAAAGAACTGGCAGAAAATGCATTTGCAGCTATGGAAGATCGATATGGGGTTCTGCTGGCAAATCATGGCCTCCTAACTGGTGCAGACTGTATTGAAAATGCATTTAATACAGCTGAAGAATTAGAATATGTTGCAGAAACATATTATAGAGCCAGATCAATTGGTGAGCCTGTCATTTTATCTGATAATGAAATGAAAAAAATGCAGAAGAAATTTAAGACATATGGACAGGCACGTAGTTAATTAATTTGATTTAACTACCATTGCTGATGTTAAAGAAAATAGGGCAGATTTTATATTAGAGAGAATAGATCATATATTTATTTGATATATCCATAATTTTATTGAATTATTATTCATATAGAATGA
Source organism: Halanaerobium sp. MA284_MarDTE_T2 (assembly GCF_003337245.1). Classification (GTDB taxonomy): domain Bacteria; phylum Bacillota; class Halanaerobiia; order Halanaerobiales; family Halanaerobiaceae; genus QPJE01. The sequence goes on from NZ_QPJE01000037.1 coordinate 15,954, forward strand.
TATTCGTGATAGAAGTTATAGTCTGCTAGCAAACCTCGTGGGCTTGCCCCGAGAAAATAGCAGACGGTTTTGAATTTCAATTATTATGTTTAGCTAATAA
>NZ_QPJE01000038.1 GCF_003337245.1 Halanaerobium sp. MA284_MarDTE_T2
TAGTTCTAGATCATCTTCCTCTAATCCCAATTCTTCTGCTATTTCTGTTATTGGCTTCATTTCTGCTGCCTGTGCTATGGCTATATCACTTTTCACACTATCTCCTCCTTATAAAATTAAATTTAATTCTTAATATTAATATTCAATATAATTTAATAATTTCCTTCTTTTTTATTAAATATTTTGTTTTTACTGATAATTTAAAATTATTATTTAATTTTAAGCTGCTTTCTTTTATTGAAAAAAGTTTTAGAACCTCGATTAACCATAAAAAACACTGTCAAAGTAACACTGCCTAAAATTCCCATCATAATAGCAATTTGATATTTTATTGCAGTTACTGGGGATGCACCTGCAAGTATTTGACCTGTCATCATGCCTGGGAGAAACACTATTCCCATTCCCATCATCGAATTAATTGTTGGAAGAACAGCATTATAAAAAGCTCTGTTGCTGATCTTTTCAACTGCATACATAGGTTCTGCTCCAAGCATTAAATAATTTTCTATCAGCCGTTTATTATCTCTAAAGCCTCCTATAAGATGATTTACTCCTAAAGAAATACCGGTCATAGAATTGCCGATCAGCATTCCAGAAAGCGGAATAAAATAATCAGACCTAAACCACGGCTCAAGCCCTATAACTATGAGGACAAAAAACAAAATACTAATTGAAGTACCTGCAAACATTGAAACAGCTATAGTCTTTTTAAAATCTAAAGATATCTCTGCATCAATTCTTCCATAAATATTATAAATAGCGAATATTTCCATTACCAGCAGTATAAGTATGCTGTAAAAAGGACTCTGATTGGCAAAAACATATTTTAACAAATAACCGACTGCTACCAATTGTATTGTCATTCTTACAGAAGCTAATATAATTTCTTGTTCATGCCCTATTTTCTTCTTTTTAACTATTAAAAGCAAAATGAACACAAATATATAGGCAAATACGAGTGATATCAGCTGGATATTTACCATACCGTTTTCCATAAAATTACATCCTTTCGTTAAAGAACCAAATTAATTTACTTTATTATTCTTCCTGATTCAATATTTATAATTCTATCCGCATATTTTTCTGCAATAGCCGGACTATGTGTTACCATAATAAGTGTTCTGCTGTTTTTGACAGCATAATTAACAACCATACTAATTATTTTTTCTTCTGTTTCCTGATCAAGTGAAGAAGATGGTTCATCCAGCAGTAAAACTTCTGGTTCTAAAAGCATTACTCTTGCCAAAGCCAATCTCTGCTTTTCTCCACCGGAAAGATCTTCAGCTTTATCTTCAAGAAATTTAGGCAGAGATACCTGTTTTAATATATTTTTATAAATATCATCTCCTGCATGTTTCTTATCAGCAATTTTTTCTGTAATAATAAAATTATCTCTAATAGTTCCTTTAAAAATTTCTGGATCTTGAGGCAGCATAACCACTTTACGCCTCAGTTCAACAGGATCATAATTATTTATATCCTTATCTTTATAATAAATTGTCCCTTTATCTGCTGAAATCATATTATTTAAAAGTTTTAAAAAAGTAGTTTTTCCACCTCCACTACTTCCCAGTATTGCAGTGGTAACATGTTCTTTTAATTCAATACTGTCAATCTGTAAAATATTTTTAAATTCTATATTTTGTAATTTAAACATCACTGCCTCCTTTTTCTCTGGTGCTTAAAATTTCATTTATGATGAAATCTCTTTTTTTGTAGCTCTAAAAAGAATTTAAAGAGGAACTCCTTTTGATTTCTACATCTTCAATATCGTTTCTATTATAACTTTTCAAAACAATAAATGCAGTAAATAGGCAACAAAAAAGCCAGCCCAAATAGGACTGACTTTTTAATCTCTTTCAATTTGATATTAAGATTTTAACCATTTTGTGGTTCTGGTTTAAATATTTTAATTGTACTATCACTGTCATCATTTTCCTGTTCATCTTTTTCGAGATCTCCAGTAATCTCTTCACCTTTTATCAACTTTTTGATTTGACTGGAGTTAAGTGTTTCAAATTTTTTCAGTGCTTCAACAATTCTTTTTACTTTATCACTATTTTCTTCTAAAATACGTTCAGCTTTACTGTAGCATTCTTCAACCATTTTACTAATTTCTTTATCTATTCTTGCAGCTACTTCTTCACTATAGTTTCGCTGTCGGGATATATCTCTACCCAAAAACACCTGTTGATCATGTTTTTGTCCCAGTGTTAGTGGACCAAGATTTTCGCTCATACCATATTCAGTAACCATAGCTCTAATTATTTGTGTGGCACGCTCCAGATCATTTTGGGCTCCAGTACTTATATCTTCGAGAAAGATAGCTTCAGCAGCCCTTCCTCCAAGAAGGCTTGTTACTCTATCTAAAAGAGCTCCTTTTGTCATAAAGTTCTGATCATCTTCCGGCAGAGGTATTGTAAACCCTCCTGCCCTACCTCTAGGAATTATAGATACTTTGTGTGTCCTATCAGCATGTTCTAATAATTCACCAAGCAGCGCATGCCCTGTTTCATGATAGGCAACAAGATTTTTCTCTTTATCGGATACAATCCTGCTCTTTTTAGCTGGGCCAGCAATAACTCTATCTATGGCATCGTCAAATTCTTTCATGGAAATAATTTTTTTAGATCTTCTTGCAGCAAGTATCGCAGCTTCATTAGCAAGGTTTTCCATATCTGCTCCTGTAAACCCAGGGGTTCTTTTAGCAAGAATTTCTAAATCAATATCATCATCAAGTGGTTTATTTTTAACATGAATTTCAAGTATTTTCTGCCTGCCCAATCTATCGGGTTTATCTACAATGACCTGACGGTCAAATCTGCCAGGTCTTAATAAAGCTGGATCAAGAACATCCGGCCTATTTGTCGCAGCCATAAGGATTATACCTTCATTAGGTTCAAAACCATCCATTTCAACTAAAAGCTGATTTAATGTCTGCTCTCTTTCATCATGGCCTCCACCAAGTCCAGCACCCCGCTGACGACCAACTGCATCAAGCTCATCAACAAAGATGATACAGGGAGAATTTTTTTTGCCTTTTTCGAAAAGATCTCTCACTCGTGAAGCACCAACACCAACAAACATTTCAACAAAATCTGAGCCACTAATAAAAAAGAATGGTACTCCAGCTTCACCAGCAACAGCTTTAGCCATTAAAGTTTTACCTGTTCCGGGAGGACCTACAAGCAGAACACCTTTCGGCACAGTAGCACCAAGATCAGAAAATTTCTTTGGATTTTTCAAAAATTCAACAACTTCTTTTAATTCTTCTTTGACTTCCTCATAATTAGCAACATCATCAAAAGATAGTTTCTTTTTGCTTTCATCCAGTCTGGCTTTACTCTTACCAAATGACATCATCTTATTGCCGCCACCCTGCATTCTCTGCATTATAAATACCCAGGCAACAATTAAAATAATTATTGGCAGAATATAACTCAAAATATTAACCCACCATGGAGCTGAAGGCTGCGGCTCTGTTTTTATATTAACATTCCCGGCCCGCAGTTCCTGCATTAAACTTGGAATAGCTTCCGGCGGTATTGGAACACTAAACTCTCTATTGTCTATTTTACCTTTAACTTCTTCATTACCAACTATCGTTACTTCATTTATATTACCAGAAGAAACTTCATCAATAAGATTAGTATAAGTAAAATTCTCTATGGTACCTGGATCCTGCTGCATAAAGAATTGAGCTACTAAAATTGATATGGCAATTAAAAGTAGATAAAATCCAATATTCTTAACAAATTTATTCAAGATTCAATAACCTCCCCCTACGACTTAGATCATATACAGTAAAATATTATACCACAATATTTGAACTTTGTAAATAATTTATTAGACCATGCCGCTAAGTTTACTTATACATTTTTTCTTTTAAAACACCTATATATGGAAGATTTCTGTATTTTTCAGCAAAGTCAAGCCCATAACCAACTACAAATTTATCCGGAATTTCAAAACCATTATAATCAGCCTCAATTTGTTTCTGTTCTCTTCTTTTCGGTTTATCTAATAGTGTTACAACTTTTATACTTGCAGGGTTTCTTGTCTTCAGCATATCAACAACATGTTTTAAAGTAAGACCTGTATCAATAATATCTTCAACTATCAAAAGATGACGTCCTTCAATATTTTCTTCCATGTCTTTTATAATTCTTACAACTCCAGAACTTTGTGTACCTGCCCCATAACTGGATACATCCATAAAATCAAAAGTAACAGATAAATTAATTTCTCTTGCCAGATCAGCCATAAAAATAACTGCTCCTCTTAAAATACAGAGCATTACTATATCATCGTTTTCATTATATGATTCAGTTATTTCTTTTCCTAATTCTTCTATTCGCTGCTTTATCTGTTTTTCACTTATTATTATTTCACTTATATCATCATAAAAGATACTATTATTCTGCATTTTTATCCCCCTCATTTATTAACTTCAGCTTCAAAACTTTAGTAGTATTTTTATCTATCCTAACTTTTTCTGAAACTCTAAAGCCGGCAACCCAAACAATATTATCCTCACTATCAGCTACAATTGGAATTTGATCTCTATTTCTTTTATCAACTTTTTCGTCAATAAAAAAATCTTTAATTTTTTTACTACCTTCCATACCAAGTGGAACAAATTTATCCCCGTCTTTTCTACTTCTAACATATAAAGGAGATTTAATTTTTTCAAAATCACAAAAACATATTTTTTTATCCCGGCTAAATTCAACTTCTTCCTTATCTACAAATTCAGCTTTTATGCTTTGTAATTCATTCAATCTAACTTCACCTAGTAGTTTAAATTTAAATTTAAACTTATTATCTTCAGGATTTATGCTGTCTAAATTTTTCCTAAAGATAACTTTATTGTAACTGATCATAACTTTAATATCAAACGGAAGATCCAAACTTTTTCCTGTTTTCTTCTCTTTAATTAAAGAATATACCTCCATAACATGATCATAATATAAATCATCAAGATTATTGTTTAAAACTTTATAGGCCTTGCGGATGATTCTCCAAACTATAACCTGATCATTTAAAAGAAGTTCATCTAAATCCAAAACAATCTCTTTTTTATTTTTCTTTTTTATTGACTTAATATACATCTCATCTGATATTTGATTCAAAAACTGATCTTCTTTTTTTATTAAAGCAGAATTCCTGCAGATTACATCATCAACAGAAGGATTTATTTTTTCTTTGATTATAGGAATAATTTGATTCCTTATTACATTCCGGGTATAAATATTTTTTTCATTACTCTTATCAAATTTAGGATTTAAATTTTGCTTTTGGCAGTAAAGCAATATTTCTTTACGACTTATTTCTAATAATGGATGTATAATATTAATTCCATTTATTCTGCTCTGAGGAGATATTCCGGATAATCCTCTTAATCCTGTACCTCTAAAAAAATTAAAAAGTACTGTTTCGACCTGATCATTTTTTTGATGTGCAAGAGAAAGTATATGATAATCATTATTTTCAATGATTTCATTAAAAAATTCCAGCCTGCATTTTCGTGCAGCCGCTTCTACAGAATTGCTGTTTTTCTGCAGATTACCTTTTTTTAATTTTTTAATGTAAAAAGGAATGCCATATTTTTTAGCTTTTTCTTCGACAAAAAGAGCTTCCTTATCTGATTCTTTCCTCAGACTGTGGTTGATGTGAGCAACAGCAATTTCTATATCCCAATCTTCTTTTAACTCGCAAAAAAGATGGAGCATTGCAAGAGAATCCGGGCCACCGGAAACTCCAAGTAAAATTTTCTGCCCGGATGAAACTAAATTATATTTTTTTACAAAAAAAATAAATTTTTCTTTGATATTCAAATTAAAATCCCCCTACATAAGCTTCAATATTCTATTCTATAATTAAAGCTTTTATTCCTGCATTAAACTTTACTTTAATTGTTCAAATATTAAACCACATAAAATATCTCTGTCACTCACAATTATTTTATCGGCATCCAGATGTTTTAATATAGTAATTAATATTATAACTCCAGCAGTTATAATATCTGCTCTTTTTGGCTGAAGTCCCTTTATTTTTTCTCTTTTAATAAGTGGAGTATTTTTTAATTTTGAATATATTGAAAAAAGATCATCAGCTGTTAGGGATAAATTTTCAATTTGTGAAGAATCATATTTTTCCAGACCTAATTTTATCGCTGCAAGTGTTGTTATAGTACCTCCAACTCCTTTAATAAAAAAATCAGATGTAATATTAATTTCATTTTCTATTAAGAGCTTAGATGTGTATTCAGCAATTGATTCAGCTTCCCTATCGGGAAGAATTACAGCTGGATTATCAATAAATCTTTCTGTCATTCTAACACAGCCGATATCTAAACTTTTAAAAATAAGAGAATCTTTTAATTTTCCATCTTTTTTAGGCCAAATAAATTCTGTACTTCCACCACCGATATCAATCAATAAAAATTTATTTTCAATAGCTGCAGCAGTCCCTTTATAATTAAGTTCTGCTTCTTTTTCACCACTAATAATTTCGAGCTCCATACCAAGCTGTTCTTTCATTTTGTCAGAAAGCATTTCAGCATTTTTTACATCTCTTAATGCACTCGTACCAACTATTTTAATATTTTCCACATTATATTTCAATAATATTTCTCTAAAATTTTTTAAAGCTTTTAGCACTCTTGCAACCGCGTTTTCATTTAACAGTGCACTTTTATCAACACCTTCTCCAAGTCTAGTTATTTCAAGTGATCTATTTAAGATATTAATTTCATCATCCTTTTTTTCTGCTACTAGCAGTCGGGTAGAATTTGTTCCAATATCAATGGCTGCCGCTCTCAATATCATCAATCCTTTCTCTACAGATAGAACAATTTTTCGGCCAGGTTATTTTTGTCCACACCAGTTCAGCAGCCGGATTATCATTACCCATTAAATAATCTGCTAGATGTGTATGAAGACATTTTATCCCACTTTTATCTTTTATTCCACCTATGCCTGATTTTTTAAGTGTATTCATTAAATCTTCTGATATTTTCTCAGCAGCTTTTAAGTCATTATCAGAAAGTTTATCCCTTCTCATTTCTGCATATTTTCTGTGGGCAGATAACATTTTATCTTCAAACTCTAAATTGTGTTTTAATTTAAATGTCAACTCTTCTATTAAACCTTCATTTTCCAATCTATCTACTTTATAAACCAGATATGGACAGCTGAGCCAAAAAATTGTTGGAGATACAGTGTTATTGTTTTCAACAAAAGGTTTGACTACCAGCACAGCTGGATAATCCCAGGGACAGTATTCCCCAACATAATCTAAATTTACAATCCCTCTTCCCAGCTGCCACTCTATTAATTCTCTCTCCTGTTCATTTGTTAACATAAATCTGCTCCTTTTTTAAAATAAGAAAACATCCTTTAATAATTTAAAGGATGTTTTATATATGTGTTATCATAATTGAAATTAAAATCTATTTTGAATTACCGCCTTTTTTCGCCTCCCTGTTTTTGAGATCCTGCTGCCGTTCACTGCTCTGCTTTAGAAAACGGTCCATCTTCTCCTCAAAAGACATCTCTGGTGCATGATCAATTCTGTCATCTGGATCGTCAAGCTGTTTGATTGACAGCCCAATCTTTCCATCATCATCAATGTTAATTACTTTTACTTTTACTTCTTCATCAACTTTTAAGAAATTGTTAATATCCTTAACATAGCTATTAGCAACCTCTGAAATATGAATAAGACCAGTTTCCCCATCTTCCAATTCGACGAAAGCGCCAAAATTTGTTATACCTGTAACTGTACCAACTACGATACTACCAACTTCAATGGACATGCTAAACAAATTCCTCCCTAAAAATTAATATTGTACTTATTATAACTTACAGGATACATTGATGTCAAATAAATTTAGTCAAGGAATTTCTCTCAAATTATTTTAAAACAACAAAAAGGGATTTCGTTATAAAAAATTTAAAATTTTAAGCTAAGCGAAATTCGCGATCTGTGCCGATCAACTGAAAGAACCTGAACTTTAATAGTTTGGCCTATATAAACAATTTCAAAAGGATCATTTACATACATCTCACTCATTTCTGAAATATGTAAAAGTCCATCATTTTTTAGACCAATATCTATAAATGCTCCAAAATCAACTATATTTCTAACTTTTCCAGTAAAAATCATACCTTCTTTTATATCTTCCAGTTTTAAAACATCTTTTCTAAATACAGGGCCAGGCATATCATTTCGCGGATCTCTGCCAGGCTGTTGAAGAGATTTCACAATATCTTTAGCAGTCGGTATTCCAATATCAATTTTTGCTGCAATATCTGTAATATCAAGTTCATTTAATTTTTCCCTCAGAATTCGAATTCTTTTTTTATCAAGCAGATCTTGTTTACTAAAATCTAATTTATTTAATATTTTTTCAGCTGCAGCATAAGATTCCGGATGGATTGGAGTTACAGCAAAAGGATCTTTTTCAGATTCTATCCTTATAAATCCAGCTGACTGTTCAAATGTTTTAGGCCCAAATCCATATACAGATAACAGATCTTTCCTTTTTTTAAAAATACCATTCTTAGTGCGGTGTTCTACTATTTTTTCCGCATTATTGGTGCTAATACCTGACACATAGCTGAGCAGTGCTGCAGAAGCAGTATTTATTTCCACTCCAACATGATTAACAGCATCTACAACAACTTCATTTAATGCTTTAGATAATTTATTATCAGAAATATCATGCTGATACATACCGACTCCCAGTGATCGTGGATCAATTTTTACAAGTTCAGCCAGTGGATCCTGAACCCTTCTGGCAATTGAAATTGCTCCACGAATCGAAACATCCAGATCCGGAAATTCTTTTCTGGCAATCTCTGATGCAGAATAAACTGAAGCACCTGCTTCATTAACTATTGTATATTCAACCTCCAACCCGTCATTTATAAGGTTAGCAATAAATAGTTCTGTTTCTCTACTGGCAGTTCCATTTCCTATAACAACTAGATCAACATTATAAGTTTTTATCTGATTTTTTATATATTCTGCTGCTGATTTTGTGTCATTCTGGGGTGGATGTGGGTATATTGTACCGGTATTTAGTACTCTTCCATTCTCTGACACCACCACTGTTTTACAGCCAGTTCTGAATGCAGGGTCAATTCCTAGAACAACTTTTTGCGGTAAAGGGGGCTGCATTAAAAGCGATTTTAAATTGATAGAGAAATTATCTATAGCACGCTGCTCAGCCTTTTCATTTAAGTAATTCCTTACTTCCCTTTCCAGTGAAGGTGCTATAAGCCTTTTATAGGCATAATCTTTTGCATTGTCAATATGGGTTCTATAATAGCTTTCCTTTATATCAAAATGTCTGTCAATAATCCTTGCTGATTTTTTATCATTTACTTCAATTTTCACTTTTAGAACATCTTCATTTTCTCCCCTGTTGACAGCCAGAATTCTGTGGGGAGGAATTCTATTTATAGATTCACTAAATTCATAATAATCCTGATATTTATCATCAGTATCATTTTTAGATTTTTTTAGTTTAGATCTAATTAAAGCACTGCTGAAAAAATGTTTTCTGATTTTTTTCCTTAAATCAGCATCATTTGAAATAAACGATGCCACTATATCTTCGGCCCCATTCAGTACATCTTCGACTTTATGAAGATCTTTTTTGGAGTTCAGATAATTTTTTGCAATTTCTTTTGGTCTGCCGGCAGAAGTGTCCTGTGAGATAAAAATTTCAGCAAGGGGTTTTAATCCTTTTTCAATGGCCCTGGCTGCTTTTGTTTTCTTTTTCACTATATACGGACGGTAAATATCTTCAACTTCCTGTAAGGTTTCTGCTGAGAACAATTTGCCAAGCAACTTTTCATTCAATTTTTCCTGCTCATCCACTATTTCTGCAATTTCTTCTTTTCTACCCCAAAGTTTGCGCAGATAGTCAACTACTTCTTCTATATCCCGAATCTCTTTTTCATCAAGACTTCCTGTCACCTCTTTGCGGTACCTTGCAATAAAAGGTACAGTGTTACCATCATCCAATAATTCCACTGTATTTTTGATATTTTTTTCTTTTAATCCTGTTTTTTCTGAAGCTAACTTATATATATTATAACTAAAATAATCTCCCATTTTTAACTCAAACACTTCCTATTCTGGACTTTCCCCATTTTTTATATACTGCTGCAAAAAGGGGAGATGCAGGAATATTGAAATTTTTAGTCAATGAATCTTAACGAAATGAAGGAAGAAATAGGGTTGAACTGCAGGATGGAGTGAGCTAATCATGAGTCAGGAGGACTCATTGATTAGTGTGCCCTATTTCACACCCGAATTGAGTTTTAGCTAAATCTAAAAATTTCGTTGATGACTAAAGCCCCCTTTTTGCAGCTTGAAAATAAATTTTGGGGAAACTCCTACTTCCTATTATATTAATCTTTTCCTATTTCCTTTTTAATTCTTATCTTCTTTACTTTCTTTATTATCTTTATTCTCATCATCTTCATTTTCTACAGGCATCACAAGTACTTCACCAGGTTTTACAAGTCCAAGTTTTTCTCTGGCGATTTTTTCAATATATTCATCACTATCAACATTTTGCAGCTCTTCAGCAAGTTTTTTGTTTTCTTCTTTAGCTTCATTAATATTATTTTCCAGTCTCTCTATCTTGTTTTGAAGCCTTTCCATTTTTTTTATGTTCTGATAATACTGAACACCTGCCATAAATAAAATAACTGCTATTATTGTGATAAATAAAGGTGACAAAATAAAATCTTTGGTTTTACGGGGCATTATACCACTTCCAAATTACAAATTATTGTTATTCTATCTATTTTACCTTTTGAAAATTTTCGCAGTTTTAAACAAAAGCCATATATTCGCAAGCATTTATGTGTGATCAGTTGTAATCAGTAAAATTCAATATTTCGTCAATATTTAGTTCTGAAATTTCAGTATAAATAATATCTGCTCCATTCAGCCTTTCTTCTGGTCCAATACCAACTGCCAGCATATTTGCTTTTAAAGCTGCTTTAATACCTGATTCTGCATCTTCTACAACAACACATTCTTCAGGTTCTAAAGCTAATTTTTCAGCAGTGTGCAGAAATAAATCTGGTGCAGGCTTTGCATTCTCAACACTATCACCATCAGAAATAGTGTCAAAAATATCAATGATTTTTAGACGTTTTAAGACCTTTTTGGCATTTTTACTGGAAGAAGCAACTGCTATTTTAAAACCTCTCTCTTTTAATCTCTTAAGAATATTTTCCATATTACCAATAATATTATCTTTATTAAGATTTTCTAGAAGCTGCTGATAATACTTGTTTTTCCTGTCAGTAAGTTCCTTTTTTTTAGCTTCACTTAATTTTTTACCATCAAGAATAATCTCAAGAGATCTCATCCTAGAAACCCCTCTTAATTTTTCATTTATTTCTCTATTGAACTCAAAACCCTCTTCTTCAGACAGCTGTTTCCAACTCTGAAAATGATACTCTGATGTATCAGTAATTACACCATCAAGATCAAATATAAACCCTTTAATATTATTTTTCAATTACACCACCTCAATAATTTTATAAATTAAAACTTTCTATAATCTTATTAACTGGATCTAATGTAGGGCGCCAAATCTCAATTTTCTCTGCTTCTGCTGACAGTGGTCTGGACATACCTTCCATAAATAGACAAATTTCTGTAAGTTCATCTACAGGAATGGGATTTTTTGCAAATATATTGCTTATAATAGTAATGTGAAAAACCCATTCATCATAATTATCTATTGTAGATACACCTGCATCTGCCAGCTTTTTGTGCACTTCATCAGCAAAATTAGTTAAACTTTCTGTTTCATTAACTTCTAGTACAAGCTGATATTCATCAGAAAATTTAATACAGCTAAATCTGTCGATCTCAATATTTATTTTTTTGTGTTCTTTTACTATCTCCTTCAATATTTTAACTGCTAAATCCTTTTTTAGCTTGTCTATTCTGTCAATTGTTATATGAAGCTGAGGGTAAAGCTGATCTGGATAAAGATTATAATGTTCAGCAACTATTTTCTGCACTTTAGAGGCTGTTTCAATTAACTCGTCTCCCGGAATTATAACAACAAAATATTCTTTATCTAATTTGGCAGCTTTTATCATTTAATAACTCCACCTCATTTTTCTACTTTTTTTATAACAGACAAAAAATTATCTTTTCTTTGTAAAATTAAAGTATTTTTATGCAGCAATATTTTGTTCCATAAATCTGTTGCTTTTCCATTTGTGTAATCTCTCTCCTGAATCGGAGCTGTGTTAAAAAGAACTTTCGGTGTCTCAACAAATTCCGAAACTAGCTTTAAATTGGCCAAATTACCACGTCCAAAAGGAACATCAGTCACTACAATAAGATCTGCATTTTTTAAACAGTTCCGATTTGCTTCAATATCTTTACTGCGGAAATCAACAAATGGAGGGGCTTCAACAATCTCAATATCTAATCTTCGTGCTGTCTGCCAATCTGCATCACCCTGATTTAAAACACCTGCCGATAGTTTATACTGCTTCTGCCACAATAATTCCATATATCTTTCCCCTGTTCCACCACCAGCTATAATATGAATCTTAAAATCTCTGTTGTTTTTTTCATCTCTTTTTTTATATGTATGTGGAATAAGCGTAACATAAGGTTTATTAGAAAGAGGATTGTTTTTTATAATAACTCTGGTTGAATAGACTTCAGCTATATTTTCTTCGGTTAAAACTTCTTCAGCTGTTCCAACTGAATGAATTTGACCTTCATCCAATAAAACTAATTTTTCGCAGTACTGAGCTGTTAAGTTTAAATCATGAGAGACAGCTATTATTGTAATAGATAATTCCTTATTTAAATAGGATAAAATATCATATATTTCTCCCTGATAATTGATATCAAGATTAGAAGTTGGTTCATCAAGGAGAAGTATTTCTGGATCTTGTGCAAGAGCCCTGGCAATAATTACTCTCTGTCTTTCTCCACCACTTAATTCATTAATATTCTTTTCTGAAAGACTATAAGTATCAGTAAGAGCCATAGCTCTTTTAACCATTTCTTCATCTTTATTAGTAACTCTTCCCCAGCGATCTTGATAGGGATTTCTACCCATCATAATTATATCATAAACATTAAAATTAAAACCTATATTAGTGTTCTGTGGAACAACAGCAATTTTTTTAGCAAGATCTTTTGCTCGATATTTGGATAAAAGAATATTATCTATTAAAACACTGCCCTTATCTGGGTGCAGTACATTGCTTATATTTTTTAACAGTGTAGATTTTCCAGAACCATTAGGACCAATTATACCTACAAATGATTCTTCCTCTAAAAAAAGATCAATTTTCTTTAAAATATCTATATTGCCGTATTTAAATTCAAGTTTTTTTATATCTATCATATTCATCACCAAATATTTTTACTTTTTTTTCGAAGCAGGTATATAAAATAAGGCCCACCAGCAATTGCAGTAATTATTCCTACCGGCAGTTCTAAAGGCGGCATAATTGATCTAGCAATATTATCACTAATCAGCAGAAACCCGCCGCCCAGAAAAGCAGCAAGTGGCATCAATTTTCTGTGGTCAGGGCCAACAAGCATTCTTGCTATATGTGGAATAACCAGTCCAATAAATCCTATACTTCCACTGACAGAAACCACAGAAGCTGTAAGCAGAGAGGCAGCACCAAGCATAATTAGTTTTACTTTTTCCGCATTCACACCCAAATGTACGGCATTTTCTTCTCCAAGTAAAATTATATTTAATTCTTTTAAATAAAAAATTATTATTATTAAAGCAATAATAAAATAAGGTAAAATCATATATATATCAGACCAGGAAGCAGCTGCTAGACTTCCCATCAGCCAGTAAATTATTTTGTGAAGATTCTCAGTTCTTATAACCATTAAAAAAGACATAACTGAATTTAAAATAAAACTTAGAGCAACACCAGCCAACAAAAAAGTCATTACCGGAAGTTTGTTATCAACTCTAGCTAATTGATAAACAGCAAATACAGTAGCAACAGACCCTAAAAAAGCAAATATTGGTACAGAATTTATTCCTGCTATAGAAAATTTAAGGCCCAGTAAAAAAGCTAGAGTAACACCTGTTCCTGCCCCAGCAGAAATACCAATTATATAAGGGTCTACCATAGGATTTCTAATCACTCCCTGAAAAACCGCACCTGCAACTGCCAGACCAGATCCAACAAGGAGTGATAAAATAATTCTGGGCAGCCTAATGTCTTGCAATATTAATCCTGTAGTTGCTGATAAATCTGCATCTTCCTTTAAAAATAAAATAATATCTGAAAACGGAATAAAGGTAGAACCTATCATCAGCGAAATAATACCAATTAAAAATATCAATAAAATCGTTAAAGAATAGATTGAAATTAGTTTGTTCTTTTGAGTCATTATTTCACCTCAATTTCATATTTAATGGTGAACCATTACGATTTTTACTTACATTCTATGTTATGTATATTATGATAGTTACCATATTTTATTTAACATTATCCTAAAGTCATAATAAATATATCATATCTGCTAAAAAATATCTAATAATTAAAAAAAGCACTCCCTTTAGAGTGCGCATAAATGACAATGGAGCGGGAAACGAGATTTGAACTCGCGACCCTCACGTTGGCAACGTGATGCTCTACCACTGAGCTATTCCCGCATAATGGTGGAGGGGAAAGGATTTGAACCTTTGTAGGCATCGCCGGCAGATTTACAGTCTGCTCCCTTTAACCACTCGGGCACCCCTCCATTTAAAATGTAGGAAATAAGAAAACAAATTCAATTCTTTCCTTAAATATTAAATTTTAATTTAATACCTTAAAAAGCCTTAATTTTGGTGGAGATAAGGGGACTCGAACCCCTGGCCTCTACACTGCCAGTGTAGCGCTCTCCCAGCTGAGCTATATCCCCATTGCAAAACTGCAAATGGAGCCGATGACCGGATTTGAACCGGTGACCTCTTCCTTACCATGGAAGCGCTGCTACCAGCTGAGCTACATCGGCAAAAAATGGCGGAGGAGACGGGATTTGAACCCGCGATCTCCGGCTTGACAGGCCGGCGCGTTAAACCGCTACGCTACACCTCCAAAATGGTGGGCGAAACAGGGCTCGAACCTGTGACCCCCTGCTTGTAAGGCAGGTGCTCTCCCAGCTGAGCTATTCGCCCATATTGGCACCCTCAAGGGGATTCGAACCCCTGCCGCCAGGATGAAAACCTGGTGTCCTAGACCCCTAGACGATGAGGGCACTAAGTAAGATGGCGGAGAGGGAGGGATTCGAACCCTCGCCAGAGCATAAAACCCTGCTACAGGTTTAGCAAACCCGCCCCTTCAGCCACTTGGGTACCTCTCCGTAAATAAAAATTGGTGGGTCTAAGAGGATTCGAACCTCTGACACTGCGGGTATGAACCGCATGCTCTAGCCAGCTGAGCTATAGACCCATGTATTTGTAATGGAGCGGGAAACGAGACTCGAACTCGCGACCCTCAGCTTGGAAGGCTGATGCTCTAGCCAACTGAGCTACTCCCGCAAATTTAGTACCTTACTTATGCCATATTTTTACCAAAATATATTCAACTTTCAAAAATATTTAAAATGGTTGCGGGGGCCGGATTCGAACCGACGACCTCCAGGTTATGAGCCTGACGAGCTACCGGACTGCTCTACCCCGCGACAAAATGGTGAGCCATGGAGGAATCGAACCTCCGACGCCCTGATTAAAAGTCAGGTGCTCTACCGACTGAGCTAATGGCCCAAATTTAAGTATTTAATGGCTGGGGCGGCAGGATTCGAACCTGCGCATCATGGGACCAAAACCCATTGCCTTACCGCTTGGCTACACCCCAATACACATTAAAATTTCAAAAAAGGATCCGGCAGTGACCTACTCTCCCACACCGTTACCAGTGCAGTACCATAGGCGCTTGAGGACTTAACTTTTGTGTTCGAAATGGGCCC
>NZ_QPJE01000039.1 GCF_003337245.1 Halanaerobium sp. MA284_MarDTE_T2
TGTATACAAAAAAGCAATTAAGGGAAGAATTCCCAAAGGAACAGAAGAAGTAAATATGAAGGCTTTTGAATTAGGTATGGAGCTTGCCAAAAAGGTCAAAAAGTGATTAAATAGGCTTGACAAAAGAATAAAAGTATTGTAAACTATCACCTGTGAGTGTTAAGTAAATAAACTTTACAGGTGATTTTTTTGTTAAACAAAACATTAAAGATAAGTATGTTATTTGATTTTTATGGAAATCTCTTGACCAAAAAACAGCAGAGTATAGTTGAAAGCTATTTTTATAATGATCTTTCTCTGGCTGAAATAGCGGAAAATATTGGTATAAGCAGACAAGGAGTTTATGACCATCTGCAGAGAAGTGAAAAGAGTTTAGAAGAATATGAAGAAAAACTTGGTTTAGTAAAAAAATATAAAGATTTAAGGAATAATATTAATCAGCTGGAAGAAATTTTGAGAAATGATGAGATGTTAAATAATAATAATAGAGAAGAAGTTATGGACAAATTAGAATATATAAAATCGATCCTCTAAAGGAGGTAAATTATGATTTTTTCAAGTCTAGCAGAAAAACTGCAGGATACCCTCGCCAAATTGAGGGGTAAAGGGAAATTAAGTGAAGATGATGTAAAAGCTGCTCTAAAAGAAGTTAAAATGGCACTTTTAGAAGCTGATGTAAATTACAAAATTGTAAAAGATTTTGTCAAAAAAATTGAAGAACGTGCAGTAGGAAAAGAAGTAATGGAAAGTTTAACTCCTGCCCAGCAGGTTATCAAAATTGTGAATGAAGAACTGCAGAATCTGATGGGGGGAACTCAATCAGAATTAAATATTTCATCAAAACCGCCAACAATAATTATGATGGTGGGACTGCAGGGCTCTGGTAAAACAACCAGTGCCGGTAAACTAGCACGAATACTGTCCAATAAGGGTAAACAGCCTCTGCTTGCAGCAGCCGATGTGTATAGACCTGCAGCGATAAGACAGCTTCAGGTACTGGGTGAAAGGCTGGATATTCCGGTCTTCAGCATGGGAGATAAAAAAGATCCTGTTGATATAGCAAAAGGTAGTTTAAGTTATGCCTCTTCCCACAACTGTGATACCATAATCCTCGATACAGCAGGTAGACTTCATATTGATGAAGAAATGATGGAAGAGTTAAAATTAGTTAAAACTGCTGTTGAACCCGATGAAATTCTTTTAGTTGTTGATGCGATGACAGGTCAGGATGCTGTCAATGTAGCAGACAACTTTGATAAAAAGCTCAATATAGATGGAATTGTGCTCACAAAAACTGATGGTGATGCACGTGGTGGTGCTGCACTTTCAATTAAAGCAGTTACCGGTAAACCGATTAAATTTGTTGGTACAGGTGAAAAACTTGCTGATTTAGAACAGTTTCATCCGGACAGGATGGCATCTCGAATACTGGGAATGGGAGATGTTTTAAGCCTTATTGAAAAGGCCGAGAAAAGTATTGATAAAAAGAAAGCTGCAGAGTTGGAAGAAAAACTGAGAAAAAATGAATTTACCCTGGAAGATTTTCTTGATCAAATGGATCAAGTAAGGAATATGGGACCTATGGATCAGCTGCTTGGAATGATGCCCGGTATGAGTGGTTCAAAACAGCTTAAAAATATGCAGGTTGATGAAAAACAGCTTGATCATATAGAAGCCATAATTAATTCCATGACACCAGAAGAAAGAAGAAATCCATCAGTTATCAATGGCAGCAGAAGAAAGAGAATAGCTCAGGGAAGTGGAACGAATATTCAGGAAGTTAATAGACTTTTGAAACAGTTTAAACAGACCAAAAAAATGATGAAGCAGTTAAACAGCGGTAAATTAGGCAAAGGTGGCTTTAAAATGCCGTTCTTTGGTTAAGTATATTATTAAAATGAGGGTGAGTGCGACGGGCTCGATGCCCTAGTACTAACCTGACAATGCGTTATAAAATGAGAGTGAGTGCGACGGGCTCGATGCCCTAGTACTAACCTGACAATGCGTTATAAAATGAGAGTGAGTGCGACGGGCTCGATGCCCTAGTACTAACCTGACAATGCGTTATAAAATGAGAGTGAGTGCGACGGGCTCGATGCCCTAGTACTAACCTGACAATGCGTTATAAAATGAGAGGTTAGTGAAAGGAGGTGTTTTTTATGGCAGTTAAGATTCGTTTAAAAAGAATGGGAAGTAAAAGAAATGCTTCTTATAGATTGGTAGTTTCTGATTCAAGAAGAACTCCAAAAGGGCCATTTGTAGAAGAACTTGGATTTTATGATCCTACAACTGAACCAGCTTCTTATAAAATTGATGAAGAAAAAGCATTAAAGTGGTTAAACAATGGTGCTAAACCATCACATACAGTAAAAAGTTTGCTGAAACAATCAGGAATTATGGAAAAATTTCATAATAATTAACAAAAGGAGGAAAACTCCATGAAAGAACTGGTAGAGTTTATAGCAAAATCAATAGTAGACGAACCGGAAGCGGTTCATGTAAATCAGGTTGAAGGCGAAAAATCAATAATTTTAGAATTATCTGTAGCTGATAATGATATGGGTAAGGTTATTGGTAAAAGAGGTAGAATTGCAAACGCAATTAGAACTGTTGTTAAAGCAGCAGCAACTAAGGAAGGTAAAAAAGTAATAGTTGATATTCAATAAATTTCAGGCTGGTGATTAAACTGAACAATGAATACACTACAGTCGGACAAATAACCAGATTTCAGGGGAATAAAGGTGAAGTGAGGGTGAAACCGCTAACTGACATTCCTGAAAGGTTTTTTGAACTTGATAAAGTATATCTAAAAAATAAAAAAGATATTATTGAAATGCAGATAGAGTATATTAGATTTCATAAACAGTTTGTAATAATAAAATTTAAATCTGTAAATTCGATTTCAGATGCGGAAAAATACAAAAATTTTGAGGTACTGATTCCTGAAGCTGAAAAAATGATTTTACCTGAAGATCACTATTATGTAGACAGTTTGATTAATATGGAAGTTTATTTACAAGATGGAAGTTATTTGGGTATTTTAACTGATATTATTGATACTGCAGGAACCGATATATTTTTAATTAAAGGTAAAATTAAAGATTTTATGATTCCAGCTAGTAAAGAGATGATACTTGACATAAACTTCAAAAAAAATATAATGATTGTTGAACCGATAACAGGTTTATTGGATCTATAGGGGTTGAAATTATGTTTTTCGAGATATTGACACTTTTTCCAGGAATGTTTAAGGGACCACTTACAGAAAGTATTTTAAAAAGAGCTCAGGAAAATAGTATAATAGACATTAAAACAATAAATATTAGAGATTTTGCTGAAGATAAACATAATACGGCTGATGAACCACCTTATGGTGGTGGAGCTGGAATGGTTTTAAAACCTCAACCTATCTATAAAGCCTGGCAGTTTGCATCGAAAAAAAGAGAGCAAACAGCTAAAACAATTCTCATGAGCCCACAGGGGAAAAAATTGGATCAAAATCTGGTTAAAAAATTAAGTCAGAATGAAGGTTTAATAATTATATGTGGGCGTTATGAAGGTGTTGATGAAAGAATTAGGCAAACTATTGTTGATGAAGAAATATCTATCGGTGATTTTGTCTTAACAGGTGGAGAACTGCCTGCAATGGTTTTGATAGATGCTGTTTCTAGAATGGTTAGCGGTGTTCTTGGTGATGAGAATTCATCTTTAAAAGACTCGTTTTATAAAGGACTGCTTGAACATCCACACTATACCAGACCACGTGAATTTAGAGGGATGCAGGTTCCGGATGTGCTTTTAAGCGGCAATCATAAAATGATAGAGGACTGGCGCAGAAGGGAATCACTGAAGCGAACACTTATCAGAAGACCAGATTTGTTAAAAAAGAAGGAACTGAATCCTGAAGATTTAAAAATAATTGAAGAATTAAAGAAAGAATTAAAGGGTGAAATTAATGAAAACAATTGATGCAGATATTTTTCTTGGACTGCTGCACTATCCAATATATAACAAACTTGGCGACAAAATAACAACTACAATAACTAATTATGATCTGCATGATATTGCCAGAGCTGCAAGGACCTATGATATTAATAAATACTATGTTATCAATCATCTTAAATCACAGCAGCAGCTTGTTGAAAGAATGAAAGGCTATTGGACCAGTGGACGAGGAGCAGATTACTGCTATAATCGTCATGAAGCATTTTCTGTTTTGGAAATAGCTTCAACACTGGATGAAGTAAAAGAAAGTATAAAAAATAAAACTGAAAAAGATGCCGTTTTGATTGCAACAGATGCTAAAAAATTTGAGAACTCGGTCTCATACAGCAATATGAGAGAAATTTTTGCAGAAGATGACAGACCTTTTCTTATTATTTTTGGAACAGGCTATGGCCTTACTGAAGAAACTTTAGAACAGTGTGATTACATACTTGACCCTGTGATTGGTAGAGGGGATTTTAATCATTTATCTGTTCGAAGTGCTGTATCGATAATACTTGATCGTCTTTTAGCTTCACCCTGGTGGACAAAATAGTTATTTGGGAAGGAGGTTTACAATGAATATTATCAACGAAATCGAAAAAGAACAAATGCGTGATGATATACCGGTATTTGCACCTGGTGATACACTCCGCCTGATGGTTAAAGTTGTAGAAGGTGGTAAAGAAAGGCTTCAAAACTATACAGGTGTGGTAGTAAAAAGAAATGGTGGGGGACTTAACGAAACTTTCACTGTTCGAAAGATATCAAAAGGTATTGGAGTTGAGAGAACTTTTCCACTTCATTCCAATAAATTAGCAAAAATAGAAGTAGTTAGTCGTGGAGATGTCAGAAGATCTCGTCTGTATTACCTGCGCTCAAGAAGAGGTAAAGCTTCTAGAATTAAAGAAAAAAGAGACTAAATTTAAAGGGTGGGGAGGTTTTATCCTGCACCCTTTTTTAATGTGAGGTTAATAAATTATGATACAGTGGTATCCAGGACATATGGCAAAAGCAAAAAGAATACTAAAAAAAGATTTAAGCCTAGTTGACTTAGTAATTGAAACAATTGATGCTAGAATTCCAAAAAGCAGTAAAAATCCTGATTTGAATGAGATCATAAAGAATCAGAATAAGATAGTTGTTTTAAATAAAATGGATCTGGCTGATGATAATTTAAATAAAAACTGGATTGAGCACATCAATAAAGAGACAGATGCTGTACTGATCAATTCTATCACGGGAGAGGGAGCTTCCAGATTAAAAAGTCTTTTAAATAATAAATATGATATAATCAGCAAGAAACTTTCTCAAAAAGGGAGAAAAGCCAGACAAATCAGAGCCATGATAATTGGTGTTCCTAATGTTGGAAAATCTGCTCTGATAAATATTCTGGCTGGCAGTAAAATTGTAACTATTGGTGATAAGCCTGGAATAACAAGAGGCAGGCAGTGGATAAATATTGATAAAAAGGTTAAGCTGCTCGATACACCAGGAATTTTATGGCCAAAATTTTCTGACGAGGATACTGCATATAAACTTGCAGTTACCGGTGCGGTAGATAATGATATTTTTGATTTCGAACTTGCATCATATAAATTAATTAAGTTTATTCGTGATATTAATGCTGATTTTTTAAAGGAATTTTATAATATTGATTTTGGCCAGGAACATCCCTATGATATTTTACCTATGATTGCCAAAAAAAGAGGCTGTATTATGAGTGGTGGAAAAGTTGACAGGAATCGTGCTTCTCAGCTGCTTATTAATGATTTTCGAAGGGGAAAACTGGGAAAAATTACACTGGAAAAACCAGGAGATGATTCAGATGATTTATCAGTATCCTGATTTTGAGAAAATGACAATTAAAGAAATAAAGCAGTATCTGAAGACTAAAGAACCAGCAGAAAATTTAATTCAAAAACTTGCCAATGATTCAAGAACAGGTGTTGTTAAAATTTCACAGCAGCTTACAAAAAAACTGCAGAAAAGAAAAAAAATTATAGAAAGGTGGCATATAAATAATAAATATGAAGATAATCTAAGAAATATAGGCTATAAATTTATAGCTGGTATTGATGAAGCCGGCAGAGGCCCTCTGGCCGGTCCGGTTGTAGCTGCTGCAGTAATACTAGACTCTGCTAAACCAATCTATGGTCTTGATGATTCAAAAAAAATATCAGTTAAGGAGAGAAATAGACTTTTTGCTGAAATTAATAAAAAAGCAGCTGTAGGTATAGGAAAAGCAGATAATCAGGAGATTGATAAATTCAATATTCTTAATGCAACATTTTTGGCAATGAAGAGGGCTTTGAATAATATTAATCTAGATGTTGAATATGTTCTGGTAGATGGAAATACAGGCATTCCAGATTTAGAAATAGAGCAAAAAACTGTAGTTGATGGTGATAAAAAAATAAATGCTATTTCTGCTGCTTCAATTATTGCAAAAGTTACAAGAGATAAAATAATATTTGACTATGCAGATCAATACCCGGAATATAATTTTAAATCTAATAAAGGTTATGGTACTGCAGAACATATTGAAGCTTTAAAAAAGTATGGCTCCTCACCAATTCACCGCAAATCATTTGGTAGAGTTCCAGAATAATATTTATAATTTATATTTTGATTTAAGCTCATTTTTAAGCTTTATTTTGAAAAAGTTTATAAGCTCCAGCATAAGTTTAGGAAGGAGATAAGATATGGAAACAAAAAAAATAGCAAGAGGGGCAGCAATAGCAGCACTTTATGTTATTATAACATATTTATTGACGCCCATTAGTTTTGGCCCTGTTCAATTTCGTGCTGCAGAAGCTCTAACTCTTCTGCCGATGATATTTCCAGAAGCAGTACCTGCTCTATTTTTGGGAGTTTTGCTAGCCAATATACTGGGAGGGCTTGGAATTGTTGATATTGTAGGAGGTTCTTTAGTAACTTTAATTGCTGCCTATATAACATACAAATTTAAGAACAGTATTACTGCATATCTGAGTCCAATTATATTTAATGCTTTTCTTATAAGTTTATATCTATATAAAATTTATGGAATACCATATTGGTTAAATGTAATTCAGATTGGTTTAAGCGAAGCTGCTGTAATTGCCATACTTGGTTATCCTATGATCAAATTTTTAAAGAAGCATTTCTGATTTTTCAGCATACCAGCGGAGATTAACTGCTTCCAGAAGATCATTACTTTTAATATTTTTGTTTTTATTTAAATCTGCAGTAGTTCTTGCCACTCTTAAAAGTCTTATATAACCCCTCATACTCAGCTGTAAATTTTCTACAGCCTGTTTTAGTATATTTTCTGCATCACTGTCAAGTGGACAGAATTTTTCTATATTTTCTATACTCAACTGACTGTTATAGCTAATATTCAGATCTTTATATCGATCTTTTTGAGCTAATACAGCCTGTTCAATTTTTTTTAGATAATTGTACTGCTGCTCTGTATTTTTTTTAAAAATATCATCACTTTTTAACGGCAGAAGTTCTATCTGCAGATCAATTCTGTCTTTAAGTGCTCCTGATAATTTTTTTTGATATCTGGCAATATCTCGCTCTGAACAGCTGCATCTATTGTCATCCAGACCAGCATATCCGCAGGGGCAGGGATTCATAGCAGTAATAAGCTGAAAATCTGCTGGAAAAATAAAACTTGCCTGCTGACGAACTATTTTTATTTTTTTATTTTCCAGTGGTTCACGCAAATTGGACAATACTTTATTTTTAAATTCCGGAAGTTCATCCAGAAATAATACACCTTTATGAGCAAGAGATATTTCTCCGGGCACAGGTATTTTCCCACCACCTATTAAACCAGCAGATGTAATAGAATGATGGGGAGCAACAAATGGACGATACCTGTTATTTATATCCAGATCTCTTAGTTTATCTTTAATACTGTAAATTGAAGCAACTTCTATAAGTTCTTCTTTATTAAGAAGCGGCAGCAGTTTAACTATTGAATGTGCCAGCATTGTTTTGCCACAGCCTGGTGGTCCTACTAAAAGCAGATTGTGTCTTCCAGCTGCTGCAATCATTACAGCCTTTTTGGCAGTTTTCTGACCTCTTATACTATTTATATCAGGTATTTTATTTCTGTTTAGTCTTAATGTATTATTTTTTATTTTAGTTTTACTGCCCTTTATATTGTTGAGATTATCAATTTCTTTGAGATTTTGCAAAAAAGTAATTTCAGTATTTTGAACTAAATTACATTCTGCAGCATTTTCTAAAGGTATTACAGCTTTTTTGATACCCTTATTTTTTGCTTCCAGGAGCATCGGCAGTATTCCCTTTACCCGATTAATATCACCATTTAAAGTAAGTTCACCTGCAAATAAGTATTTACTTTTATTTTTTATATTGATCTGTTTGGAGCAGATAAGGAGACATACTGCTATAGCAAGATCAAAATGAGATCCATATTTCTGTACATCACCAGGAGCAAGATTTACCGTAATTTTTTTCATCGGCCAGTGAAAACCGGAATTTACTACCGCTGAACGTACTCTTTTTGCTGATTCCCGCACTGTTTTTCCAGCTAATCCCACTATACTGAAGCCGGGAAGTCCATTGGAAATATCTATTTCCACCCTAACTATTTCCGCTCTGATTCCACTAATAACTGCAGAATAAAGATCAGCATACATTTATATCAACTCCTCATAAATTATGTCTTTAAGATATTTAAAGAAAGTTATTTTCTTATTTTCAATATTAATTTTTATCAGTATAAGATCAAATGAAAAACTCTGATTATCATGATAATTACTGATAAAATAAAGAGCTGAATTTTTAAGCCTTTTAATTTGATTGTAATGCAGAATTTCTTCAAGAGAAGATTTATAATTTGAACTTCTCGTTTTAACTTCAATAAAACGTATAACATTATTTTCTAAAGCTATTATATCTATTTCTCCAAATTTATTTTTATAATTTCTTTCAATAATTTTAAAATTATTTTTTATTAAATATTGAACTGCAATATCTTCACCCAACCTGCCAATTTTATTATGTAAAGCCATATTAACACCCCTTTTTGTTCCTATATATTATATTTATGTAAATTATTGTAAAATCCTTCTTTTAATTTATTTTATTTTTATGCAGGAAATATAAATTTTATAACGAATAAAATAATAAAAGGAAATATGTTTTCTTTTTAGGTGCTTCTTTTAAAGAAGATAATAGGGAATCAGGTGAAATTCCTGAACGGGTCCGCCACTGTAATCAGCTGACTGTCTTAAATAACCACTCAGCAATGGGGAAGGTAAAGACAGTGAAACTGTAAGTCAGGAAACCTGCCTGAAGAGCAAAACAGCCATCTTCGAGACAAGGTTGGTTGTTGTCTATATCTCTTAGACACCGCCATTACCTGGGCGGTTTTTTTTGTTTATGGTATTTATAGGCACTGTCTTTGATGGCTGTAACCAAAAAACAGGAGGAATAAAAATTATGAAGAAATTAGTTCTAGTTGTGGTTACAGCAGTTTTATTATCACTTTTAGCTGTTATTACGGTAAATGCTGCTGAGGAAGAAGTTATTAATCTAAAAGAGGTTGTTGTTACTGCCAGTAAATATGAAGAAGATATTATGGAGACTGCTGTCAGTATTGAGGTGATTGATGAACAGGAAATTGAAGAATCTGCAGCAAATAATGTTGCAGAACTGCTGCAGAGCACAGGAAGCATACATATTAAAGATAAAGGTGGGGTTGTTGGACAAAAAGATGTCATAATCCGAGGAATGCGCGGCAGACAGATTTTGATACTTATTGATGGACAGCCATATAATAATCCAAATGACGGCAGTCTTCGGCTGGAATCAATTCCGGTTGAATTTATAAAAAAAATTGAGGTATTAAAATCCCCTTCTTCAGCTGTTTATGGAGCAAATGCTATGGGAGGTGTAATTAATATAATTACTAAAGATGCGGATGATTTTAAAAAAACAAATCTAAAATTAGAAGCCGGCTCTTTTGATACACAAAAATACAGTATATCTCACAGCTTTTCCGGTGATAACAGCAGTTTAACTTTAATTTATGACAAATTACTATCAGATGGTCATAGAGATAACAGTTCTTTAGATAGAGAAGATTTATTTTTGAAATATAATTATAATATAAGTAATTATAGTGATATTACACTTTCATTCAAAAATAATGATAGTGAAACTGATTATCCTGGCCAGGATGCTGATTATTTACCAGAAGGATTTTTAGCAGCATCAAGTGGATCCCGTGAAGATAATGACCAAAATGTAAATTTAACTTTCAATCAAAAGTTGGAAAATAAAGATAGAAAAATATCAATTTATAATAATGATAGAGAATTAACAGACCTCAGCTGGGATACAGTAACTGATATTTCTAAAAAAGGAATTTCAATTAACGAAACTTATTATTTAAAAAACCACACTTTAAGCTGTGGGCTGGATTTAACAGAAAACAAAGTAAAAAAAGATGCTAAATCTAGTGACTATGAAGAGAAAAATAACAATAAAGCTATTTTCATACAGGATAAAATGTATTATAAAGACAAGACTATATTTAATATAGGCGGCCGCTATGATGATCATGAAGTATATGGTTCAGAATTTAGTCCCAGACTGGGGATTGTTTATAAAATTTCTGATCAGCTTAGTTTTAATGCAAATGCTGCTGAATCGTTTAGAGCTCCCACATTTGTAGATCTTTATTATCCAGGTTTTTCCAATCCAGATTTAGAACCTGAAAAAGCAGAATCACTTGATATTGGATTTAAACATCAAACTCAAAAATCCAAAAAAGAGCTAACATTTTTCAATAGAAATGTAGAAAAAATGATTTTACTGGATGGTTCCTATATACCGCAAAATATTGATTCAGATGTTGAAATGAATGGATTTGAAATTCTTTATTCAAGAAAAATAAATGATAAATTTGATTTTGATGTTAATTATACTTATTTAGATACCAAAGAAGAAAATTCCAGTGAACAGATTGGGGATATGCCCTATCATACTTTAAATATGGATATGACATATCAGATGAGCAGTATTAAATTTATCCTTAATAATCGCTATACAGGTGAAAGAACAGATTACAATTCTAAAGAAGATATGCCATCACATTTTGTTTCAGATTTAAAAATAATAAAAAATATCAATGAAGATAATAAACTTTCACTTTCAATTAATAATATTTTTGATGAAGAATATGAAGTTGTTGATGGTTATCCTATGCCTGAAAGAAACTATATGCTTACTTTAAGCACCAAGTTTTAAATAAAAACTATTTAATTGAAAGTTAAACAAAAGAAGAGGTGATGAATGATGAACAAATATAATAAATTAGCAAAAATATTAAGCTTGATTCTGTCATTATCTCTTCTTGTTTTTTTAGAGCTTTCGCCTTTTGAAATCCTGGCAGGAAATAAGCCTGTCAAAGATAAAAAAGAAGTTGAAATTAATATAGAATTTCAGATTAAAAAAAGTGAGCGTTCATTAGAATCTTCATTAGATGGCAAAAAGAACAGTGAACAGAATAAAATTGAAAACAACAATCTAATTGGAGAAAAAAAATCATTAAAAAATGATATAGTAGAGAGTTTACTAACTGAAGAAAATAATATCGAAGATAAAAAAACAGCTTTAGAAAATAATAGCCAACATGTAGTTGAAAAAAAAACTGCAGATAAGAAAGATAAAGTGTTAAATAAGAAAACAGAGGAAAATAAAGAAAAAAACAAAGAAAAAAATATCGATACACAAAAACCTGAACCAGCCGATAAACCAGCCTGGCTTAATGAGTTAGAAAAAGAAAAAAATAATAATGACAAAAATGCAGAGGATAAAACTGATATCAATAAAGAAAATGAAAAATTTGATTTAGATAAATTTATTTCAGATTTAAAAAAAGAGGAAGTTTCTGAAAAAAATAATAAAAAATCCAAAACAGCTGCTGAAAATAACAGCAGTATGGACAATAAAAAAAAGTCATTAGAAAAAAGCAATAATGGAGAACAGAAAATAAAACCCAAAAATAATAGCCATATTAATAAACAAAAAAATAGTAAATATATTCAGGCTAAAGATAACAGTAATAAGAATACCAGCTCAAATAAAGTCTATGATTTAACTGGTGAAAATAACAAAAATATTGAAAAACCTGTGATTGCCGGATACAGCCGACCAAACTATCCCGAAAATCTCCGCAGAAGAAACATAGAAGGTACGGTACTTCTGCAGTTAATAATTGATAAAAATGGCAGCACAAAAAATATAGAAATCTATGAGAGTTCTGGTTATGAAAGTTTTGATAAGGCAGCATTAAAATCTGTTTCTAGCTGGGATTTTAAACCTGCTGTATTGAATGGGGAAAAAATAAGTGTTAAAATTATTTTACCATTAAAATTTGAACTCACAGATTAATTGGGAGGAATATTTATGATTTCAGAATTTATTGCAAAAGCCGGGCCAGTTTCATATCCATTACTGATCTCAGCTTTTTTAACAATATTTATATTAATAGAAAGAACTATAATTTTCTTGATCAACTACAAAAGAATTGACAAAGAAAAATATCTCAAACATATAAAAAATTATGCAGCTGGTAAATATAAAAATGACAACATTATTAACAAAAAAAGTGGCTCAGCTTCAAAAATATATAATTCTGTTTTCCAAAAATCCCCTCATAATAGAAAAGAATTTAATCTACTGATGGATAGTGCAGAACTTGACTATCTGCCTCTATTAGAAAGGGGACTGGGGCTTCTAAATTTTATTGGTCAGGCTTCACCAACTTTAGGTCTGTTAGGTACTGTAACAGGAATGATAAAAACTTTTCAGGTTTTAGGACTGGGAGGCAGTCCTGAACAGATGGCTGTTGGTATATCGGAAGCACTGCTGACCACTGCAGCAGGATTACTTATTTCTTTACCTGCAGTTGGTGGATACCATTTTTTTTATGGAAAGCTCGAAAAAATGATTACCCAGCTGGAAAATTTGCGGATAGAAACAGAAATTATGCTTTTTAATGGAAATACTGAGGGTGATAAAAAAGATGAAGTATAAACCATCTAAAAAGAGAAGTGGAAGCAATCTTGCTCCAATGATAGATATAGTTTTTCTGTTATTAATTTTTTTTCTTGTCTCTTCAACTCTGCAGGGAGAAGAAGCAGTATACAATATCAATCTGCCGGACAGTAATATTGGTGAACAGCAGGAACAGCAGATAATTAAATTATTTTTAACGGCAGATAATAAAATTATTTTTCAGAATAAAGAATTTACCGGTGAAGAATTAGAAAATTTTTTAAGAAATTCAATTCAAGTAAATAAAGAAAAAACAGTAAAAATATATGCTGATAAAAAAACTGACTTTCAATATATAGTTTCTCTGATTGAAAATTTAAAAGAAAGCGATTTTAATAAAATAAGTTTTACTGTTAGAGAAAAAAGATGAGGAGATATCCTCATCTTTTTGTCGATAAATCGGTATATAATAACAGTATATTTAGTTCTATTAGCTTTTAAAAAGGAGTTTCCCATTTTTAAATTATGTTGTAAAAAAGAGATTTCATCATGAATAAAATTTTAAAAACTGTTTTTTGCTAATTTCTAAAATTTAAAATATATTATTTATTTTAATATCAATAAAGGAATTAAAACAATTTTTAAGAATTATATAATAAGAGAGAATAAGATATGATTTGTAGTAGGAGGCAGATATGGAATATTTGATGCTGGAAAATTTACATGATTTACAGTACTGGTTAATGCTTAATCATAAAAGTCACAAATTAATATATGTTATAGGACTGCTGATGTTGTTTGCTTATATAATACGTACTATTACTGAAAATTTTAGAATTCCAAGTGTAGTTGGGTATATAGTTTTGGGAACAGTCTGCAGTATTAGTGTTGTAAAACAGCTTCCTTTTTTGTCAAAGGAATTTGTTGCCTGGTATGATTATCTATTAAATACCTTTAATTTTATAACTGTTCTTGCTGTTTCATTTATTTCTTTTTCAATAGGTACTTCACTTTCCTTTAAGGTTCTTAGGCGTCTGGAATTAGAATTTACTGCAATTGTACTTTTAGAATTAATTGGAGCCTTTGTCCTAGTTTCTGGAGCTATGCTGGCTATTGGGCAGCCGCTTTTTGTAGCTATTTTACTTGGAACAATTGCAACAGCAACTGCACCAGCAGCTACAGTAATGGTTCTGAGAGATTTCAGTCTGCAGGGAGAATTATCAGCAACACTGATGGTTGTATTAGCACTTGATGAAGCACTTGCTTTAATTATATTTACATTTATGGAACCTTTTGCACTTACAACAGCAACTCCTGGAGAAAAAATAGGTTTTATTAGTATATTTATTTTACCATTATTTAAAATATTGAGTGCTATAATTATAGGAATCATAATAGGATATATTTCACAAAGAATGATGGCAAATTGTGCTTCAGAAAGCAGAAAAGTTCTGCTGATACTGGCAACTATTTTTGGTTCATCAGCTCTGGCAGTGTTCTTACATATTTCACCACTCATAACAAATATATCAGTGGGATTTGCATACCGAAATTTTGCAGTAAAAAGACTGGAAATATCAGAAAAAATTGATATACTTACTGTACCGTTATTTGCTGCTTTCTTTATTTTAGCAGGTACAAAAATACAGATAAGCAATTTACTCAACTTGAAATTCTTAATCATTGCTGTAATCTATACAGCAGCAAGAATCACAGGAAAACTAGGAGGCTCATATCTTGGAGCTAAAGTTTCATCTGCACCGCCTGAAGTGCAGAAGTATTTAGGATTTGGTCTGCTTCCTCAAATTGGTGTTGCCATTGACCTGGCATTTATTATACAGAGAGATTTTATTCATCTTCCTGGAGAGGCTTCTCAGGTTTCAATGCTTATTTTGAATATAATTCTATTCACTTCCTTTATAACTGAAATCATTGGCCCACTTACAACCGAATATGGATTAATTAAAGCAGGGGAAATTAAGAAGGTAAAGGCTATATAGCCCCCTAATAGAATTGGAGAAAAAGTTTGAAAGTGATATACTCTAATTACAAGGGGGAAACACCAATGACAAACAGAAAATATTCC
>NZ_QPJE01000040.1 GCF_003337245.1 Halanaerobium sp. MA284_MarDTE_T2
TTATTCTGGAACAGGGGATTTTGAGCGAAGAAGAGCTTGAGGAAATTCTAAATCCATTTGAAATGACAGAACCAGGTATTGCTGGGAAAAATCTCTTAAACTGTGAGGAATCCGAATTATAATGGAAGCAGTATTTTATTTTTTCAGCAGCAGATTAAGTGAGGAATGGGCGGTTTTTTTAACAGCAATGCTGCCTTTTATAGAATTAAGGGGGGCAGTACCACTTGGGATTTCCCTTGGAATAGCTCCTCTTAAAGTATTTTTCCTGGCTGTTTGCGGCAATATAATTCCTATTATACCACTGCTTTTTCTGCTGAATCCTGTGCGCGAATTCCTGATAAAAAGATCAGAAATAATGAATAAATTTTTTGAATGGCTTTATAATAGAACAATTAGAAAGAGCAGTAATGTAGAGAAATATGGTGTGCTGGGATTGATACTTTTTACCGCAGTACCCTTTCCTACAACCGGTGCCTGGACAGCCAGTCTAGCTGCGGTAATTTTTAAAATAAAATTCAGTTA
Organism: Halanaerobium sp. MA284_MarDTE_T2; assembly: GCF_003337245.1. Lineage (GTDB taxonomy): Bacteria > Bacillota > Halanaerobiia > Halanaerobiales > Halanaerobiaceae > QPJE01. The sequence goes on from NZ_QPJE01000040.1 coordinate 523, forward strand.
TTCTTTTCTTTCTATCAGTATAGGAGTTTTAGCAGCAGGTATTGCTGTCACTCTAATGAGTCTGGCCATTATTTAGGTTTACAATTTTTTATCTAAAGCAGCTGAAAAGTTTATCCAGTCTGTGGACTTGTGAAAAGGTTTATTACTTAATTTATATTTACTTTTATGTTAAATATTAACAATAAGGAGGCTTAAACTATGGACGTTAATGCAGATTATATTGTGATTAAGGCTATGGAAGATGGAGTTACAATTATCGGCCTGACCAGAGGGAAAGACACAAAATTTAATCACACAGAAAAGCTTGATGCAGGAGAAATTCTTGTTGCACAGTTTACCGAAAATGTTTCGGCTATTAAAATTAGAGGAAAAGCTGAGGTTTTGACAAAACACGGTGAAACTTTTTCTGGAGGTATTTAATACTAATTGGCTGCTGTCTGAACACTAGCTGCTGTTTATTGTTGATTAATCCAAAAAAGAATGGAAAGGAGAAAATATGTGGCAGGTTGTTTATATAGCTGGCTCAGAAGATGAAGCAGAAGAAATTTTGATGAATATGGAAAAAGAAGGATTTATGGTAGAAATAGAATCAGCAGGTTCCAGCTGTTTTCAAATAAAGGTTCCGGCTGGAGAAGCAGAAGATGCTTACACTTATTTAAATGATATATAAAATTTTCGAGTGAAGATAAAATATAAAATAATATATGTAATAATCCCAATTATATAATATAATATATGAAGTGAAGTACAAAAAACATGAGTAAGCAATAAATGAAAAATATAATGGTTTGGTGATTTAAAAAAATATTTTGCAGTCAGCTTAAGCAGGAATCAAGCTAATATGAGCTGTAAAAATAGATGGAGGTTAAGACTATGAAAAAAATCGGTGTATTAACAAGTGGTGGTGATGCTCCTGGAATGAATCCAGCGATTAGATCGGTTGTCAGAACTGCCATTTACAATAATCTAGAAGTTGTAGGGATAAAACATGGCTATTTAGGTCTGATTGAGAAGGATTTTTTTCCAATGCAGAGAGGATCAGTAGCTGATATTATTCAAAAAGGTGGTACAATATTATTTACTGCCAGATGCAAAGAATTTCTAACAGAAGAAGGAAGAAAAATAGCCTATCAGAATATGAAGGAAGAAAACATTGAGGGGCTTGTGGTTATTGGTGGTGATGGTTCTTTAAGAGGAGTACAAAAAATTAATGAAGAATCCGATATTAAGGCAGTAGGTATTCCAGGGACTATTGATAATGATCTTTCCTGTACAGATTACACTATTGGTTTTGATACTGCCATGAACACAGTACTTGATGCAGTAAATAAAATACGTGATACTGCTACATCTCACGAAAGAACTTTTGTTATAGAATGTATGGGCAGAGATTCTGGATATTTAACAATGATGGCAGGTCTTGCCGGGGGAGCTGAGTTTATCCTTGTACCGGAGATACATTTTACACCAAAAGAGGTGACTGATAAGATTATCCAGGGGTTTGAACGCGGAAAGCTTCACAGCATCATATTAATTGCTGAAGGTGTTAAAGCACCATTTGTTGATCTTGAAGCCTACAATGGCAGCCCCGGATTTGCTCTTGGAGACATCATTAGAGAATATACGGGTATGGAAACCAGAGTTACAATACTGGGTCATCTGCAGAGAGGAGGCAGTCCCACTGCAACAGATAGAATTATTGCCAGCAGAATGGCTGCAGAAGCTGTAAAACTCCTGTTAAAGGGAAAACGAAATAAGATGGTAAGTTATGTTAATAATTCAATTGAATACTGTGAGATTGAAGATGCAGTGGCAGCTAAACAGGAAATAGATATGGATATATACAAGCTGGCACATATTTTGTCATTATAATAAAAGATTTGGGGGATGAAAATGAGAAAAACAAAGATTGTGTGTACACTTGGTCCAGCAACCAATGATGAAGAAACGATTAAAAAACTTGTTGAGGCCGGAATGAATGTTGCTAGAATGAACTTTTCTCATGGAAACCATGAAGAACATCTGAATAGAATTAATCTTGTTAAAAAAGTTTCTAAAGAAACAGGGATACCGGTGGGCCTAATGCTTGATACTAAAGGACCAGAAATTAGAACCGGTGATATGGAAGGCGGAAAAATAGAGCTCGAAACAGGATCAGAAGTTATTATATCTAAAGAAGACGTGCTGGGGACCTGCGAAAAATTTTCGATATCTTATAAAGAACTAGCCGAAGATGTGGAGATTGGTCAGGAGATTCTTTTGGATGATGGATTAATTGAATTAGAAGTTACAAAAATAGATGATGAGAATGTCATAACAAGGGTAAAAAATGGGGGAGAACTTGGTTCAAAAAAAGGTGTTAATTTACCCGGAGTAAAGGTTAATCTTCCAGCTCTGATTGATAAAGATATTTCAGATATTAAATTTGGTGTTGAACAGGGAATTCATTTTATTGCTGCTTCTTTTGTAAGAAAAGCAAGTGATGTTATGGAGATCAGAAAGATCCTTGAAGAAACAGGTAATGAAAATATATTTATAATAGCAAAAATAGAAAATCAGGAAGGTGTAGACAATATTGATTCTATTCTGAATGTTGCTGATGGAATTATGGTAGCAAGAGGAGACCTTGGAGTTGAAATTCCAGCAGAAAAAGTGCCAGTAATACAGAAAATGCTGATTAGAAAATGTAATCTAGCTGCCAAACCTGTTATTACAGCTACACAGATGCTGGATTCAATGATAAGAAATCCACGTCCCACTCGTGCAGAAGCTTCTGATGTTGCCAATGCGATTTTTGATGGTACTGATGCAACAATGCTTTCTGGAGAATCTGCAGCAGGGAAATATCCGATAGAATCAGTAGAAACTATGGCAAATATTGCTCTTGAAGTAGAAGCATCATCGACATATCAGGAGAAATTTAACCTCACCAGCCACAGTAAAACAGATTCTATTACTGAAGCAATAAGTCTGGCAACCTGTGAAACTGCAGGTGAGCTAGGTATAGAGGCAATTATAACTTCTACAGGATCTGGATTAACTGCCAGAACTGTTTCTAAATTTAGACCTATGACTCCAATAATTGCAGTAACTCCAAGCCGCAGAGTTCTTTATCAGCTTACATTAAGCTGGGGAATATATCCACTTCAGGCTGCCAGAAGCAGTACCACAGATGAGATGATGGATAATGCTATTTCGGCAGCACTTGACCATGGTTTGATTAAAGATGGAGATCTTGTAACGATCACAGCTGGTACACCTGTCGGTATACCAGGTACAACTAACTTGATAAAGATTGATGTTGTCGGTAAACCGGTAACTGAAGGACAGGGTATTGGAAAAGGTATAGTTATAGGTAAAGCAAGAACAGTAAGTTCTGCTGAAGAAGCAGAACAGAAAGTGGAAGAAGGAGATATTTTAATTGCTCCAATGACAGACAGAAATTATATTTCAGCTATGAAGAAGGCAGCAGCAGTAGTAACATACGGTGGCGGCTTGACCTCTCATCCAGCGATTGTTGGACTCAATTTAGGAATACCTGTTGTGGTGAATGCGGGAGATATTTCTGATGAGTTTGATGATGGAGAGATTATTACAGTTGATGGTGTAAGAGGACTTGTCTATAGAGGTCAGGCACATCTGAAATAAAAGAAACAGTAATAAAATTTTAAAGGAGTTTCCCGAATAGGGAAGCTCCTTATTAGCTCAAAACAGCTCATAACTATGATTTATCACAGGGGCTTTTAAGTTTTCCAGTACTCTTTCCAGCATAACTCCATCTCTATTATCATAATCATAACCATAAGTTGTTTTGATAGCAGTAGATGTAAACTGAACTGAACGGCTGAGGGCCAGAGGGAGGCTGTCACCCTGCAGCATACTTCCTACCAGAACACTGGCAAATATATCACCAGTTCCCGGATAAAATGTGGGTATATAATCACAGTCAACGCGCCAGAATCTTTCATCATAATTGTTATATGCAATTACAGAGGTTTTTTTTGCAGAAATATTGTAGGGCATACTTGTTATAATCACTATTTCTGGCCCCATATCTGCCAGCCTGTACAGATGATTTTTGATTAATTTTTTATCCATTTTTAGTGGATATTCTTCATTCAGAAGAAAGGCAGCTTCTGTCATATTTGGGGTGATAATATCAGCATGTGAAACAAGTTCTTTCATTTTTTTAACCATATCATCTGTATAGGTAGCATATTTTTTTCCATCATCACCCATTACCGGATCCACTACTACAAATTCACTATCTTTACCAAAAAAATTGATAAAATCAGCCACTATATCTATCTGTTTAACAGATCCTAAAAAACCGCTGTAAATACTGTTAAAATTAAGGTCTAATTTTTTCCAGTGGGCTATGTATTCTTCAAGGTGTTCTGTTAAATCAATAAACTTATAATCAGTAAATCCTCCTGTATGAGTGGAAAGTATTGAAGTGGGAACAGGACAGACCTGAATACCCATAGTCGATAGAATTGGAATGATTACTGTCAGTGATGATCTGCCAAATCCTGACATATCGTGTATTGCAGCTACTTTTTTTACTGGATTTTTCATAATAATCTTCCTTTCTTATGTTTAAAATAATTTTTGTTTAATATTCTTTCTATCATATTATCTGCCATATAGTATTATATCATCTGATAAAAAATATTCCACATTAAATAATCAAATGAGTTTTCCAGTTTCTATTTTAGGAGCAAATAATTTGAAAAAAATGCTCAGAGAGAATATAATGGCATTAATGAACATATGTTATCAATAATTTATAAAAAGGAGCATAAAAAATGAAAATTTTTGGACCTGTACCATCACGACGATTGGGTCAGAGTCTTGGTGTCAATATAATTCCACCTAAAATATGCAGTTTTTCCTGTGTTTACTGTCAGCTCGGTAGAACAAAAAGGATGAGAATAAAAAGAGAAAAGTTTTATGAAGTTGACGAGGTAGTAAGAGAAGTAAAAAAAAGTTTAAAAAAATTGAAAAAGGCAGAAGAAAAAGTAGATTATCTAACCTTTGTTGCTGATGGAGAACCAACTCTGGACATTAATTTAGGTAAAACTGCGGCTGAACTGAATAAGCTGGGAGTTAAAACAGCAATTATAACAAATGGTTCTCTAATGGCCGATAAAAATGTCCAAAAAGAAATGCTTAATTTTGACTGGGTATCTCTAAAATGTGATGCAGTCAGTACAGATATCTGGAAAAAAGTTGATAGACCACATGCAAAATTGAATCTGGAGGAGATTCATAAGGGTTACAGAGAGTTTGCAAAAAAATTTAAAGGAGCCCTCACTACTGAAACAATGCTGGTAAAAGGAATAAATGACTCATTAGAAGAGTTGAATAAAATTGCTTTATTTGTTTCCAAACTAAACTCAGGTGTTACATATGTGGCTGTTCCAACAAGGCCGCCGGCAGAAAAGGATGTAAAAGGACCTGATATTGAAAGGGTAAATGCTGCAGTACAGATATTTAAAGAAAAAGGAATTAATACAGAATACCTGATAGGTTATGAGGGCAATCAATTTTCCAGCACCGGAAATATAAGAGAAGATCTTTTAAATATAACTTCTGTCCATCCTCTCAAAGAAGAAGCGGTAGAAGAGCTGCTCAAAAAGTGTGGAGCAGAATGGATTGATGTGGAAAAATTGATATCAGAAGAAAAGATAGTTAAAGCTGAATTTAATGGAGAAGATTATTTTGTAAGAAAACTTAAAGATTAAAATTTTTTTATGAGAAAATTGTCAATATAAAAAATATTGATGTATCACTTTACAATAATAAAGTAATAAAGTATAATAGAAAAAAGTATTTCATTAGGAGGAATAAAATATGAAGTCAAGAATAAGTCTAATAATTTCTATTATTTTAACTGTTTTAATTGTATTAAGTGGTGCAGTAGTGGCAGAGGATTCACTGGCTGAGATTCAGAAAAAAGGAAAGATTGTACTTGGCCTTGATGATAGTTTCCCACCAATGGGTTTTAGGAGTGAAGATGGTGAAATTGTAGGTTTTGATATTGATCTTGCCAGAGAAGTTGCAGACAGGATGGGGGTAGAGCTTGAATTAAAACCTGTTGAATGGGATGGTGTAATTTTAAGCCTCAAAAATGGTATGATAGATGTAATCTGGAATGGATTAACTATCACTCCAGAAAGAGAGAAAAGCATTGATTTCAGTAGACCATATATTGCCAACAGACAGATTATAATTGTTCAGGATGATAGTGAAATTAAAAACAAATCAGATCTTGCAGGTAAAGTTGTAGGTATTCAGCTGGGAAGCAGCAGTGTAACAGCTGTAGAGTCAGAACCTGAAGTTCTGGAAAGTTTTAAAGAACTACGCAAATTTTCCAATAATACTGAAGCACTGCTTGATCTGCAGTCTGGAAGAGTAGATGCTGTTGTTGTGGACGAAATTGTTGGACGCTACTATATGAGCAAAAGGCCGGGCCAGTTTAAAGTTCTGGAAGAAAATTTTGGACGTGAAGAGTATGGAATTGGTGTTAGAGATGGAGCTGACAGCTTCCGAAAAGCACTCAATGAAACACTTGAAGAAATGATAGAAGATGGAACTGCCGCAGAAATTTCAGAAAAATGGTTCGGAGAAGATATTTTACTCAAGTAGGAGGCTTTAACCGGTGGACTATATACTGAATGTATCCAGTTATATTTTAGAAGGAAGTATAGTAACATTTAAACTATATATTATTACAGCAGTTTTTTCTGTATTACTTGGAGTACTTGGAGCACTGGGGAAAATATCTAAATTTAAATTTCTGCAGACGATTCTTGGGATTTATACCTGGATTTTTCGCGGTACGCCACTGCTTTTGCAGCTGTTTTTTGCATATTATGGTCTGCCGGTAATAGGTATTACTCTGCAGCCGTTTCCGGCTGCAGTTTTAACTTTTATTATTAATTATGCGGCATATTTTACGGAAATTTTTAGAGCCGGTATTGAATCTATTGATAAAGGCCAGTATGAGGCTGCACAGGTTCTTGGATTAAATTACCGTCAGACTATGACAAGGATTATTATTCCTCAGACTATAAAAAGGGTACTTCCACCAACAAGCAATGAAGCTATAAACCTTGTTAAAGACAGTGCACTTGTTGCAGCAATAGGGCTGGGCGACTTGCTGAGGGCAGCAAAGGTAGCCGTAACCAGGGATTTTTCTATAGTACCATTTATAATAGCTGCAGTTTTTTATCTTTTGATTAGTTCAGTAATTGTTACAGTTTTCCGCAAACTCGAGCAGAAATATTCTGTTTACGAATAGGTGATGTAGTTGGAAATGATTAGAGCAGAAAAAATAAATAAAAGTTTTGGTAAGTTAAAGGTTTTAAATGATGTCTCTTTTGAGGTTCAGCAGGGTGAAGTTATTTCTGTTATTGGCCCTTCTGGATCAGGTAAAAGTACTCTTTTAAGATGTTTAATAGGTCTGGAAGAAATTAACGGTGGAGAAATCTTTGTTGAAGGAATATCAACAGAAAAAGAAGGAAAAAAAGCCTTTAGAAAAATGGGTATGGTATTTCAGGGATTTAATCTTTTTCCCCATAAAACAGTGCTGGAAAATTTAACTGAAGCTCCACTGATTGTCAAAAAAGAAGACAGGAAGACTGCGGTACAAAAAGCCAGAACTTTATTAAAAAAAGTTGGACTTGGAGATAAAGAAGATTCTTATCCTTCTCAGCTGTCCGGTGGACAAAAACAGAGAGTTGCAATTGCGAGAGCTATGTCAATGGAGCCGGATATTATGCTTTTTGATGAACCAACATCTTCTCTTGACCCTGAACTGGTTGGAGAAGTATTGAGTGTAATTAGAGACCTGGCAGAAGATAAAATAACTATGATGGTTGTAACTCATGAGATGGGTTTTGCCCGTGATGTTTCTGATAGAGTATTTTTTATGGATCATGGGAAAATAATCAGTGATACTGTACCGGAGAAAATATTTGTAAATCCGGAATCAGAAAGAATACAGGCATTTTTAACAAAAATATTAAATGAAAACAGAGGCTCTCATCAGTGAGGGTCTTTTTGCATCTATAAAAATAATTTTGGGGCACTCTATTTATTATTTTACTTGAAATATGAGACTGATGTGTTAAAATGTTTACAGTAAATTAACTTTAAGTCAATTTTAATTTAATAATACTTCTATAAGATTATAATAACAATAAAAAAGGGAAGTGATAAGTTTGATGAAAATAGAAGCAGATCTTCACACACATACGGTTCACAGTGGGCATGCATATTCTACTTTAGACGAAATGGCCAGAGGTGCTTTTTTGCGGGGTATACGGATGATTGCTGTTACAGACCATGGTCCTAAGATGCCCGGGGGTCCACACGAATATTATTTTGGCAATCTTGATGTAATACCTGAGGAAATTTATGGAGTTAGGATATTAAAAGGAGTTGAGGCCAATATTCTTGATGATGGAAGACTGGATCTTCCACAAGAACTTTTAGAAAAGCTGGATTTTGTAACTGCTGGTATTCATTCACAGACTGGGCACAGTTTAAACAGCAGTGAAGAATATACTGATGCTGTAATAAAAGCAGTGCAGAATCCGGCAGTGGATATGATAACACATCCAGTCCAAAAAAACTATCCACTTGATTTAGAAGCACTGATAAAAGCAGCAAAAAAATATAATACGATTTTAGAATTAAATGCTGGCTCTTATAATAAAAGAAAAACTTTTGAAAGAGCCAGAAAAGAAAATTCACTTAAATTGTTAAAACTGGCCGGCAGATACAGAGTAAATCTTGCTGTTAACAGTGATGCGCATTTTCATGATGAAGTTGGAGAAATTTCTTCACTGGATTTTCTCTTCAGCAGTGATTATATGGATGAAAAGCTAATTATAAATAAGAATACAGAAAGAGTTATAAATTTTCTAAGCAGGAAAAAGCAGGGATTATTTACCAGAAAAATTACTGGATAATCTCTGGTTTATTTAATTTAATGAGGTGAAAATTTATGGAACAGCCGTACTATAAATACTCTCATTTTTTGAGAGAAAAATATGGAGAAAAGACATATAAACTGCCGGTGAATCTTCCTACTACCTGTCCAAATAGAGATGGTAACCTTGATTCAGCCGGCTGTTATTTTTGTGGTGAAAATGCTGCCGATTTTGAAATGCTGCCAGATACAATGTCTGTTAAAGAACAACTGTTAGAAAATAAAAAATATATTGGAGAAAGATATGGTGTAAATAATTTTATTGCCTATTTCCAGAACTTTACCAATACATATCTGCCGCTGAATAAATTAAAAAATTATGTTCAGCAGGCAGCAGAAGTTGATGGTATTGCGGCGGTATATTTTTCTACAAGACCAGATTCTATTAGTGACAAATATATCAGCAGTCTAGAAAAAGTAATTGAACAAAGTGGAAAAAACATTAATCTTGCTTTTGAATTTGGTCTGCAGACTGTAAATTACCATACCCTTACATCAGTTAACAGAGGACATACTCTGGCTGAATTTTTGGATGCACATCTTACAGCAAAAAAATATAATTTAGAAACAGGTGCTCATTTAATCCTAAATCTGCCGGGAGATAATATGCTGGATGTGAGAGAATCAGCTCGTATTTTATCTGCCTTAAAAGTGGACCATGTTAAACTGCATGCCCTTTATATTAGAGAAAAATCTATTTTTGGAGAAAAGTATAAAAAGGGAGAGATAGATCTTATTTCACTGGAAGAATATATAGAAAGAGTAATTGTATTTTTGGAAAATCTGTCACCGGATATTGCTGTTCAGAGACTTTTGGGCAGAGCACCTGGGAATGAAACTTTATTTGTAAACTGGGGCAGAGAATGGTGGGAAATACATGATATGATTATAAAAGAAATGAATAAAAGAGGAAGTTATCAAGCTAAAAGGTTTGATTATCTGGATGGGAAGACATTAAAGAAGTTTAGATAAACAGCTCAGTTATATGATAGAAATTCATCATGTGTTTAGTTGAGATTATTATACTAAAATTTCAATATTCCTACATCTTTTTTTCAACATAATCTAAAAATGGGCAAACTTCTTGTTGCTATATTTGTTGCAACTTTAGATATTTTGTATTATAATTATTAGTATAAATAGAATAGTATGACTGTAACTTAGTATTGCTGGATAGTAAAGTATTTAGAAGCTGAGGAGTGATATTATGGGTTCTTTTTTCAAGAAAGCAGCATCAGATTTTATGGAAAAAATATTCCATAAAAACTGTGAATTTCCAGCAGATGTAAAACAGTCTGCAGAAGTAAAGATTCTGCATATAAGTGATACTCCTGAATGCATATATCCATATATTTATAAAGTTGTAGAAAAGAGCAGTGCAGATGTAATAATTCATACTGGGGATCTGGTTGATAATATTAAACTGGAATATGAACCTGAGCGCTACAGATCAAAGTATAAGAAACGATCTGCCGATTTTATATCTAATCTGGAAAAACTAACTGATGCTAGAATTATCTATGTGCCGGGGAATCATGATATTAACAGTATTCTGTTTGATAATATAAATCGGAGTGAGATTTGTTTAGAGGGAAGTGTTATAGAAGTAATGGGAGTAAGTATTGGTCTTGCCCACTATTCAGAAAAACTGCCGCAAAATGCGCAGATAAATTTATTTGGACACAATTATGATAGACCTTTTTCCGAAAACAATATCTATCTAAATGGTATATTTAATATTAACTGTATTCTGCTTCCTTCCTGTCAGATATATACAATAAATTATCCACACCTGGCAGAAAAAGGTAGAAAATTAAACAGTAGTTTTTCTATGATTTAAAGAAAATATTATCTAAAAGTTTAGACAAAAAATTTCTAGGAGGTCAATTAAATGAATTTTGTCCGTTCAGGACCTCAATATCTTTTTTTAAAAGCTGACTGTTCTCATGAACTGTCAGAAAAATTAGTTGAAAGATTTAATGCGGAAATAATGTCATTTCCAGCTGCGGTAGAAATTGCTCAGGAAGATTCTGTTATTGCATTTATAGTTGCTGCTGAAAAAAATACAAAAAAGGTGAAAAATGCAGATGAAATTCTATATATTTCCTGCAGTCCGCTTAAATTGATGGCAGAGCTGATTAATAATACTGAAATTGCTAAACATATAGAATCTTTGGAAACAGGGCCAGGACAGCTGGTAATGAGAATTCCTAAAAACGGAGAAAAAATTATAAAAAAAATAAAAGAATCTTATGGAGCAGAAGAAACTTCCATTCTGGAAGGGATAGATAATGGAGACTCTGATTCTACTATTATTTCTTTTACCGACCAGGCCATCAGATCAAAAATAATGTCTATGGCTTATGTTTTAAATAATATTCTTGTAAATAAAACGCCTGCTTCAGTTTTTAATGAACTCAGGCGTGATGCTGTACAGTATATTACTCAAGGAATTGACAATACAGAGTGGTATGAGCTGAAAATAAATATTTATGATTCTGATGAATTATATGATCTGGAATATGAAAGACTGCTGACTATTTTATCTGATTTGGAAGTTGGAATAATCCTTGGCGAATCCTGGACAAAAGATCATGCTTTTGCTCTGTTTTCTATTACTGCCTATCAGCTTAGACTGTTTACTTTTTTATCTCCTCTTGAAATAAAAAAGATTTTAATAGGATTTGAATATAATGAGGCAGGAGAGCGGTTGGTAGATTATGATTTATTTCATAAAAGTGATAAAATAAACTGGAGCCAGCTGGCTGAGGGAAAAGGAAAAGTAGATAGAAAGGCTGTTGCAAAAAAATTTAGACAGGAAGTACTGGAACAGCTTACTGATACAGCTAAAAAAAGGTATTATGATCTGGAAAAAGAGATTACAGAAAAATCCAAATAGAGCAATAGTGCGGACATAACTCAGCTGGTAGAGTGTTAGCTTCCCAAGCTAAATGCCGCGGGTTCGAATCCCGTTGTCCGCTCCATATCTGGAGGTGCAGAAATTTATGAAGAAAAAATTATCTTTTTTATTGATTATTGGTCTAACTATATTTTTAATTGCTGGCGGTATGGTATCTGCTCAGTCAGCAGATGAAGGTTTAAATGAAGTCATAACTGCTGAAGATGGAGAAGAATCAGATAGATTCGAAAACTTAACAGCTTATTTAGATTTTTTAGAAAGTGAAAAAGAACTAGATTCACTGGATAGAATAGTATTAGAAAAGAAGTTAGCAGATTATTATGGCGAGGATGAAGAAGGTGGTCTTGAATTTACAACCATTACAAGTGTTATCGACAGGTATATTACAGATGAAATTGATTTAGGTCAGAGCTTTTTTATATTAAATAATTTGAATGAAGCTGTTTTAAATGGATTTAATGAGAAGAATATGGTAGACACTCTTAATAACTTTCACTCTGATGAAAATTCAGGACAGTTATTTTTCCAGACTGCTCTTGAAATGAGAAAATTAAGCAGAGTAGATAAAGATGCAGAATTTAGCGAAAAATTTTCTAATGAAATTTCTTCTTTGCTTGAAAAAAATGGGAAACTGGAAATCTCTGAGTTAAAAAAAATGGCCAGCACATATAGAAAAGAAGCACGTGATAAAGAAAGAGAAGTAAATAAAATAAATAATAATCACGGATTTGAAAAAAATAATAATGATAATAATGGAGTGAAACCTAATAAAGGAAATAATGATAAATCAAATGATAAAAAAAATAAAGATAGAGGTAAATCAAATCACTCCAGTGGAAAAGCAAAAGGAAAGAATAAGTAGCAGAAGAAATTAATAATAAATAAAGAATGCAAAGGTTTTCCATCCTAAACACATGGGGAACCTTATTTTAGTTGTAATAATAAGATATTAATATTTTTAGATAATAATGAATATTATTTAACTGGACTTTCCCCATTTTTTATATACTGCTGCAAAAAGGGGAGATGCAGGAATATTGAAATTTTTAGTCAATGAATCTTAACGAAATGAAGGAAG
>NZ_QPJE01000041.1 GCF_003337245.1 Halanaerobium sp. MA284_MarDTE_T2
AATACAAAAGGCAAGTTAGAGGATATACTGTTGGGCTAACAGGATTTTAAGCCTGTGGAGATGGTGGGTTACCACTTCTAAGAAGCAGGAATCCTCGTGGGCTTGCCCCGAGGAGGGTCAAAATATGGATAATCAGGATAATATCCGCGAACATCTCAAAAATTTAAAATTAAATAGTATTGATACAAGATCACTTTCTTTTCTGGCATTATTTATTGCCTTTACATCAGTAGCGACATATCTTCATATACCAGGTCCCAGCAGTTCATATTTTAATCTGGGCGAAGTTGCGATTTATACTATAGCATTAACATTTGGAGCAAAAGCAGGTGGTATTGCTGGTGCAGCAGGTTCTGCTTTGATGGATATTATTCTTGGCTATTCTATTTGGTCACCATTTACTTTCCTAATTAAGGGATTAGAGGGATGGGTGGTTGGAAAAATCGGACAGGGTTTTTCTTTTGAAAAAAAAGTATTTGCCATCATACTGGGTGGAAATATAATGATTCTGGGATATGCAGTTGCAAAAGGTTTTTTGCTGAGCTGGGCTGTGGTTCTCCCAGAAATTGGTATTGATTTTGCACAGATGTTGATCGGAGGGGTTCTTTCTCTACCTCTTTCCAGACACCTTGATAATTATTTTAAAAAGTAAATTATTTACAATTAATTGTAAAATATACTTGACTTTACCATTATTTGGAGGTATAATATAAGCAGCAATTACCAAATAATTACAAAAGGTGGTGAAGTCAAATGAAAATTACTGATGTTAGAGTTTTTCCTGTAGATATAAGTGACAGCCTTATTAAGGCCTATGCTTCAATAACTTTTGATGATTCTTTAGTAATAAGAGATATGAAAGTTATTGACGGGAAAAACGGGACTTTTCTTTCTATGCCATCTCGGAGGAAAAGAAATGGTGATTTTCAGGATGTGTGTTTCCCCATTTCTACCAAATTAAGAGATAGTATGGAAAGTGCTGTAATGGATAAATTCTCAAATGAACTGGCAAATGCTCAGTAATATATAATTTTTTCAAACACTGCCTGATCAGGCAGTGTTTTCCTTTTAAAAAGGTTTAAAAAGCGTAAATCTTTTCTATAAATCTCAGCAATCTTGACAAAAGCATTTTTCTCTGTTATACTTCTTACGATTAAAGAACTTATAATGGTATAATAATGCCGGTATGTCTTTAATAATAGATTTGAGGGATAATAATAAATGGAACCATATGTAATGGCAAGTGACCTTTATAAATTTAAACTGGCTTTAATATTAGGCCGCGGCAAAAGATTAAAGAGAGTTATGCGGAGATATCCAACAGAAAAAAAGTTTAAAGCAGCTCCAAGGTCAGATTTAGCTAAATTAATTGGGGTTCAGAGACAATCTGAATTGATAGAACAGCTTTTTTCCCTGGATAGTGTATATAATGAGATGGTTACTTTTCAGCCCAGCCCTTTCTGGAGCAAAAAGCCGGATGCAGAGCTGGTGATGGCAGTTGATACTGAATATTATAAAAGCAAACTGGATATGATTCAATATATAATAATGAAAAAAAATTCTATAAAAAAGGCGGGTATTATTTTTACAAATAAAAAATTGGCACCTTCTGTTAGCCCGGAAGAAGGTGTTGATATTTTGAGAACGATTATAAATAAATATAAGCCTGAGGTGATTGTGGGACATAATTTCAATTCTGATATATCCATATTAGAAACAGCTGCAGCAAGAAGAATACCAGAAATATATCATTATGATGATACAATGGATTTAATGTATTACAGTAATCTGGCTAATATTATTGGAGGGGCAGGTTTAAATAAGGCAGCTGCAAGGATGTTCTCACATAATGCACCTGATCTTGATACAGCTTATTCTGATCTTTCTATCCTTGCTGGATATGGTATCAAAGATGCACTTTTTACTTTATTAATAAGACATTTTATTATGTATGGAGAATTTCAGGCAAAAGAATTTAATTTCAAAATAGATAATATTATTAAAGAGGAAAATAGAGAAATTTTAAATTTAGATAAAGTAAAGTTTTCTTTTGAAGATGAAAGGAGCTATTGATATGTCAGAACTTTTAACAGTTATACTGGCCGCCGGTAAAGGTACAAGAATGAAATCTGACAAAATAAAGGTTTTGCATAAAGTTGCGGGTAAAGCTATGCTCAAACATGTTATATCAGCTTTGGATAGTCTGAAGACAGAAATTGTTTGTGTTGTAGGTCATCAAAAAGATGAAGTAAAAAATGAAGTAAATGGCAGCAGTATTAATTATGTTGTTCAGAACAAACAGCTGGGAACAGGACATGCTGTTAAACAGGCAGAAAGCTATATTGAAAAACATTCTGGACCTGTTGTTGTTCTTTATGGAGATATTCCACTGCTTAGGTCAGAAACTGTACAGTTATTTATTGAAGAACATAAAAATAGTTATTCTGATTTAACTATTATGACTGCAGAACTTGATGACCCAGCAGGGTATGGAAGGATAGTAAAGAACAGTTCTAATATGGTTAAAGAAGTGGTAGAGGAAGATGATGCTGATTTTGAGACCAGAAAAATTACAGAAATTAACAGTGGGGTTTACTGTTTTGATAGTGAATTGCTTGCTGATTTTTTAAAAAATATGAATAATAATAATGCACAGGGAGAATATTATTTGACTGATGCTGTAGAATATGCTTCTCAAAAAAATAAAAAAATAATAAC
The DNA here is from genome assembly GCF_003337245.1 of Halanaerobium sp. MA284_MarDTE_T2. GTDB lineage: Bacteria > Bacillota > Halanaerobiia > Halanaerobiales > Halanaerobiaceae > QPJE01. Next base: position 2,719 of record NZ_QPJE01000041.1, read on the forward strand.
ATATAAAATAGATGATCCAGAAGAAATCCTGGGTGTTAATACCAGATTTCACCTTGTGCGAGCAGAAAAAATTTTGCGGAAGAGGACCATAGAAAAACACATGGATAATGGAGTTACAATTATAGATCCAGATAATACATATATAGATTCTGAAGTTGAAATAGGAAAAGATACTATTGTTTATCCCTTTACATATTTAGAAGGTTCTACAAAAATCGGAAAAAACAGTATTATTGGACCTCATTCACGTTTGGTATCTGCAAAAATCGGAGAAAATGTTGAACTCCTTTCACACTCTATTATAAAGGAAAGTTCTGTTGATGATAATACAAAAGTTGGCCCCTTTGCTTATTTACGACCTGGCTGTAGAATTGGTTCTGGATGTAAGGTCGGAGATTTTGTTGAAATGAAGAAAGCTGTTGTTGGAGATACATCAAAAGTTCCGCATCTTTCTTATGTAGGAGATGCTGAAATTGGAGAGCGCTGTAATATAGGAGCGGGTACTATATTTGCAAATTATGATGGCAAAAATAAACATAAAACTAAAGTGGAAGATGATGCTTTTATAGGCAGTAATTCTGTTTTGGTTGCTCCTCTAAAAATTGGATCAGGTGCAAAGACTGGTGCTGGTTCTGTGGTAACAAAAGATGTAGAAGCTGATACCACTGTAATTGGAGTACCGGCTCGTGTATATAAAAAGAAGCAGGATTAATTTTAGGAGGTTTCAAAATGTCAACTTACAGTGAACAACTGAAAATTTTTGCAGGCAATTCTCATCCTCAGCTTGCTCAGGATCTCTGTGACTATCTGGGCACAGAACTTGTAAATAGTGATGTTACCAGATTTAAAGATGGTGAGATTAGAGTAAGAATATATGAAACGGTAAGAGGGGCAGATGTTTTTGTGGTTCAGCCCACCAGTCCACCTGTTAATGAAAATTTAATGGAACTTTTAGTAATAATTGATGCCTTAAGAAGGGCGTCCGCCAGAAGGATTACAGCAGTAATGCCTTATTATGGTTATGCTCGTCAGGATCGAAAAGCAAAACCCAGAGATCCAATTACAGCAAAACTTGTGGCAAACCTGCTTACAACTGCTGGAGCACGCAGAGTTCTGTCAATTGATTTTCATGCATCACAAATTCAGGGATTTTTTGATATTCCAGTGGACCACCTTTATGCAGCACCTATTATGAAGGATTATTTTCAAGAACATGATCTGTCAGATACTATTGCAGTTGCTCCAGATGTGGGTTCAGTAAAGAGAGTAAGATCTTTTGCTGAAGGATTAAATATCCCAATGGCTATTATTGACAAAAGGCGTCCTAAGCCTAATGTAGCGGAAGTTATGAATGTTATTGGTGAGGTTGAAGGTAAAAATGTAATTCTGCTGGATGATATTATTGATACTGCCGGTACTATAACAGCTGCAGCAGAAATTCTTAAAGATAGAGGGGCAAATGAAGTTTATGCATGTGGAACACATGCTTTATTTTCTGGTCCTGCGGTTGGCAGACTTAAAAATGCTCCTATTAATAAGATCATCGTAACAAATACTATAAAGCCGAAAGAAAAATATGAACTTGATAATCTGGAAGTACTGTCTGTTGCACCACTACTCGGAGAGGCTATAGACAGAATTTTTAAAGATTTATCAGTTAGTATACTTTTTTAATAGTTATCTTGTTTTAATACTTGCTCAGGGATATTATTGATGTTATAATAAAGTTTGTTCTGTTTATTTATTAGAAATCTTGTCAGTTGAGAATAGAAACTGGCTTAAAATTTAATTTATGCAAGGAGAGGATAGTCATGGAGAGACATTCTATTAAAGCAGACGTGAGAAATGAAACCGGAAAAGGAGCTGCACGCAAAATAAGGAAAGAGGGATTGATTCCTGGTGTAGTTTATGGTCAGGGTAAAAAACCTAAATCTATTAAACTGGATCCAGGCAAAATCGAAAAAATTCTTCATTCCAATGCTATCTTGGATTTAACATTAGTTGGAGATGAATCAGATGAAGCAACGGTAATTATTAAAGATTATCAGAAAGATGTTATAAAAGGACATCTTCTCCATGTTGATTTTCAATTCATTTCCATGGATGAAAAGATTACAGTTTCTGTACCACTTAATTTAGAAGGTGTGGCAAAAGGGGTTCATAATGGTGGAGTATTACAGCAGCTGCTGCGTGAAGTGGAGATTTCAGCACTTCCTGCAGAAATACCTTCTGAGATTACACTTGATATTTCTGAACTTGAGATGGCAAGTTCATTATCAGTGGCTGATCTGGAAGTTTCTGAAGGAGTAGAAATTGTTACTGATTCTGATGAAGTAATTGTAACAGTTGTTGCACCTACAGAAATTATTGAAGAAGAGGAAGAAGAGGAAGAAGAATTCCTCGAGCCAGAAGTGATTGGAGAAGAAGGCGAAGAAGTTGAAGAAGGCGAAGAAGTAGAAGAAAAATTGGAAGAAGTGGAAGAATAAAACGATATGGAATTAAAGTGCGGTTCTTGGTGGACTGCACTTTACTAAAATATTCGGAGGTTTGGAAAAAGTGAAGGTAGTTGTAGGTCTGGGTAACCCCGGAGAAGAGTATTTTTATACCCGACATAATATTGGATTTCAAATTACTGCAGAACTTGCCCGAAGAAATGGAGTAAAAAAGAGCAGTTATAAATTTGATGGTCTTTATGGTGATTTTAGATTAGGCTCGGAAAAAGTAATTGTTTTTCAGCCAATGAAATATATGAATAGAAGTGGACAGCCAATAATGAAGCTGATAAAATATTTTGATATAGAAAGTGAAGATTTACTTGTCGTCCATGATGATCTGGATCTTGATTTTGGAAAAATAAGATTTAAGAAAAATGGTGGAGCCGGTGGTCATAATGGAATAAAATCGATTATACAGAGGCTGGGGACCGATGAATTTTGCAGACTCAAAGTAGGAATTGGTAGACCTCCGGAAAAAATATCGGTACCTGATTATGTATTAAGCAAATTCAGCAGTGAGGAAAAAGAATTTTTGGATGAAATAATAGCAAGATCAGTGCTTGCAGTTGAATGTATGATCAAGGAAAATATTGATACAGCAATGAATAAATATAATAATTAGCAAGCCCGTACATTTTGTGTAGGGGCTCTTTTTCCATTTCATTAAGGAGTTTAATATTATGCATTTTAGTCAATTATTAAAAAATAATAAAAAATTTACACATATTATAAAAAAAGCAGGAAAAAATAATTTAAATGTTTCAGGCTTATCTGGAAGCAGGGTTTCTTATTTTTTAGGAAATTTTTTACATAATATAAAAAAGGATGTTGTGTTATTAGTGCCTGATAACTATTCAATGCAGAGAATTCATGAAGATTTGCTCAGAATGGTTGATGAGGATAAAATTCTTGTTTTTTCTGATGAGGAAATTTTACCACATGAGCAGCTGATGCCTGATTTAACTACTTTGAGTGAAAGAACTAAAGTGCTCACAGAACTAACATTTGGATATTCAAAAAATGCAAAAATAATTCTTGCTTCAGCAGCTTCTATTATGAGAAAACTACCGCCTAAAACAAGATTTATTGGGAGTAGTGTTACAGTCGAGCCTGAAAAAGAAATCAATTTACAAAAACTTCAAAAAAGACTTTTTGAACTGGGCTATAAGCGTGAGGAAATGGTAGAGGCTCCCGGGCAGTACAGTATTAGAGGCGGAATTATCGACATATTTACTCTATTAAATGAAAATTCTTTTAGAATTGAACTTTTTGGTGATGAAGTTGACTCTATTCGTATGGTTGATCCATCGGCTCAGAGATCGATTGGCAGAGTTGACAGCCTTATTATACCACCATTTGCAAATATAATTACTGGGAAAGAGGAGATAAAAAGAGCAGTTCCTGCAGTTAAAAGAGATTATTCTGCTGCAGTAAGTAACCTGGAGAAAAGAGGACTCAAGGAAGAGGCGGAATATCTGCGCAAAAAGGGCAAAAAAATGTTGGAAAATTTACAGGAAAAACAGCGTTTTCCGGGATGTGAACAGTTTTTACCCTATTATTATAATTTATCATCTGATCTTTTCGATTATCTGGACGAAAATATACTTTTTGTTTTAAGACCTAAAAAGTTTAAACAAAGTGCAGAAAACTTCTATAATGAAGTTTTAGATAATCACAGCAGGCTTGTTGAGCAGGGTGTTATACTGCCGAGCTATATAGATAATTTTATTTCTAATTTGGATATAGAAGAAAAAATATCAGCTAATAAAACAATAAATATTTTATCAGATTTTGATGAAGCAAGTTCAGGCATTAATTTTAATACTAAATCAGTAGAAAATTTTCATTCCCAATTAGAACTTTTTGCTGATAAAATAAAAGAGTATAGAAAGAAAAAATATAAAATTTTAATAACTTTAAATTCTGCTTCCAAAAAACGGCGGATTAGTAAATTTTTACAGAAAAAAGGTCTGGAAATTTCCGATAAAGAAGATGATTTTGAAATTTTAGTACTTCCTAACAGTTTTTCTGAAGGTTTTATATTTAAAGACATAAAACTGGCTGTTTTTAGCGAAAAAGAGGTTCTGGGCAACAAACAGAAAAGAAAGAGAAAAATTGGGGATTTTGAAGATGGAGTTGAAATATCTGCACTTAATGATCTAAAAAATGGTGATTATGTTGTACATGAAAATCACGGAATTGGAAAATATTTAGGTGTCGAAACTCTGGAAATTCAGGGCCAGCATAAAGACTATCTTGTTGTAAAATATGCTGGAGAAGATAAACTATATGTACCAACAGATCAGATTCATCTTGTACAGAAATATATTGGTGCTGAAGGAGGAACTCCTAAACTTTATAAACTGGGAAGCAGTGACTGGAAAAGGGTAAAGCAGAAGGTAAAGAATTCTGTCAAAGAAATGGCTGTTGGACTTTTAGAACTTTATGCAGAAAGGGAAACTCTAAAAGGTTATTCGTTTTCGGAAGATAAAATATGGCAGCAGGAATTTGAGGAATCATTTCCCTATGAAGAAACTCCAGACCAGCAGCAGGCAATAAAAGATGTAAAAAGTGATATGGAATCAGATCGCCCTATGGATCGTCTTCTCTGTGGAGATGTAGGATATGGAAAAACAGAAGTTGCTATTCGAGCCGCATTTAAAGCTGCACTTGACAGCAAACAAACTGCAGTGCTTGTGCCAACTACTATATTGGCTCAGCAGCATTATAATACTTTTGAAGAAAGAATTTCCGAATATCCGGTTAAAGTTGAAATGATTAGTAGATTTAAAACAGCTGCTGAACAGAGAGAAATCCTCAAAAAGGTGAGTAGAGGTGAGATTGATATACTTATTGGAACACACCGCATACTTTCTGGAGATGTTATATTTAATGATCTGGGACTTCTCATTATAGATGAAGAACAGCGATTTGGTGTAACCCACAAAGAAAAGCTTAAGGATTTAAAACGAAATGTAGATGTTTTAACACTGACTGCAACTCCTATACCAAGAACACTGCATATGGCTCTGGTGGGAGTCAGAGATATGAGCCTTATTGAAACTCCGCCAGAAAACAGATATCCTATTAGAACATTCATCAAAGAAGGTAATAGAGAACTGGTAGCAGAAGCTGTTCGAAGAGAGATGGCAAGATCAGGTCAAATATATTTTGTTCACAATAGAGTAGAAGAGATAGAGAAAATAGCTGGAAAACTGCAGAAAATCGTACCAGATGCAAAAATAGCTGTTGCTCACGGTCAGATGAACGAAAAACGGCTGGAAAAAATAATGTATGATTTTTACCATCATCAATTTGATATTTTAGTCTGTACAACTATAATTGAGACTGGTTTAGATATTCCTAATGTAAATACGATAATAATCAATCATGCTGATAAAATGGGGTTGTCACAGCTTTATCAGCTGCGCGGACGAGTAGGCAGAACAGATAGAATTGCTTATGCATATCTCTTATACGAAAAAGAGCGGATATTGCCTGAAATTGCAGAAAAAAGACTTCAGGCAATAAAAGAATTTTCAACTCTTGGATCTGGTTTTAAAATTGCAATGAGAGATTTAGAAATAAGAGGAGCCGGTAATCTTCTGGGGCCAGAACAGAGTGGGCATATAGCTGCAGTAGGGTTTTCACTTTATACAAAACTGCTTGAAGGAACAATAGAAGAGCTTAAAGGTCAGGAAAAGGACCAAGGTTCAGAAGTAGAAATTGATTTAAATATTGATGCATATATTCCTGATGATTATATAAAATATGAAGCGCGCAAAATTGAAATTTATAAAAAAATTCGCAGCATAAAATCAGAACAGCAGGCACTAGAAGTAATTGATGAATTAATAGATCGATTTGGAGAACCAGCTGTGGAAGTAATGCGGTTAATAAATGTAGCCAGGCTTAAAATTATAGCAAAAAAAATCAATATTATCCAAATAAAACAGGAAGGTAAAGTTGTAAGCTGTAAATTTCGAGATGCTGATTCTGTAAATGGAACCCAGCTGGTGGAATTCAGCAATTTATACAGAAGAAAAGTAAAAATCAAAGCAGCAAAAAATCCTCAGCTGATACTTAAAATTTCTACTGACAGAGAGGTTGATAGGATTTTATTAAAAATGCTGAAAGATTTTCAGAATATAGATCTGGATTAGGAAAAGGGTGTAGCTTATGACTAAAAAAGGTGGCCGCAGTTTTATTAAAGGAGCTGTAATTTTAACAGGAGCAGGCCTGCTGGCAAGAGTAATGGGTTTTGTTTATAGAGTTATTTTAACACGTATAATTGGAGCCGAAGGAATGGGTCTGTATCAGATGGCCTATCCAATTTATACAATTTTACTTGTTGTATCTAGATCAGGTATACCAATTGCTCTTGCAAAATTGATTGCAGATAGAATAGCATCTGACAGAAAAAAAGAAGCATACAGAATATTTATTGTAGCAAGACGAATGAGTTTTGTTATTGGCCTAGTTGTATCAATTATTATGGCTGTACTTGCCAGACCGCTTATTAACCTGCTTTCACTTGATCCACGATCATATTATGCAGTTTTAGCTATTTCGCCTGCTATATTTGTTGTATCGATTATGGCTGCATATAGAGGCTTTTTTCAGGGAATGCAGGATATGGTTCCTACAGCATTATCTCAAATTATAGAGCAGTTTATTAGAATGTTTACCATGATAACTCTAGTTTTAGTTCTTGTTAAATATGGTCTTAACATTGCAGCAGCAGGGGCAAGTTTTGGTGCTGTGACTGGAGCAGCTGCTGGACTATTAGTACTTATTTTTATATATTACAGACGAAGACGAAAAATATTTTCGTTTTTAGATTCTGGTATAGATAAGACATCAGTCAATTCAATGAGTATTGTAAAAGATATTTCCCGGCTGGGTATTCCTATTACTTTGGGAGCACTGGTTTTACCGCTGATGAATCTGGTAGATTTAATTTTTGTTCCAAATCGCCTTCAAACTGTCGGCTTTGCTGTTGAAGAGGCAACGACATTATATGGTATGCTTTCAGCTGTTGCTATGCCTCTGGTTAATTTTCCAACAATTATTACTGTTTCAATGGCAGCTAGCCTGGTTCCAGCCATTTCAGAGGCATATTCTCTTCAGGATAATTTGCTTATCAGAAAGAGAACCCAGACTGCTTTGAGGCTGGCTGTTTTAATTTCTCTACCTGCTTCAGCCGGTTTATTTTTAATGGCAGAACCCATTACAGATATTGTTTTTTCGGAAATTGGTGCAGCAGTTCCACTGCGTTTTGTTGCATGGGGAGTATTTTTTATAGCACTACAGCAGACCACTTCGGGAATTTTAAATGGTATAGGCCGCACATCAGTACCGGCAAAAAACCTGCTTATAGGGGCATGTGTTAATGGTATTATTAATTATACTTTAACGGCCATACCTGAATTTGGGATTCGTGGTGCAGCACTGGGTACCACTACTGGATTTGCAGTTGCAGCGCTTTTAAATTTATTTTCTGTAAAAAAAGAAACCGGCTTTAGAATTAATTTTTCTGAACTAATTTTAAAACCGCTTTTCTCAGTTCTAATTATGTCAGCATTTGTTAAATTGTTTTTTCCATTTTTAAAAATGCTCCTTGCAGGTCAGAGTATTTACCTTTCATATCAGATTTCTACATTTATAATCATCGGTGCAGCAGCAGTTATTTATTTTATCACTCTTTTAATATTGAAGGAAATCAAGTATAATGACATTGCAGTGATACCTGTAATAGGTAAAAAGATAGCTGAAAGATTAAAACAACTTGGACTGGTAGGTGAAAAGAATGGATAAAAGTATTGAAAATAAAATTTTATATGAAGTTAAAAAACTTGTAGAAGTTATGGAAATTTTGCGGGGACCGGATGGATGTCCCTGGGATAGGGAGCAGGATTATTATTCTCTTAAAGAAAATATAATTGAGGAAGCATATGAGGTTGTTGAAGCTCTGGAGGAAAAGAATATTGAAGCATTAAAAGAAGAGCTGGGAGATCTACTGCTTCAGGTAATATTTCAGGCACAAATTGCTCATGAAATTGGTGACTTTGATTTGGGCGATGTAAGCAGGATTTTAAGGGAAAAACTAATAAGAAGGCACCCCCATGTTTTTGCAGATACTGATGTAGAAAATGCAGAAGAAGTTCTTATTAAATGGGAAGAAATAAAAAAAGCGGAAAAAGAATCAAACAATAATTCATTGATGGAAGATTTAAATCAGGGGCAGACAGCTCTTAATCAGTCATTTGAAATCCAGGAAATTGCTGCAGAAGTTGGCTTTGATTGGAATGATATTAATTTAGTGATCGAAAAAATAGAAGAAGAATTAGAAGAAACTAAAGCAGCACTATATAAAAATGAGAAAAATAAATTAGAAGAAGAGATAGGCGATCTGCTGTTTTCTGTTGTTAATCTAGCCCGATTTAAAAATATTAATCCAGAAATATCACTTTTGAAAACTATTTTAAAGTTCAAAAGCAGATTTAAATATATTGAAGAGCAGATAAATTTAAATAAGGGAAATATAAATGATTATTCATTAGAAGAACTTGATAAACTTTGGGATAAGGCCAAAAAAATTTGAGGAGGAGAAAAATTGAGATTACATAAAAAATTAACTACATTTATAATCTTATTAGCAGTATTACTTACTGTAATTCCATCAGTAGAGGCTTTTGATGTGAGTTTAGAATCTGCTATTCTAATAGAAGCAGAAACAGGTCAGCATCTTTTTGAAAAAAACATTAATGAAAAGCTGCCTCCTGCAAGTATAACAAAAATAATGACTTTATTAATAGCAATGGAAAAAATTGAAGAAGGGACAATCTCTCTTGACGATGAAGTTACAATAAGTAGATTTGCTGAATCTATGGGAGGATCCCAAATATTTTTAGCTGCTAATACAAGAGTCAAAATGTCCGATCTACTAAAAGCAGTTACTATAGCATCTGCTAATGATGCAAGTGTAGCAGTTGGAGAAGCTATTGCAGGAACTTACAGCAATTTTATTTCAATGATGAATGAAAAAGCTAAACAGCTCGGAATGGATGACACCAACTTTGTAAATTCAACTGGACTTCCTGATCCATCTGGAGAGCATTATTCAACAGCAGAAGATATTTCAATTATGGCCAGAGAACTTGTAAAATATGATCAGGTTTTAGAATGGGCATCAATATGGGTGGATCATATTCAGCTTCCAAATAGAGAAGCAATGCTGGTTAATACCAATAAACTTATTAAATCATATCCCAGTATGGATGGATTAAAAACTGGACATACTGATGAGGCAGGATACTGTCTTGTTGCAACAGCGAAAAAAGGTGACAGTAGATTAATATCTGTGGTTTTAAAAGGTGAATCACAATTAGAAAGAGAAGAAGCTACAATAAGATTGCTCGATTATGGATTCAATAGTTTTTCTAAAAAACAGATGGCTAAAAAGGGAGATAAGATTCAGAATATACGGCTTCCTGGTGGAGCTAAAAAGGTTATTGAAGGAGAAGTGGCAGAAAACTTTTATGTTATGATTCAAAAAGGTCAGGAAAATTCTCTGCATCAGGAAGTTAAAGTAGATGAATTAACTGCACCTGTGAATAAGGGAGAAAAAATCGGTACACTTACAGTTTATCAAAACGACAATATTATTGGTGAAGTGGATGTTATTGCTGCTGAAACTGTGAAAAGGGCTAACTTTATTGTAAGAAGCTGGAGAGGTTTAATTGGATTTATTACTGGTTTTTTTAATTGAATCTGATAGTGATAAAAAAAATTCCTGTAAAGACAGGAATTTTTTTATGTAAAATAAGTCTTCAAAAATTATAGCATGTATAAATATAATATTCAAAAAAATCTTATTTTTATTTTTTTCTTGACAGCACGTTAATATAATGTTAGTATACTAAATGCTGTCAGGAAATTTAAATTATTTGTTCTGAGATTTTTTAAAATTTCTAGTTAGAGATCCCTTGACAAAGAAGAGATAGCATGGTATGATAATAAATGTCGCTAAAAAGAAGTATAATAAAAAAACAGTGGCTAAAAAAATTAAAATCAGCCCTTGACATAAAGATAAAGGGGTGATAAGATATTAAATGTCGCCGAGAAAAACAGGTGACAAAAACGGACTCAATGTCCTAGCAAGGCACCATCCATTTTGTACTATAGAAGAAGGTGCGCGACGGACTCAATGTCCTAGCAAGGCACCATCCATTTTGTACTATAGAAGAAGGTGCGCGACGGACTCAATGTCCTAGCAAGGCACCATCCATTTTG
>NZ_QPJE01000042.1 GCF_003337245.1 Halanaerobium sp. MA284_MarDTE_T2
TATTAGCTAAACATAATAATTGAAATTCAAAACCGTCTGCTATTTTCTCGGGGCAAGCCCACGAGGTTTGCTAGCAGACTATAACTTCTATCACTACCTTGAATATCGCTGTAGTTATTTGCTGTAACAAAATAAAGAAAGTAGAATAAATATACAGCAACATATTCAAAGGTGTTAAAACAAATATATGTACTATAATTAGAGTTAAGAAATATGTTAGAGTTCCTTGCATATTAATATTTTAAATAATATAATTGAATTGATAGCTAATAAATACAAATAAATTTAAAGATTTTTGGAGAATACGAGGGGAGGAGGGTGAAAATGAGGTGGCTGCAGATAAGGCATTAAACTTGATCCTTTCAAAAATTGAAGATCTGGACTCTAAATTTAATAAGTTAGATTCTAAGTTTGATAAACTAGATTCTAAGTTTGATAAATTAGATTCCAGAGTCGATCAACTCGATTCTAAAGTAGATAAATTAGATTCTAGAGTAGATAAACTCGATTCTAAAGTAGATAAATTAGATTCTAGAGTAGATAAACTTGATTCTAAAGTAGATAAGTTAGATTTCAGAGTAGATAAACTCGACTCTAAGGTAAATAAACTTGATTCCAGAGTCGACAAACTCGACTCTAAAGTAAATGAACTTGATTCTAAATTTGCTGGTCTAGATTCTAGAGTTGATGGTTTGGAAGTTAATTTATCCAACTTCCGGGGAGAGTTTAATAGTTTTAGAGTTGAAACCAAAGAAACACTGACCCGTATAGAAAAGAGAGTAAATGCAACATTTGAACAGGTTGGTGGTTTAAGTGAATTTAGAACAAAAACCGAATCTCAACTTGATAAGATTCAATCTGACATGACATTTTACGCAGTAAAACAGATTGAAAATGAAAAAGAAATATATAAATTGAATAATAAAATAGCGGAATAAACATAGATGATTAAAGCCTCTCCTAAAATAAATACTGGGAGGGGTTTTTATTTTGAACCTGCTGGAAATTTTCCGGCAGGATTTTTAACTTTACAGGGCTGTTTTTTAATTTTATTCATTTTCCGGTATATAAACCAATAAATCTCCTACCTGACAATCAAAAAATTTACATAGGACCTCTATAGTATTGGCTGGAAATCTGCTTACTTTTTGATTATACCAGTTCGAAACTGTGTTTTTATCTAAACCCGTTTTTTTACTCAATTCGAGCATAGTTTTAATATCATTTTCAGCCATTAAAATAGATAATCTGTTTTTTATCATAAAAAATCCTTTCATATTATAGATTTATACATAAAAATTATTGATTTATACATAAAAATTTGTTATTATTAAAATAGTTAAAGAAATTAAACACACTATAAAAAGAGAGCTTAGAGCTAAATTCATCAGAAGATTCAGCTTTTTTGTACTTAATGATACTTATATTCACCAATTTCCCCAGCAGACAATACTATAGTTATCAAAAAATTATACATGGGGAGGTGAAAACACAGTTATACCCTGGTAAATAAAAATAGAAAAACAGCCCTGCGATAAAAAGTTTAACCAACTTAATTATAACACAGAGCTGTTTTTTAGTAAATTTACCAGGTAAATATTTGTTATTTATCTTTTGTCAATATTATTTTAAAAAGGAGTGTCTAGTGTGAGTGATTTAATTCTAAAAACTAAAACGGAAGTAGAAGATTTTGTTAGAGGATGTACATTTTTTGGAACAGGTGGGGGTGGACTGCCGGAAAACGGTATTGTATCTATAATGTCTGAATTAAACAAAGGGAAAGAGATAAAACTTGTTTCACCAGATCAGATAGAAGATGATGCTGTAGTGGCCACTCCATTTTTAATGGGCTCAATAGCTCCCAAAACTGATAAAATAAAAAAAGAAATGAAAAAATTTGGATTGGAAAATTCAGTTAATGATGAAAAGCAAATGCTGGCTAAAGCTTTAAAAGAATTGGAAAATTATATGGATAAAAAAATTGATTATGTTGTACCAATAGAGCTGGGAGGTTCCAATGCTCCTGGGGCTATAGCAGCTGGTATTTCAAATAATATGCAGGCTTTAGATGGAGATTATGTCGGCAGAGCAATTCCAGAAATTCTGCAGACCACTCCTGCTTTAGATAATAAAAAAATCTGGCCTATTTCCAGTGTTGATGAATGGGGTAATGTATCAATTATAAAAGATTCTATAAATTTTAGAATAGTCGAAAGAATAGGAAAACTTATTAGTGCAGCAGCTTATGGACTGGCAGGACAGGCAGGATTTATTTTATCAGGAAAAGAGATGAAAAAATACATAGTTAAAAATTCTCTTTCTAAATGCTATAAAGTGGGTAAATTGATAAGAGAATCAGATAATCCTATTAGTAGTTTAATAGATGAGCTTAATGGATGGAAGCTCGGCAAAGGAAAGATAACTAAATTAGATGATGAAGATAAAGATGGATATTACTGGGGTACCACACATATTAAAGGTACAGACAAATTTAAAAATGATGAATTTAAAATCTGGTTTAAAAACGAGAATCATATCTGCTACAAAAATGATAAAGTAATTGCCACAAGTCCTGATATTATTGTATTACTAAATACTGATACTGGTGAACCTGTAACTAATGGTGAGCTTAATATCGGAGATAGTGTTACTATAATAGGAGTAAAAGGAAATGACAAATTTAGAACTGAAAAAGGAATAAAAGTACTTGGGCCAAAATATTTTGGTTTTGAAGATATTGACTATACAGAAATTGAAAAGCTAAATTGAGTTAAAAATATAATAAAGCAGTAAGGAATTTTCCTTACTGCTTATAATTAATAAAAAAGTATATGGAGGTTTCTAAAGTGAGCAAAGAAAACGGTGAATTTTATGACTATCCAACTGAACCGGTTCCTCAGAGTGAAAGAAGAACTTTATATAATTTATCAGTTGTTACTGCCGGACTTGCAGTAGCAATGTCAACATTATATACAGGGGCTTCCCTGGCTCAAATGCTGACATATAAAGGGGCAGTAATTTCCATACTAATAGGCTGTTGTGTATTATTTTTAATAGCTGGAATATTAGGAGCAATTGGTACAGAAACAGGAGTTTGTTTTTCTGTACTGGCCAGACATTCATTTGGTAGAGATGGATCTAAAATAATAGGTTTAATCTGGACAGTATCATTAACAGGGTGGTATGCATATCAGTGCGGTTTTTTTGGGGAAACGATAAATTTAATTTGGCCGGACTATTTTTTAACCCAGCCTCATATAGCAGCTTTTTGGGGTGGATTAGTTATGATGACGACAGCAATAATAGGTTATAAAGGACTTTCATTTTTAAGTTCTATAGCATCTCCGCTAATATTTATTATGTGTCTCTGGGGAAGTATAGTAGCATTTAATCAGGTTGGTTTAAGTAAGATAATAAGTAGAGTACCTAAAAATCCAGCTGGATTTGGAACTGGAATAACAATTGTAATTGGAGGATGGATTATAGGTGCAATAATGCAGCCAGATGTAGCTCGTTATGCCAAAAGCAAAAAAGATATCTGGCTTGCAACAGGAATTGCTATGATTGTATTTGCATTTGCAAATTTTGCTGGGATGACAATGACAAAAGCTGTACAGACTGATACAATTATGGCAGCGATGATAGCACTGCAGATGGGAATAGCACCACTATTTATTGTGATATTAGCTCAGTGGACCAGTAATGACAATAATTTATATTCGGCTTCACTTGGAGTTACCAATGTATTTAATTTTTCAAAACATAAGGTTTCACTTGTACTTGGTATTGCAGCTACTGTAATAGCAACCTTTGGAATTGAAGATTTATTTGTTCCTTTTTTAAACTTTCTGGGAACATTTATTCCACCAATTGGGGGAATAATTATGGCTGATTATTATCTGCTGAACAAAAAAGATACCTATACATTTGATCAGAATACAACATATAAGCAGTGGAACCTCCTGGCATTTATTACAATATTATTGTCAGCTTTAATTGGATTTAATTTAGATTTTGGTATATCTGCTATAAATTCCTTGATTTCTGGATCAGTAATATATTGGGTATTAATGAATATAGCAGAAAAAAAGAAGTTTGATCCTTATTACGGCAGAGTAATTGAACATAAATAATAATGAAAAGGTGATAACTGTGGACAATGCATATAAAAAGATTTTTTCAGAATGTATGAAAGTTAGAAAAGACGAAACTGTATTAATTATTACAGATGAAAAAAGGTATAAAATTGCTAAAAAAATATTTAATGTTGGAAAAAAATTCACAGATAAAGTATATCTATTGGAGATGACTGAAAAAGGAAAAGACGGAGAAGAATTATCAAAGTATATTGAAGATGTAATGACAGGAGCTGACGTTGTTATTGCCCCTACATCTAAATCTATTTCACATACAGATGCACGCAGAAATGCCTGTAAAGCAGGAACCAGAGTAGCAAGCATGCCTGGTATAACAGAGGACATATTAGAGAGAACTTTAAATACAGATTACAATAAAATTGAAGAACTAAGTATAAAAATCGCTGAAATATTGGATGATGGTAAATATGTCAAATTAATATCTGATAAAGGTACAGATATTGAATTTTCCATATCTAATAGAAAGGGAATTGCAGATACAGGTAAAATCACTCAGAGAGGAGATTTTGGGAATCTTCCTGCCGGAGAGGCATATACAGCTCCTGTTGAAAATACAGCAGATGGGAAATTAGTATTTGATGGTGCAATTGCAGGTATTGAGAATCTTGATTCTCCAGTGAAAATAGAAGTTAAAAAAGGAAAAATTTTGTCTATTGAAGGAGAAAAAGCAGCTCAACAATTTGAAAATATTATCAATAATGCTGATAAAAATGCAAAGTGTATTGCAGAGCTTGGCATAGGCACAAATGATAAAGCAGTACTTACAAGCAGTTTATTGGAAGTAGAAAAAGTATTAAATACTGTTCATATAGCATTTGGAGACAATGTTACAATGGGAGGAAATAATAATTCGGATTTACATATTGATGGAGTAATTAAAAATCCAACATTAATCATTGATGGTAAAACTATTATTGAAGATGGTAATTTGATTATATAAAAAATATTTACCATTATATTAAAGTCAAAAATCTTAAAGGGAAGGTCCTGGACACCCCCCTTCCCTTTAAATTTCAACAATTTTATAAATAAATATAAAATTTCTCCTTTTAACCAGGATATAAAAATTATATAATAGTTATGAGGTGAACAAAATGGATAGATATAAAAAAGCAGCTGATTTAATTAAAAATTCAACACACACAACAGTATTTACTGGTGCAGGAGTGTCAGTAGAAAGTGGTGTGCCGCCTTTTAGAGGAGAAAATGGGCTGTGGAGTAAATATGACCCAGGAATTCTGAATCTCAATAATTTTTATAATAATCCAGAAGAATGCTGGGTTAAAATTAAAGAGATTTTTTATGACTATTTTGGTAGGGCAGAACCAAATGCTGCCCATAAAGTCATTGCTGAATTAGAAAAAGTTGGTTATGTAAAAGCAGTAGTCACACAGAATATAGACAACTTACATCAGAAAGCAGGCAGTAAAAAAGTATTTGAATTCCACGGTAATTCTAGAGAATTGGTCTGCACAAAATGCGGCAGCAGATATTCTGCCGATAAAGAAATTCTGGAAGATTTACCACCCAGATGTGAAAGATGTGGTAAAATTTTAAAACCTGATTTTGTTTTTTTTGGAGAAGCAATACCCGAGAAGGAAAAAGAATTATCATTTGCTGAAGCAGAAAAAGCAGACTTATTTATAGTAATTGGAACTACAGGAGAAGTCCAGCCGGCATCTTCTATTCCTGTTATTGCAAAAAATAATGGAACAGAGATTATTGAGATTAATGTTGAGAAATCGAATTATACTAATTATATTACAGATATTTTTATTAAAGATAAAGCTACAAAAGCTATGAAAAGAATTGGAGAAGAGCTTTCTTTATTGCTGTAGGGGGAAATTTATTTTTTTGTTTTCGTTATACTTCTGTAAGTATAAAGGGAGGAAAGTATGAATAAAAACAGTAAAAATAATTGCAGAGAAAAAATTGTTTTAATCAAAGGGGCGGGAGATATAGCTTCAGGAACTGCTTACAGGCTGTATAAAGCAGGTTTTAATATAGCTATGAGTGAAATTGAAAACCCAACTGTTGTCAGGAGGACAGTTTCTTTTGCAGAATGTGTTTACAGAGGAAGCTGGGAGGTTGAAGGAATTAAGTCAGTGTATATAGATAATATTAATGAGATAAATAAATTATGGTCAGAGGGGATTATACCTGTATTTAACAGGTGTCATGTGGAAGATTTTAAGAAATTAATGAAGCCAGAAATTGTTGTTGATGCACGCATGATGAAGAGAAAAAACAATACAGAAATTGATGAAGCCAGTATTGTAATCGGTTTGGGTCCAGGGTTTAAGACTGGAGATAATGTAAATGCTGTTGTTGAAACCTACCGCGGGCACTATTTAGGAAGAGCAATTTATCAGGGTGAGGCAATGTCATATAAAAAACAGCCGGGTGAGGTGCCTGGATACAGCATAGAAAGAGTTGTAAGTGCTCCTGCTGAAGGTATCTTTACGAGTGAAAGAAAAATAGGAGAAAAAATTGAAAAAGGAGAAGTTTTTGGATATGTTGATTATATTCCAGTAAAAGCAAAAATATCTGGAGTAATAAGGGGTATTATCTATCCGGGTATTGAAGTTGCAGACCACGAAAAAATTGGAGATATTGATAATAGGAATATAAAAGAATACTGTTTTACTATTTCCGAAAAAGCTCTTGCCATTGGTGGAGGGGTTCTGGAAGCAGTTTTATATTTCTCAAAAGATGAGAATTAAAGATATAGGATAATTAACATGTGTTATTTGAATATCACAGCAATTGTTAAAAAGCTTTTAAAAAGCAAATATTAACGTTTAAAAAAGGAAGAGGGAGTAATAATGAAAAAATCATTAATTTTTATCATGTTAATATTTCTTATGATGCCAGCACTTAATTTTAAGGCAGCTGCAGAAGATATACCGATAAATATAGCAGTTGAATTTATGGATCATGCAGCCAGTTTTTTTGTTGCTGAAAATAAAGGATGGTTTGAAGAATATGATTTAAATATCAGTTCTTTTGATACTTACTCAACAGGAATGGCTCTGTCAGCTGCTTTGAGCAGAGGAGATGTAAATGCAGCTTATATCTGCCTTGTTCCTGCAGTTACTGCTTTTGCCAATGGGAAAGTTCCTATTAAAATAGTAGCAGGAACACATAAATATGGATATGGAATTTTGGTTAACTCAGAGTATATAAGTATAGATAGTGATCTGGAAAAAGAAGGTATAGCAATCGGCTGTCCTCGTGAAGGAAGTCCGGCAGATCTTTTGTTACATAAATTTATAGAAGAAAAAAATCTGAACAAAGAAAAAGTAATGAAAAATATTAGAAGAATGAGTCCTAACAAAATTCTACTATCAATTAAAAACAATAAGATTCAGGCTGGTGTTATGCCTGAACAGTATCCGAGTATGGGAGAGAAAATGGGGTTTAAAATATTAATAAATGCTAAAGAATTGTGGCCTGAAATGCAGGGTAGTGTTTTAGTTGTAACAGAAGATTTAATAAAAAAAGACAGCAAACAGGTCAAAAAGCTGGTTGAAATTAACAGAAGATCAATCCAATTTGTAAAAGATAATCCTGAAGAAGCTTCTGTTATAGTTTCTGAGGCGCTTCAGGCAGGTGGAGAATCATATTTAATGGAAGATAATAATAAAAACAGCAGCATTACTCCAGATATTATTAAAAATTCTATTGAAAAAGAGCTGGAATTCACAACAGAAATTGATGCAGATCAGGTTCAGAGTGTTGTTAATTATATGTCAGACTTAGGATATATAGAAAAATTTGATGTAAAAGAAATATTAGATTTGAGGTATCTGCATAATGAATAAATTTGATTATAACTTAAAAGGACTGGTGCCTGTTTTAATATTTTTTATAGTCTGGGAAAGTGCAGCATCTTTAAATTTAATCTTTGAAAACAACTTTTTACCTTCAATTAAAGAAATAATAGTAGAATTCTATTATTTAACCATCAATGGAGTACTGATTAAAAATTTTTACAGCAGTTTATTAAGAGTTTTAGCAGGAGTTTTCCTTGGTTCATTTTTGGGTCTGGTTGTCGGTATTTTGATGGGCTGGAAGGAAAATGTTAATCAATTTTTAGGTCTTATAATAAGTTTGACCTATCCAATACCTGCCCTGGGTTGGCTGCCACTTTTTATAATATTTTTTGGAGTAAACAATCTGGTTCCAGTACTTATAATATTTATATGCTGTTTTTTTCCAATAGTATATAATACTATAGCTGGAATTAAAGGAGTAGATAATAATTTAATAAATGCAGCCAGAACTCTGGGGGCATCAGAAATAAAAATACTATTTACAATTATTATCCCACTTGCTCTGCCGAGTATTTTTACCGGTTTAAAATTAGAATCCGGAATGGCCTGGAGGGTAGTTATTGCAGCTGAAATGATCGCAATACCAACAGGTATTGGAGCTTTAATGATGAAAGCAGAAAATCTTGTAAGAGTTGACATAATTATAGTCTGTTTGCTGCTGCTGTCACTTATGTGCTTTTTATTTGAAAAAACAATAGTTCTTTTAGAATCCAAATTTACTGATCAGTGGAGGTAAATTATGCCTGATATCAAAATAAAGGATCTTTCAACTGAATTTTGTCTTAAGAAAATGAATTTTACGATAAAAGATGGAGAATTAATGGTTCTCCTGGGTCCATCTGGTTCAGGTAAGACAACTCTTTTAAAAGCTATTGCAGGAATAGTTGACTACAGTGGTTCAATCTATTTTGGAGAAAATAATGTTAATAATTTAGTGCCGGGGAAAAGAAATGTCGGGTATCTTTTCCAGAATATAAATCTTTTTCCACATTTGAATGTATATGATAACATAGCTTATGGATTAAAAACAAAGGGATTTTCTAAAGATGAGATTAAAGAAAAGGTTGAACATATAATAGATTTATTCAATATAACTGAAATTAAAGAACGATATTCTAAAAATTTAAGTGGGGGAGAAAAACAGA
The DNA here is from genome assembly GCF_003337245.1 of Halanaerobium sp. MA284_MarDTE_T2. Classification (GTDB taxonomy): domain Bacteria; phylum Bacillota; class Halanaerobiia; order Halanaerobiales; family Halanaerobiaceae; genus QPJE01. Next base: position 9,139 of record NZ_QPJE01000042.1, read on the forward strand.
GAATTGCTCTGGCCAGAGCTTTAGTATATTCTCCAGACATATTGCTTCTGGATGAGCCGATGAGCAGTCTGGACTACCGCATATCCAAACATTTAAGAATGGAAATAAAAATGCTGCAGAGAAAATTGAATATAACTACCGTTTATGTAACTCACAATTTTTCTGAAGCAGAAGAAATGGCAGATAGGATAGCAGTAATTAATAATGGTGTTATTGAACAGGTGGATAAAGCAGACAGAGTATTTTTTAAGCCGAAGAACAAAAATGTAACTGAGTTTATAGGTGAACCCAATATATTTATCTGCAGCAGCTGTAAGGAACTGAATCTGTATTTAAAAGAGATAAAATGTGGAAAGTTAAACTTTGTTGTTGCAAGTCTCCAAAAAAGCATAAGGAAAATAGCGATTTTGCCTGAAGATATATATGTATCTAAACGTAAACCACCCGGGCCTGATATTAACAGAGTTAAAGCAGAATTGATTGAAATTAAAAAAAATTCCACTTATATTGAATGTGTCTTTATGGTTGATAGAAAAATAAAAGTAAAGCTGGCAGCAGATATTTATAAAAACATGAAGTTGAGCAAAAATGATACTACCTGGCTGACTTTTAACTTTAAGAAAATAAAAGTTTTAAATGGTGACATGTAATTGTATATATTTAGACTGGTTGTGAATATTAAAAATTTGGAGGTAACTTAATGAATTGTAAAAAAATTACTGTAAAAAATGCTGTGGGGGAAACGATTGCACATGATATGACACAAATTATTCCTGGTGAATACAAGGGAGCGAGATTTAAAAAAGGTCATGTGGTGGAAGAAGAAGATATTTCGGTGCTGAGAGATATGGGAAAAGAAAGTCTATATATTATAGATCTAAAGCCAGATGATCTACATGAAGATGAAGCAGCTTTGAGAATTGCAGAAGCTGTCTGTGGTGAAGGATTTACATTTGCTGGCCCGGAAGAAGGTAAGGTAACATTGGAGGCTTCTTATTCCGGTATAATGAAAATAAACAAAGAACTTCTGATAAAAGCAAATAATGTTAAGGATGTATTAATAACATCAATACACAATAAAGTCCCCGTCAGAAAAGGAGACAGTGCAGCCGGAATCAGAATAAACCCACTTGTTATCAGCGAAAAAATAATAAAAAAGATTGAAAATATGGCTGCTGATAAATATATTTTTGAGGTATCTCCATTTAAGAATTATAAAGTAGGCCTGGTTGTTACCGGAAACGAAGTTTATCACGGGAGAATAGAAGATAAATTTGTGCCTACAATTAAAAGAAAATTAAATAGATGGGGTGGAGAACTGCTGGATTTTACCTTTGTTCCTGATAATAGAGATTTAATTAAAGATGCTTTATTGGATTTGAAAGAAAAAGGTGCAGAACTGTTAATAACAGGAGGTGGTATGTCAGTTGATCCTGATGATCTGACACCTTCTGGTATAAGAGCTACTGGAGCAGAAATAATAAGTTATGGGGCTCCTGTACTGCCTGGGAATAAATTGATGCTGGCATATTTAGACAATATTCCTGTTTTAGGACTGCCGGCCTGTGTTCTTTATTATAAAATTACTGTTTTTGATATTATTTATCCCAGAATACTTGCCGGAGAGAAGATCAGCAGAGAAGATATTGTTCAGCTTGGTTTGGGAGGTTTCTGCAGACACTGTGAAGTCTGTCAGTATCCAAATTGTTCTTTTGGAAAAATAAACTAATATTATGGAAATGGAAGTGATATAATATGAATGTACTGAGTAAAACTAAAAATGAATTTTTTAAAATAATAAAAGACTATAGTATAGAAAAAGAAAAAATCGATATAGAAATAATGGGTCTTTCTCCAGAAGAGGCTATAGGTAATCCCGGCAGAGATGATTTTCCTCTGCTGATCGGCAGAGAAGTCATGATACAGGCAGACTATTCGGGCAGTTTTGGCCAGGCTTTTACAGATCATCCTGGCAGATTTAATGGATCTATCTCAGATGTTATTAATCTAAAACTGAATAATAATTATCATCGTGCACTTTTTATTTCTACTGTTAATGCTGTGTTAAATCATTTAAATATGGCAGAAAAAACTATACACTGCCGGGATCAGGAACCACATAAATGTTCTCAGGAAATGGTAAAATGGATTAAAAAAAATAGTGATGCAGAGCATATTGGAATAATTGGTTATCAGCCGGCAATAACTGAAGAATGCAGTAAAGTTTTTGGATCTAAAAATGTTAGAGTGACTGATTTAAATCCAAAATTGATCTCTGAATATAAAGATGGTGTTAAAATATGGAATGGTAATACTGATACAGAAGAACTTATTAAAGAGTCAGATCTGGTGCTTGTCACAGGATCTTCTGTAGTAAATAATTCAATAGATAATATAATAGAAACATTGAACAGCAATGAAAGAGAATATTACTTTTTTGGAAATACAATTGCAGGAGCGGCAGTTCTGGCAGATTTGCCCAGACTTTGTTTTTATGGTCATTAAAATATAAAATTATATCAGAATGGGGATTGATTTTATGAAAGAATTAATTGATAAATTTGGAAGGAAAATAAATCATTTAAGAATTTCAGTAACTGACCGCTGCAATCTCCGCTGTATTTACTGTATGCCGCTTGGTTTTGATATTTCTGAAGAAAAATTCTACAGCAGTGAAAAAATAAAAGAATATATTTCAGAAAAATTTAATCTTTATTCAGCTCAAATTGAGGGCAGTGGCCCGGCCAGATATTATAAAGTAGAGGAAGCGAAAGGAAGTATAGGCTTTATTTCTGCAATCAGTAATAATTTCTGTGCCAATTGTAATAGATTGAGATTAACTGCAGATGGAAAAATTAAACCCTGTCTTGGTAATAATATAGAAGTTAAAATAGCAGATAGAATGTCAGAAGGTGATAGAAGTTATAGTCTGCTAGCAAACCTCGTGGGCTTGCCCCGAGAAAATAGCAGACGGTTTTGAATTTCAATTATTATGTTTAGCTAATAA
>NZ_QPJE01000043.1 GCF_003337245.1 Halanaerobium sp. MA284_MarDTE_T2
GAGACGGGGCAACGACTGACGGAAAGCTGTATACGGGAGAACCGTACGTGCAGTTTGACGAGGGGTCCCAGCTGAAAGGCTGGTCCTACTCTATTGTTTAAAGCTTCTATTAAAGGTAATTAAAATTATTTATTTACAGAATTAATTTTTTAATTGAAAGGAGAAAGATAAAATGTATCCATTAAATGTCCGATCCGAAATAGCTCCTTTAAAAAAAGTTCTCTTACATCGCGTAGGAGAAGAGGTAGAGAATTTAACACCAGATATTTTAGAAAGATTATTATTTGATGACATCCCATATTTAGAGATCGCTCAAAAAGAGCATGATGCATTTGCCAGAATGCTTGAAGACAGTGGAGTAGAGGTTGTTTATCTCGAAGATCAGATTGCAGAGGTTATAAAAGATGCTGATATTAAAGACCAATTTATTGAACAGTTTCTAGATGAAGGAGGAGTTTTTAGTCCTGGAGAAAGATCAGCTGTTAAAGAATATTTTGCTGAATTCAGTAATGAAGATTTGATAGATAAAATGATGGCTGGCGTGCGTAAAACAGAAGTACCGAAGATTGCTGATTGTACTTTAAATGATATGGTAGATAGTGCTTATCCCTTTATTTTAGATCCAATGCCCAATCTTTACTTTACCAGAGATCCATTTGCCACTATTGGTAGAGGAGTTTCTTTAAATCATATGCGGACAGATGTCAGAAACAGAGAAACTATTTTTTCGGAATATATCTTTAAATATCATCCTGATTACAGGGATTATGAGATTCCCTTCTGGTTTGATAGAAATAATACCAGCTGTTCTATAGAAGGAGGAGACGAATTAATTTTAAATGATAAAGTAGTTGCAATGGGAATTTCGCATCGAACAGATGCTGCAGCTATTGAAGAAGTGGCCAAAAATCTACTTTATGATGAGCAGGAAACTTTTGAGAGAATATTAGCTTTTAAAATACCTGATAAAAGAGCCTTTATGCATCTAGATACAGTATTTACCATGGTTGATCACGATAAATTTACTATTCACGCTCAAATTGAAGGTGAATTAAAAGTATTTTCGATTACTAAAGGTAATAACGGTGGTCTAAAAATTGATGAAGAGGAAGATACTTTAGATAATATTCTCCAAAAATATCTGGAACTTGATGAAATAACCCTGATCAAGTGTGCCGGAGGAGATGAAGTTGATGCAGGAAGAGAACAGTGGAATGATGGTTCTAATACCCTGGCCATAGCTCCTGGAGAAGTAGTGGTATATTCTCGCAATCATGTAACAAATAAAATTTTAGAAGAAAACGGAGTTAATCTCCATGTTATCCCCAGTTCCGAATTGTCACGTGGTCGTGGCGGTCCGCGCTGTATGAGTATGCCTTTAATTAGAGAAGATCTTTAAAAACGAAAGGAGTTAATGATAATGGGAGTAAATTTACGAGGCAGATCATTTTTAAGTTTAAAAGACTTTAGTGCAGATGAAATACATTATTTACTTGACCTGGCAGCAGATTTAAAACAGAAAAAAATAACGGGTGCTAAAGGCCAGCTGCTTAAAGGTAAAAACATTGTTCTATTATTTGAAAAATCTTCAACCAGAACTAGATGTGCTTTTGAGGTAGCAGCTTATGATGAAGGTGCAAATGTAACAAACCTTACCAACAGTCAGCTTGGTAAAAAAGAAACGGTCGAAGACACTGCTAAAGTGCTGGGAAGATTTTATGATGGAATAGAATTTAGAGGTTTTAAACAGAGTGATGTAGAACTACTGGCAATTTACTCTGGAGTACCGGTCTGGAATGGTTTAACAGACAGTTATCATCCGACTCAGGTACTGGCTGATCTTTTAACTATTAAAGAAAACACAAACAAAGCTCTGGATAAAATAAAGTTAGTTTATACTGGAGATGCTCGCAATAATATGGGCAATTCTCTTTTAATTGCTGCCGCCAAATTAGGAATGGAGTTTGTTGCTCTGGCACCTAAATCTCTCTGGCCGGAAGCAGAACTTGTTAAAGATATGCAGGAAATAGCAGCAGAAACTGGGGCCAGGATTAATCTTACTGAAGATTTAGAAGCAGTCGAGGGTGCTGATGCAGTCTATACAGATGTCTGGGTCTCAATGGGAGAAGAAGATCAATTTGAAGAAAGAATAGAACTTCTAAAAAAATATCAGGTTAATCAGTCTCTGATTGAAAAAGCTAACAATGATGAAGTTATTTTTCTGCACTGCTTACCTTCCTTCCATGATAATAAAACAACAATTGGCAGAGAAATTGAAGAGAAATTTGGACTTAAAGAAATGGAAGTAACCGATGCTGTTTTTAATGGTAAACATTCTAGGGTTTTTGAAGAAGCAGAAAATAGAATACATACTATCAAAGCAGTAATGGTAGCAACAGCAGGTAATTAAATTTATAACTCTATCCTTCCTATGTGATGGGAGGATAGAGTCTAATAATAAATTGTTTAAAATTAAAACTAAGGAGTGAGGGATAACTATGAAAAAATTTAAAATGCCAACTGCTTATACAATTCTTTTTATAATTATTATAATAGTAGCAATGTTAACCTGGGTTGTTCCAGCTGGAGAATATCAAAAAGAAGCTGGTAAGCCTGTACCTGGGACTTATCACCAAACAGATAGGAATCCTCAAGGTATATTTGACATTCTAAAAGCACCAATTGATGGTTTTTATGATGCAGTAGATGTTGCCCTATTTGTTTTAGTAATCGGTGGTTTTTTAGGTGTCACAATGAAGAGTGGAGCAATTGATGCTGGTATTGCAGCGGTTACTAAGGCCTTAAAAGGTAAAGAAATTTGGATGATACCTGTTCTAATGACACTATTTGGTATTGGTGGTAGTACTTATGGAATGGCAGAAGAAACAATAGCTTTTTATCCTCTGGTTATTCCGATATTTATAGCAGCTGGTTATGATGCGATTACAGCTGTTTCTGTTATTTTATTAGGTGCTGGAGTTGGAGTTTTAGGCTCTACAGTCAATCCTTTTGCAACAGGAATTGCAACTAACTTTGCTCAAATATCACTTGGTAGGGGAATTGGTTTGAGATTGGCGATTTTAGTTTTAGGGGAATTAATTGCTATTTTCTATACTATGCGCTATGCCAAAAAAGTTAAAAATGATCCATCCAAGTCTTTAGTTTACAGTCAGCGAGAAGAAAATAAAGAGCATTTTTTAGGAAAAAAAGAAGATGAATTCCCCGAATTTACTAAACGCAGAAAAATAATAATTGCAGTATTTGCTCTAACATTTTTAGTAATGATATTTGGTGTAATTCCTTTTGAAGATCTAGGAATAACAGCTGTACCAACTTTATGGTGGTGGTTTGGAGAATTATCAACTTTATTTATGACATCTGCTATTATTATTGGTTTAATTGCTGGCATGTCAGAAAAAAAGATTGTAAATTCATTTGTAAGTGGTGCTAGTGATTTAATTAGTGTTGCTTTAATAGTTGCTATATCCCGGGGTATTACAATTATCATGAATAATGGAAATATTTCGGGAACAGTGTTGAATTATGGCGAAAATCTACTTTCAAATTTAGGCTCTGTTTCCTTTACTATTTTAGCTTATTTATTCTATATTCCATTATCATTTTTGATCCCTTCCACCTCGGGTTTAGCCACTTTGTCAATGCCGATTTTAGCTCCACTGGGTGATTTTGCCAATGTATCAAGAAATATAGTGGTAACAGCTTATCAATCTGCAAGTGGTATTGTAAATTTAATTACTCCCACAAGTGCTGTTGTAATGGGAGGTCTTGCAATTGCAAAAGTTAATTATGGTAAATGGATAAAATATGTTTGGAAACTTTTGTTAGCAATATTCCTGTTTACTATTATTATGCTTTCTTTGGGAGTATTGATTTAAAAATTACTGAATTTAAAAATTTTTAGGAGGTAATTATGAAAATAGCGCAGAGAATTGAGGCTCAGGCAGACGAAATAATTTCTGTTTTAGCTGAGCTTATCGCCTGTCCTAGTGTGTATGCTGAAGATTCGGAAAAATATGAATTTGGAGCAGAGATAGATAAGTGTCTGCGTAAAACTTTAGAAATTTTTCGGGACTTTGGCTTTAAAACTTTTTATGGAGCTGGTCAGTATGGTTATGCAGAAATAGGATCTGGTAAAGAAATGCTTGGTATTTTATGTCATCTTGATGTTGTTCCAGCCGGCAGTGAAGCTGATTGGGAAAGCCCACCATTTAAGCTAACTAAAAGAAATGGAAAGCTGTATGGAAGAGGCACAATAGATGATAAGGGCCCACTAATAGCTGTTCTTTATGCAGTTAAAAATCTTATAGATCAGGGTGTTTATTTTAATAAAAGAATCAGATTTATATTTGGTTTAGATGAAGAAACACTGTGGCGCAGTATAGAACAATATTTAGTCAATGAAGAAAAACCAACTTTTGCTTTTGCTCCAGATAGCAATTTTCCCCTGATAAATGCTGAAAAAGCTCTGCTGCAGTTTAAACTAGTTTCTGAAAACAGCAGTGAAATTAATTTAGCCGGTGGAACAGCATTTAATGTAGTGCCAAATGAAATTAGTTATCAATCAGATGATCCAGATAAATTAATTAGAGAGCTGGATAAATTAAAGGCTAATTATCAGTTTGATAATAATCTAATTACTGTATTTGGCAAAAGTGCTCATGCCTCTAAACCCTATAATGGTAAGAATGCTATTGCTGTTATGCTTAAAGCACTGGATAATATATATTCAGACATAGAAAGTATTAATTTCTTTAACGATTATCTGGGAGAAGATTATAAGGGGCTTAAAATATTTGGAGATTTAGCAGATAAAGAATCGGGTCCTTTAACAATAAATTTGGGGAAAATAAAACTAGATCAAACAAAGCAGGAGTTGTTTTTTGATATTAGAATTCCAGTTACTATTAAAAAAGAAGAAATAGTAAATAAATTGCAAGAAAAAATTAAATCCTATGGTTTAAAATATATAGAACATGATTATTTAGATTCATTATATATTAAAGAGGATGATTTTCTTGTTCAAACTCTTTTAAAAGTATTTACAGATGTAACTGGGCAAGAAGCAGCACCTTTAAGCAGTGGAGGGGCAACTTATTCACGGGCGATTGAAAATTGTGTTGCTTTTGGATCAGTTTTTCCAGGTGAAGAAAAAGTTGAACATCAAACAAATGAGTATCTAAAACTTGATTCATTATTTAAGTGTATAGAAATCTATGCCAAAGCTATTTATAGATTAACAAGATAGAAAGATAACGTCAAATAATATATGGTAGAGTCAATAAAATGCAAAATAAATATACAGGAGGAATAAAAATGAAAATTGTAGTTGCACTTGGCGGCAATGCATTAGGTCAAACTCTAACTGAACAGAAGAAATTAGTTAAAGAAACTGCAGTACATCTGGTTGATCTAATAGAAAAAGGTCATAAATTAGTTATTGCTCATGGAAATGGACCTCAGGTTGGAATGATCAATCTTGCTTTTCAAAATCAAAGTTTGTTAGATAATAGCATACCAATTATCCCTTTCCCCGAATGTGGAGCAATGAGCCAGGGATATATTGGTTATCATCTGCAAAATGCACTGGGAGCTGAACTTGAAAAAAGAAAAATCAATAAGTCAGTTTCTACAATAATCACCCAGGTGCTTGTAGATAAAGATGACCCAGCTTTTGATTCCCCCTCCAAACCTGTAGGTAGTTTTTATAGTCAAGAAAAAGCAGTTAAGCTTAAAGAAGAAAAAGGTTATCAAATGATAGAAGATGCCGGTAGAGGTTATAGAAGAGTTGTGCCCAGTCCCCAGCCAGTGGATATTGTAGAAAAAGAAATAATTACAAATCTAATTGAAGATCAACAGCTGGTAATTGCCTGTGGAGGTGGTGGGATACCTGTTATTAAAGAGGGAAGATTTTTAGAAGGTGTTTCGGCAGTAATCGATAAAGATTTCGCCAGTGAAAAACTAGCTGAAATTGTTGATGCCGATCTGCTGGTTATTCTGACTGCAGTTGATAAAGTTGCTATTAATTTTGGAGAGGAAGATGAAAAATGGTTAGATCAAATTAATATTCAGCAGGCAAAAAAATATATTGAAGAGGGCCATTTTGCACCGGGAAGTATGCTGCCCAAAGTAAAAGCAGCAGTCAGTTTTGTAGAAAAAAAGAAGAGCGGCAAAGCTTTAATAACTTCACTCAATAAGGCTCAGGCAGGTTTAGAAGGAAAAACTGGAACTTTAATTAGCAGGGGAGATGAATAAGATGTTAAGAAAAAACATGTTAAATTAGATTATGTACAGGGTGAGTGGACTGATTTTAGCCAGATTCTATTAAAAGATTATAATTAATTATAATGGGGAAAAGGTAGAATGAATTTAATTCTTCTGCCTTTTTCTTTAAATTAGGAGAGAAGAAATGTATTTACTTATAATATTTATTACAATAGTCCTGGGAATCCTTCTATTAAGGCTAAGAAGCAAAAATAAGATATTGAAACTGTTAAAAAATAAATTTAAATTATTGGCAGAGGGAAGCATGAACGTTGAAATTGAGTCTGAGAACAATCAACTTAAAATACTTTCAACTTATTTTAATAAAGGTTTAAAGAGGATTAGAAAATTTATTGCTTATACTGTTCAGATATCCGAAAAAATATATGATTCTTCAGCTAAAATGAAGCAGGACATTAGATCTATCAAGGACTCTCTGCAAAATTCTTCTTCAACTCTGGAAGATTTTAGTGAAAACATGCTGGAACAGAGCCGACATGCAGAAGCCACTGATGAAAAAATGGAGAATTCTGTTCAATTGTCTGACTCAATAAAAAACAATTGTCAAGCTGCACTTTCCAAGGTAAAAGTTGTGCAGGAGGTTGTCGAGGAAAATGATCAAAATTTGCAGATTACAATTGGGGATGTAAAGGAAAGTATAAATGACTTTGATAATTTAAGCCAGGAAATTAAAAAATTAAATAGTAAAGCCAGCAGTATTGAAGAAATAATAGTTAAAATAAATGAAATATCAGAGCAGACAAATCTTCTGGCATTAAATGCTGCTATAGAAGCTGCCAGAGCCGGCAAAAGAGGAAGAGGCTTTGCAGTTGTGGCAGATGAAATTGGTCAGCTTTCGGAACAGGTAGCTAATTTTTCTGCTAATATTAAAGAAATTAGTTCCAGTATCTCTACTCAGACAAAAAATGTAAATTCTAAAATGATTAAAAGAGTTGATAATATCAAAAAAGATTTAACTAAAATTAATCAGGCGAAAAAAGGATTTAAACAAATAGATGCCTCAACTATTGAACTGAGAGAGCAAATAGATGAAATTAAGAATTTATCAATTAAACAAAATGTAATTTCAGAACAGGTAAAAAATATGATGGATCAGATTACGGTTAATTCTCAGCAGCTTGCAGCCGGGGTTGAAGAGATAACTGCTAATACCCAGGAGCAGAAAAATTTCATTGGGCAGATAGATGATTATATGGAAGGGTTTTATCAAGAAATATCAGATTTGAATAAGGAAACTAATTATTTTATGCAGGCATTTGAAATAACAGAAGCTGACAAAAAGATAATTGAGGAAAGTGTTGAAATATTAAAAGAAATATCCTCACCCAAATTAATGCAGGACAATAATCAGAGCCGAATGTTGTTAAAGAAGTTAATAAAAAAATATGATCGATTTGAGATGCTGTCAATTTTTAATCCAGAAGGAATGAATTTTTCTTCTAATATAGAGGAAGAAGATCTGACAAAAAACTTCTCTCATCGAGAATATTTTTCTGAGGCTATAAAGGGTAATGTATATTATTCTGATCCCTATATTTCGCTGGATAGTTATAATTATTGTATTGCAATTTCTGTTCCGATTAAAAAGCAGGAAGAAGTTGTTGGTGTCTTAATGGGAGATTTAAATATCTAAAAAAATTATACAATTTATTGCTGTCCAGAAGATATGCAATTTACATAAGAGACTACAACAAAAAAGTCATATTTAAACAAATTTTCAAATAAATTCGACAATTTTCTTGACAAACACCGTTAAATTATTTACAATATTATTGTGAAAAAAATTACGATAAGGAGGAAATAAAATGAGAGATAAAGTTTTTGAATCACTCAAAGTAGGTAATTTATCAATAAAGAATAGAATAGCTATGTCCCCAATGGTAACCAATTATTGTGGTGAAGATGGAGAGCTTACTGATAGATATATAGAATATATTAGAGAAAGAGCCAGGGGAGGACCTGGATTAATAATTCTTGAAGCAGCTTATGTCCACCCTACTGGAAAAGGGTTTAGGAATGAATTAGGTATTCATAAAGATGAGTTAATTTCTGATTTAAAGAAATTAACTGAAATTGTTCATGAGGAAGGTTCCAAAATTGGTATACAATTATATCATGGAGGAAGACAGACCAGTTCAGATGTGACAGGTCAACAGGTAGTTGCTCCTTCACCTATACCATGTCCGGTAAAACAGGAAAAGCCTAAAGAACTTACCAAAAAAGAAATAGATGAAATAATAGACGCATTTGCTAAGGCAGCTGAAAGAGCTAAAAAAGCTGGATTTGATCTGGTTGAAATACACGGGGCACATGGATACTTATTAAATCAATTTTTGTCACCTTATAGTAATAAAAGAAATGATGAATATGGTGGTTCATTTAAGAATAGAAAAAAATTTCCTCTAGAAGTAGTCAAAAATATTAGAAAAAAAGTTGGAGATAATTATACAGTTACCTATCGTTTGACATCTGAGGAATTTGTTGAAGGAGGTTTAACTATAAATGAGACAAAGAACTATGCCCAAGATTTAGTAAATGAAGGTATAGATCTTATTCATGTATCTGGAGGAGTATATGAAACCAGTCATAAAATAATCCAGTCTTTCTTTGAAAGTGAAGGATTATATGTAGATAATGCACTGGAAATAAAAGAAGCTATTAATGGAGAGATTCCAGTAATGGTAGTAGGTCGTTTAAAAAATCCAGAAAAATTAGAAAATACTATTGCTAAAGGGATAGATATGGTTGCTGTAGGCCGTGGTTTTTTAGCTGATCCCTATTTTCCTAAAAAAATGGAAGAAGGAAGAGAAGAAGATATTAGAAAATGTATAGGTTGTAATCAGGGGTGTATTGACCGTTTGTTTGCTGGTGATTCCATCACATGTTTGGGTAATCCACTGTGTGGACAAGAATATAAATATAATACCAATAAAACTACTACTCCAAGAGAGGTTATGGTCATAGGTGGAGGCCCGGCTGGAATGGAAGCTGCCCGGACTGCAGCTGAAAGAGGACATAAAGTTAAACTCTATGAAAAAGAAAACAAATTAGGTGGAAAATTCAGTTCAGTAATTGTTCCTCCCTATAAAGATGAATTTGATGATTTAAATCAATATCTCAAGAAACAGCTGGAAAAGGTAGGAGTTGACATAAAATTAGGAACCGAAGTTGATAAAGATTTAATTGAAAATAATAATGTTGATGAAATAATCATGGCAACAGGTTCTACTCCTATAAAACCTGAACTTCCAGGTGCTGATAGAAAAAATGTTGTATTTGCTGAAGATGTTTTAACTGGCAGAGCTGAAGTGGAAGGTAATATTCTGGTAGTTGGGGCAGGACTTGTTGGTTGTGAAACTGCGGAATATTTAGCAGAAAAGGGTTTTGATGTTCAGGTGATTGAAGCTCTGGATCAGATTGGTGCAGATGTTGGTTCAATAAAACCATTACTTCTGGCCAATTTAAATAAACTAAATGTTGATATTAGCAAAAATACTTCATTAAAAGAAATTAAAGAAAATAAAGTGATAATAGAAAAGAAAGGAAAGGAACAAATAATTGAAGATATATCAACAGTAGTTTTGGCTGTAGGGTATAGTGAAAATAAAGAGTTATTGGAACAGTTAAAAGAAACAAATATTAATGTCCAGTTAGCAGGAGATAGTGTATATCCCAGAAAAATAATAGATGCTATCCATGAAGGATTTAGGGCTGCATATAATATAGAGTGAAGTTAGCAAATAAAATAATACAAATTTTTAAGCAGGCACTATAAGCAAAAAGTCTCTGCACCGGTGGTGTTAAAGCAAGACTACAGTGAATTGCTCAAAGGAGAATGGTATATTGTAGATAGAGGTCGGGAAATAAACTAATTATTTCTCGACCTCTCTATTTAGTAGTAATTAAAGACTAAAAAACATTAAAAATCCAATTTCATACTTTTCACTTTAACACCTTCAATATTAGTTAACTCATCTTTAAGTTCTTTGACTTTTTCATCGGCAGCAGTTAGATCTAGAATTATCATTCCCTCATCTGCACAGGTACTGCTTTCGTGCATTCCTAATCTGGTTTTAATAAAACATCCATAGTCAGTCAATATTTTCTGTACCTCAGGTGCAGCATCAGTTCTCTTATCAACCAGAACAGCCATTATTGTAGAATGATCCATTCATAACCCTCCTTAATTTTTGATTATTCTTATTATTATTATATACTGCATTATTTTAAAAATCTAATTTCAGCAATGTTTTTTTATGATTAATGTAAATATAAAAAACTTAACCTTATCTAATTGACTATAATAAAATGAGATTAGGCTTTGACACAATATTATTTTTATTGGAGTGGTAAATTTATTAAATCTATAGTGTCATTCCTCCATCAACAGCAACAGCCTGTCCTGTAACATGCGGTGCAGCTGCAAAATAAACTGCTAAACCTCCTATATCTTCAGGAGTCTGTGCTTCGCCCTGGGGAATTAAAGTTTTTTGATGACGCTGCCATGACTGTTCTCTGGTTTCATTTTCATTTCTCCATGCTTCAGCAAGTCCATTTTCTCCACACCACATTTGAGTTCCTACAATTCCAGGACAGATTGTATTAACAGTAATTTTAGTTTTAGCAAGCTCTTTAGCAAGTGCATTAGAAAAACCTATAACAGCAAATTTAGATGCACTGTAATGTGCTAATTCCGGGAATCCTGCTTTACCAGCAGCAGAAGAAACATTGATTATTCTTCCCCATTCTCGTTTTTTAAGATATGGTATTTCTGCTTTTGCACATAGAAATACTCCTTTTGTATTTACATTGAGAACATGGTCCCAGTCAGCTTCAGTTAATTCTTTAACCGGTTTTATTGAGAGAACACCTGCATTGTTGACAGCTATATCAAGTCCGCCAAGTTTGTTGTCAGTTTCTTTAACCATATTTTGAACTTGATCCCAGTTTGTTACATCAACTTCAACCGCAATCGCTTTTTTGCCCATAGCTGTAATATCTTCTGCAACTTTTTCTGCCTTTTCTTTACTAATATCTGCTACAGCAATATTACAGCCAGCTTCAGCAAGTTTTTTTGCTACACCTTCTCCTATACCCTGACCTCCACCAGTAACTAAAGCAACTTTCCCATCTAGTTTCATTTTTTTCTCCTTTCAAATTTCTTCTTACACAAATTGATAATTTTTAATATTCTGAAATTTGCAGAAAAAAAACTCAATTCATTTGCTTATTCTGGATAAACTTCAACTGGATCAGGCCATTCAAAATCTTCATCAGGTCCATAAAGCTCAACTATACATTTAAGATCATCCTGAGTTTTGCGGTAATCATAGCGAAAACTTTTTCCCCAGTAGCCATACTGCAGCTGATCTATTCCTTTTTCTTGACCCTCCTCGGGGCAAGCCCACGAGGATTCCTGCTTCTTAGAAGTGGTAACCCACCATCTCCACAGGCTTAAAATCCTGTTAGCCCAACAGTATATCCTCTAACTTGCCTTTTGTATT
>NZ_QPJE01000044.1 GCF_003337245.1 Halanaerobium sp. MA284_MarDTE_T2
TTATTAGCTAAACATAATAATTGAAATTCAAAACCGTCTGCTATTTTCTCGGGGCAAGCCCACGAGGTTTGCTAGCAGACTATAACTTCTATCACAGATACAATTTCTTCAAATGATACCTGCTGCAGAAATGATTTGGAAAAAAGATATCTGAGCTGACTTTTCTGAAAGATAAATAATTTTTTAAGAATTTCTTCTTCAAATGATCCTGCCAGAACAGAAAAACTAACAATAAGAAAGATAATTACTAAAATAATCGTTAAATATGTCTTCACATCTGTTCACCTCTGCTTTCATATACTATTATATTATATATTATGTCTTATATCTATTATCCATTTATTAAAATGCAAAAAGTTGAAACATCTTTTTTCTGCTTACACTTCAAAATATTTAATATTTTGAATATTATGTGGGCCACCTATGGGACAGATACAGGAGATAAGGAGATCTGGAGGGAAGAAATAGTTCTACTCTGGGCGGATGGCAGATTATTGTTTCTAAATATTTATAACATAAAGAAGAAGCAGTTGCTGATACAAAAAAATATTAAGCAGATTGTAAGGTAAATGCTGAATATCTATTTTTTTTCAACTTCATTTACACATTCGTTTTTTATCTTTCCAACAAGTTTTTTTAAAGCATCAATAACATGCGGCCTAATATCTCCCGCCTACCAGAATATACACTCCCTCTATAAATTAAGTTTATCTTTTTGAAAATTTTTCTTAGTTATCAGCTGTTTATAAATTTTTCTGCATGATTTTGTAAAATTCCTTTTCGGCTTCAAAAGCTATACA
This sequence comes from Halanaerobium sp. MA284_MarDTE_T2, assembly GCF_003337245.1. Lineage (GTDB taxonomy): Bacteria > Bacillota > Halanaerobiia > Halanaerobiales > Halanaerobiaceae > QPJE01. Next base: position 801 of record NZ_QPJE01000044.1, read on the forward strand.
TCAATCAGAGTTTGGGTTTACAAAAGAACAGGGAAGAGCAACACAGCATTTTCCACAGGCATCTGTTAGACCCATTTCTGAATAAAGATCATCGTTTTCCAGCAGTAAACTGTAGCATTTATGTCTATCAAAAAAATCTACAGAAAGAGAATTATTTACACATCTTTCAGCACAGACTGAACAGCTTCCACCTGCCTTATTTAAACAATTTTCTTTATTACCGCGCTTTGTTGCTTCCATTTCTAAGTTAGTAATTAAACTGCCCACTCTTCCACAGCACCCTTTTTCTGTTATCAGCATATTGTTAATTCCGAAGGTGCCAACACCTGCAATATAAGCAGCATGGCGGTGAGACCAGTCACTTTTTAAATTCTCTTCATCAAAATTATGTGTTGCAGGGATGAGGGCAGCCTGAAAATTCATTTTTTCTAATTCTTTTTTAATATGTCGGTTCATATCGTCAATCAGAGCATTAGTCTCCACATAGGCTCTGGCCCATTCTCTGGAGCTATATTTCCCTTTTACATTCGATTCTGACACCCAATCAGCAAAAGGAATAAAAAAACATATAACAGTTCTGGCATGTTTTAAAAAATCACCTGGGGCTGCATGAGTAGGGGACACAGCTTTTTTTAATTTTAAAAAAAGTTTATCATCAGCATCTGCAAATCCAACCACAGCTTCTTTCCATTCTGTTTTAATATCATCTCTCTGCTCATAATTTTTTATATAATCACATATTAAATTTCTTATCCATTGCTTCAGCTTGATCACCTCCATATCTTTTATGATATCAACATTTTTAAACTGTAAAAAAATAAAAACTCCCTGTCAGGTAAATAGATTTTAATATTAAATCTATCTACCCTAATAGGGATCAAATTACTTTAAAAAGCAGTTTTTAACTTTAATTAAAACTTCATTCCAATAGAAAGGGTGAACTTATCATATTCCACATCTTCATCCTCACCATTATTATACTCAATTTCTCCACTGTTAACTGAATAAATCATTTCAGCAGTATATCTTTCGCCAAATTCCATACCTGCACCCAGTGCATAGTAGAGGCCACCACTGGTATCATCTACATCATTTTCATGTTCAAAAGTGCTATCTGTTCTGAAGCTGTTGAATCCCAAATGACCAACTAAGTAATATGGATTATTAGCAATATCATACTGTGCCAGTCCATAAAATGGAACAAATCCAATTTCTCCATCCTGACCTGATTCATCAACTTCGCGATCCAGCTGATATGCCAGACCTCCACCAAGTGTCCATCTGCTGGTATAAGGGAACTTGTATTCACCTGCAATAGAAAATCCTCGGTCAATATCCCAGTCCTCTAGTTCTCCACTTGAGTCGATTCCAGCCTTTATTTCCCACTGGCCCTGGCTTAGATAATCCTGTGCCATAACCGATCCACTAAAAATCAGCAGTGAAAGTACTAAAACTACAGTAATAACTTTTTTCATAAAATTTACCCTCCTAATTTTTTTACCTGATTGTTGAATAATCTTAAATATAAAATTATATTTAAGATGTTCCAATAATAATTATTCAACAAAAGACAATATTCTCCTCCCTATTCAACAAAAAAATACCACCAGTTGGTGGCTTTTTAATAACAAAATACTTGTTGTCCTACACAATATCAAAATCAAATTTGTTATCTCAAATCAAAATTTAATTACATGTTTCTTTAAACATCTGTTCAAAATAGCTCTATTCTCTGGTAAGCAGAATTATTATTTAAACTTAATTCTGATATATCTGCTCACCTTTTTTTAACTTGCCTGCCTGAATTATTCTCATAAATGCATCTACAGCTTTTGGAGAAAATTGTCTGCCTTTATTTCTCTTTATCTCTAAAAAAGCTTCTTTTTGTGTCAGTGAGTCCCGATATGATCTTTTAGAAGTCATAGCATCCCATGCATCTGCTACAGCAATAATCTGAGATATTACAGGTATTTCATCTTTCTTTAATCCTTCCGGATAACCTCTGCCATTCCATTTTTCGTGATGATAAAGTATATATTCTGCAATATTCCTTAGTGACTCCGAATTGGCTAGAGCTTTGCTGCCCCAGATTGGATGTTTTTTTATTAAATCATATTCTTCATCTGTAAGTTTACTTTTTTTATTCAATATCTCCAGTGGAATCAAAAGTTTCCCTATATCGTGCACCATACCAGCCCAGTAAGCATCCCAGACTGTTTTTTTAGAATATCCCATCTCCTCTGCAATCTGTAAAGAAAGATTGGCAACATTTTCGGAATGACCTTTTGTATAAAAATCATACATTTCCAATATTTTGATAATTGAGGAAATAAGCTCTTTTGTAAATCTATCCTGAAGGCTGTCATATTTTTTAAAAGCAAAAAAGGACGAAGCTAAAGTTGCAAAAGATTGAAGTGTTTTCTGAGTTGTTTTAGAAAATTCTTTTTCACTTTTAGCAGCAATATCCAGCGCTATCCTGCCAACTATTCTCTGTTCAGCCAATATATTTATATATAAAGAACTTTTAATAGGTTTTAAAGCATTTAAAATTTTTATTTTCATATTATTCGGAATTTTATCAACATCTAACGAATAATCATCTGTAATAAAAACTTCCTTACTATCATAGTGAAAAAGCAATTTTTTATCAAATCTTATATTTTTTATTATTTCGATATCATGTCCTACAGCATCTATAAGTCTACACCTATCATCTTCTATTACATATATTTTTCCATAGTCGGCTTCTGGAACTACTATTAGGGCATTTTTTAAAAGATCTGAATAAAATTTGTCTTCACTCATTTCAACACTATCTTTTAAACCAGAAATTGTTTTGATCATAGTTATAAAGCGGCGGTTCATTTCATTCAATTCATTAATTGATTGATCTAATTCATTGTTCATTCGTAGAATTTCCTGATTATATGCTGTAAGCTGTTCATTGGCTGCCTGCAGTTTTAGATTATTTTTTCTGGCTTTAGTAATATCTCTAAAAATAGTTATAAATTTACCCTTTTCCAGTACAGTTAGTGTTATTTCGAAATATTTATCCAGCCTGCCGAAATAATGATCGAATTTAATATTCCTTTCTTCATATACTGCTTCTTTGTATAATTCCAGTAATGATGGCTCATCTTTCTGATAAATTTCAGATCCAGTTTTACCCATTATTTTATTTATATCTTTCAGCCCCAGCAGATTCTTATAGGCGGGATTATAATTTCTCACAACATAATCTGACGGGGTTTGATCTCTAAAGATAACCTCATTTATACTCAGTCCCTGAGTAATATTATTAAAAACTGATTTATACTTTTTATCAATTTTTTGGGTAACGGAGAGAATTGTGTTTTTCTCTTCTTCATACTTTTTAACCTTAATTTTTTCTACCATAAGTTTAAGCTGTGTTTCTATCAATTCTCTATATTTTAATATTCTTTTTTTGTCATTATTGGAATAATTCTTTTTCTTTTTATGAAAAATGTATAAAAAACCAAAGATACTTTCATTAGGCCATCTAATTGAATACCCTGCACAGGAGTCAAAACCTTTTTGAAAAGGAATTGAATTTTTCCACATATTATTTTTTAATGAACTGTAAACAGTAAAATTTTCGCTGTCTAAAATTAACTTATACTGCCAGTCATTAATTTTAAGAGCTGACTGATCCCCAATTAAATCATCTATATCAGAACCAGAAGCTGCAGCTAAATTTAAATGCTCATCTTTAAACCTGACAATTATTACAGCCGCTGCTTTTTCTTCTACAGCAATTAAATCTGCTGTTTCCTGCCAGCTTCTTTTAATTTCGTCACTAAGGGATAATTTCTGATAAAAAAATTTATTATCCACTATTAGCCTCCTACCACATATTTTTACCATTTATCTTTTATTATTTTCTTTTTCCAATTTTAAAAACTCAGAACCTATCTTAATTAGCCTGTTATATTCAAAGCAATATATCCTTTTTCTTTTATAAGCTGTATCATTCTCATTAATAAAAAAACATCTTTAAAACGTTAGATATTCTCCCTGTCTATATTATCGGTGATTTTAAGTAATTATTAATCTGCTATTTTCTCTTTTTATTAGTTTTATCGCTTCTCTGGCCAAACTAAATGGTATACAAAGCAGCAAGATGCCAATTTGCTCCATGATTCGTCAAATTATATCCATTCAGGATCATCAACAGTTTTTTCCGTCTCAACATTACCTGTATTTAAAGTACCCTTCTTTTCTATCATTAAAATTTGTGCTTCCTTTTCAGCCACAGGTTTATGTTCTATACCCTTTGGCACAATTATAATTTCGCCTTCTTTAAGCAGCTGTTCACCATCTCTAAACTTTAATAAAAGCTCTCCTTTAATAACCTGAAACATTTCATCTTCATTTTTATGCATATGCCAGTCAAATTCTCCTTTAACTTTAGCAATTTTTACATGCATATTATTTACTTCACCAATAATTTTAGGATCCCAGTGCTTTTTAATTAAATTGAACTTTTCATTAAGGTTGATCCTGTTCATATTACAATCTCTCCTTTTAATTGATTGGTTTTAATCTATTCTTTTGTCAATCAAAAAATATAATAGAGTCTTCCCGAAATTATTTTTAGAGTTAAAAAAAAGAAAAAAACCATCTCCCATTGTTAAGTCTATATTCCTTTTTTATTAAATTATTTAATTTCTAACGGCAACTCATCAAACCACCTATTTTACTTTTATACTAATTTTATATCTTATTTTAGTTTAAGAACAAAAATAAAAATAGTTGAACAACAGATTAGGTTAATAAACCATCTATAACTCAACTATTAATCTTCAGATATATAATATTTTTCGCCTGGATTTTTAGTCTGTTATAGCTATAACATCAATGATTATAAAACATTAAAAACAAAAATGGTGGGGTCAAGAGGATTCGAACCTCCGGCCTACAGATTAGGAATCTGTTGCTCTATCCTGCTGAGCTATGACCCCATTATTTAAGATATAAAACAGACTATTTATATTCTACAATAATTATTTAAATTTATCAAGCTTAATCTGCTTAAACTTTATCATATAAAGTTAAAATTTACATTAATACAACCTAACTAAAAATAAAAGCCACCCCTGTAAAACAACCAGATGACTTTTATTATTCAGATACTTTATTCTTTATAGTACTAATATTTATTTCTTTTTCTTATTTACTAATGCAGCCAGCAAGATACTTATTTCAAATAATAATATCATTGGTCCAGCCAGAAGAAGCTGAGAAATAATATCTGGAGGAGTAAATACTGCACTCCCAACAAAGATAATTAGAATACTAACTTTGCGGTATTTTCTCAAAGTGTCAGCTGTAATCAAATTAAGCTTTGCCAATAAAGTCACCAGTATTGGCAGTTCAAACACAATACCAAATGAAAGAAGAATTGAACTTATAAAGCCTATATAGCTTCCAAAAGAAAAATTAGGTTCAATATTCATACTCGGCATTGAGAATTTGACAAAAAATCTAATAGACAAAGGTATTATTATTCTATAGGCAAAATAAGCTCCTAAAAGAAAAAGAAAAAAACCAGAAAAAAGAGAAAATAGAAGATATGTTCTCTCTTTTTTCTTCAATCCAGGTTTAACAAAAATCCAAAACTGCGAAAAAATAATTGGAGATGTAACAATAACGCCTACAACTAAAGCAATTTTAATGTAGGATAAAAACAGTTCTGGTGGAGTTAAATATATAAAATCTAGTTCCTGTACTGGATCCAGCAGCAGTTCAATGATAACATCCATGTAAGCAAAGCTTACAGAAGCACCAATAATAATAACTACTGCTATTATAATAAGTCTTTTTCTTAATTCAGTTAAGTGTTCAATTGGTGACAATAATAACTCCTCCAACTTTCTCATCCCCTATTTCTCAAAATTTATTTCTTATCCTCATCATCAAGTGATAGTTCTTCAGAAATATCAGCTTCTTTTTTCACTTCATTTGCAGAATCTTTAAATTTACGAATTGCCTTACCAAAGGCTTCACCAACATCTGGCAGCTTAGATGGACCAAATACAACAAGCGCAATAATTAAAATCAAAACTAATTCCATCGGACCTAATCTTCCAAACATAATTATTCACCACCCTGATTTAGAATATCTTAATATTTTCAAACAAAATTATGATAAACCATAATTTTTTCATCAGTTAAAATCCTATCTTCATGAGTATAAACTATAGGTTTTTTAGACACAGCTCTACCTATTATCGTGATTCCGATTTCTTCTGCTATTTCTAGAGCCAGACTGCTGGGTATACTCCTTGATATGATTATTGGAATTCTACTGCTGACAGCTTTTAATATCATATCTGAAGAAATTCTTCCTGTTGTAATAATAATACTTTTTGCTAATTCTATTCCTTCAAACAAAGCCCTACCAACAACTTTATCTACTGCATTATGTCGTCCAACATCTTCTCTGACAATTAACAATTCATCCTGATCTGATATTGCTGAACAGTGGACACCACCTGTTTTTTTATAAATTACTGCTTTTTTAAGCATTTCTATTGTAAGTTTTTTTACATTTTCAAGTGAAATCATTAAATCTGAATTTATTTTTTCTAGATTATAAAAGTTTTCTTTAAAACCACTATTACTACCACATCCAGTTACCAGAATACTATTGAGACTATATTCTGCTTCAGCAATTGTTCTGCTGCTTTTAATATTTATAATTTTAAGATCTTCACAGGCAGCAAGAGACATAATATCATCTATCCCTTGAATCAAGCCTTTGTTATACAGATATCCTACTGCCAGCTCATTCAAATTTTGTGGAGTACACATAAATGTCAATAATTTTTTCTCATTAACATTTAACTCTACAGGAACTTCTTCACAAATATTTAATTTACTTAATCCCTCTTTTAAAGACATCTATTTATCCTCCCAATATTTACGGCACTTCTTTTCTAATTACTTCTACCCATTCAGTTAAAGCAACTGCATGGTCATCTTCCAGATATTTTGAAGAATAAAGATATGGCACTCCATTTGAAGCATTTAATGTTTTAATATCATTGTATTCTTCTTTATCTCGAATATTATTCATAACTTCTTCAAACTCTTCTTTAGAAATCATATATGGTTCATATAAAAAAACTGAAGCTTTTGTAGGACGCGGATATGTTTCAGAATCATCTCTAACTCGCTCAGCTATTAATTTATAAATATCTTTATCTTCAACCTGGGCTATTATTTTCGCATATTGTATAGTCATTGAATCATCTGAAAAAAGATATGCACCTGCTGAACCTCGTAGAACTCTAATATCATTATAATTTTCATCAGTTTTAATTTCTTCTAGAATATTGTTTGATTCTTCTTCTGATAAGGATAGCGGCTTTTTACTAAAGTCATCATAAATTGTTATTTTGCCTTTTTTTGAATTTTTTCGTGTTATTTCAGCTATTTTTTCTAAAGCCTCATTATTAGCTTTCTTTTCTTTCATCTTATCACACCTTATCAGGCAGGAAAAGATTAATAAAACTTTTACCTGCCCAAATATTATAATTATTTATTACTAATTACCTTTTAGCCAGGAATTAATCCCATGCTATCAAGTTCATCAGCAACTTCTTTCATACCAAGTCTTTCTAGAGTTTCATAAGTTGGAGCACCTGTTTTTCCATCCCAACCCATTTCTTTATAAAACATCGTTTTTGCTTTTTCCATATCATCTCTATCCATCTTAATGGTTCCAGCATCAAAAGCTTTTTTATCTGGATCCATATCAAATACCCAGTTACAGATCTGATCATGTTCATTGCGCATATCAGTTGTACCCATCTGCTTTACAGTCAATGCTCTGTGAAGAGTTATAATCCTTTCGCCCATTTCATCTAATTCCTCTTCTGAAACATCCATACCCGTTGTTAAGCTAAAGTACTGTGCTTCAATAGTAGTATCGCCTCTATAATTTCTTTCTTTTAAAGGTGAAGTTACCATTGGAAACATCCAGTTACAGACTGTCATAGAATCATGTAGTGCATTTTTTACAAGACTCCATTTTGCAAATTTAGCTTTGTACTCATTCATAGGAGTATAGTTTGCAGGTATATCCAGTGCAGCTTCTGATCCCCATACTTCTGCTGCAATTTCCTTGTTCAATTTAATCGGCAGCCCACTGTGAATAAAGTTTTGATGAGAATGACACATGGGATCACGGTTAAATACTAAATTAATAAGTGACCCAACCTGTCCATTTGATTCATTAGCATGATGTAGAGGGTATCCCATTACTGGTGACCACTGTTTCATTGAAACATCATCCCAGTAATCATCCTCAAATCCCCATCTTTTTGCAACTCTTGCCGATCCATCAGAAATATGACTTAATTCTCCTTCAGCATAAGCAAGTCTCCTATAAAAATCAACTAGAAAATCAGGATCACCTGCTTCATACTTATCCCAGGGTATACTATTATATTCATCAGCAGGTAGTACATCTTTTAGAATACCTTTATTATAAGCATACCAGAGATCTCTTCCTAGCTGACCATAATTAAACCAAAGACCATAATCGTCTGCTAGCTGAGCTCCCAGGGTTTTTGTTATAAAAGTTGCTTTTTCTGTTAAATCAGCATTTTTTAGAATATACCAGTGACTAGAATATCCCATACATGTGTTAGCTACATAACGGGACTTACCATACTTTTCTAATTCAGGTACTTCCAAATGCGAATGACAGCGAACAGGACATGACTGACATCCACCCATTCTTACAGTATGTTCTTCACCCATTTCACCAAGATCTTTTATTGCTTTCATAGTTCTAAATCCAATTTTATTTATATTTTTTGGTTCACAGATTCCTGTTTCTACTTCTTTATCTGCTGCACCCCAGTATAAGCCTTTCTGAGCTGTCCAGCGGCTGTTCGGATCGTGATATTCTGCCCACGGCTGTGGTGTTGAAGGAACAACATGCTGATTATTTGCACCGATAATTGACAGAACATGATCATTTAACTTGATCCATTCTCTTGTGTCTGCCGCATATTTAACAGAACCGGTACCAATAATTCCAATAGCTTTTAACTTTTTAGAACCAAAAACAGCACCATGCCCACCAGCAGAGTGATTTCCATTTGTCATTATATTTGATAATCGCACCAGATTTTCTCCAGCCTGGCCAATTGCAGCTATCTGAGCTTCTTTACCCATAATGCTGGCAACTTGAGCTGTTGTATCAAAAATACCTTGTCCCCACATTCTGCTCGCATCTTCTATTGTTACTTTATCATCTTCTATTCTCAACCAGACAGGTTTATTTGATTTACCTTCAATAATAATTGCATCCCAACCTGCATACTTCATTTCCGGTGAAAAATGTCCACCCATATGACCATCTCCGACCAGATTATATGGGTTCATAGGTAAAAGCGAAGTAATATTCGTTCTTGCAGTACACGGAACACCAGTTCCTGTAATAGGACCTGCACCAATTACTATCTTATTTGCTTCGTCAAAAGCATCGGTTCCTGCAGGAACTTCATCCCATAAAATTTTGTATCCAAAACCCATACCACCAATATAATCAATATAATCTGCTGTATCTTCAGCAGTTACAGAACCATTTGTTAAATTAACTCTTAATATTTTACCAGCCCAGCCTTTATATTTTGGCATATTTCTTTACCTCCCTATATAACTTTGAATTCTTAATAAATTGCCTGACCTTTGATAATTCTTTCTCTTTCTATTAATGTTCTTTCTACTTTATCCCATGATACAAACTTTAATGAACCGGTTGGACATCCTGCTACACAGGTAGGTTCGCCTTCACAAAGATTGCATTTGGTAGATTTATTAATTTCAGGATCTATTGTTGGAATATCGTATGGACAGGCAGTCACACAGTTTCCACATCCAACACATTTTTTGGTGTTAATTACTCTTGCACCAGTATCTGGATCAGCTGTAATTGCCCCCATTGGACATGCGGCTGCACAGCGAGGAGATTCACACTGCCTGCAGGTTTCTGCAATTATTGTAAAATCACCCATCTGTCCATTTTTTGTCCAGTAATACATGGCAGGACCCTGAAGACCATAATTATAATTTTGACCAACTTTAACTCTGGAAATATAAGGATGTGCTTTATTATCATTTATTGCTGTGCAGTTAGTTTCACACCGACGGCATCCTGTACATATAACTGGATCAGATATTACAATACCATCAGCTACAATCAAAACCTCAGCTTCAGCAGAATCAGTAAACATACTTAAAAATGAAACTGAAAAAGCTGCACCTGCAGCACCTATTACACTCTTTTTTAAAAATTCTCTACGACTGGTTGGCTTTTCTAAAAAATTATTTTTTCCCTTTTTTTCTTCAGACATTTTTTTACTTGCCTCCCTTAGATTAAGGTCTTTTTTAATGCATAATTCATTACTACATTAAGAAGTTTACTTGAATATCCCCCCCTTGAATAATTGAATTTTATAACATAAAAAAAGATGCTTCCATTAGAAAGCATCTTGATTACGGAAAGGAATACTTCCAATGAATATAACTAAACCTAAATTAGTTAATAAGCATCTGCTCCTTTCCAGACTGGGAGGTATTTAAGTTTCCAACAAATACCCTATCGGTTTGACTTCCTTAGAACTTAATCCTTGATTGTAACACAAAAACATTAAGCATATTCAATCTAAACTAAGCTTTTAAATCTAAAAATTAGTTCTCAACAACAAAAAAATTGAATATCACAG
>NZ_QPJE01000045.1 GCF_003337245.1 Halanaerobium sp. MA284_MarDTE_T2
GAGACGGGGCAACGACTGACGGAAAGCTGTATACGGGAGAACCGTACGTGCAGTTTGACGAGGGGTCCCAGCTGAAAGGCTGGTCCTACTCTATTATAGATAATAATATTTTAATAATAGTCTCTTTTTTGCAGCTCTAAAAATAATTTTGGGCAAACTCTATTTTTCTAAAAAATATTGACAACCCAGTTGACTTGTGTTAATATTAGTAGATGTCTATAAGGTAAATAAAAAAGTTTATAATGGGAAAGTATTGTTTAAATTATTAAGTATTTCCTGGGGGTGCAAAGATGTCAACGGTAAGGGAAAGATATAGTTTCAGCAAGATAGAAGATGCAATGGACTTACCAGATCTGATCTATACACAGTTGAGCTCTTACCAGTGGTTTCTGGAAGAAGGTTTGAAAGAGGTTTTTGAAGAAATCTCTCCAATCGAGGATTTTTCCGAAAACCTGGTATTAGAATTTGTTGATTATTATCTTGAAGATCCTGAAAATACGGTTGAAGAATGCCGTGATCGGGATGATACTTATTCTGCTTCTTTACAGGTGAAGGTTAGACTAATTAATAAAGAAACAGGAGAAGTAAAAGAACAAGAAGTTTTTATGGGCGATTTTCCACTTATGACAGAAAAAGGCACTTTTATTATTAATGGTGCCGAGAGAGTTGTGGTTAATCAGCTGGTTAGATCATCTGGTGTTTATTTTGACGATGAGAGAACAAAGGATGGAAGAAGATTAATTTCGGGCAGTATTATTCCAAACAGAGGAGCCTGGATAGAATTTGAATATGACAAAAAACGTATTATCTCAGTGCGTGTTGACAGAACAAGAAAAATGCCGTCAACAGTATTGTTTAGAGCGTTAGGCTTTGGAACAGACTCAGAATTATTGGAGCTTTTTGGTGATTCAGAAGTTGTACATGACACAATAGAGAGAGATAGTACAGAATCACAGGATGAAGCACTTATAGAATTGTATAAAAGACTTCGTCCAGGTGAACCGCCGACAGTTGAAAGTGCCACTAATCTACTGAATTCTCTATTTTTTGATCACAAAAGATATGATCTGGCTGCAGTTGGCCGGTACAAATTAAATAAGAAATTAGGACTGGATATTGATAAAGACAGAAAATATCTTCATATAGATGATATTGTAGCAACGGTTCAATATATGGTAAAACTTATATATAATGAAGAAGATGCATACATTGATGACATTGATCACCTTGGTAACCGCAGATTGAAAACAGTTGGGGAGCTGCTGCAGAATCAGTTTAGAATTGGTTTATCAAGGATGGAGAGAGTTGTTAGAGAAAGAATGACAATTCAGGATATAGATGTTGTTACTCCACAGGCTTTAATTAACACAAGACCTGTAGTCGCATCTATTCAGGAGTTTTTCGGAAGCAGTCAGCTTTCTCAGTTTATGGACCAGACAAATCCTATGTCAGAGTTAACACATAAAAGAAGGCTCAGTGCACTGGGGCCTGGTGGTTTAAGTCGGGAGAGAGCTGGATTTGATGTGCGTGATGTTCATCATTCACATTATGGTCGTATATGTCCGATTGAAACACCTGAGGGACCAAACATCGGTTTGATAGGTTCTATGAGCACCTATGCTAAGACAAATGAATTTGGATTTTTGATGACCCCATATAGAAAAGTAGTCGACAGCAGGGTAACAGATGAAATACATTATCTGACTGCTGATGAAGAAGATAAATATATTATTGCACAGGCAAATGCGGAAATAGATGATGATGGAAACTATGTAAATGATTTTGTTATTGCCCGTAAAAGGGGCGACATTTTAGAAGTTCATCCGGAAGATCTTGACTACATGGATGTTTCTACCAAGCAGATGGTTGGAGTTTCTGCTGCAATGATCCCATTTTTGGAAAATGATGATGCTAACCGTGCTTTAATGGGAGCAAATATGCAGCGTCAGGCTGTTCCACTTATGATTACAGATGCACCTCGCGTTGCAACAGGTATAGAACATAAGGCGGCAAAAGATTCTGGTGTTGTAGTCATAGCCAAAAATTCCGGTACTGTCAGCAGAGTGACAGCAAATAAAATATTAATAAAAAATGATGAAGGTTCAATAGACAGTTATAAACTTCTCAAATTTAAGAGATCCAATCAGGGCAGCTGTATGAATCAGCGTCCTATTGTAGAAAAAGGTCAGAGGGTTGAAGCAGGTGACATTATTGCTGATGGTCCTTCAACAGATAAAGGTGAGCTGGCTCTGGGACGCAACTCTCTTATTGCATTTATGCCCTGGGAAGGATATAACTATGAGGATGCTATTTTAATTAGTGAGCGACTGGTGAAAGAAGATGCTTTTACTTCAATTCATATTGAAGAACACGAAGCAGAAGCTCGAGACACTAAACTGGGACCTGAAGAAATAACAAGGGATATTCCCAATGTTGGGGAAAATGCCCTCAAAAACTTAGATGACCGCGGAATTATAAGAATCGGAGCTGAAGTAAAAGAAGGAGATATTCTTGTCGGGAAAGTTACTCCAAAAGGAGAAACAGAACTTTCTGCTGAAGAAAGACTTTTAAGAGCTATTTTTGGAGAAAAGGCGAGAGAAGTTAGGGATACATCTTTAAAAGTTCCTCATGGTGAGGAAGGAATAGTAGTTGATGTTAAAGTATTTTCTCGGGAACAGGGTGATGAACTTAAACCAGGTGTAAATAAACTGGTAAGAGTGTATATTGCCAACAAGAAAAAAATATCTGTTGGAGATAAAATGGCTGGCCGCCATGGTAATAAAGGAGTTATTTCCAGAATATTACCTGAAGAAGATATGCCTTTTCTGCCAAATGGTGAACCGGTGGAAATAGTATTAAATCCTCTTGGAGTACCTTCGCGGATGAATATTGGTCAGGTGCTGGAAACACATCTGGGGATGGCTGCAAGATCTCTTGGTATTCATGTAGAAACACCTGTGTTTAATGGTGCGACAGAGAAAGAAGTTGAAGATATTCTGGAAAAAGCTGAGCTCAGCAGAGATGGTAAAACAGTTCTCTATGATGGAAGAACTGGTGAAAGATTTGAAAATAGAGTAACTGTTGGAGTTATGTATATATTAAAGCTTCACCACCTGGTTGATGATAAGATACATGCCAGATCAACTGGGCCATATTCTCTTGTAACACAGCAGCCTCTAGGAGGTAAAGCTCAGTTTGGCGGGCAGCGTTTTGGAGAGATGGAAGTTTGGGCTCTTGAAGCTTATGGAGCTGCCTATACTCTTCAGGAAATGCTGACAGTAAAATCTGATGATGTTGTAGGAAGAGTAAAAACATATGAGGCTATTGTTAAAGGAGAAAATGTACCAGAACCGGGTATTCCAGAATCATTTAAGGTACTGATAAAAGAAATGCAGAGTCTTGGTCTGGATGCAAGAATATTTACTGAAGATGAAGAAGAACTTCAGGTTGCAGAAAATGAAGATGAAATGGCTGAAACTGCTAAAAAACTTGGACTTGATACAGATTTAAAACTTAATCGTGATCAAGAAGATGATGATGACGAATAATTACATTATAGAAAGGGGAGAGACCCTTGTTAAATGTGAATAATTTCGATTCAATGAGGATCGGAGTTGCTTCTCCAGAACAGATTCGTGACTGGTCGAGAGGTGAAGTAAAAAAACCCGAAACTATAAATTATCGCACACTCAAACCAGAAAAAGATGGTTTGTTCTGTGAAAAGATTTTTGGGCCTACCAAAGACTATGAGTGCCACTGTGGCAAATATAAGCGGGTCCGCTACAAGGGTGTTGTATGTGACCGCTGTGGAGTTGAAGTAACCAGATCTAAAGTTAGAAGAGAGCGGATGGGTCATATAGAACTTGCTGCACCATGTACACACATTTGGTTTTTTAAGGGTATTCCAAGTCGACTGGGTTTAATTATGGATATGTCACCTAGAGCACTGGAAAAAGTTATATATTTTGTTCATTATATAGTTACTGATCCAGGAGACACACCACTGTCTGAGAAGCAGCTTCTGTCGGAAAGTGAATATAGGGAAGCAAGAAATAAATTTGGTAATAGTTTTAAAGCAGCTATGGGTGCTGAGGCTATTAAAGAACTTCTAGATAAAATAGATGTAAAAAAAGAAGTACAGAAACTCAAAAAAGAAGTTAAAGAAGCAACAGGACAGAGAAAAAAGCGTGCTGTTAGAAGGCTTGAAGTAATGGGAGGATTGGACGAATCCGGACTTTCTCCTTCAAATCTTGTTCTGGAAGTTGTGCCAGTTATTCCACCTGATCTTAGACCAATGGTACAGCTTGATGGTGGACGTTTTGCAACTTCAGATTTAAATGATCTATATAGGCGTGTAATAAATAGAAATAACAGATTAAAGAGGCTGCTTGATCTTGGCGCTCCAGAAATAATTATTAGAAATGAAAAAAGAATGCTCCAGGAAGCAGTAGATGCACTGATAGATAATGGACGAAGAGGTCGTCCTGTAACAGGCGCTGGAAACAGACCCCTTAAATCATTAAGTGATATGCTTAAAGGTAAACAGGGCCGTTTCCGTCAAAATCTGTTGGGTAAGCGTGTTGATTATTCAGGCCGTTCTGTTATTGTTGTCGGACCGGAGCTGAAAATGCATCAGTGTGGTCTGCCCAAAAAAATGGCATTAGAACTTTTTAAGCCATTTGTAATGAAAGGTCTTGTAGACAAGGGATTTGCCCACAATATTAAAAATGCAAAAAGAATGGTAGAACAGGTAGATGAGGAAGTGTGGGGTATTTTAGAAGAAGCTATTAAAGACCATCCCGTACTTCTCAATAGAGCACCAACCCTGCACCGTCTGGGTATACAGGCTTTTGAACCGGTATTGGTAGAGGGTAAAGCAATAAAACTGCATCCTCTGGTATGTACAGCATATAATGCTGACTTTGATGGTGACCAGATGGCAGTACACCTGCCTTTATCAGCAGAAGCCCAGACAGAAGCGAGGCTGCTGATGCTTTCAACTACAAATCTGCTTACACCTTCAGATGGAAGTCCTATTACAATTCCTACTCAGGATATGGTGCTGGGAATATTTTATCTAACATCCAGAAAACCAGGTATGAAAGGTGAAGGCAAGATATTTGCCAATAGTGATGAAGCAATTAAAGCCTATGATACAGATAAAGTACATCTCCAGTCACCTGTAAAAGTCAGACTTAATGGAGAGATAATAGAGACCACTATTGGACGTATAATATTTAATGAATCTTTTCCAGAAGAAATGGATTATATAAACGAAAGAGTTGGGAAGAGCAAACTTGGTGATTTAATCGCAGATCTTTATGAATTGGTTGGCAGTGATAAAACGGCTAAAACACTGGATAAGATAAAATCACTGGGATATGATTTTGCTACAAGATCTGGTATTACAATTGCTGTATCTGATGCAGAAATACCTCCGATTAAAGAGAAAATTGTAAAAAAAGCTGAAGATGATGTACACGAAATTGAAAAACATTACCGCAGAGGAGCTATTACAGAAAATGAAAGATATCAAAAAGTTGTTGATATCTGGAATAATACTAAAGATGATGTAACAGATGCTCTGCTTGAAAATCTGGATGAGAACAATAATATTTATATTATGGCTATTTCGGGTGCTCGTGGTAATACATCTCAGATTTCTCAGCTTGCAGGTATGAGGGGGCTGATGGCAGATCCTTCTGGACGAATTATTGATGTTCCAATTAAATCCAGTTTCCGTGAAGGACTTGATGTTTTAGAATATTTCTTATCCACTCATGGAGCCAGAAAAGGTCTGGCAGATACTGCGCTGAGAACAGCTGACTCAGGTTATCTAACAAGAAGACTTGTTGATGTTTCTCAGGATGTCATTGTTCGAGAGGATGACTGTGGAACTGAAGAAGGAATTTATGTAGAATCTATCGGAGGTAAAGGATCAGAAGCGGTTGAAACACTTGCGGAAAGAACTATAGGTAGAGTAACTGCTGAAGAAATAGTTGATCCTGATACTGGAGAAGTTATTGTTGAAAACAATGTAATGATAACCAGAAAGATGATGAAAAAGATAGATGCTGCAGGTATAGAAAAAGTAAAAATTCGTTCAGTTCTTACCTGTGAAGCAAAACATGGGGTCTGTAGAAAATGTTATGGTAGAAACCTGGCAACAAACGAAATTGTAGATATTGGAGAATCGATTGGTATTATTGCTGCTCAATCTATCGGTGAACCTGGAACACAGCTTACAATGCGTACATTCCACACAGGTGGAGTTGCCGGTGATGATATTACTCAGGGTCTGCCGAGAGTGGAAGAACTTTTTGAAGGTAGAACTCCAAAAGGTCAGGCTATTATGACAGAAAGAGAAGGATATGTAACAATAGTTGAAAAGAAAAACTCCAAACGTGTTGTAATAGAAAATGAAGATGGAAAGAAAAAGACATATAAGATTCCTTATGGATCAAAGATGATTGTAAAAAATGATCAATATGTTACTGCTGGTGATAAACTAACTGAAGGTCCTCTGGATCCAAATGTGCTGCTGAAAGTGAAAGGAGAAAAAGCAGTTCAGAATTATCTTCTGGAAGAGGTACAGAATGTTTACCGCTCACAGGGAGTTGAAATTAACGATAAACATATTGAAGTAATAATAAGGCAGATGATGAAAAAACTTAAAATTACTCAATCTGGTGATACAGAATTTCTTCCGGGCAGTTTAATCAATAGATACGATTTACGAAAAAGCAATAAAGAAATGAATGAGAAAAATATGGAGCCTGCAAAAGCTGAGCCCGAACTGCTGGGTATTACTAAGGCTGCACTTGCTACAGACAGCTTTTTATCAGCTGCTTCTTTCCAGGAAACAACCAGAGTATTAACTGAAGCATCTCTGGAAGGTAAAGTTGATCCACTGCTGGGATTGAAAGAAAATGTAATAATTGGACAGCTTATTCCAGCTGGAACTGGAATGAAATATTACCGTAATATTGAAGTTGTTAATGAAGATGGAGTAGTATTTGAAGATCTAGCCAGTGAATTAAGTGATGTAGAAAATTCTGCAGAATAATTTGAGCAGATTAAATAAATTTTCTTTGTTGACATGAACAGACAAAGGTGTTAAAATACTTAAGTGTGCTCGGTAAATTAAGTATACTTATGGAGGTAGACTGAAATGCTTACTGAGTTTTGTGATACTGATGATATTAAACTTATTGTCGGTACAAAACAGACTCTTAAGGCTATTAAAGAAAAAAGAGTCAGTAAAGTTTTTCTTGCTGATGATATTGATCTGCACATAAAAGAAGAAATTCTTTGTGCTGTTAAGGATAATAATATACCTTTTGAAATGGTCGAAAGTAAAATGAAACTGGGCAGAGAATGCGGAATAGATGTTTCCGCTGCCTCTGCTGCCTTATTGAAATAATTGGAAGGAGGTGGGAATGCATGCCGACAATTAGCCAACTGATTCGTAAAGGTCGTCAGAAGACTAAAAAGAAGACTTCCGCTCCTGCTCTGGAGGGTTCTCCGCAAAAAAGGGGAGTCTGTACCAGGGTATATACTGCAACACCTAAAAAGCCTAACTCGGCTTTGAGAAAAGTAGCTCGTGTGCGCCTTACAAACGGGAAAGAAGTTACAGCTTATATCCCGGGAATTGGACATAACTTACAGGAACACTCAGTAGTTTTAGTTAGAGGTGGAAGAGTAAAAGATTTACCAGGTGTTAGATATCACATAGTACGTGGATCACTTGATACAGCTGGTGTTGAAGACAGAAAACAGGGACGTTCCAAGTATGGTGTTAAAAAACCTAGATAAAAAGGAGGGAGTTTAGTGCGTAAAAATAGAGCGGAAAAAAGAGAAATAATGCCTGACCCAATATATAATAAGGTACTGATAAGCCGTATTGTTAATAAACTTATGTTAGATGGTAAAAAAGGTCTGGCTGAAAATATTTTTTATGGAGCTCTGGATATCATTGCTGATAAGACCGGAGAAGATCCTATTGAAGTAGTAAACGAAGCTTTGAATAATATAATGCCTGCTCTTGAAGTTAAATCTCGCCGTGTAGGTGGATCTAACTATCAGGTTCCGGTAGAAGTAGATGAACATCGCAAAATTACTTTAAGTCTGCGCTGGTTAATTAACGCTGCCCGTGCACGTGGAGAAAGAACTATGAAAGAGCGTATTGCTAGTGAAATCATGGAAGCATTTAATAATACAGGTGGCGCAGTTAGAAAGAAAGAAGAAGTCCATCGTATGGCGGAAGCCAATAGAGCTTTTGCACATTACAGGTGGTAATAAGTTGCGTGATGTATAATTTTAATAAGGGGGGAGAATAGTGGCCCGACAATTTCCACTAAAGAGAACACGTAACATTGGAATAATGGCACATATAGATGCTGGAAAAACAACAACAACTGAAAGAATACTTTACTATACAGGACGCGTTCATAAAATGGGTGAAACTCATGATGGTGCGTCTGTAATGGACTGGATGGAACAGGAACAGGAAAGAGGTATCACTATTACCTCAGCTGCAACTACTTGTCAATGGAAGGAACATCGAATTAATATAATAGATACGCCCGGACACGTGGACTTTACAGTAGAGGTAGAAAGATCGCTTAGAGTTTTAGATGGAGCAATTGCTCTGTTCTGTTCTGTTGGTGGTGTTGAACCACAGTCAGAAACCGTATGGAGACAGGCTGATAAATACAAAGTTCCCAGAATCGCATTTGTAAATAAAATGGATAGAATGGGTGCAGATTTTTTTAGAGCTGTCGACATGATGCGTGAAAGACTGGGGGCAAATGCAATACCCATTCAGCTGCCAATTGGTAGTGAAGATAATTTTGATGGAGTAATAGATCTTGTAGAGATGGATGCAGTGATTTATGAAGATGAACTTGGTGTAAATTTTGAACGTCAGGAAATTCCCGAAGATATGCAGGAACTTGCTGATGAATATAGGGAAAAAATGATTGAAGTTTTAGCTGAAGAAGACGATGAATTTATGATGAAATATCTGGAAGAAGGTGTCTCAACGGAAGATATTAAAAATCTGCTTAGAAAGGCAGTTCTGAATGTAAATGTAGTACCTGTTCTCTGTGGATCTGCTTTTAAGAACAAAGGAGTACAGATGCTGCTTGATGCTGTTATAGATTATATGCCTTCTCCGGTGGATGTACCACCTATTACAGGTATCAATCCAGATACAGAAGAAGAGGAAATCAGAAAAGCTGATGATGATGAGCCATTTTCTGCACTTTCATTTAAAATTATGGCTGATCCATATGTTGGCAAATTAGCATTTTTTAGAGCTTATTCTGGAGTATTAAAAGCTGGTTCATATGTATATAATGCAACTTCCGAAAAAAGAGAGAGAGTTGGACGCATACTTCAGATGCATGCAAATCACCGGGAAGAAAGAGATGAAGTTTATGCTGGTGATCTTGCGGCTGCAGTAGGTTTAAAAAATACAAGTACCGGAGATACTCTGTGTGATCAGGATCATCCAATTATTCTGGAATCAATGGACTTTCCAGAACCGGTTATAGATGTTGCGATTGAACCAAAAAGTAAAGCTGATCAGGATAAGTTAGGTGAAGCACTGCAGCGTCTATCTGAAGAGGATCCAACATTCAGAGTTAGAAGTGATGAGGAAACAGGCCAGACAATTATTCAGGGTATGGGAGAACTGCACCTTGAAGTAATTGTTGACCGTCTGCTTAGAGAATTTAAAGTTGATGCTAATATCGGTAAACCAAAAGTTGCTTACAGAGAAACGATTACCAAAAAAGTAACCGGTATTGAAGGTAAATTTATTCGTCAATCAGGTGGTCGTGGACAGTACGGCCATGTTGTTCTTGATATTATCCCTCAAAAAGAGGGAGAAGGTTTTGAATTTGAAAATAATATTGTAGGTGGCTCAATTCCCAAAGAATATATACCTGCAGTTGAAGCTGGTATTATTGAATCAATGGAAAATGGCATTATTGCTGGTTATCCAGTAGTTGATGTTAAAGTTGTTCTCAATGATGGCAGCTATCATGAAGTAGACTCTTCAGAAATGGCATTTAAAATTGCTGGTTCAATGGGCTTTAGAGAAGGGGCTAAAAAAGCAGCACCTGTTATTTTAGAACCTGTTATGAGTGTTGAAGTAGTAGTTCCTGAAGAATACATGGGAGATGTTATCGGTGATCTTAACGGACGCCGTGGAAGAGTTGAAGGAATGGAACCAAGAGCAAATGCTCAGGTTGTTAAAGCATTTGTACCGCTTTCTGAGATGTTTGGTTATGCGACTGACCTGAGATCTAAAACTCAGGGTAGAGCAACTTATACAATGCAGTTTTCTCATTATGAGAAGGCGCCAAAAAATATAGCTAAAGAAATTATGGGAGAATAACTTTTATATTTTAAGGAGGACAAAAAAGATGGCAAAAAAGAAATTTGAAAGAACAAAACCACATGTTAACATAGGAACAATAGGACATGTTGACCATGG
>NZ_QPJE01000046.1 GCF_003337245.1 Halanaerobium sp. MA284_MarDTE_T2
TAACTAGAAATTTTAAAAAATCTCAGAACAAATAATTTAAATTTCCTGACAGCATTTAGTATACTAACATTATATTAACGTGCTGTCAAGAAAAATAAAAATAAGATTTTCCTCATTTTTTAAATTATACTGCAAAAAGAGATATAGGCATATTGAAATTTTCAGTGTACAAATCTTAACAAAGGGAAGAAATAAACAGGATCAAAATAATGTGATTTTATCCTTCTAAAATTTTGATATAAAATTTTCTTGTCCTTGGGCCA
The DNA here is from genome assembly GCF_003337245.1 of Halanaerobium sp. MA284_MarDTE_T2. GTDB lineage: Bacteria > Bacillota > Halanaerobiia > Halanaerobiales > Halanaerobiaceae > QPJE01. Next base: position 264 of record NZ_QPJE01000046.1, read on the forward strand.
TCAAATTCACAAAAATATATACCCTGCCATGTACCCAATACTAAGTTATTGTTTTCAATAATAACTATCTCTTCATTACCCAACAAACTTGCTTTAATATGAGCTGCCGAATTACCTTCAATATGGTTATAATTATCTTCAAATGGAACTATTTTATTTATTTCTTTTACAATATCTTTCTGTACATCTATGTCAGCATTTTCATTAATAGTAACTGCAGCTGTGGTATGAGGTATAAAAATTAAAACAGTTCCTTTTTCAACTTTACTTTCTCTAACAACATTTTTAATCTTTTCACTTATATCTACAAAATCGACTTTCCTATCTGTCTTTAATATCAATTTTTTCAGCAAAATAATATTACACCTCACTTAAAATTAAGTCTGTTGTCAAAAAATAGGCCGCAAATTGCAGCCTATTTAACTGTCTTTTCTTATCCTTTGCTTTCAGGTCTCATAGTAGGAAATAATATCACATCTCTTATAGTACTGGAATCAGTAAATAGCATTATCAGCCTATCAATTCCAATACCCAGTCCGCCAGTTGGCGGCATACCATACTCTAAAGCTCTTATAAAATCATAATCCATCATCTGAGCTTCCTCATCTCCAGCTTCTCTCATTTCAACCTGTGCTTCAAATCTTCTTTTCTGTTCTTCCGGATCATTTAATTCACTAAATGCATTTGCTATTTCTCTTCCATAAATAAATGCTTCAAACCTATATGTGAATCTAGGATCATCTGCATGTTTTTTAGCAAGTGGAGAAACTTCAATGGGATAATCCTTAATAAATGTAGGTTGAATAAGATTATCTTCTACCTTTTCTTCAAAAACAGCATTTAAAACTTCCCCATAAGACAATCCTGGTTCTATTTCAACCTCAATCTCCTCCGCCTTTTTATATGCTTCTTCAGCAGAATCGAATTCCGAAAAATCTATACCTGCATATTCTTTAACAGCTTCAACCATTGTAATTCTTCTCCACGGGGGAGTAAAATCAATTTCTGTTCCCTCATATTTTACAATACTTCTGCCGAGAACTTTATCAACAAGATAATGGACGAGATTTTCTGTCAATTCCATCATATCAAGATAATCTGCCTGAGCCTGATAAAGCTCCAGAGTTGTAAATTCAGGATTGTGTTTATATGACATACCTTCATTTCTAAAACATCTATTAATTTCAAATACTTTTTCAAACCCACCTACAATTAGTTTTTTAAGATATAGTTCGGGAGCTATTCTCAAATATAGATCCATATCAAGAGTATTGTGATGAGTTACAAAAGGTCTTGCAGTAGCTCCGCCAGCAATTGGATGCATCATTGGAGTTTCTACTTCTAGAAAACCTTTTTCTTCTAAAAAGTTTCTCATTTCCCTGATAATCTTACTTCTTATTATAAATGTCTCTTTTACTTCTGGATTAACAATCAAATCCAGATATCTCTGTCTGTATCTTAAATCTTTATCTTTAAGCCCATGAAATTTTTCTGGCAAAGGTCGCAGTGATTTAGTAAGCAGCTCAAAAGACGTAATCTTTACAGAAACTTCACCACGTCTAGTTTTGAATACCGTTCCTGTAACTCCAATCAAATCTCCTAAATCTAAGTCTTGAAAAAACTCATATCTGTCTTTTCCTACAATATTTTCTTTAATATAAAGCTGAATTTTACCGCTCATATCCATTAAATCAGCAAAACTGGCTTTACCATGAGTCCTAACAGCCATCAAACGTCCGGTGAGTTTTACCTCTTTCTCTTCAAGTTCTTCAAAATTATTTTTCACTTCTTCTGCTTTATGGGTGTATTCATATTTTTCGGCAAAAGCTTTCTCTTTTTTTTCTCTAAGATTAGATAATTTTTCCCGGCGCTGCTGCATTAATTCATTCATATCTTCAAAATTAGTTTCACTCATACTAAGTTACACATCCCTTTATATCTTTATTTATTTAGCCTAATTATTTTTTGCTTTTTTCAATAGAAATAATTTTATATTTTACCTCACCAGAAGGAGTCTCAACTGTTACTTCATCTCCAATTTTATGTCCAATTATAGATTTTCCAATCGGTGATTCATTAGAAATTTTATAATTAAGTGGATCTGATTCAGCTGATCCAACAAGAGTATAACGAACCCTTTCTTCTGTAGCCAAATCTTCCAATGTAACAGTAGTTCCAAGATTAACTTTTTTATCAGTAACTTCTTCATTTTTAACTACATGAGCATTTCTAATCATATTTTTTATTTCTTTAATTCTTCCTTCTACAAAAGCCTGCTCATTTTTTGCATCATCATATTCAGAGTTTTCACTAATATCTCCAAATTCTCTGGCAACTTTAATTCTTTTTGCTACTTCTCTTCTTTTTATTTTTTCGAGATATTCAAGCTCTTTCTCCAACTTTTCATAACCTTCTTCTGTAAGTAAAACTTCTTCAACCATATCTATATCCCTCTGCTTTCTTTATAATTTTCTCTGTACAACAAATTAGTGTCAAGTTTCCCACTTGACACTATTAATACATTTTCAATTATTAATAATTATAAATAAATATATTTTCAATGTCAAGACATCTGCATATAAATTTTGGTTAATTTTGCAAATATCAGTTCTTTTGACCTCTTTTTGGGGAGGTTAAGCTGACCTGATGCCAACCTTTTGAAATAAAATAAAAAGAAGCAGTTTTAACTGCCTCTAAAAATATATATCTTCTTTAAATTCTTTTTTATAAGAATTTAAAAGAGAAATTAATTTCTCTTTTTCTTTAATCTGATTGACCCTATTTTTCATTTCAGATGCATTGGGAAGACCTTTCAAATACCAGGATATATGTTTGCGCATTATAGGAATACCATATTTTTCTCCATAATATTCTACAGATTTTTTTAGATGGTCAACTGCCATCTCTATTATTTCAACTGGTTTTGGCCGTTCTATTTTTTTATTTTTATATAAATAGCTAATAATTTCTCGGAAAATCCAGGGATTTCCCTGAGCAGCTCTACCTATCATAACGGCCTGACAGGAAGTTTGTTTTATCATTTTTTCTGCATCTTCTCCAGAAAAAATATCCCCATTACCAATTACAGGTATATCAATATTTTCAGAGACTGATTTTATTATTGACCAGTCTGCCCTACCTTTATAAAACTGTTCTCGCGTTCTTCCATGAACTGCTACCGCAGATGCACCGGCTGATTCTGCTATCTCAGCGATCTCTACAGCATTTATGTTTTCTTTATTCCATCCAGTTCTTATTTTTACTGTTATAGGAAGCTCTGTATTTTTAACAGTACTGCTGATAATCTCATAAACACGTTCAGGATTTTTCATAAGAGCTGATCCAGCACCTGTTTTTACAATTTTTCGCGCCGGACAACCAATATTTATATCTATTAAATCAGGCTGATATTTTTCTTCAATTTTTTGTGCTGCTTCTGCAATTATATCAGCTTCTTCCCCAAAGATCTGTACCCCTATTTTTCCATTCTTTCGATTAAACCGCAGTAATTCTTTAGTTTTTTCATTACCATATATATACCCCTTAGCACTTACCATTTCAGTATAAACAAGCTGGCAGCCCATATCTCGCACTATTTGACGATAGGGATAATCACTTACTCCTGCCATAGGTGCTAAAAAAACCAATTTATCTATATTTAAATTACGAAATAACATTAATTAAAAATCACATCCCATTTAAACGAGCGATATAATTCAATCCTTTTAAAGTTAAGAAAGGTTCTACATAATCAATTTTATCAGTTTCTGCTACAATTAAACTTACCAGACCACCAGTTGCAATTACAGTAGAATTTTTCCCTAATTCCTTTTTAAATCGGTCAACAAGATATTCTACCTGACCTACAAAGCCAAAAACAATACCGGATTTCATCCCATCTACAGTATTTTTTGCTATTGCTCGCTCAGGTTTTATTAATTCAATTCTAGGCAGCTTTGCTGACTGATTAAACAGTGCTTCCGAAGAAATTCCTATACCTGGAGCTATTGCCCCCCCAATATAATCACCTTCTTTAGATACCGCACAAAAAGTTGTAGCTGTTCCAAAATCTACTATTATCAGTGGTCCTTTATAAATTTGTGAAGCTGCAACCGCATTAACTATCCGATCAGCTCCAACTTCCTTAGGATTATCCATCTTTATATTCATACCTGTTTTTACTCCAGGACCAACTACAAGTGGATTTAGATCAAAATATCTATATGTAGTTTTCTTTAAAATCCTCAAAATAGGGGGAACAACACTGGATACTATAACACCATCTATATCTTCTGTTTCTATATTTTCTGAATCAAAAAGATTTTTTAGCAGCATTGCATATTCATCTGGTGTCTTGTTTTTATCAGTTGATATTCTCCAGTGTGTCCTAAGTTTATCACCATCATAAAGTCCCAGCACTGTGTTGGTATTTCCAATATCTAAGGTTAAAATCATTTTGCACACCTCATATTAAATTTTTGCTGAAAAACTGCAGCACTATAATTTTAACACAGTTCAAGCTGGTTTGAAAAGTATTCTTTTATTCTTGTAAAAATTTCTTTTACAGACAGAATTTCATCTATTTTTCCTATTCCCTCTCCTGTGAAAAATATTCCCTTTTCTAAATCGCCACCTTTTGCAGCAAGCAGAGCATCTTTTATACAGAAATTTTCCAGACAGTGTTTTAAACACTTATCACATCGTACCGGTGGATCAGGATTGCCTGCTTTTACCCTTTCAGCAAATTCTGTTTTTATTGCATTTGCTTTTAATCCAACAGAACTCATTATTTTGATAACATCTGAAGATTTTGCTTTTACACATAATTCTTTAAAAACATCAGATATTGCAGCTTCTCTGCTTGCTAAAAATCTAGTTCCCATCTGTACTCCATCAACACCTATTTTTAATATATCTTTTATATCTTCTGGAGTAACAATATCTCCTGCCGCTATAACAGGAATGTTTATATTTTCTTTTATCTCAACTATTATATCTTTTACATCCTTATCAGATCCAAGATGGCCACCCGCATTTCCACCTTCAACAACAACTGCCGCCGCCCCTAATTTTTCTGAAATTCTGGCAAGCTTAAGTGATGATACAATAGGTATCACCGGGGTGTCTGTTTTTTTCCCTATAGTAAACATATCACGCGAAAATCCTGCTCCTGAAATAATTAAATCAATACCTGATTCAACAGATATATTAAGCAGCTTTTTAAATCCCCGGGCAGCATACATTATATTAACTCCAATGATCCCATCAGATAATTTCCTGGCTTTAATAATCTCTTCTCTCAATTCAGAAGGTTTTAAGGCTGTGCCAGCTATAACTCCAATACCACCTTCATTAGCTACAGCTGCAGCCAGCTCTGCCATAGATATTTTTACTGCCATACCACCCTGAATAATTGGAAAGGCTGCTTTTAATTTTCCTATTTTAAGTTCTGGTAATTTCAAGTTTTGAGCCTCCTCAGTCAGCGCAAGTTCACGAAGATCTCTTCTTCTAAGAAATGATAGTCCATCATCTCCACAGGTTTAAAATCCTGTTAGTCCAGCAGAATATCCCCTAACTTGCCCTTTTTATTTTTAATTCTTTATTTAATATATTTTTACTAAAATTTATATCTCTATCATTTACTTGTATTCTGCTTTATATTCTAGTGGTTCAATAAATTAACACCAATTAACATCAAATTCAGTTTTTTTCAATTACTTAACCCTTTTTCTTTTCTTGCTAAACTTCTCTGCAGACTTAATATTTTCTTTGCATAATTTATTTAAGAATCTGGAATCAGCTAATTTTTCTCTATCTGACCTAATGGCAAATTCTTTTAATCATATGAATTTCTTTTTTATCATACCATATAGTTAGTAATATTTAAATGGTTATTTTGACTTTTGGTCATTTTATTACAAAAAAAAGGCTGCTTTTTACAGCAGCCGTCTAAAGCCTGATTTAATTTATATATATTTAAAAATTTTAGAGGTTTTTTGGAGTTTCCGGCACAGAAATTTTTCCGTTAATTATCTGATTTTTATACATATCTACCTTATCTAAAGTTTCCTGGGAAAGCATTTTTTTAGCCTGAGGCATATATAATCCTACACCATCTGATTGAAGATTATATATCCTCACTCCTGTAGAAAAGTTACCATTATATAGGGCCTTAACCTCTTCCAAAACTGCTACATCAATCCTTTTAACCATACTTGTTAAAACATTGTTTGGAGCCAGATGATACTGGGGTGAATCGACGCCTATAGCATACAGATCTTTCTCCTCCGCAGCTTTAATAACACCAATTCCACATGCACCTGAAGCATGATATATAACATCTGCCCCCTGATTAAATTGTGTCAGTGATAATTCTTTTCCAGCGCCCGGGTCATCAAAAACACCTGTATAACCAATTAAAATCTTCATATCGGGTTTAACAGTCTTTACCCCGGCACGAAATCCAGCTTCGAATTTTTTTATTAAAGTTGTCTCCATTCCGCCGATAAAACCAACAGTGCCTGTTTTAGATTCCATAGCTGCAGCAACTCCTGCTAAAAATGAACCTTCATTTTCTGCAAAAGTTACTGAAACAACATTTGGCTGTTTGACAACAGAATCAATTAAACCAAATTTAGTATCAGGATACATTTGTGATACTTCTTCTAAAGCATCAGTCATTAAAAATCCAACAGCCCACACCATATCATATCCCTGTTCAGCTAAACTGCTTAAATTTGGAACATAATCTGTCATAGTGTTAGATTCAATAACAGAAATTTTGATTCCTAATTCTTCTTCAGCCTGTTTTAATCCTCTGTAGGCTGCATCATTAAAAGACTGATCTCCAAGTCCTCCAACATCTGTAACCATACCTGCTTTGAAATCCTGTGCAAAAGCTGTATTAGCCAGCAAGAAAATCAGAGCAACTATCAATAGCAAACTTAATTTTTTCAACATGTTCCCCCCTTTTTACATTATTGTATCTGTTTTCAAATATATAATTCTATATAGCATTTGTTTTTCCTGCTTTTCATCTGCTTTTATAACTTGTGAAATTAAGAGATGTTCCTGCAGTAGGGAAAATTTTAATCTGTCCATTTTCTAATTTGCAGTAAAGTTCACCATTATCCAATATATCCAGCACCCAAACTTTAAAAACTTTAGATTCATATTTTAATTCAAGCTGTTTACCAATTATTTTCAGCTCTTTTTTCCAGCTGTCTATTATTTTTTTTCTGCTGCCCGATATATACTGATCCAAAAATTCTGCAAAATTTAAATAAAGCTCACAAAAAACTTCATTTTTGTCAAAAAATGTCCCTTTCAACTTATACATAGATGTTGCTGTTTTAGAAATGTTTTCCGCAAAATAATTTTGATTAATATTTAAACCAATTCCCATTATTATTGAAGGTACAGCTTTTTTATCAGTGACAACCATTTCTGTCAGAATTCCAGATATTTTTTTCCCGTTCACTAAAACATCATTTGGCCATTTTATTTGAGAATCTATATTATATTTTTTTAGTGTCTTTTGTACAGTTAATGCTCCAATTACGGTAATTTGTGGTATTTTTTCTCTAGGCATATCCAGGTCAAATAAAAAGCTGGCCCAGAGGCCCTTTTGGTTATATGATACCCAGTTGTTTCCTCTTCTTCCCCTGCCTTTTTTTTGTTTTTCTGCCAGAATAATTTTTATCTCACTGCTTTTATTTATTTTTTTCTGCAGATATTCTTTTGCTTTATTATTTGTAGAATCAAGTTTATCATATATAAATATATTTTTATCTTTTATATATTTATTTTTTCTTTTATTATTTAAGTATTCAATAATTTTTCTTTTTGATAAAAGATTTCTGCTTTCTTTTTTCAAAATATCACACTCCAAAAATATTAGCCCGTTTTTTTAACGGGCTAATATTATCTAAATTATTATATATTTTTAGAACAGGCCTGATATCTTACCATCTGCATCTATGTCTATATCTTCTGCTGATGGTCTCTTAGGTAGCCCAGGCATTATCAGCACTGG
>NZ_QPJE01000047.1 GCF_003337245.1 Halanaerobium sp. MA284_MarDTE_T2
TATTAGCTAAACATAATAATTGAAATTCAAAACCGTCTGCTATTTTCTCGGGGCAAGCCCACGAGGTTTGCTAGCAGACTATAACTTCTATCACTATAATTATTAATTTTTATCATATTTATTAATATCTATTGTATATAATTCTCGATTAATGTAGTTTTCCCTGTATAATATATTAAAACCGGAAAATCCCAGTCTACTTCAAAGACTGTTAGTATGAAAAATTAAAGTTGAATTATTTTCTAATTTTGTGCCTCTGTAAGTAAAACATCACTATTCATATCAGTACAGTCATCTTTGATTTCAGCTGTGATATTACCACAATTTCCACAGACAAAGTTTTTGCCGTCAATTTCTCCATCATAAAGCCTTGTTATTTTGGACTTCCAGCAGCGGAGAACTTTTCCCTTACCAATTTTTTTTATATTTAAAAAGTTTTGTTTTACACTTAGCACATTTTATGGTTAACATAATATCATTCCTTTGAGTAGTGGAATTATATTTATTATAAAAAAATATCCAGACATTTTGTCTGAGTTTATTAATATTTAAAAATTATCTAAAATATCGTTGGCTGCTTCTCCTTTAAGTTAATTTTATTATACCACAGATGGTTGTTTTATAAAATCAGTATAAGCCGGATCTAAAATCCGACTTATATTTGAAATATATTATCTTTTTATTTCAAATCCTCCCAGCCAAGATCATCCAGGTAAGGAGTTATTGAAACAGTAAAACCACTTAAATTATAAACAACTGTTTTTCGTGATTTTTCATACGGCCAGTATCCAAAAACAAGTTCATTGTGAGCCATCATTTTTGCAATAAAACTCTTTAGAGTATCTTTATCTTCCTTAAAAAATAATGCGCTCCCATTTGAAGAAATAGACCATTTAGTTTCTACCAAATCCTCTTTATCAAAACGATAAATTAAATCTTTAAAATAATCACTGTAGTCTGGATTAACACCAGCACTGCCGAGATAATCTGTAGATAAAATTAATTCTGTAGTACCTTCTTTTCTTCTTAAGATCAATCCATTATTATAATCTTTGGGGTTTGAAATAAATAGAGTAAATTCATCTGTCAGAGGATCTTCTTTTGCTTCCACCAACCATTCACCATTTTGTGCTGTTTCTGCCGATACTGTAATTGAAATCATCAAAACTACAGCTACCATAAAAATAAATACTAATAAATTCTTTTTCATTTGATATACCCCCTTTTGATAATCTAATTAAAGGATATCACAGGAGAGCGACAGCGTTATGTCGCGAACTTATGTTTTTTGATAATTTATTTTCAAACACATTTTTAAACAACTTTCAGCTAAATATATTAATTAAATTATAACCACTAATCTAATTCTTTAATTTTATTAAATTCAAGATACACTTTTTCTCCAATTACCATTTTATTTTCATTTTCTTCAAAATAATCAACCTGTATATATCTATTATTAAATAAAAGAAAATAAGTAGTATATGATCCCATAAAATGTTTCTGAGCTAGCCCCTCTAATCTTGGACAAGCTTTAATATGATTTGTTAAACACAGATTCTCAGTAATTCTAATTACTTATGCTGCAAATTTAATTCCTGAAACTAAGTTGTTCAGAATGTTTTTATGATAAACTGCTGGTGGTATTTTACCAACAGATGAGTGTGGTCTTCTGTTATTGTATTTATCAATAAATTTAGCAATAGATTTCCTGCAGTGGGTTATGCTGCGATAATGTTTTTGATATACTTCAGCTCTTTTTAATGTACCGTGAAAGCTCTCAATATGAGCGTTTTCTTCTGGTGTATTTACCATTGTTCTTTCACGAGATATATCAAGTTCTCTAATCCTTGTTTGAAATTATCGACTTCTAAACCGGGTACCATTATCAGTTCTGAGTATCAGATCATCAGTGTTTCGGGATTCAGCTGCCTCATCAAGTGCTTTAAGAGCTTCTTTTGTGCTACATCTTAAGCCTTTGTGATAACCTACAATTTCTCTGGTAAATACATCAATGATATCAAACATATATACCCACAGCCGAAGGCTGGCTTTACCTGGCTGTTGTAATAGATATCTATTCCCGAAAAGTAGTTGGCTGGTCGATTAATAAAAAAAGACCAAACAGCTTGTTATAGATGCTCTTAAAATGGGAATTAAAAATAGAAATCCTAAAAAAGGTTTGATCTTTCATTCTGATAGAGGCAGCCAATATGCAAGTCATGATTTCCAAAAAGATTACAAAACAAGAAAACAGGCAAGACAGGATATTTTTGAATATATCGCTGTTTATTACAACAGAATCAGAATACATTCGACATTAAATTATAAAAGTCCAAAAGACTACGAAAACGAGAGAAAACTATCTAAACTATATGTCTAATTTAATGAAGGAAGCTCAATCTTATTAATAGGTTAAATGATTATCTAAGTGATTTAGTAAAACTGACATTAAATATCTTTAATATCTGTAATATATTATTTAGATTCTGTTTTCAAAGTGAAATTAATCACAGTTTAAATTTATGAACGAATAAATCTATTTTTTATTCAAATTATTTTTATTATCATACCGGACGTTAATGCCTGCCAGATAGTAAATTATCTTCAATTTTCATTTATATTCGATAATTTTAGTAAATTTTCAAAAATAATTAAAGTCAATGAAGCTGAAAAAAACATGATTCTTAATCCCCACAGATCAGCTATGTATCCAATCATTGGAGCTGTAAAAACAATAAATATAGTTCTGAATTGAGACTCAATTGATAACATGGTTGCTCTCTCTTTTTCTTTAATTATATTGGCAATATAGTCAAGCATTATTGGCCTTCTCAAATTACGAATAACATAAAAAAGTATAAAAAGGGTAATAATAAAATATATAAAACCGCTATTAATTATTAAGCCAATAAAGGCAATTATAATGAATGTTAAAATATAGGTTAAATTTAAACTTCTGATGCTTTCATTAAATTTATTTTTTAATTTAAAAGCACTGCGGCTTGCATAAGAACTAATCAGATGAATAACTGCATATGATAACCCAAGCAGGACTGAAAGTCTTTTTTCTTCTGCAAATCCATGCAGCAGCGGGAGTGAAATAATTTCAATTTTTAATATCGGCTGTAGATAATCTTTTAAAATTTTAAAAAACCCATCATATACTCCAGAATTTATAATTCCCTTTCTTAAATCTTTCAATTGAAGCAGCAGTTTTTTAAAACTTTCCACTCCAGAATGGAAAAATTTTTTTAAATTTAAATCATTTAAAGTTTTGCCATCTAAATAATCCGGATAGGTAGAAATTAAAATAAAATCCAGTATATAAGGAATTATGGAAAATAAAAAAACTAATCTGTAATTTGATTCTACAAAAACTATAAAACCACCAATAACTGCCGAAATTGCTGAACCTATCAAAGAGTAGGATTTTGTTCTTCCATAAACTTCCGTCTTTTTTTCTGCAATATTGTTTTGATCAAGATATAAAAAGATGATTGCCTTATGAGTACCACTTCTAAAAGCTTCTCCAATCCCAAATAAAACCATTGCCAGACCAATTATTGAATAAACACTGCCATAGTAAAATAAAATAAAGGAAAAAATATAGAGCACAAAACATATCTGAAGACTTTTTTTGCGGCCGTAGTTATCTGCAAATACACCAGAAGGTACTTCTAATATATTTTTTGTGATTTCTCGGATTGAAATTAGAGTCCCGATCTGAAAATAGGAAAATCCAAGACTTAAAAAAAATATATAGAGAAATGGTTCAAAAAATCTAAGATTTTTTAGAAGACCATAAAAACCAAACTTTCTTATATTTGTATCTTTTTTTATATCCATATATAATTCTCCTAGATTACTTTACTTCCATATATAATTCTTACTTAATTTTTCCAGTAAAAATAGAAATATCAGCAGTGAGGTACTTCCTCTAACTCAGCAGACCGAAACTCAATCTATGAAGAAAACAATCAAAACTGCTTCCCGACAGGTTACCGAAATTAATCATTCTAACTGCTAAATTTATAAATTCAAATTTATCTTTACCATAGTTATCTTTAACTTTATCGGACATCTCCGCGTCTGGCTGGCCTTTCTTTTCAGTCCAGTGATGAGCATAGACTAAAGCTAAAATTTCTTCTTCCGGACAGTCGTTTAGCTCACCTTTTTCTAACTTCTTTATCTGATTTCTATTTTTAATAATAAATTTTAATTCTTTAAAAAATTCTACCAAACTATTAAAAATTCTTTTTTTAAACTTCTCCATTTTTACTCCTTTAACTTACATATTATTTTTTAGTCCTATCAGCTTTATATATTAATCAAAATTAATGCCACTACAGTCATCAAAATTGAAGCCCACTCTTTTGCTTTTAATTTTTCTCCAAAGAAAAGATAGCCGGCTGCAGTTATTAATACTATGCTGCCCGCACTGAAAATCGGAAAGACAACTGCTGTTTTTAGATAATTTAAGGCACTGATCAGAAAGAAAGAGGAGAATAGATTGGGTATACCTACTGCAAATCCGGTCAGCAGTTCAGACTTTTTTGGTAAACGCTTAACTTTCTTAACACTATAGAAAAAGCTGATCAAAAAAGCAGAAAAGAAAACCCAGAATAAAAATAATACTTTGTAGTCGACCAGAGCATATTTCTGAAATATCTTATTGCTGAATTCTGCAATTCCACCATAGAGAAAGAGAAAGATTAAGTTTAACCTCAGTGCCTGATGACAGTCTTTATTGAAAGGAAAATTGACCAGAATAATTGAAGTAATGGCCAGTAGAATTCCAAGCCACTGTAAGTCTTCCGGATATTCCTGCCAGATGATGATGGCAAATAGCATTGTGATTAAAGTCGAAAAATTTAATACCCTGATTAAAAATTAGAATCAAAGAAACTAAAGCTGCAGTAAAATAATTGGCTGAGGTAATTATATATCTGTTTAAATTATTCGATTCGCTGAATTTAAAAATTAAAGCTATTGATAAACTGCATAAGACTGCTAAAAGCAAATATATCAAAGACTACACTTCCTTTGTTGATTTAAATTATTTATACAATTTAAGATTCTGCTAAAAATAGGAGCAGGATCAAATATCCTGAACTTCACTGAATTATGAACCTAATTATTCATTTTTAATACAGACAAATAATCTGCAGCAGGTTTTAAATTGAAGTCTTCAGGATGATGACGCAGAATATAAGAGACTGTTTTAGATAGCTTAGTTTTATTCATTTTATTTCATCCTTTAAAAAATTAAAGCAATTAAATTTAAAAGCAGATAGATTATTATAATTATTTTTGCAATCTGTGCCAGATAAAAGGACATACTTTTACCCTGATCACTGCTGTTTGTTTTCTGCTTTTCTGTTTTTAATTCTTCATTTCCATAATCTGTTTCTAAATTCAATCCATTAAGGAGTTCTCTGGCTTCCTTATAATCATCTTCTGCCACATAAAGTTCTACATTATAGGCAGAATAACCCATGTAGATTACACTGTAGCCGCCAAATTCATCATGACGAACAATCACCTCTATATTGCTGTCATTCAGCAGTGCTTCTATCATTTCTGCTTCTCTGACACCGGTTGTTATTAAATGCTGCAGTTTAAAATCAGACATCTATTTAACTCCTCAAATTTTTTTTGAAATCAGCCTTCTATTTAAAGAGAATCTCTTTCTAAATCATCTTCAGTTAGAACTTCAATTCCATTTTCTATTAATAATTCTGCTGTAAAACCATTACCCTTTATTAAATTGCCGCTAAAAGTTCCATCATATATTTTCCCACAGCCACAGGAAGGACTTCTCTGCTTTAAAATAGTTTTTTTAGCCTCAACAATTCTGGCAATTTTTATAGTTTTTTCTGCTCCCAGTTTAAATTCAGCAGTTATATCCTGCCCATTTTCAGTGATGACTTTTTTATTTCCATGCTGATCAGCAGCAATTTCTGAAGGAACTCTGGGAGTATCCAGTCCTCCAAGTACTTCAGGGCAGACCGGGACAGCTTTTCCTGATTTGACCAAATCTGCTACATTTTTATTAAAGTTATTTCCACCATCATAACGGCAGTTAATACCTGCCAGACAGGCACTTACTAGATACATTTGATCATCCTTTCTAATTAAATAAATTTTTAACGCTTAAAACCACCTTTCTTTTTCTCTTCATAATTTGGAATAAACTAGCTTAAACTCTGATCAATACTTCCATCAGGAAGCATATTATCAGGATGATATTCGCCTTTTTCTTCCATCTGATAGCGCTGACAGCTTTTATTATCTCCATGACAGTAGTTTTCTACCCACTTTTTATCTATTTTCCCGGCTGCTTTTGTCAAGCGAAAAATGTACCACCCTACCAATCGAATTGTGTACCACCTAGTTCAAAAAAGAGAAGGAGAAGAAATTACTCCTTCTGTAG
>NZ_QPJE01000048.1 GCF_003337245.1 Halanaerobium sp. MA284_MarDTE_T2
TATTAGCTAAACATAATAATTGAAATTCAAAACCGTCTGCTATTTTCTCGGGGCAAGCCCACGAGGTTTGCTAGCAGACTATAACTTCTATCACTTAATTTTAATCAAGTTTTTTCTTAACACTTTTTTCAAACTTTTTTCTGGGCAGCATTATAATTCTGCCACATGTATCACATTTTGCTTTAAAATCCATGCCAACTCTTATTATCTTCCAGATATCCCCACCACAGGGATGTGTTTTTTTAAATTGCACTCTATCTCCAGTTTTATAATCTGCTGACATCTATTACCACTCCTTTAGCTAACTTTAAAACATCCAGAGATAAAATAACAGCCCAAACCCAATCAATACCAGCAGTCCAGTAAGACAGCCCGGTTCTTTATAAAAAGGCCTGTCATTTTTAGATTCATAAACAAAGCTGCCGTATTTTCTTGCTTTTTTTAAATACTTAATTGAATTTGCATAGTCACCATCTTCACGATAAATAACTCCCAAATTATTATAGGCTGGCCCATATTTTGGGTCAATTTCTACTGCTTTTTCATATAATTTCTTTGCTCTTGCGTTATTTCCTGCTTTTCGGGCCAGACTTCCAAGATTGGTAATTGCCGGTGCAAATTCGCTGTCAATCTCAACTGCTTTATAAAGAAATTCTTCTGCTTTTTCTATTCTATCTTCTCTAATAGCTATTACCGCTAATTTATTGTAGGCCGGAGCAAAATCAGGATGTTCTTCAATAATATTTTGAAATTCTTCTTTTGCTTTTTTATTTCTGCGTTCAAATAATTTGAGCGCTTTTTTGTATTTTTCAGCCTTATCAGCTGGTAAATTGTCAATATAATCTGATTCTCTCATATTACCACCTACTCTAATTTAGACTTCAGTATCATATTATATCACAGAGATATGCAAAACTGCAAAAAAAAAAAAAGCTCCCTTTAAGAATCCTGTATCATTAATCTTAAAGGGAGAACTTTAACCAGATTAAATCTTAATTTATTTGTTTATCTTTAATCAAAATCAATCTGCAGTTTAATCATAATATTACACTCTTGACACGTCGCGGGCACGCCCACGTGGATTCCTTATTCATAAAAAATTGCCTACATTCATAAAAAATTGCCTACTTAAAGCATACCAGAGGGTAGATTAAGTTAGCTCTTACGTTCTCTCGAAAGGCGTAAATTCGGGTAAACCCATCAGGCTTTCTAGTGCTTAACTTCTATAATCTGGAAGGTGGTATCCACTCTCTATCTAAAATGTTCAAAGAATTTTACCAGCGAATTTTACCAGCGGAGATTTGGCTCTCTTGCCGCCTTTGTTTCATCTAATTTACGCACAATAGTTGTGTGTGGCGCATTATTTACCAGTTCTGGATCCTCTTTTATTTCCCGGGCAATTGTAAGCATTGTATCGACAAATCTATTTAATGTCCGGATATCTTCTGTCTCTGTAGGTTCTATCATCATTGCCTCTTTTACAACAAGAGGGAAATATATTGTTGGTGCATACTGATCATAATCAAGCAGTCTTTTTGCAATATTGAGAGTTGATACACCTTCTTTTTTTTGCTTGCTTCCAGAAAGAACAAATTCGTGCAGGCTGTCAGCAGCGTATGGAAGTTCAAACTCTTTTATCAGCTTTGCCTTTAGATAATTGGCATTTAAAACAGCATTTTCTGTTGTTTTCTTCAATCCTTTACCTCCAATAGTGATAATATAGCTCCATGCCCTCAGCATAACTCCATAATTACCATAAAATGCATGAACCTTGCCCAGTGAATCAGGTCTATCATTATCCCAGAAATAGCTGTCTTTTCCTTTTTTGAGTACAGGTTTGGGCAGATATGGTGCCAAAAAATCTTTAACACCAACCGGACCAGAGCCCGGTCCACCTCCACCATGAGGAGTGGAAAATGTCTTATGTAGATTAAAGTGAAGAACATCGAAATCCATATCACCAGGTCTTACATAACCCATTACAGCATTCATGTTGGCTCCATCATAATAAAGCAGACCGCCATTATCATGCACTATATCGGCTATTTCTAATATATCTTCCTCAAATATGCCCAGTGTATTTGGATTTGTAAGCATTAATGCTGCAACATTTTCATCCATTGCTTCTTTCAAATCATCTACATCAACCATACCCCGTTCATTTGAAGGTATTTCTACCACATCATACCCGGCCATCATTGCACTGGCAGGATTTGTTCCATGTGCTGAGTCAGGTACAAGAACTTTAGTTCTATTATCATTTTTTTTATCAAAATACTGATGAATTATCATCATACCTGTCAGTTCACCATGAGCTCCAGATGCAGGCTGTAAAGTTATCTCATCCATACCGCTAATTTCTGCAAGGTACTGTTTTAATTCATATAATATTTCTAAAGAACCCTGAACATGTTCATCCTCCTGATATGGATGAATATTCGTCAGTTCAGCAGCTCTAGCTACATTTTCATTTCTTTTAGGATTGTATTTCATTGTACAGGATCCAAGTGGATATATTCCAGAATCAACTCCATAGTTAAGTTCTGACAGGGCAGTATAATGTCTTACAACATCTACTTCACTAACTTCCGGCAGACCAGGACTTTCTTCTCTGATATAATCAGAATAATAACTATCTAAATCTGATTTTTCTACATCCAAAGGTGGTAGTGAATATCCTTTTCTTCCTTGACTGCTGTAGTCTTTAATTAATAATTCTTCCACTTAAACCACCTCCAGTTTTTCTACTAACTGATCCATTTCTTCTTTTGTCCTCTTCTCTGTCACACAGATAAGCAGACCATCGCGCTCAGCTTCCTTTAAATCATATCCCACTATAATATTTTCTTCCAGTAGGCTATTTTTAACTTTTTCTAAATCTCTGTCACTTTTAACCACAAATTCAAAAAAGAAGTTGTCTTTATTAACTACCTGATAACCATCTAATTTATCAATTCTTTCGGCAAGATAATGAGCCTTATGAAATGACTGTTCTGCTACTTCTTTTAGCCCATCCTTACCCATTGCTGCCATATAAATAGTAGCCATCAGTGCATTAAGAGCCTCATTTGTACAGATATTGGAAGTAGCTCTTTCTCTTCTAATATGCTGTTCACGTGTCTGAAGTGTCAAAACAAAACCTTCTTTTCCGTCTACATCAGTTGTTTTTCCAACAATTCTTCCCGGCAGCTGGCGTATATAACTTCTGTCATCTCTTGTTGACATAAAACCCAGATATGGCCCACCATAATTAAGGCCATTACCAAGATTTTGTGCCTCACCGACAACTATATCTGCTCCAAATTCGGCCGGTTCTTTAAGCAGTCCCAGAAGAATCGGATTGGCAATTACTACAAAAACGGCTTTTTTAGCATTATTAACCATTCTACCTATTTCTTCCATTTTTTCTATAGAGCCAAAAAAATTCGGGTATTGAACAACTACTACTGCAGTATCATCATCCAGCTCTTTCTCAATCAGTTCAGGCAAAACAGCTGTATTTTCTGTTTTAATGTCTATAAACTCAAGGTCCTGATGTCTGCCATATGTTCTAATAACTTCCCTGTAGGCAGGATTAACTGTTTCAGGAAGCAGAACTTTTTTCCTGCGGGAAATCCTTGCTCCCATAACAACAGCTTCAGCTGCAGCTGAACCGCCATCAAGCATAGAAGCATTTGTCACATCAAGGCCTGTAAGCTCTGATATCATGCTCTGATATTCATATATAGCTTCCAGAGTTCCCTGACTCAATTCTGCCTGATAGGGGGTATAAGCTGTATAAAATTCCGATCTAGAAATCAGATGATCAATAATACCAGGTACATAATGATCATATGCTCCAGCACCTAAAAAAGAGGTTAATTTATCTAAGCTCTTATTTTTTGCTGCATGTTTTTGAACTTTTCTTACCAGTTCAAGCTCTGAAATTCCATCTGGAATATTTAATGGTCTGTCCAAAGCTACTTCTTCTGGTATCATATTAAAAAGGTCTTCGACAGCTTTAACCCCTATCTCTTTCAGCATGTTTTTTCTTTCTGATTTTGTATTGGAAACATAGTCCATTATTATGCCTCCTCAATAAATTCTGTATACTCCTCTGCGCTGAGAAGTTCTTCAAGTTCTGATTCATCACTCATTTCCATTTTTATTAACCAGCCATCACCATATGGATCTTCATTGATGAGTTCTGGATTATCAAATAATTCTTCATTAACTTCAACTACTTTTCCACTAACAGGGACAAATACATCGGAAACAGCTTTAACAGATTCTAAAACTCCAAAACTGTCGTTCTGATTGAATTCATCACCAGCATCAGGCAGCTCTACAAATACAATATCCCCCAGCTCTTCCTGAGCAAAATCAGAAATTCCTATTACTGCAGTATTACCTTCCTTTTTTACCCACTCATGATCTTCTGAATAAATTAAACCTTCTTTTACAGACATACCTTATTCCTCCTTAAAAGTTTTAATTACTTTAATCCCTTAATCCCCTTTTATACAAAAGCACCTTCAACTATCTCTGCTTTAACAAAACGATTCCGCACTTTAATCTCAATTTCTCTGCCATCTTCAATTATTGTTTTGTCCAGATAGGCAAGTCCAATATTTTCTTCCAAAGTAGGTGAGTAGCTGCCGCTTGTAACAACACCAATCTTTTTCCCTTTATCATATACTTCATAACCATGTCTTGCTATACCCCGACCGGTGATTTTAAATCCAGCCAGCTTATTTGGATAACCATTTTCTTTATATTTTTTTATCTTTTCTCTCCCAATAAAGTCTCCTTTATCCAGCTTAACTGTCCATCCAAGTCCTGCCTCAAGTGGATGATTTTTCTCTGTCATATCATTACCATAAAGATTCATTTTCTTTTCCAGGCGCAGTGTATTACGAGCTCCCAGCCCGGCTGGTTTTAAACCATAATTTTCACCTGCTTCCATCAGACTATCCCACACCTTTTCTGCTTTTAAAGCAGAAAAATAGAGTTCATAACCCAGTTCACCTGTATAACCTGTTCGTGAGATTATAGCATCAACTTCTGCAGCTTCTGAAATTTCGAATTTATAATACTTTAATTCTGCTAAGTTTATGTTAGTTAACTTTTGTAATATGTTTCTGGACTCAGGTCCCTGCAGTGCAATTAATGCATAATCTTCTGACTTATTTTCTGCTGCAGTTTCTTCCAGAAGATGGCTGCTTATCCATTTATAGTCTTTTTCAGTATTTGAGGCATTTACGACAAGCATAAACTTGTTGTCCTCAAGTTTATACACCAGCAAATCATCGATGATGCCTCCCTCTTCATTACACATTGGTGTATATAATATTTCACCTCTGCTTAATTTTGCTGCATCATTTGTTATCAGCCTCTGGATCGAATCTTCTGCTTTCTTTCCTGAAACAATAATCTCTCCCATATGGGAAACATCAAAAATACCACATTTTTCTCTTACAGCCTTATGTTCTTCTATTATACTGCTGTATTCTACTGGCATTTCCCATCCGCCAAAATCAATCATTTTTGCTCCAAGTTTCTTATGAGTTTCATTTAATGGAGTCTTTTTCACTATTACACCTCCTTAACATAGTAATAGAGTAGGACCAGCCTTTCAGCTGGGACCCCTCGTCAAACTGCACGTACGGTTCTCCCGTATACAGCTTTCCGTCAGTCGTTGCCCCGTCTC
>NZ_QPJE01000049.1:2500-5609 GCF_003337245.1 Halanaerobium sp. MA284_MarDTE_T2
TGAACAAGTACCGTGAGGGAAAGGTGAAAAGAACCCCGGGAGGGGAGTGAAATAGAAACTGAAACCGTAAGCTTACAACAAGTAGGAGGACTATTAGAAAGTCTGACTGCGTACTTTTTGTATCACGGACCGGCGAGTTATTGACCGTAGCGGAAGGTTAAGCCAGAAAGGTGAAGCCAGAGCGAAAGCGAGTCTTAAGAGGGCGGGAGTTATGGTTAATAGACCCGAAACCGAGTGAACTATCCATGGCCAGGATGAAGCGGGTGTAAGAGCCTGTGGAGGTCCGAACCCACTTATGTTGAAAAATGAGGGGATGAGCTGTGGATAGGGGTGAAAGGCCAATCGAACTCGGAGATAGCTGGTTCTCCTCGAAATAGCTTTAGGGCTAGCCTCAGAGTAAGGTAGATGGTTGTAGAGCACTGATTGGACAAGGGGCCCAACAAGGTTACCAAATCCATTCAAACTCCGAATGCCATTTAAAGATCTCTGGGAGTCAGACTGTGGGGGATAAGCTTCACAGTCAAGAGGGAAAGAGCCCAGACCACCAGATAAGGTCCCAAAGTATATGCTAAGTGGAAAAGGAAGTGAGATCGCACAGACAACCAGGATGTTGGCTTAGAAGCAGCCATTCATTTAAAGAGTGCGTAATAGCTCACTGGTCAAGCGGTTTTGCGCCGAAAATGTAACGGGGCTAAAGCATATCACCGAAGCTGTGGATTCTGGAGGTTGGAGGTTAGAGGTTGGAAGTTAGTTAAAGATGGTGAAAAAATGATAAAAAGCTATAAAGATTTAAAAGTATACAAAAAAAGTTATAGCCTGGCATTAGAAATACATCAACTAACTCAACATCTACCAGAGACTGAGAGATATGAATTAGGAAGTCAAATGAGAAGAGCAGCAATTTCAATACCTTTTAGAGGTTAGAAGTTAGAGGTTGGAAGTTAGAAAAACCAACTTAAACTTCAATTTCTAAAAAAGCTGAAAAACTTCTTGAAAGATATGATATATTGGGAAGACAACTTAACACCATGATAGATAAATGGTTTTGAACTTTCCAACTTCCAATTTCTAATCTCCAACTTCTAGAGTGGTAGAGGAGCATTGTGTACGGGAAGAAGCTGTACCGGAAGGAGCAGTGGACTGTACAGAAGAGAGAATGCCGGTATGAGTAACGAAAAAAGGAGTGAGAATCTCCTTCGCCGAAAGTCTAAGGATTCCTGAGGAAGGTTCGTCCGCTCAGGGTTAGCCGGGACCTAAGCCGAGGCCGAAAGGCGTAGGTGATGGATAATCGGTAGAGATTCCGATGCTGCTTTAAATTGCTGGAGCGAAGTGGTGACGCGGTAAAGAGAGTGGAGCATGCGACTGGAGGAGCATGTATAAGCTAAAGAGGTAGGATAAGGAGGGAAATCCCTTTATCCGTTAATACCTTTTAGTGATATGGAGCCAAGAGGGGTGAAGCCACAGGATAAATCGCCAAGAAAACCCACTAGTGAGATTTAAAGCACCCGTACCGCAAACCGACACAGGTAGACGGGAAGAGAATTCTAAGGCGCGCGAGAGAACCCTTGTTAAGGAACTCGGCAAAATGACCCCGTAACTTCGGGAGAAGGGGTACCCATTAGCATTAGCTAGTGGGTCGCAGTGAAAAGATCCAAGCGACTGTTTAGCAAAAACACAGGTCTCTGCTAAGTCGTAAGACGAAGTATAGGGGCTGACGCCTGCCCGGTGCTGGAAGGTCAAGGAGAAGGCTTAGTGCTAGCCACGAAGGTCTGAACCTAAGCCCCAGTAAACGGCGGCCGTAACTATAACGGTCCTAAGGTAGCGAAATTCCTTGTCGGGTAAGTTCCGACCTGCACGAATGGCGTAACGACTTGGATGCTGTCTCAACAAGGGACTCGGTGAAATTAAAATGCCTGTGAAGATGCAGGCTACCTGCGACAGGACGGAAAGACCCCGTGGAGCTTTACTGCAGCCTGATATTGGGTTTTGGTGTAGAATGTACAGGATAGGTGGGAGACAAAGAAGCTGGCATGCTAATGTCAGTGGAGTCGCTGGTGGGATACCACCCTTTCTACAGCGGGATTCTAACTGGAGGCCATAAACTGGTCACAGGACATTGTCAGGCGGGCAGTTTGACTGGGGCGGTCGCCTCCCAAAAAGTAACGGAGGCGCTCAAAGGTTCCCTCAGTGCGGATGGAAATCGCACGGAGAGTGTAAAGGCAGAAGGGAGCTTAACTGAGAGACAAACAGGTCGATCAGATACGAAAGTAGGACTTAGTGATCCGGCGGTATAGAGTGGAATTGCCGTCGCTCAACGGATAAAAGTTACCCCGGGGATAACAGGCTTATCTCCCCCAAGAGTTCACATCGACGGGGAGGTTTGGCACCTCGATGTCGGCTCATCGCATCCTGGAGCTGAAGCAGGTTCCAAGGGTTGGGCTGTTCGCCCATTAAAGCGGTACGCGAGCTGGGTTCAGAACGTCGTGAGACAGTTCGGTCCCTATCCGTCGCAGGCGCAGGATACTTGAGGAGAGCTGTCCCCAGTACGAGAGGACCGGGATGGACACACCGATGGTGTACCAGTTGTTCCGCCAGGAGCACAGCTGGGTAGCTAAGTGTGGCAAAGATAAGCGCTGAAAGCATCTAAGCGTGAAACAGACTCCAAGATAAGGTATCCCACTGTCTGGAGGTTAGAGGTTAGAAGTTAGATGGTTGGGAAGATAATTAGATTAAAAGTTGAGGCATCCAACTATTAATTTCCAGCTTCCAATCTCCAGACAGGTAAGATCCCTTAAAGAAGATAAGGTAGATAGGCCGGAGGTGGAAGTGCAGCAATGTATTAAGCTGACCGGTACTAATAGATCGAGGGCTTAATCATATATACTTTCTGTGTGTATTTTTGAATGTGTTTAAAATTTAATATTTCCGGTGGTAATTGCGGAGGGGAAACACTTGTATCCGACGGACAAGGAAGTCCTAGTGCCCTGAGGGGCACAGGATGTGCCGGGTCCGAAGGGCCCATTTCGAACACAAAAGTTAAGTCCTCAAGCGCCTATGGTACTGCACTGGTAACGGTGTGGGAGAGTAGGTCACTGCCGGATCCTTTTTT
>NZ_QPJE01000050.1 GCF_003337245.1 Halanaerobium sp. MA284_MarDTE_T2
GTTTTAAATGCTTTTATTGTTGTGTTTAGAAGACTTATTTTAGTATTTGAAACATGTAAATTGGAAAATATTATATGCTTTTTGTGTTACAATCAATCCTTAGGTTGAAAAACTCGGAGCATTATTAATTTTTTCACAATATATGATAAAAATAAAACTAAATTACTGTTTTTTTATTGCTTGTGAATATTATATCACAGCATATTTTGATAATCAATACTTTGCTGAAAAATTGTATTTTTAGTAAAGTAAATAAAAAAGACTGTATTCCAAAGCTACAGCCTTAAAATATATTTGAAAGGATTCTAAAATAAAACTGAAATAACATAATTCCTGCTGCTACAATCGATCAGTGGGTTTCTATTACATTAGTAGTTTCTATCAATTTGAAAGTCAACAATTTTTTTCATTCTTTTTTTTGCCCTGTTATCAGGGAGATTATCAAGATGCTTTTCTACCCTATATATAAATTTCTTTAGTAATTCTTTTGATTTTTCTATTGAATCACTTTCTTTTACATCTTTTATTAGGAGATCAAGTTCTTTTTCTCTGATTCTACCTCCATTAATTAATTTATCATATTTTTTTCGATAATTATTATTCTCTAATAAACATATAACCGGCAGTGTAACTACACCTTCTTTTAAATCTCTTCCTAAAGCTTTCCCAGTTTTACTTTCTTTACCTGTAAAATCCAGTATATCATCCTGTATCTGAAATGCCATTCCGATCTCAAGCCCCAGTTTATAAAGTGTGTTAAGTCTAATTCCTCTTATATCACTGACATATGCACCTAAATGGGTTGCAAAGCCAAAAAACAAAGCTGTTTTGTGGCGAATTATTTTCAGATAATCTCTAGTATTTATATTAAAATCAAACTTTTTTTCTGCTTGTTCAATTTCGCCTTCACAGATGAGGCGGACAATCTTGTTCAATTTCTGCAGCATTTTATTATCCAAATGGGCAGAAAAAATACTGAAAGTTCTGGAAAGAAGAAAATCACCTATCAATACAGACGTATTTTTGCCGAATTTTGACTGGGCTGTTTTATTACCTCTCCTTATATCTGCATCATCTATTATATCATCATGAATAAGAGATGCCATATGGAGCAGCTCAAGACCTGCCCCAAGTTCAAGCAGTTTTTCCCTATCATAATCCCCAAAACTTGCAGATATAAACATCATTACCGGTCTCAGTCTTTTCCCTCCTCCTTTGACCAAATCATCAACTGCTTCACTAATTATTGGGTGATGGGTACTGGTAGCAGAGTAAATTTTATCATTTATTTTTTTAACAATTTTTTTATAATATTCATCTTTAATTTCCACTTAATTCACCCTCAATAAGCTCAAATTCTTCACCTGTTATTTCAACTTTCCCCTTCAGACCTGGAGACAAATAAACTTTCAGATCCTCGGTAATAAATAGTACTTCTACATTTTTTTGATCTTTTATAAATTCCATTCCTTTTTCCAATCCCAGTATAAAAACACTTGTTGAAAGCGCATCAGCATCAAAAGAACTTTCACTTATAATACTTACACTCAAAAGACCGCTGTCAGCCGGATAACCTGTAGCTGGATCAATTATATGATGATAAATATTACCATTTTTTTCAAAATATCTCTCATAATTTCCAGAAGTAACAATTGTTTTATCAACAGCTTTTATTACTGCCATTATATTACCTCTATTCTTACGGGGATCCTGGATTCCAATTCTCCACTTTGAACCATCTGCTTTATGCCCAATTACAAGTACATTCCCTCCCAGATTTACAAAAGCACTCTTTATATTATTTTCTTCAGCAATTCTTTTTACTTCATCAGCTGCATACCCTTTGGCAATAGCGCCCAAATCAAGCTGCATATCCTTTTGTTTAAGAAAAACTTTATTATTATCTATTTCAATATTTTTGTAGTTTACAAGCTTTTTGGCTTCAGCAATTTCTTCTTCTGTAGGTACTCTAGCATCTTCTGTTCCAATACCCCACAACTCTACCAGTGGACCAATACTGGGATCAAATCTTCCTGATGTTAATTCCGCATAATGAATAGATTTATTAAGTACTTTAATTGTATCATCAGATATTTCAACAGGTTCACTGCTGTGATTTATTTTATATATTTCACTTTTTTTAAGGGTTTTACTCATTAAATTTTCTAATTCTTCAATTCTATCAAAACTTAGATTTAAAACTTTTTCGGCGTTTTTACCTGTAACTTTCATCTGAACAAGAGTATCCATCAGAAATTTGCTCCCGGTTTCTGTCGTCTGCTCTTTTGCTGCATTACTGCAGCCGGCAGCAAATAAAAGTATTAAGGCAAAAATTGACATGATAAAAATCTTATATATCTTTTTATTCTTAAACAATCAAACCACATCCTGTTATATAATTAATTGCAAAATTCAAACTAAATTACTTATATTATTTTATCACATTTACATCAGCTTGCAAAATATAATACAAAAACAAAATATCTTTGAACTTTTTTATTACAGTAAGGTTAAATTTTGTTGATTCGAAAATTATGAATCCATAAATTTTATCCACAATAAACCATCTGTTATAATTAAGGAGTTTCCCCAAAATTTATTTTCAAGCTGCAAAAAGGGGGCTTTAGTCATCAACGAAATTTTTAGATTTAGCTAAAACTCAATTCGGGTGTGAAATAGGGCACACTAATCAATGAGTCCTCCTGACTCATGATTAGCTCACTCCATCCTGCAGTTCAACCCTATTTCTTCCTTCATTTCGTTAAGATTCATTGACTAAAAATTTCAATATTCCTGCATCTCCCCTTTTTGCAGCAGTATATAAAAAATGGGGAAAGTCTATGTTATAATTTCTTTGACATCAAAAAAAACTGCCCCTTTTAAAAGGGGCAGTTTTTTTAGGGGCAGTTTTTTTGACATTTGAATTTTACTTAAGACCAGCCTGTTTCATAGCCATATCAAGTGCATCATTAAAGTTATGATAGCTGTCAGTAGCACCAGACACAAGGTCAACATTACCTTGATTTTCTACAACCTTTTTTGGAAAACTATTAAAGTATTCTACAGCTGCCGCATATGAAGAGTCATCGCTTTTAGCAGGCATTAACATTTCACCGTGATCACCCAGCTCAGAGTTTGCTGTAATGAATCGTGCATTTGTAATTTCTTCACCTTCAACAATAATTTCTATAAGAACATGACCAGAAGCAAAGTTTTCTGCAACACCATAATATTTATTACCTTCATAACTACCGTCAGCAATACTCAAAGCCATTTCTGCAGCTTTGTTGTAGCTTTCACAACTGTTTGTAGCACCAGACACAACATCAACATTTGCAGGGTTTTCTGCTATTAATGCTTTATATGGATACTCCAAAAATGCAATTTTTGCTGGTTCATAATCATAATTTAATCTGAAAGGATTTATCATGTTGACATCAACCAGTCTACCTCTTTCAATAACATATTCAATAACTAAGTCACCATAGTCATCCGGTTCATAAGCAACATAAGTTCCGTCTTTATAACCTTCTGCTGCATATACTCCTGATGTAATTGCAAATATTAAAAACACTGAAAATAAAATAAATATACTTTTCTTCACCAACTATATCTCCTCCCTCTCCTTTTTTAAAATAAATTTTTTGAGTTTATGAAGCTGGTATTATAATTATTACATAATTTAAGAAATAAAAAACTTTCTGTTTAATAATATACCACATGAATTAAAAATCGTCAACAACTTATCATAAATAGGGTTTCCACAAAACTATTTTTAGAGCTGCAAAAAAGGGTAAAAATTTATTGCTGAATTACTTACCTTGTCGTTTCAATTTATAAATTAATCTGGTATAATTAGTTATAGTGAAATAACCCCTTTTTGGTGTTTATGTGTATAAATTAATTATGCCAAAACAGGAGTTTATTTCACCTTTTTTACATAATCTGTGAGCCTATTTTAAAAGTTTCTAATCACAATTGATCCACAATTTTGACTGTTGATAACTTTGAGTTTTTGCGACTTCAAAAAATGAGAAATTATTTTTATTACAATATATTTTTATCTACTCAATTTTTCTGTGTTATTTTCTATATTAAAAATTATTGTTTTTTAAAATTTATACGGCTCTTCGCTATTTAGTGTGGGTAACCCCAATGGCATATGTTAACATTAATGGTAACGTGGAATTTAAATATAGCTTTAAATTAGCATGAATTT
>NZ_QPJE01000051.1 GCF_003337245.1 Halanaerobium sp. MA284_MarDTE_T2
TGTATACAAAAAAGCAATTAAGGGAAGAATTCCCAAAGGAACAGAAGAAGTAAATATGAAGGCTTTTGAATTAGGTATGGAGCTTGCCAAAAAGGCTAAGTCATAAAAGGAGTGAAACTAACTTGAAAATATATGAATATCAGGCTAAAGAAGTTTTTGCAGAAAATGGTATAGAAACCCCTTCTGGCCAGCTTGCACTTTCAGTAAAAGAAGCTGTAGAAAAAGCAGAAGAACTGGATTATAAAGTTGCCTTAAAATCTCAAGTTCATGTAGGTGGAAGAGGTAAAGCTGGCGGAATTAAATTTGCTTCAACTAAAGAAGAAGTAGAAAAAATGGCAGAAGATCTGTTTAATATGAAAATAAAAGGTGAAGAAGTAAACAGATTATTAATTGAAGAACAGCAGGAAATTAAAGAAGAATATTATCTGGGATTAACTCTAAATAGAAGTAAAAAAACAGACACCCTTATTTTCAGCCGTTCAGGTGGAATGGATATCGAAGAAGTAGCAGCAGAAACTCCAGAAAAGGTAGTTAAAGTTGATATTGATCCGGTATTAGGATTGCAAAATTTCCATCTGACACCTGTAGCTAAAGCTTTTGATTTTGATAAAGAGATGAGCAAAAAAGTTGCACCAATAGTAAAGAAACTTTATGAGATATATAAAAATAGTGACTGTTTATTAGTAGAAATCAATCCACTTGCACTTCTCACCGATGGAAGTGTTAAGGCTCTTGATGGCAAATTAGAGATGGATGACAATGCCAGATATAGACAGCCAAAGCTCCTCACAATGTGGGATGAAGAAAAAGAAGAAGAAATGGAGTTAATTGGCCGTCAGGCTGGTTTTGTTGTTATCAAATTGAGTGGAAATGTATCAATAATAAGTAATGGTGCTGGTCTTGCTATTTCCACTCTTGATTCACTGCAGCGCCACGGAATAAATGCGGCCAATATTCTTGATTTGAGTGGTGGAGCTACCTCTGAAAAAGTTCAGAAGGCTGTAGATGTTGTTCTGCAGGATAGTGATGTTAAATCAATACTGTTTAATATTTTTGGTGGTATAACAAGATGTGATGAGATAGCTGCAGGTGTAAGTGCATCACTTAAAAAAGTACCAGCTGATATTTCTATTGTCTGCAGACTTCAGGGTACAAATCGTGAAGAAGGTATAAAAATTCTAAAAGAAGCAGGATTAGAAGCAGCATCTGATTTGGAAGAAGTAGTAGAAAAAGTTGTAAAAACTCTTAAAGGTGGTGAATAGTATGAGTATTATTCTAGATAAAGATACTAAAATTATTGTGCAGGGAATTACAGGTCGTGAAGGAAGTTTCCATGCTGATTTGATGTTGAAGTATGGAGCAAATGTAGTTGGTGGAGTAACACCAGGAAAAAGTGACCAAAAAGTACACGGCCTACCTGTATTTGATACAGTAAAAGAAGCCGCAGAAGCTACAGATACAGATGCAAGTATACTATTTGTTCCTCCCAGATTCAGCAGAGATGCCATTTTAGAAGCAGTTGATGCTGGACTTGAAATAGTGGTTACAGTTGCAGAAGGTATTCCGTTTCATGATATGGTTTACTGTAGAGAATATGCAAACAAAAATGGCTGTACATTAATTGGACCCAATACTCCTGGAATTATATCTCCCGGAAAATCAAAATTAGGATTTATGGCAGATAGTATTTATAAAGAAGGAAGTGTGGGTATGATTTCTAGAAGTGCTACCCTTTCTTATGAAGCAGTTAATAATCTGACAACAAGTGGAATTGGACAGTCTACAGTGGTTGGGATAGGTGGTGACCCTGTACAGGGTGTAACATTTAAAGATCTGCTCCCAATGTTTGAAGAAGATCCAGAAACAGAAGTTGTTGTAATGATTGGTGAGATAGGTGGTACAGATGAAGAAGAAGCAGCTCTTTATGTTAAAAAACATATGAAAACACCTGTTATTGCATTTATAGCAGGAGAAGCTGCACCAGAAGGAAAAAGAATGGGCCATGCAGGTGCTATAGTTTCTCCAGGTGGAGAGGGTAGTGCTGATTATAAAAAAGAAAAACTTGAGGAAGCCGGGATTGAAGTTGCAAGGAAACTGACGGATATTCCTGCTCTCTGTAAAAAATATATAGATTGAGGTGGAGTATTATGGAATTTAAATTGAAATACGGCCACGAAAAAGTAAAGGTAGATGTTCCCGAAAAAAATCTGATGGCAGAACTGCTGCCTGAAGATGTTGAAGCTCTGAAAGATCCTGAGGCAGAAGTGATAAGGGCACTGGCTGAACCTATTAAAAGTAAAAAACTTAAAGATTTAGTAAGTGATACAGATCAAGTTGTAATACTGGCCAGCGATATTTCTCGCCCTTCTCCCTCCTATCTCCTTCTGCCTCCTATTGTTGCAGAATTAAACTCAGCAGGAGTTAAAGATGAGAATATAAAGATAGTTTTTGGACTTGGAGTACACAGAAAACAGACTGAAGAAGAAAAGAAAAATCTTGTTGGAGAAGAAATATACAGCAGAATAGAATGTATAGACCATGATGTTGAAAGCTGTAGAAATGTCGGTACAACTGAGAGGGGCACTGAGATAGAGATATTTGATCAGGTCCTCGATGCAGATTTTATTATAGCAACAGGTAATCTGGAATATCATTATTTTGCTGGATTTAGTGGAGGTGCAAAAGCTCTTGCACCAGGTGTCTGCAGCAGAGAGACAATACTGCAGAATCATCAGAGATTTCTGGATCCTCTGGCCAGAGGTGGACAGATAGAAGGAAATCCTGTTCGAGAAGAAATAGAAGAAATTGGAGAAATGGTCGGAGTAGATTTTATGGTTAATGCTGTGCTGAACAGCAGTAAAAAACTGATAAAAGTTGTTGCCGGTGAAGTAACAGCCGCCCACCGTGCGGGTAAGAAATATATAGAAGATATCTATCAGAGTGAAATTGATGAACTTGCTGATATTGTAATTACTACACCAGGTGGAATGCCAAAGGATATTGATCTTTATCAGACACATAAAGCCATGGAAAATGCCAGTCTTGCTGTAAAAAAAGGTGGTAAAATTTTAATTGCAGCTAAATGTGAGGATGGGCTGGGAGAAGATCATTTTGGAGAAGCTCTTACCGGAGGAAAAACTGCTCAGGAGTTAATAGATGAGCTGGAACATGATTTTATCCTTGGCCGCCACAAGGCTTCTCGAATTGCCATGATTCATACTGAAAGTGAGATTTCTCTTGTTACATCACTATCAGATGATATAAAAGATAAACTCTTCATAAATATATTTGATGATCTGAACAGTGCACTGAAAGATGCTCTGGATGAACTTGGTGATGATGCAAAAATACTTGTTATTCCTTATGGAATATCCACACTTCCTAAATTAAAAGAATAGTTTTTGTAGAATAAAAAAAGAAATTGTACTAACTGTTTTAAAAATTAGTGTTGTGCAGTATAATTAACTTAGATTAAAGCTTTATTTGACTAGAGAGAGGAGAAAATTATATGTTTAAAATTTTAGTTGCTGTAAAAGGTTCTGAAAGCTGTTCTGATGTAGCTCAGAAAGCTCAGGAAATGGCTCTTTTATGTAAGGGTGCAGTTACATTTCTGACAATTGTAAGTCCTGAACACAGATTGATAAGATCTAAAGAAGAGTTTGAACAGTTAAATCTCGATCTGGAAAAAACAAAAAGAGAAACAGAAGAAGCTTTAAAAACATGCAGTACATTATATGGGCAGTGTGAAGTTACATTAGGAGAAAAAGGTCTGGAAACAGAAAGAGTTGTTAAAGAAGGAAATCATCCGGCAGAAGATATCTGTGATTATGCTGAAGAAAATGATTTTGATCTAATAGTTATCGCAGATAAAGGTGATAAAACATTAAAAGATAAACTGCTTGGAAGTACAGCTGAAAAGATCATTAAACAGGCAAAAACATCTGTATTAGTTGTAAAATAAATAATAATAATAATCCCACTCAAAGATAATATTTATAATATCTCTGGGTGGGAAAAGTTCTGTTAGAATAAAAAACATTGAAAATCCAGGAGGGATTATTTTGAAAAATTTAAAAGAAAAAGCGTTAAAGATGCATGAAGAAAACATGGGGAAATTAAAAGTAGCAGGAAAGGTTAAGGTTGAAAATGAAGATGACCTAAC
>NZ_QPJE01000052.1 GCF_003337245.1 Halanaerobium sp. MA284_MarDTE_T2
AATAATTTCTTTAACTACTTCATAAGCTCTTTTAGCTTTCCTTTTTGATTTCGTCATTACCACAAAATCATCAGCAAATCGCACCAGTTTATACCCTCTTTCTGTCGTTCCAACCCTAATCACATCTGCAAATCCAGCCTAGATTGCATGGTTGTTATGCCGGCATTGAGCTTCTTCGTTATAATGGCGAATCGCCATTTACAGATGCCACCTCTGGTTCACATAATGTTTTGGACTAACAGCACGTCTCAGACTCTTCAGATTCCACCTCACGGTGAACACCCTGTCACTGTTGACTTCTACATGATACATGCCACAACATAGATAGGACTTTCACCTATTATCAGAATAATTTACGGAGCACACAAAAAATAGTCCCACCTCTTAAATAACAGGCAGGACTATTTATTAATTTTATATTTAAATTATTTTTAATTACTTAAGTTCTACTGTTGCTCCAGCTTCTTCTAATTTTTCTTTCATTTCTTCTGCTTCCTCTTTACTTACTCCTTCTTTTACGTTCTGAGGAGCATCGTCAACTACAGCTTTAGCTTCTTTCAGGCCAAGACCTGTAAGTTCTCTAACTGCTTTAATAACTTGAATCTTTTTGGAACCAATGTCTGCAAGAAAAACATCAAATTCTGTTTTTTCTTCCTCTTCAGCACCTCCGTCACCAGAAGCAGCAGCCATTGCAACAGGTGCAGCAGCGCTTACACCAAATTTATCTTCAAGTTCCTCAACTAATTCTGAAAGTTCCAGTACACTCATTTCTTCAATTGCTTTAATAATTTCTTCTTTATTCATTATAAATCCTCCTTATTTTTTTAAGCTTTTTGCTCTTTAATTTGACCTAACACCTGAACTAAACCGCGAATATTACCCTGCAGTACATTAACCAATCCAGTAAGGGGTGCTTTCATACCGGCAAATGCCTGTGCCAGTAATTGTTCTCTGGATGGTATTTTAGCAAGAGATTTAACCTTATCAATATCTATAATTTCACCATTTAATATACCAGCTTTTATTTCAAGAACTTCATGATCTTCAGCAAAATCTACAAGTATTTTTGCAGGAGAAACCGGGTCATCCATTCCAAAAGCAATTGCGGTAGGTCCACTGAAAAACTCATTCATCTCATCCATTTCAACATCATCAGCAGCAATAGAAGCAAGGGTATTTTTAACAACTTTATAATCCACACCCGCTTCTCTTAACTGTTTTCTTAATTCTGTCATTTCTGCAACATTTAGGCCAAGATAGTCAGTTATAACCATAGATTTTGAATGCGTAAATTTATCTGCTAGTTCTTTAACAACTGCTTCTTTTTCTGGTCTTGCCATAAATTTCACCCCCTCAGCTTTGAAACATAAAAAACCTCCTGTTGACAGGCAGGAGGTAGTAATATACATCAATTGCATAATTGCAATTTACAAAAAGTTAACCTCGGCAGGACATTAAGCTTTTTCAGCCCCTGCTGTCTTCGGATAAATATTCTTTTTTCTTCAATTAATATATCACAAAAAATATTGAGCGTCAACTCTGTGTCAATTCTAACGTCCAATTAGTGCTAAACTAGCTGCCGGGTCAACTTTAATTCCAGGACCCATAGTCGATGATACAGCCAGAGACCTAAAATATCTTCCTTTTGCAGCTGCCGGACGTTCTTTGGCCAGAGTATCTATAATAGTTTTGTAATTGTTTAACAGCTGTTCAACTGAAAAAGAAACTTTTCCAATTGGCAGATGAACAATTCCACTTTTATCAACTCTATATTCCAATTTACCGGCCTTAAATTCTTTAACTGCTTTTTCTAGTTCAAAAGTTACTGTTCCAGCTTTTGGATTTGGCATTAGTCCTTTAGGTCCCAAAATTCTTCCAAGCCTTCCCACAACACTCATCATATCCGGTGTTGCTACAGCCAGATCAAAATCCAACCAGCCACCTTCGATTTTTTCTGCTAATTCTTCAGCACCAACAAAATCTGCACCTGCTTCTTCAGCTTCTTTTGCTTTTTCTCCTTTAGCAAAAACTACTAAAGTAATTTCCTGGCCTGTACCTTCAGGCATTACTACAGTACCTCTTATATTCTGATCTGCATGTTTGGGATTAACTCCTAATTTTGCAGATAATTCCACAGTTTCATCAAAATTTGCACTTGCTGTTTCTTTAACTAACTCGAGTGCTTTAGCCGGTTCATATAATTTATCACGATCAACTTTTTGCCTAACCTCTTTATATCGCCTGCTTTGTTTTCCCATAAAAATTCTCCTCCTTGTGGTATTATCGGATTAATTCCTCCCACATATATGCTAAACGGAAAGAACAATCAAAATATTTATTCAACTAAAATTCCCATACTTCTTGCTGTCCCTGCTATCATACTCATAGCTGCTTCCATACTACCTGCATTTAAATCAGGCATTTTTGTTTCTGCAATTTTTCTGACAGCATCCTTACTAACTGTAGCTACTTTGTTAACATTTGGCTCACCAGAAGCAGTATCAATCCCTGCTGCCTGTTTAAGCAGTACCGCTGCGGGTGGGGTTTTTGTTATAAAATCGAATGATCTATCCTGATATACAGTTATCTCTACCGGTATAATAGTACCCTGCTGTTCTTTAGTTTTAGCATTAAATGCTTTACAAAATTCCATAATATTAACACCATGCTGGCCTAAAGCAGGTCCTACTGGTGGTGCAGGATTTGCCTGACCGCCTGGTATTTGAAGTTTAATTATATTCATAACTTTTTTGGCCATCATTAACACTCCTTTCTAATAATAATTCTGCTTTCAATTACTGTTTCTCAACCTGAGAAAATTCCAGCTCTACTGGAGTATCTCTACCAAACATAGAAACTAATACTTTAACTTTACCCTGCTGTGGGTGAACTTCTTTTACAACTCCAACAAAATCTTCAAATGGACCATCTGTAACCATTACTTTATCTCCAGCTTCAAAGTCTATTGTCATATCCTGTTCTTTCAAGCCCATACCCTGTAAAATATGTTCAACTTCTTCTGGCTGAAGTGGAAGTGGCTTTGTTCCACTGCTGACAAAACCTGTTACCCCAGGTGTATTCCTGACAACATACCAGGAATCATCATTCATATCCATTTCTACCAGAACATAACCGGGAAAGATCTTTTTCTCAACAATTTTATCTTTACCCTTCTTCTTTTCAACTTTTTCTTCAACAGGTACCAGAATACGAAAAATTTTATCTTCCATACCTGTACTTTCAATTCTTTTTTCTAGATTGGCTTTAACCTTTTTTTCATGCCCGGAATAAGTATGGACAACATACCATTTATTTTCTTTATTCTCTTCAGTCATATTCTAAGGACCCTTAATTAAAAAGGACCCTCACCTCCTCAGTTACATTATTAATGGAGTAATTATATTGGCCAGTAATAAATCTAAAACACCGATAAATACTATCAAAGATATTACAGTTACTAAAACCACTAACGTATTTGAAGCTACTTCTTCTCTATTTGGCCAATTTACTTTTTTTAATTCTGACTTTACCTGGCGAAAAAACTTAGCTATTTTACTAAAAAAACCGGTCTTTGCCATAAAAATACCACTTCCTCAAATTAAATATTCAGGGAAAAACTACTTTGTTTCACGATGGAGAGTATGTTCTTTGCAAAATTTACAGTATTTCTTTAATTCTAATCTATCACGTGTGTTTGACTTATTCTTTTTGGTAGAATAGTTTCTGTTTTTACATTCAGTACATTCCAGAGTAATAATTTCTCTCATCGTAAATCCACCTCCTCAGTCCAATCTGCTTACTTTGTTAGTATTATCTATTCAAAATCATGTACAATTTTTAATCATTCTCGTTTTCAAAGCTATAACCTTAATTAATTTAACATATTCTCAGATGAATGTCAATATTTTTTAGAAAATAGAGTTTCCCAAAATTATTTTTAGAGCTGCAAAAAAAAGGGAAAGTCTTTTTTTTAGAAAAAAAGCATGTGCAGTATAAATCTGCACATGCCTATTGAAAACAGTTTGAATTATATCAACAAGGCAATTCAATTTCTATGCTTTACTCAATAATTTCGGTAACAACTCCGGCACCAACTGTGTGGCCACCTTCACGGATTGCAAAACGCAGTCCTTCTTCCATAGCTATTGGAGTAA
>NZ_QPJE01000053.1 GCF_003337245.1 Halanaerobium sp. MA284_MarDTE_T2
AAATTCATGCTAATTTAAAGCTATATTTAAATTCCACGTTACCATTAATGTTAACATATGCCATTGGGGTTACCCACACTAAATAGCGAAGAGCCAAATAAAATAAGTGACTGGGAGGAAAGATATATAAGTCATGACCATATATTTGATGAAATAATAGAACTAAAAAGTGAACTTAAAAAATTAGAAGAAGAAGCAGTAGAATTGGAGAAACTTCCTGAAAAATATAATTCCATCTCCGAATTCAAAACAGATCTTGATAATTTAAGAAAGAAAAAAGAAAATGTTGATCGGCTGTACCAGGAAAAAAATATTGAATATATTAATACTAAAAACCAGCTGGCAGATAAATCTTATGAAGAAATAAAAAAAGAGTACAGCCAGATTGAAGAAGAATTTAAAAAAAGTATAAAAAAAGCAGAAAATCTAATAAAAGTAAAAAAAGTTATGGAAGAAAAATTAAAAGAATTTGACCAAAAAAGTTTTAAACCACTTGTAGAATCATTTTCGTACTATATAAAAAAAATAACAGGAAGTAAATATAATGTTGTAACATTTGATGAAAAATACAGAATCGAACTTAGTTCATCTGTTAGAAAAATTCCGGTAGAAAAAAACTTTCTCTCTTTTGGAACATATGACAGTATAGCACTTGCTTTAAAGTTTTCTCTTGTTGAACAGATATACAGTGATAAAAAGGGCTTTTTTATTCTTGATGATCCACTGGTTAATCTGGATCCGGAAAGGCAGAAAAATACAGTAAAAATAATATCTGATTTAGCTGAAAAATATCAGATAATTTTTACAACCTGCAGTCCTTTAACAGCTGAAAAACTTGGTGGAAATATAATCGAAATTTAAGAAAAATTTATTCCAGTTTAATTAATTTTTCAAAAACAGAACTCCATGATTTTCGAGAAATGTATTTTTGAATTAGAGAATGATCCGGAGGCTGTTTTTCTTTGACAGATATTAGCTGTTTTTCTAATTTAGTTGTAAGTCTTTTTATAAACTCTGGTATTTCAGCAGAATATGGTAAGCAGTCTTTACCACACAGAGGAGGTTTTACAAATTGTACTACACCACATTTAATAAGTTCAGGTCCCAGCCAATCCCTTATTCCCGGTAAATCTGTTGTAACTACTCTTAAACCTGATGCAAGAGCTTCTATAATTACCAGTGGTAAACCCTCATAATAAGAAGGGAGCACAAATATATCGCTCTGGCGCATTTTTTCAGCTAGCTTTTTTTGTGGAATAATTCCTGTAAAAATAATATTATTTCCTGTTTCAGCTGCAGCAGATTTAATATTTTTAAAATCACTGCCACAACCACCCCCACAAAGGGTCAAATTAATGCTGTATTTTTTGTTGAGGTGGGAAAAAGATTCTAAAAGTGCCAGCAGTCCCTTTGCTCTAGATATTTTTCCGGCATACAGCAGTTCCACTGCCTCTTTCTCTTTTTTTAGCTGCTTCGTTTGTAAAGGATAAAATATTTTGGGATTGAATCCATTGCCAATGACTTTTATTTTATTATTATCGATTCCCATTAACTGATTTATTTCTTTTTTTTGCTGAAAGTTTAGAGCAATTATTTTATCCACTTTATTTAAGGCTGTTTTTACATTTTTTTGGTGTTTTTCCAGCTGCTTAAATTTTCGCAGTCCTGTACCATGGCAGACAGCAATATGATTAATTCCTTCTGTATATTTTGTACTTAAGGCTGTCAGCAGCCATAGGTGGTGAGAAATAACTAGATCGGGTTTAAAGTTTTTAATAGCTTTTTTTATATTTTTAGAAAATGCATTTTTCCATTTCTGCAGTTTTTCGCCTTTAAGATCACTGTAAAGTGTACTTTTATAGGGCATTTGGTCACTCATTCCAACGACCGGAAAAGGAAGTTTATTAGATGAAAAATAAACAGGGAAAAATTCACTACATCCCCTTAGCTGATATTTATCACGGCTGTTTTTTTCAATTCCTGCTATGATAGCCTGCTCAACAGATTTTTTAGCTCCTTCATTTAATATGTTTTTAAGGTAATACCCACTACCTGTAAAACCTGGTTTTTGTGCATATATATGTAATATTTTCAATTTAAACACCTGCCTATTTAAAAAATTATAACAAATTTATCAAAATCCTTCAAATAAAATTTCCTTTAAGTTTTCCTGTTTTTTTATATCAGGCTTCATAAAGGATGTTTTCAATATTCTGCTTCTTTTTTTAATTTCTAAAATTGATTTTTAGAGAAATCATATGATTTTTTAAATGCCTATAACTGTTAATGATTTTTTTGTTGTGTTATAATAGTTAATGAGAATAGAGCTGGGAGGAATAAATATGTATGGGCTGGTATTAGAAGGTGGAGGAGCTAAAGGCGCATATCATGCAGGTGCTTTAAAGGCCATTAAAGAACTTAAATTGGATGTTTCCGGAGTAGCAGGCACTTCTATTGGTGCTTTTAATGGAGCAATGTTTGTCCAGGACAAAATTGAGGAAGTATATGAATATTGGTATAATATTTCTCCTGCACAGGTTTTTGATGTTGAAGAAAAATACGTAGCGGAATTGATGAACTTTTCTTTAAACCAAAAAAATCTTCTTTATTTAATAAATAAAGCTAAAGAAATATTTCAGAATAGGGGTTTAGATACTTCTATTATGAAAAAAATATTATCAGAAAATATAGATGAAGATTTAATAAGAAATTCAGATATGGATTTTGCAATTATCACAGTTTCTCTGAGTGAGTTTAAACCTTTAGAGCTTTTTGTTGAAGATATTCCCGAGGGAAAAATTGCAGATTATATTCTGGCTAGTTCTTATCTTCCGGCTTTTAAATTGCAGAGAATTGACGGTAAAATACTTATTGATGGTGGTTTTTATGATAATCTTCCTATTAATACCCTTATAAAAAAAGGCTACAAAAAAATAATTGCTGTCAGGACTTATGGCATGGGAGACAATAAGGTTGGAAATAATAATTCGGACATTATTTATATAAATCCTTCAGAAAATTTGGGGAGAATGCTTAATTTAGATCAAAAAAATGCCAGAAAAAATTTAAAAATGGGATATTATGATACAATGAAATATTTTAAAAACTTAAAGGGAAATAAATACTATATTTATCCTCCTAAAGACAGCAAATATTTTATTGAATTTATTTTAAATTTACCGGAAGAAACAATCAAATCTTTATCTGAACAGTTTAAAATAGTAGAACAGCCTAAAGAAAGATTATTATTTGAAGCATTAATTCCCAGAATAATTAATTTATTAGAATTAGATTATCAGGCTGATTATGGTGATATGCTGATAAATTTGCTGGAAATTATCGCAGCTAAAGCGGGAATTGAACGCTTTGAATTTTATAGTTTTCAAGATCTTCTTAAACAGGTTCGAAATAAATATAATAGAAGTGAAAAAACAATCAGTGAAAGGCTTCCACTATTTATAAAATCAAGCAATTTACTGCCTAAAAAAGTCAAGGAAGAAATTATTATCGGCATTGCCGAAAAAATTTTTTTAAACTATAGGGAGGTAAAATAGATTATGAATGGTCAAAAGAATAATAAAGCTGGTACTGGTGAAAATAAAATGATAAAAAATCTGAGAGAAAGATTATATGGTGATGCAGAGAAGGGGTCAACAGAACTCTTAAATGATGAAGAAAAATGTATTTTCTGCGGTAATTTTAATAACTTAATAAAATTTAAAGATACATATATATGCAGAAAATGTCTTGAGGATATTTAATCAGCTTTAAAATAATTTCAAA
The DNA here is from genome assembly GCF_003337245.1 of Halanaerobium sp. MA284_MarDTE_T2. GTDB lineage: Bacteria > Bacillota > Halanaerobiia > Halanaerobiales > Halanaerobiaceae > QPJE01. Next base: position 3,784 of record NZ_QPJE01000053.1, read on the forward strand.
AAAATAACTTATAAATATGCAGGAGTTTCCCCAAAATTTATTTTCAAGCTGCAAAAAGGGGGCTTTAGTCATCAACGAAATTTTTAGATTTATCTAAAACTCAATTCGGGTGTGA
>NZ_QPJE01000054.1 GCF_003337245.1 Halanaerobium sp. MA284_MarDTE_T2
CTGTGATATTCAATTTTTTTGTTGTTGAGAACTAATTTTTAGATTTAAAAGCTTAGTTTAGATTGAATATGCTTAATGTTTTTGTGTTACAATCATGTTTTTACTTTTTAATTAATTTAATAGATGAAAATTTTCACACAATTTTTTATTTAACTGGAAACGGCTAGAGGAATATCAAATTTTTTTGCATACACTTTTTATTTTCAGCTTTACAAATAGTTATAGGTTAATTGATTAAACAAAAAGTTAGTACTATTAAGAAAGACTTTTAAGAATATAAAATATATCCTCTTATAATTATAACAAAAAATTAAGCCTCTGAAAACCTATTTAAGCAGATTATAAGGGTTTTTAGGCAAAAATACTGTAATTAACCCCAAAAACTTTTTTTATTTGATCTTATTGGAAATATCTAAAGAAAAATTCACAATATTCTTAGCATGTAAATATGTTGTATCAAAAACTTCAATTGGACTGTCATTATTTTTTATCAGCAGAGGTATTTCAGTACAGCCTAAAACTACTCCTTCTGCTCCTTTTTTCTGCAGTGATTCTATAATCTCAACAAATTTTTTGCGTGAACTATCCTTAATTACTCCAGAAATAAGTTCACTGTATATTGTATTATGAATAACCTCTCTCTGTTTTTTATCTGGAATTATAATTTCAATTCCATATTTACTTATTCTATCTCTGTAAAAATCTTCTTCCATTGTGAATTTTGTACCTAAAAGAGCCGCTTTTTTTATATCCTTTTTCTCCATCTCTGCTGCAGCAGAATCAGCTATATGTATTAGGGGCAGTTCCGTATTTTCTTCTATTTCTCCAGCCATTTTATGCATAGTATTTGTACATATCGCTATTACTTCTGCACCGGCATTTTTTAATAACTTTGCCTTATCTATCATTATCTCAGTCAGTTCATCCCATTTGTTTTCGTGCTGAAGTTTTTCCACTTCTGCAAAGTCAAAGGAATACATCACTAAATCGGCAGAATGTGAAGATCCAAGTTTCTTTTTTACTTCTTCATTGATTATTCTGTAATATTCTAAAGATGATTCCCAGCTCATTCCACCTATAAGTCCTATTCTCTTCATAAAAAAATACCTCCTCTAAGATTTTAGCCTATCTATCAGTTTTTTTGTCCTCTTTGACGCTTTATCATTTTTGAGTTTTAGAATATTTTTCTGAAGAAGATCGACCCTGCAGCTCCCCTCCTGTAAAAAATAATCTTCAATAAGCATAACTTTTTCTTCTCTGTTCGGCATCAATTGATAAAGTATATACCAGTCTTCAATAGCAGCTACAGGTATTTCTACACTTTCTAAATTCCACATTTCTGTGATAGAGTTTTTATCGAAATCATATTTAAAATAACTGCTGTTCTGTTTAATAGAAAATCCGGCAATTAAATCGACCTCAACACCATTGACACTGTAATTAGCAAAAAAGTCAGATTTATATATTTCCAGATCACTGCTGAAGTTTTTCTCACCAGTAGATCTCAAAATTTTATCAGCTTTACTGCTGTCATCACTACTGACTATAATGTCAATATCATTGGGAGAATCAACCAGCCCATAATAATTGAGCATTACTGATGCACCAACACCCCACCTGATATTTTTTTTATTTAACTTAACAGCTAATTCTGACAGAACTTTTTTTAGCATCTACTCACTTCTTTCTTTTTACAAAATATATCTAATATTTAGATTTATTCAGATAATACTGTAATATTATCTTCCTTTTACAGGTTTTTCATTCAATCTTACCAACTGAAGCAAGATAGATTACAAATTCTTCTTCTCCATCAATATCTAAAAATGCATCTACCTGCTGCTGATAATAAGCACCGATAGCACATGTACCTGCTCCAACTGACTCTGAAGCAAGATATAAATTCTGACATAGATGACCGGCATCAAGTGCAATCATTTTATGGGCCAGCACATCATATCTCCATTCCGACCTGTACGGAACAGCTGTCCAGATAAATATTACTGCACTATCTGCAATAAACTTCTGCTTGCGGCAGGCTTCTGCTATTTTTACATTTAAATCATCTTCATTGTAGATGAAAATCAGCTTATGTTCTACAGGTAGATACCGGTAGATTCCTTTATTTAAATTTTCAACTTTATTGATATACAAATATGTTTCAAAAGGATGTCTGTCCCCTGCTGATGGAACAGCTCTCTTATTCCTGTTTTCCTTAACTGCCTGTGTTGACCAGAGCAAAAATGATAGTTCTTCTAAACTCAGCTTTTGATCAGAATATTTTCTGCGGCTTTTCCGCTGCTTCATTATTTTTTTTAGCGAACTATCTCCCACTTTTAATTGATCATATGGAATTAAATCAATCAATTCCGCATCTTCTGGATAGTCTTTTGTCATCGGAGGAGCTGAAACACCTTTTTTTTGATCCCGATCTAAATCATCCCACTTAATCCATTTTTCAGCTTTCAAAAAATTCCTCTGCATTTTAATCTGTTTTTTCATCTTTATCTCCCTTCTACTTTCCTTTATAATATAAATTAACACTACTGATCTGAACAAAATTAATGATTGTTTGATTCTAATAATATTTTATGAATTTTTTATTCATTTTCAAAGGGCTTATTTAGTTTTAGTAGAAATATATAAACTGTTTATTAAAATATTTTTGAATAAATGAAAAATCAAAAGGAAAGGATAAAATATGATCTACATTTTAACATCTCTTCTAATTATTATTCTGTCATTATTTGACCACCAAAAAACACTAAAAGGCATCAAAATCGGTTTAAAAAAACTATTCAAAAATACACCTGTTTTTCTCAATATGATAATCCTGGCGGCAGTTAAAATATTACCTGTTAACTAAAATTATTGTTAAGTTCTGAACAGTATTATACTGTTCAGAACTTTTTATTTCTCAATTATCCTGACATCTCCATTTTTATAACCGACTACTATAACATCTGCCATTTCTGGAAAGATACCATTTTCTACAACACCTGGGATCCTGTTTAAATTTACTGCCATCTGCACCGGTTTATCTATTACCGAAAAATCACAGTCTATAATATAATTTTCATTATCTGTAATGAAAGTCTGCCCATCTTCAGTTTCTCTTAATTTCCCACTACAGCCCAGTTTTTCTATCTGTCTTTTGGTAAATTCCCAGCTGAATTTACATACTTCCACAGCCAGTGGGAAACTCCCCAGTTTATCTGACAGTTTTGATTCATCTGCAACAATAATTAATTTATCTGACGCAGATGCAACAATTTTTTCCCTCAATAAAGCTCCACCACCACCTTTTATTAAGTTCAATTCAGAATCAACCTCATCTGCACCATCAATTGTAAGGTCCAGCTTTTCTATATCTGCCAGTTCTATCAGTTCTATTCCACCTTTTCTGGCAAGTTCAGCAGTTTCTTTGGAAGTAGGTACTGCTTTGATTTTAAGACCTGCTTTAACCATTGAAGATAATTTTTGGATAGCCCAGTAAGCAGTTGAGCCAGTACCCAACCCTACAAACATTCCATTTTTAACATATTCAGCAGCTTTTTCGCCTGCCAGTCTTTTTGCTTTCATAATTTTAAAACCCTCCAGCTTAATTATTTTATTAATGTAAATATATGATTGTAACACAAAAAGCATATAATATTTTCCAATTTACATGTTTCAAATACTAAAATAAGTCTTCTAAACACAACAATAAAAGCATTTAAAAC
>NZ_QPJE01000055.1 GCF_003337245.1 Halanaerobium sp. MA284_MarDTE_T2
GTTTTAAATGCTTTTATTGTTGTGTTTAGAAGACTTATTTTAGTATTTGAAACATGTAAATTGGAAAATATTATATGCTTTTTGTGTTACAATCATTTTTTTATTTAGAATTTTTTATAATTTACATTTTTTCCTCACAACATTAATTATCGAACCATTACAAAGGTTCGGGAAATCAAGCAAACTTAAAGAAATTTTTGTCATTATAGGCAATAACAAATAATAAACTTTAAAAATTTTAGATTTATCCGGTAATATTCGGTACACAGGAAGTCACCTGAAATAATTTTTGAAGGGGACTGATTGTGATTTTATAGATAACTGTCTTTAATATTTATAAGAAAAATTTTAAGGCAGACAGTATGTGAGAAGGGAAACTAGGACAAAAATTAAAGGAGGAAGAATATGAGCAGAAAGAGTCTATTTTTATTTGTTAGTTCACTGATTTTCGTGCTTGTCCTGGGGCTATCAGGATTTGCAAGTGCCGCTACTGATACAGTAACTGTCGGTATAGCAGCCCCACCCCGGACTATGGATCCCCATGGGTCAGATGCTGATTCAAACTTGTCTATCATGAGCAATATTTTCGAGGGATTGTTACAGAGGAATTCTGAAGGTAAACTTTTACCAGCTTTGGCTACAGACTGGGAAAGAGTTAACAGCCTCACCTGGAGATTCAAACTTCGTAAAGGTGTTAAATTTCATAATGGAAATGATTTCACCTGGGAAGATGTTAAATTTACCTTTAACCGCCTGAGTAATCCAGAAGTTTCCGAATTCCTTGCTTTTGGCGGAAACATTGATTCAGTTACAATAGTTGATGGGAATTCCTGGTTAATTGACATCAAGACCAAAGAAGCAGTTCCTTATTTTGCACAAAACCTACATCAGATTTTTATAATGGATAAGGAATCCACAGAATCTCGTTCTCAGGGAGAGGTTGGAACTAAACCAATTGGAACCGGTCCTTATAAATTTACTGAATGGGTAAAGGGTTCCTACTTAAAATTGGAAGCAAATCCGGATTACTGGGGAGGACAGCTGGAAGTTAAACAGGCTGAATTTCGGCCGATAACTGAACCATCTACCAGACTGGCCGCTATTAGTAGTGGACAGATAGATATACTACAGGGGGTACCGGTGACTTTTATTGATAGTATAACCAGTAATTCTCAAATTGAATTAGTTACCAGACCTTCCCGAAGATCTATATTTTTGTCTATCAATAATGATGAAGGATCTCCTACAGCTGATGTCAGAGTCAGAAGAGCTATGTATATGGCTATAAATGAACCAGAGATTATTGAAAAAGTTATGCTTGGTCATGCTTCACCTGCTGCACAGATTCCTGATCCACCAACCGTCGGTTATTCAGATCAAATTGAACGTATTTCTTATGATCCAGAAAGGGCTAAAGAGTTACTGGCAGAAGCAGGGTATCCTGATGGTTTTGAAATAACCCTTTCAGGGCCAAATGATAGATATGTTCAGGATGAACAGATACTCCAGGCAGTTGCCAGTTATATGGAAAAGGTTGGAATCAAATGTAATGTTGATGCCAAGCCAAAATCTATTTTCTTTGAAGAAGTAGCTCATCAAGAACTGGATTTTTATCTAATTGGCTGGTTTGATGGGTCTTATGATTATGGTCGTTCCTTTTCGAAGCTGCTTCATTCTGTAGTTCCTGATAAAGGACTGGGTTCAACAAATGGTACCAGATATGGTGACCCAGTACTTGATAATCTTTATGCCCAGTCAACTAAAATAATTGATCCTGCAATCAGAGGTGAATTACTTAAAGTCTTAAACCGTCTTGCCATGAGTCCAGAAAAAGTTGCAGCAATTCCACTTCATTACCAGGAAGATACCTATGCTCTTTATAAGGATCAGGGCATTAATTTCACTCCTCGTTCTGATACCTGGATTGTCTTTAAGGAAATGTCTCTGAACTAACCTGCTGGAATCAATAGCTATCACTAATGCTTTTAATACTTTATCATAGAATATATCACGGAAAATTTTCTTTAGTTCATTTTTCTTGCTGGTCTTTATATGTTGGATTTTTTCCATTGATTAACACTCCAATATAATTGGTGAGTGTTCCTCATTAGTGTATTGTTTAATTTAGAAAGGCAATGGGAAAAATCCTTTTTTCTTATCTATCAACATTATATAAAACCAGGTTGTTTTCTGCCACATAGGTTTTAAAGACTGTAGTATCATATATAAAAAGATCAGACAGTAGAAGATCAATTTTTCTGCATAGTGGTTCATTAATATCAACAAGATGATAAAAAAGTTCTTCTAAATTATCTTCAAACTTGGTCTTAAAACGAGAAAACTGGGAGATATCAGGGACAGAATTAAAACCACAGAAATCTCTTAAATCACTGCTTAAAGCAAAAATATTAACTAAGAGTACAAGGAAGGATTGGAATCTCTAATATTTTTTGCAGGATAAAAGCAGAAAGTATTGATTCTAAGCTGTAAGTTCTATTTCTACCAAAAATTTATGTCATAAACCCTGTTATTTAGAGTCTTAAACATTATACATACGACTAAAATTAATATTAGTAAGGGGGAATTAAATCATGAGAACATATGTAGCAAGAAGATTTATCCAGGGGCTTGTTGTTTTATTAATAGTGTCCTTTATAGCATTTTTTATATTTCAATATTTAGGTGACCCGGTAATGGCCCTGGCCGGTAGATATGCATCTCAGGCCCAGCGGCAGCAGGTACGAGAGATGCTGGGGCTAAATCAGCCTTTTTATATCCAATATTTATCTTTTATTAATAATGCCTCACATGGTAAATTTGGTATGTCCTATGTTACCAGAGTTCCTGTCCTTAACCTTATACTAGAAAGATTGCCCGCCAGTTTAGAACTAGCCTTTGTAGCTGAACTAATTACAGTAATATTAGGAATTTCTTTTGGAGTATTTGTGGCAGCCAGACCTCGGTCAATTTTTAGCAATATTTTAATGACCGGATCTCTTTTCGGGGTTTCTTTACCAACTTTTCTGGTGGGGATAATACTTATCTTTATTTTTTCAATTAATTTCAATATATTACCACCTTTTGGACGGGGTGAAGTGGTTCAGATTTGGGGCAAATGGCGGAGTGGACTCTTGACTTTAAGTGGTTTAAAACACATCATTATGCCTGCCTTTACCCTGGGAATGTTTCAGATGGCTCTACTTTTTCGGTTAACCCGTGGATCAATGCTGGAGATACTGGGTAATGATTATATTCGAACCGCCAGGTCTAAGGGTGTTAGTGAAAGAATGGTTCTATTTAAACATGCCCTGAGAAATGCCTTGATTCCGGTTATAACAATGATTGGACTACAATTTGGACAACTTATTGGTTTTTCTATTGTTACAGAAAGTATTTTCCAGTGGCCAGGAGCCGGAAATCTTCTTCTTACATCAATGTACGAAAGTGACTTTCCAGTAATAGCAACCTATATAATTATGGTAGCAGTAATTATCGTAACACTAAATGTCTTTGTTGATATTTCCTATGCCCTGCTAAATCCTAAAATAAGGTATAATTGAGGTGATAGAAGTTATAGTCTGCTAGCAAACCTCGTGGGCTTGCCCCGAGAAAATAGCAGACGGTTTTGAATTTCAATTATTATGTTTAGCTAATAA
>NZ_QPJE01000056.1 GCF_003337245.1 Halanaerobium sp. MA284_MarDTE_T2
TGCATATGCTAAACTAAAAGTGTACCAAAAATAATGTTCTGCTAATCGAAAAGTGTACCACCTCAACACCATCTCCTGTATAATTGATTTATCCAATAATCATTATAAACAGGAGGTAAGAAAGGTGAAAGAGATGGCACAATATAATTATATTAGGTTTCTATATTTTAATCAAAAGAAAAGTAAAAGAGCTATTGCAAGTGAACTTGGAATACATCGCGATACTGTAACTAGAGCTATTGCAAACCCAGAACAAAAGTACAGGTTAAGTACAGACAGACCTCAGCCAGTAAATGGTGATTTTAAAAAGCGAATAAAAGTAATGGTTAAAGAAAACAATGAAGCTCCTAAAGGACAAAAACTAACAAAACTCAGGATGTATGAATTGCTTTGTGAAGAAGGCTATTCAGGTACTTATTCTTCCTTTACCTATCAGTGCAGAAAGGAGGAAGAAGAACTTCATATACACCAGCAGGAAGCCTATCTGAAACTGGTCCCAATTAGTGGCTCCCTGCAGGTTGATTTTGGTGAAGTATACTCTAAACGAAATGGAGTACCAGTCAAAAAGCATGCCTTCTGTGCTAAATTATGCTCTGGCAAAGGTGAATTTGTTAAAACCTATCCGAGAGAACAGACAGAATTCTTTTTTGATGGACTTAGTTCAGCCTTTAAATTTTTTGGTGGTATCCCCAAAAAGATTATTTTTGATAATCTTAAACCAGCAGTAAAAACAGTTCTTAAAGAACAGGATCGTATACTGCAGCAGGAATTCCTTAAAATACAATCATTTTACTCTTTTGAAGCAGAGTTTTGTGGACCTGGCAAGGGTAACGAAAAGGGATTAGTTGAGAATTTAGTAAAATATGTCCAGAATAATTACTTCTTACCAAGACCAGAATTTATCAGTTTTGAAGATACAAATCAGAAGCTGCTTAAAAAATGTCAGCATAGACTCAGGACCAGAAAACATCTCGGTGAAACCTGGGAGAAAAGGCTGTTAGCAGAAGATTTTCTTCCTCTAACAGAAATTTATGAGTATGCCCGTCTTAAAGATGTTAAAGTTAACAGCTATCAGCTGGTTCATATAGATACCAACCGTTATTCTGTACCGACTGAATATGTTGGTAAAAGACTACAGGCCAGACTATATCCATTTGAAATCAGACTGGTCTACAATGATAAAGTGGTTGCCGAACATGATAGATTATTCGGTAAAAACAAAGAAGTTCTTAACCCTTATCACTATTTGAGCGTAATTAGAAAGAAAGCTAGAGCCTATGAACAGGCAAAAGTAATCCAGGATTGGAATTTGCCAGAAATATATACTGAATATCATAGATTAATTCAGGCTCATTTAGGATCAAAATCTAAAGGAACCAGAGAATTCATTGATATTTTGAGACTGACAGAAGAATATTCAGTTCCAACTATCGCTAGAATTTTAAAAGAACTTGATCAGAAAAACAGATACAGCTATCAGGATGTATTAAGTGTACTGCGTTACCAAACTCAGTGTACCACTGGTACACAGTATTTAGCAGATGATATCCTGAAAGAACTTAATATTGAGCATATCCACACTACTCATCTTCCCTTAAGCGAGTACGATTCTTTACTGGTAAAAGGTGGTGAGATAAATGGATGATAAATTAAGAGAACAGCTTAAATTTTGCCGCCTGCCAGGTATTGTAGAATGCTATGATGATATCTTAAAAGAGGCCAGAGATAAAAGCTGGGATCATGAGCAATTTTTTAGTAATCTTGTTGAATATGAAGTTATCATGCGAGAAAACAACAGATTTAATAGACTTTTAAAACAGGCTAAATTTCCTAATTTAAAGACAATCGAACAGTTTAATTTTTCTGAAGCTCCCTTTTTATCCAAAACTGAAGTTATGGAACTATTTAGCTGCAAATTTATTGATCAAAATACCAACATAATATTTCTAGGATCACCAGGTACTGGCAAATCCCATTTGCTGATTTCAATAGGTATTGAGGCCTGCAGACAGGGTAAAACAGTTGGATTCTTTACTGCAGCTGGTTTGTGTAATCAACTGATTGAAATGCAGGAAGAACAGCAGCTGCTCAAATTTTTAAAGAAGATCAGTAAATTAGATTTATTATTAATTGATGAATTGGGCTTTGTTGAATTATCAAATCAGGCGACACAACTAATGTTTCAAATCTTTTCAGAACGATATGAAAAAGGATCTATATTTTTAACCAGCAATCTTGAATTTGCTGAATGGGCTAAAGTATTTCATGATGAAAGAATGACTGCTGCAATTATTGATAGACTGATTCATAACAGCAAGATAATGTTATTTAATGGATCTAGTCATCGGCTCTTAGATCAGCAGAAGAAAACAAAGAAAGCCCAGTAATTTTAACTACAGAAGGAGTAATTTCTTCTCCTTCTCTTTTTTGAACTAGGTGGTACACAATTCGATTGGTAGGGTGGTACATTTTTCGCTTGACAAAAGCA
>NZ_QPJE01000057.1 GCF_003337245.1 Halanaerobium sp. MA284_MarDTE_T2
TGATTGTAACACAAAAAGCATATAATATTTTCCAATTTACATGTTTCAAATACTAAAATAAGTCTTCTAAACACAACAATAAAAGCATTTAAAACCTCTATAATCGTTGATATAACAGTGATTATATGATATAATCAGTATAACAAATAATACTAATTGGGGTGCTTTTATGTTTTCTAAAAATGAATTTCAACAACTGTCTTTTAATGATTTTGTCTTAAATATGCCCGAATATCTTAAGAAAATACTTGAAGATAGCTGGGCTTATCCTTTTCAGCAGGTAATATTTCCTGCAATTGATGAAGATAGATTTGAAGTACTGTATTCTGATAAACCATCCAGACCTAATTCTCCAGTTAATGTGATCATTGGAGCTTTAATTCTAAAAGAAATATTTGGTCTTTCTGATGCAGAACTTTTAGCCTCTATCTACTTTGATGATAGATTTCAGTATGCTCTTTGTCTGACCAGTGAAGAAAAACCTCCAGTTTCAATTAATACTTTTTCTAATTTCAGAAAAAGAGTCTATGCTTATGAAAAAGAAACTGGTCGTGACTTAATTAAAGAAGAAGTAGAATCTCTTTCTGAACTTATTGCTCAAACTTTAGAGATTGATAACGAAAAAGTTAGAGTTGATTCTTTTATGGTTGCTTCTTCCTGCAAAAACCTATCAAGAATAGAACTTGTATATACTGTTAACGCTAATTTAATCAAAAAGCTCAATCAATTAGATAACGCTGCAATACCTGAAAGCTGTCTCAGCTATTTAGATAAAGGTCATAAAAATGAGACTATCTACAAAACCAGAGATAAAGAAAGTGAATCAAAGCTTGATTTTCTCTTAAAACAATCACAGATACTCTACAGAGCAGCTTTAGAGAGTAAATCTAAAATATCAAAAACAGAAGAATTTGAACTCCTAAAAAGAATGCTTGGTGAACAAACTGATCATGATGATTTTGATGACCTTGATCCAGATGATATTGAAGCCAAAGATGCAAAAAAATTGGATTCAGATATTCTTCAAAACCCCAGTGATCCTGATGCAACTTATCGTTTCAAGTATAGTGCTAATATTGGCTATACTGCCAATGTAGTTGAGGTCTTTGATGGTGATAACAGTATCATTAAAAATTATGATTTTAAAGAAAACATATACAGCGACCAAAAATTCAGTGCTGATACAATAAATAATTTAGCTAAAGAAACTAGCTTAGATAATCCACTAAAAATGATAGTTGATGGAGCATATTTCACCATAGATCTTGCCAAAAAAGCTGTTGCTAAAGGTATTGAATTAATACCTGGACAGTTAACTGGTAGAAAACAGTCTAAATCTAAAATGAGTTATGGAACAACTTTCAACTTAAATGAAGATAATCTTGTTACATCCTGTATTAATGGTGAAGAACCATTCTACAGTAACTATGACTCTGAAAAAGATGTCTGTACTGCCAAGTTTTCTAAAAAAGTCTGTGCAGCCTGCAGTCTTAAAAAAGAATGCAGAATTCAATTTCAGAAAAAAGCTAATACAGCCAGATTTGAAAAAGACAGATACTTGCGAGATATTTACCGAAACAGGATGAAGACTGATGAATTTATTGAACTCACAAACCAACGGGCTGGAGTTGAAGGATTACCTTCTGTCTTTAGAAGGTTCTACAATGTCGACTCAATGCCTGTAAGGGGTAAACTGCGTTCAAAATTATACTTTGGCTTTAAAGTTCTGGCCAGTAATGTTAAAAAGTTATTCAAAAGCCCAGGAATAGTCACTGGATAAGGACTATCTCTGTGATATTCAATTTTTTTGTTGTTGAGAACTAATTTTTAGATTTAAAAGCTTAGTTTAGATTGAATATGCTTAATGTTTTTGTGTTACAATCA
>NZ_QPJE01000058.1 GCF_003337245.1 Halanaerobium sp. MA284_MarDTE_T2
CTGTGATATTCAATTTTTTTGTTGTTGAGAACTAATTTTTAGATTTAAAAGCTTAGTTTAGATTGAATATGCTTAATGTTTTTGTGTTACAATCATAATATTGCTTTCTAGAAAAGCCTGGAAAGCATAAAGGAGGAGTTTATATTGTATATTATAATTGCTGGTGGAGGAATTGCTGGAAGTAATTTAACTAAAAATCTTGTAAAAAAACATGATGTTATTGTGATTGAAAAAGAACAAAGTGTTGCAGAAAAAATTTACAGCAGATATGGGGCTGTTTCTGTACTTGGAAATGCTACCAGAATTGATGTACTTAAAGAAGCAGGAATTCAAAAATGTGATATAGCAATTGGAGTAATGCGTGATGATGCTGATAATCTTTCCTTCAGCCTGCTGGCAAAAAATTTTGGTGTAGATAAAATAATGGTGAGAATGCGTGAGCCGGAATATGAAAATGCCTATCAGATGGCAGGAGCAACGAATATTGCAGCAACCATGGAATTAATCGTAGAAAAATTTATTTTAGATATAGAAAAGCCAGATGTACGCAAAGTTGCTTCTCTTGGTGAAGGTAAAGCAGAAGTCTCTATTTTAACAATACCCGACAATTCCCAAATTTCTGGAATGCAGATTTCGGATATTGTAAGTCAAAAAAACTTCCCGGTTAACTGTGTTATCGCAGGAATTTTTGATAAAAAAGAAGATAAATTTATAGTACCCCGCGGCAGTAAACAGATATATTCAGGTAATCAGGTTTTTTTAGTTGCTTCTAAAAATGATATGGAGAAGGCAGCTAAATTCCTTCTCCATAAGTGATTTTAATATATTTTTATTTTTTTAACATGTTAATCATTAAAATAAATCTGTTGCTAGAAATCATCTCAGCAAAATTTCTGCAGAAAGACTGACAGATATTTTTACTTTCTCTCCTTTGACTGGTACTGGAACAGCTTCATCTCTGGAAGTACTGTCCATATTTAATGTCTTTTCTGCTCTGTATACATTCTGACCTCCCAGATTGATAGTTTTAATCTGATATTCCTTTTTACCCAGTTTATCTCTTAAAAATACCGCTTTTTGATTCAGTTTATCCAATGCCAGTGCTGTTACTTCATTTACAGCACTCTCTTCATTTTTAAGCTGATAGTTTATCTGAGATAAGTTATTTGCTCCTTGATTAAGAGCTTTTCCTAAAATAAGAGGCAGTTCTTCTAAATTTTCACTTTTAAAAGAAATTCTATTTATAACCTGATATTCTCTTTCTATATTATCATTACTGTAGTTATTCACTGGATAAACTCTGTAATCTTCTGTTTCTATTTCTGTAAGGGTTTCTTTTTCCAGCATTTCCAATAATGAAGTCATTTTTTCATTATTATCACTAACTGCAGACTGCAAATTAACATCTCTACTCTCAACTCCTAGTTTAACTTCTACAGCTTCCGGCTCAAAATCTTTTTCTGCACGGATATTTAAATTAACTACTACAGATTCTGCCTTTTCTTTGAGGGCAGCATCACTGATTTCATCAGTTTTTGATCTGGTAAATACACTATTATCAAAATATAATCCATTTACAATTACTGCAGTCAATAGTATCAAAGCAATAAAAACTAAAAACATACCTGTTCCTCTGTTCATTTGAAATTCCTCCTGTTTTTATTATTCTAAAATTTTGCCTTCGGTTCAACCCCCTAAATATGGAGAATATGTTTGTTAAGCTCGTTCATTCTTAGTTTCTCATTTTTTTATTTAAGCTAATACTGGTTCAGCAAC
>NZ_QPJE01000059.1 GCF_003337245.1 Halanaerobium sp. MA284_MarDTE_T2
TTTGTATTTGGTTCAACCACCAGACCAGCAAAAGGTGCTGTCAAAAAAGCAAAAGAAGCGGGAGTAGAAGTAGAGCTTATAAGACCGATAACAATCTGGCCGTTTCCGGAAAAAGAGCTCAAAGAGATAGCCGAAAGAGTGGATAAGATAATAGTAGCAGAGATGAACTTAGGCCAGACAGCAGGGCTGGTAAAACAGGCTGTAGAAGGAAAAGCAGAAGTAATACAGCACAATAGAGTAGACAGTGGACATATAAGTGTAGAAGAACTCTACGAGAAAATTATGGAAGTAAGTTCATAAGGGGGATAAATAAATGAGCAAATTGGACAATTTACTGAGAACAGAACAGATGCCACATTTTGCCTGTCCGGGATGTACCCACGGTACAGCCTGGAAATCCATGCTGAAGGCTGTAGAAGATCTGGGATTAGAGCAGGATAAAACAGTAATGGTATGTGCAATCGGATGTGCGGGAAGGCTGCCGGTATATTCAGATTTCCCATCAATAAGGACCCCACATGGGAGAGCACTAAGTTATGCAACAGGAATAAAACTGGCCAATCCAGACTTAAATGTAATAGTATTTATGGGAGATGGAGATGCAGCAGCGATAGGAGGCAACCATTTAATTCATGCAGCAAGAAGAAATATAGATATCACAGCAGTGGTGGCAACAAATGAGATATATGGAATGACAGGAGGGCAGTATGCACCAACAACAGAGAGCGGCAGATTTGCCTCTACAGCACCATATGGTATGACAGAAAACCAGATGGATGTATGTAAGCTGGTAGAAGGAGCAGGAGCAACCTTTGTTGGACGAGGAGATGTTTACCATGTAAGAGAGCTGAAAGATTTAGTAAAAGCAGGTATAGAGCACAAAGGATTTTCATTAGTAGAGATATTCACCACCTGTCCTACCCATTTTGGGAGAAGAAACAATATGAAACAGCCGTCCAAACTGATAGAACATCTAAAAGATCTGACAGTAACAAAAAAGCAGGCAGAAAAGATGACAGAACAAGAGCTTAAAGGTAAGCTTATGCGAGGTATACTGGTAGATGAAGATAAGCCAGAATATGTAGAAACATATGACAGGCAGACCGGATTTAAAGAAGAAGGTGATGGATAATGAATTTAAAAGATCTTGAGCAGTTAGAGGTAAGATTCAGCGGTTCAGGAGGACAGGGACTTGTACTGGCAAGTATAATCTTTGCTGATATTCTGACAGCCTCCGGCTATAATGTAATACAGGGGGAATCCCATGGTATAGAAGCACGTGGAGGAGCCAGCAGAGGAGAAGTAATAGCAAGTAAGGAAGAGATAACAGACCTTGCTGTAAAAAACCCGGATATATTTGTAGCCCTATCACAGCAGTCATGTAATAAATATTATGCTGATATAAAAGAAGATGCCCTGGTAATTCTGGATTCATTTTTAATCGAGGATATTCCGGAAATTAATTCAGATAACCTGTATTTGATTCCATTTACAAAAGAAGTAAAAGAAGAGCTGGGGACAATACTGCCGACAAACATAGCTTTTATAGGTGCAGCAGCAGAGCTGACAGACATAGCAGAACTGGATGTATACAAAAAAGCAATTAAGGGAAGAATTCCCAAAGGAACAGAAGAAGTAAATATGAAGGCTTTTGAATTAGGTATGGAGCTTGCCAAAAAGG
>NZ_QPJE01000060.1 GCF_003337245.1 Halanaerobium sp. MA284_MarDTE_T2
TATTTTTAGAACAGGCCTGATATCTTACCATCTGCATCTATGTCTATATCTTCTGCTGATGGTCTCTTAGGTAGCCCAGGCATTATCAGCACTGGCCCTGTCATTACTACCAAAAATCCTGCTCCTGCTGATAGATTTATCTCATTTACACTTACTGTAAATCCTTCCGGTCTTCCTTTTAGTGCTGGATTGTCTGATATAGAACTCTGTGTTTTTGCCATACATACAGGCAGACTGTCATATCCCTGCTTATTGTATTTTTCTATCTGCTTTAAGGCTTTATCGCTGTAATCTACTCCATCTGCTCCATATATCTCTTCTGCTATTGTCTCTATCTTTTCCTTTATCGGGGCTTTCTCATCATAGAGAAACTTAAACTGACTCTCTTTATTCTCCAGTATATCTACTACCTTTTCTGCCAGCTCTTCTCCTCCTTCTCCTCCTTTGGCCCATACTTCTGATAGTGCTACCTCTACTCCCAGATTCTCACATTTTTCTCTCACTAGCTCTAATTCTGCTTCTGTATCATCCGGGAACCTGTTTATTGCTACTACCAGTGGTACTCCAAATTTGTGCACATTCTCTATATGCTTTTCCAGGTTCTCTATTCCTTTTTCTAGTGCCTCCAGATTCTCTTTCTTAAGCTTTCCTGTTTCTACTCCTCCGTGCATCTTAAGTGCCCTTATTGTTGCCACAAGCACTGTTGCATCAGGTTTCAAATCAGCATATCTGGATTTGATGTCATAAAATTTCTCTGCTCCTAAGTCTGCTCCAAACCCTGCCTCTGTTATTGTTATATCTCCCAGCTTCATCGAAAACTTGGTTGCCATTACACTATTACATCCATGGGCTATATTTGCAAATGGCCCTCCATGTATAAAGGCTGGGGTGTTCTCTAATGTCTGCACCAGATTTGGTTTTATAGCATCTTTTAGAAGTGCTGTCATCGCTCCCTCTACCTTAAGATCATGAGCTGTTACCGGCTCATCATCATATGTATATGCTACCACTATCTTACCTAATTTCTCTTTCAGCTCCATCAGATCATTGGCCAGACACATTATCGCCATTATCTCTGAGGCTACTGTTATTAAAAATCCATCTTCTCTTGGCTGTCCATTTACTGTTCCTCCAAGACCTACTATTGTCTCTCTTAAGGCTCTATCATTCATATCTACTGCTCTTTTAAACTGTATCTGAGTTGGGTCTATCCCCAGTTCATTTCCCTGTTTTATATGGTTATCTATTACTGCTGCCAGAAGATTATGGGCTATTCCTATTGCATGTATATCTCCTGTAAAGTGCAGATTTATATCTTCCATCGGTATTACCTGTGCATATCCTCCACCTGCTGCTCCACCTTTTATTCCCATTGTCGGGCCTAAAGATGGTTCTCTTAGGGCTATTATGGCCTTTTTGCCTATTCTATTTAGGGCCTGTCCCAATCCTACTGTTGTTGTCGTTTTTCCCTCTCCTGCAGCTGTAGGAGTTATTGCTGTTACTAATACCAGCTTACTGTCCTCTTCCTCTTCCCTTTTCTTTAATACATCCAGCTTCACCTTTGCCTTATACTTACCATATAGTTCTAGATCATCTTCCTCTAATCCCAATTCTTCTGCTATTTCTGTTATTGGCTTCATTTCTGCTGCCTGTGCTATGGCTATATCACTTTTCA
>NZ_QPJE01000061.1 GCF_003337245.1 Halanaerobium sp. MA284_MarDTE_T2
CACCCTGTCACTGTTGACTTCTACATGATACATGCCACAACATAGATAGGACTTTCACCTATTATCAGAATAATTTACGGAGCACACAAAAAACAGCTGCAGTACTTTGTTCACTGCAGCTGTAGTAATTTATAATTTGTTTAATTATTCTTCATCTAAAAAGACTGTCTGCTCGTTAATATCTGTCTGTAGAGCTTCAAGTGCTTTTTCAACAATTTCCCTCCTTAAAGCTTTTTCATCTTTTTTACTTAAATCTGGATTACCTAAAGGATGCGGAATAGCTACTGCCGGAACAATTCTATTTGCGCCAACTGTTTGAGATATTGGCAGTACTGTCGCCACATGAACTACAGGTAATCCTGTCTTTTCTATTTCTTTTACCATTGTTGCACCGCAACGTGTGCAGGTACCTCAGGTAGAAGTTAATATTACTGCCTGTACCCCATCTGCAACAAGTTTTTCTGCAATCTCTGCAGCATAACTTTTTGCATTAGCAACCGAAGTACCATTTCCTACAGTTGCATAAAATTTATTATGGAGCTCACCAATAACTCCTTCTTTTTCTAAATCTCTCATAACATCTACTGGTAAAACACGATCGGGATCAAGGTTAGCATATACTGGATCATACCCACCATGTGCTGTTTCATGGCTCTCTTCTGTTAAATCCATTACACCTTCTAGACTGTACTCTCCATATTTAGATGCACTTGATGATTCTATGTGATCCGGATTTCCTTTTGGAACAATACCACCAGAAGTTACAAGAGCAATTTTTGCATCTGATAAATTTTTTACAGGTTCAGCAATTTCAACTCTGTCAAACACGGGCATTGGATATTCTGTTTCAAATTCATTTTTTTCGAGTTTATCAATCAGCATTTTTACAGCCCTGCTTGAACCTCTTTCCTCAACAAAAAGATTTTTCCTCACACCACGAGGCATATAACCTTCTTCATCAGGACTCCCCAGTTCACCATCTTTATCTATATAGCTTTTAACTATCTTTGCCATATTCGGAATTGCTGATCTCATACCGGCAGCTGAATCAGATGTTTCAACAAAATAAGCATACTGTCTGTACATTTCGTAACCGGGATTTTCTGGATATATTCCAGATACAACATCTATACCCATTTCTTCTTTTGCAATTTCTGCCACTGTACCACAGGCTACACCATATCTTCCTGCATTAAAGGCAGGACCGGCAATCAAAAGATCTGGCTTAACTTTATCCAGCATTTCCTTTATCTTTGCTTTACTTTCTTCCAGATTTTCATTAAAATAAGTATCTCCACAGATAATTGTATTTACAATCTCTGCATCTTCTCCTATAGCATTGTTTAAAGCAGCACCTGGACCTACAGGTCCTTCTTCCAGACGAGGTGGAATATCTGCTTTATCTTCACCACCAATTTGTCCAAAAAACTGATTTAAATAATGAACGATTTGGAATTTTTTACTCATAACTGCCCCCTTTCCTAAGGGTTATTTTTATTTAACCTTAAAGAGTATATTTAGAGTATTTTTCTCTATAAGTTTTAACTTCTTCCACTATTGCATCAACATCAAGCACCATTTCCATCATACTTATCTGATCTTC
>NZ_QPJE01000062.1 GCF_003337245.1 Halanaerobium sp. MA284_MarDTE_T2
GAATGCCGATATCTTTTAATGCAATTAAATATTTCTTAAAAAATATAATATCCTCCCAATTTTCTATAAAACTACTTTTTTCTATTTACATATATAATCTACTATGATATGATATATATGTAAGGAGGGGTAACTAATGAAAAATGTTCAAATTAATATTTCTATTCCCGAGAATTGGAAAGACGAACTTGAAAATTTAGCAAGAATATACTCTGTTGAAGAAGAATCTACATTGACTTATTTAGACCTAATGCGTAGAGCTATACAAGAAAAATATGAGTTAGATAGCGATGAGTAACGATTACAAAAGTTTAAGTCATTGTAGATACTTAGTACAATATCATCTTGTATGGTGTCCTAAATTTAGATTTGAAGTCATAAAAGGAGATATAGAACAATCATTAAAAAATATTCTTGCTAAGGTATGCAATAAATATCAATATGAAATTTTAGAATTAGAAGTAATGCCAGACCATATACACATTTTTCTATCAGCCAAACCAACAGCAGCACCTACTGACATAGTTAGAACTTTAAAAAGCATTTCTGCAATAAAGCTATTTAAAGAATATCCAAAACTAAAGAAATTCTATGTTCGTTGTGGTTCGCTTTGGAGTAAAGGCTACTTTGTAAGCACAATAGGAAATGTAAGCTCTCATACTATTAAGAGATACATTCAAAATCAAAAATCTAATTAGGAGGTGGAATTATGCAGACTAAAATTGTTGATAAAGCATATAGTTTTAGAATTATACCCAATAAAGAGCAAGAAGAATTAATTAATAAAAATATAGGTTGTGTTCGGTTTGTGTTTAACCACTTCCTAGCTCAATCTAAAGACGATAAATACTTATCATATTCTAAATTTGCTGCACAATTACCTAAACTAAAGCAAAAATATAATTGGTTAAGAGAAGTTGATAGCATTTCTTTACAACAATCTCTAAAAGATTTAGATAAAGCATTTAAGCGTTTCTTTAAAGGTTTAGCTGGGTTTCCTAAATTCAAGTCTAAAAAGAATAACAAACAATCTTATAGAACTCAATATTTCAAGCGTTCTAATGGAACTGAAAGCATTGAGATAAAAAATAATAAGATTAAGCTACCCAAACTTGGTTGGGTGAAATTTAGAAAATCTAGAGAAGTTACAGGTAAAATTAAAAATGTAACTATTAGAAAATCAAAAGCTCAGAAATACTATATTTCTATATGTGTTCAAGAAGAAATAAAAGAATTACCTCAAAAAAATAAAGCTATTGGTATAGATTTAGGTTTAAAAAATTTTTTAATTACTTCTAATGGTGAAGTAGTTTCTAATCCTAGAACTCTGTCCAAATATGAAAAAAGGATTGCTAGATTAAATAAAAGACTTGCTAAAAAAGAAGAAGGCTCAAATAATTGGTATAAAGTAAAGAATAAATTAGCTAGAGTACACGAAAAAATAGCTAATATTAGAAAAGACTTCTTACATAAACTTTCGACTAAATTAATCCGTGAAAACCAAACAATAGTAGTTGAAAGTTTAAAAGTTAAGAATATGCTTAAAAATTCTAATTT
>NZ_QPJE01000063.1 GCF_003337245.1 Halanaerobium sp. MA284_MarDTE_T2
AATACAAAAGGCAAGTTAGAGGATATACTGTTGGGCTAACAGGATTTTAAGCCTGTGGAGATGGTGGGTTACCACTTCTAAGAAGCAGGAATCCTTGTGGGCTTGCCCCGAGGAGGGTCAATATATGATTAATTTTGTAACTACAATTTATAAATCAAAAATATTTAAACATTATTTAGAAAGGCCCCCTGTTGTCATCGGGTCAATAGTTATATTAATTTTACTTCTGGGAGCCATTTTTGCTCCACTGATAGCACCACAGAACCCTTATGCTATAGATAAAATAAGTCTGAGCAATTCCTTAAAACCACCTCTGTGGAAGAAAGGGGGAGTTAGCCCTTTTATTCTGGGAACTGATATGCAGGGTCGTGGAGTATTCAGTACCATTCTATATGGCTGCCGGACTTCCTTTCTTGTAGGTATCAGTGTAGTTATTATCGCCGGTGGTTTTGGAGCTTTAATTGGATTACTTGCCGGTTATTATGGAGGAATACTTGATATAATTATGATGAGAATGGGAGACACCCTCTTTTCCTTTTCCCAGACTCTGATAGCTATGCTCTTATTGGGAATCTTCCAGACTAATAGTGTAGTTCTGGTAATTATGGCAATATGTATTTCAGGTTGGGTGCAGTATGCCAGAACTATCAGAGGGGAAGTATTATCAGTTAAAGAAGAAGAATATGTATTGGCCAGTAAAGCTACTGGTAATAACGATCGGAGGATAATATTTAAACACATTTTACCTAATTCAATTTCACCACTGCTGGTGATTGCTGCAGTTCACTTCGGTATGGCTATAATGCTGGAAGCTACCCTTAGTTTTCTGGGAGTTGGGGTTCCTATAACACACCCTTCTCTGGGTATGATGATCTCACAGGGGCGTAATTTTCTCTATGCCGGTAAATGGTGGCTTGTTTTCTTTCCCGGTATCACATTAATGTCCATTGTTTTCAGTCTAAACCTTATCGCTGACTGGTTGAGAGATGAATTTGATCCCAGACTAAAGAATATTTAACCCCATTCCGGCCATAGCTATCAAAAGCAATAATTCAGTTAATGGCTTTAGTTTACTCACTGAAATTCAGCGGTAACAATCTGACAAGTAGCCTGTAAGGCTCTTCCAATCATTAAGCCACCCAGCGATTCAGGAAGTTTAAGTAACCAGTTAAAAGATAACCTGAATCCGTGATATCTTCTTAGTGAAAAGCAGAAATATCAAGTAAATAAAGTTTTCTCAAAATTATTTTTAGAGCTGCAAAAAAGGGATTTTGTCATAAATTAAATTTTTAGATTCATCTAAAACTCAACTATGGTACTAAATAGGGTTCATCATAAGTTAGACAGGAAATGAAATGCAAATTTAGATAAAGAGATTATTATATTTAAAAATATATTTGATTGTAACACAAAAACATTAAGCATATTCAATCTAAACTAAGCTTTTAAATCTAAAAATTAGTTCTCAACAACAAAAAAATTGAATATCACAG
>NZ_QPJE01000064.1 GCF_003337245.1 Halanaerobium sp. MA284_MarDTE_T2
GCCTCTTCGCTATTTAGTGTGGGTTTTCATTGTTCTTTTATTTAATATAGCTGAATTTATTCATTTCAATCTCCAATTATGGTATACTTTACCTATACTATAACAGGAGATGATTTTAATGTTTAATAATATAAATTTATTCACCCAGGCTTTAGGAATAGAAGACCCATGGAAACTTGATAAAATAGATTTTAATAAAGATGATGGTCGATTGGATATTTACATTTCTCACAAAAGAGGTAGTAAATTTCCCTGTCCTGAGTGCGGTGGAAAATCGCCTATCCATGATACTAAAGAAAGAACCTGGAGACATCTTAATTTCTTTCAGTACAGAGCCTACATACATGCTAAAATGCCGAGAACAAAATGCACAGACCATGGAGTGCTGCAGGTTAAAGCACCATGGGCTGAACCAGGTTCAGGATTTACAATGCTTTTTGAAGCTTTCATTATGCAATTAGCTACAGCTATGACTGTCAATGAAATAGCTGAATTAGTAGGTGAACATGACACAAGACTCTGGAGAATACTGAATCGTTATGTAGAAGAAGCCCGTGATAAAGAAGATTACAGCACCACCGATAAAATCGGTATTGATGAAACTTCAAGTAAGAAGGGACATAACTACATAACAATATTTGTGGATCTTGATAAATCAAAAATAATCTATATTACCAAAGGTAAAGATGCTTCAACTGTTGATTCTTTTGCTTTGGATTTAAAATTACATAATGGTGATCCTAAAAATATTAAAAAAATCTGCTGTGATATGTCACCAGCCTTTATTAAAGGCACTGCTGATAACTTTTCTCAGGCTAAGGTTACCTTTGATAAATTTCATGTAATGAAAGCTGTAAATAAAGCTGTAGACCAGGTAAGACGCAATGAACAATCTGATAACAAAGAACTTAAAAAGACAAGATATATCTGGCTTAAAAGCAAGAATAATCTAACCAAAAAGCAGAAAGAAAAACTAAAATCACTATCTGAAATGAATCTAAAAACAATGAGAGCCTATAATCTTAGATTATCCTTGCAGGAATTCTGGAATATAGATGATATCACAGCTGCAGCAAGTTATCTGCAGAAATGGTATCTCTGGGCGATTCGCAGTCAACTTGAGCCAATGGTTAAGATAGGCCAATTTATTAACAGACACTGGCAGGGCATAATGAACTATATTGAAAGCCGAATCAATAATGGTATATTAGAGGGTTTAAACGGTATTGTTCAGACCATAAAAAGAAAAGCCAGAGGGTTCAGGAATTTAAATAATTTCATGACAGCTATATATTTACAGTGTGGTAAACTTGAATTTGATTTACCTAAAGCATTTATTTAATATTAAAATTCATGCTAATTTAAAGCTATATTTAAATTCCACGTTACCATTAATGTTAACATATGCCATTGGGGTTACCCACACTAAATAGCGAAGAGCC
>NZ_QPJE01000065.1 GCF_003337245.1 Halanaerobium sp. MA284_MarDTE_T2
TAATATAATCGTGAAGTGAATTTTACTTCCTTTTTAAAATTATTAAAGGTTTCAATGCTAAAAGTATTAAATAAGAATTTTTGCCGTATATAATTCCTAGTCCATGTTCTCAAAGTTTATTCAAATATAATTCAACTTGTGAAAATAGTTTCATTTTTTAGTATAATTAATTTAAAAATTAATTTTTCGGCATTTATAATTATATTACTCTTAACCAATTATATCAATGGTTTAGACAAAATTCGATAAAACTTTGTGAAATTTTGTTACTTATTTTCTATATAAACTCTGGGCAGCCTTTTGGTAAAGCTGGACACAACTTCATAATTAATTGTATCTAATTTTTCTGCCATTTCATCAGCTGTTATCACTTCTCCATTATCTCTTCCCAGTAGAGTAACAATATCTCCCTTTTTAACAGATTTAATATCACTTAAGTCCACCATAAACTGATCCATACATATGCGGCCTATTATTGGAGCTCTTTTACCTTTTACAATAATTTCAAAATTAGAGGACAGCAATCTGCTGTATCCATCAGCATATCCTAAAGGTATTGTTCCTATTTTGCTCTTTTTTTCTGTTACATAAGTTCTGCCGTAACTTATCGGTGTCCCTTTTTCTACTGTTTTAACATAAGCTAAGCGGGACTTTAAACTCATTACCGCCTTCAAATCTATTTTTCTTTTCACTTCTTTTGACGGCCAAAGACCATAACTTATTATTCCAACTCTAACCATATCCATCTGCAGTTCTGGCATATCAATAGTTGCAGCACTATTTGCGGCATGTTTAACAGGAATATTTATATCATTTTTTTTCAATCTAGAAATCAAACCTTTAAATAAATTAAACTGCTGAAAGGTAAATTCTTTATCTGCTTCATCTGCAGAAGAAAAATGAGTATATATTCCCTCTATAATTATACTGGAAAGATCATTAACTTTTTTAACAAATTTAAGACCCTGCTTAGCTTTTATCCCAAGCCTGCTCATACCTGTATCAATTTTTATATGTATTTTGGCTTTTTTACCCAGCTTTTCTGCTGCTTTATTAAGTGCCAGCACATCCTGATAATCATATATGGTCTGAATTAAATTGTGCTTAATCACTCTCTCATACTGTTCTTTTGGTGTCCATCCTAAAATTAAAATTGGAACCTCCGACAGACCAGACTTTCTCAGCTCTTCTGCCTCATCCAGAATAGCCACTGCCAGTCGGTCAGCACCGGATTCCAGCGCTTTTTTAGAAATTTCCACTGCACCATGTCCATAAGCATCAGCTTTAACTACTGCTGTTAATAGAGTTCTTTTCTGCAGTTGTTCTTTTATCAGCTTTATGTTGTGCCCATAGTTATCTAAATTGATCTCCAGCCAGGCTGGCCTGATATTATTAAACTTATCCTGATAATTCATAATTACATCTCCCAGACATATT
>NZ_QPJE01000066.1 GCF_003337245.1 Halanaerobium sp. MA284_MarDTE_T2
GCTATATAGCCCCCTAATAGAATTGGAGAAAAAGTTTGAAAGTGATATACTCTAATTACAAGGGGGAAACACCAATGACAAACAGAAAATATTCCGATGAAACTAAAGAACAAATAGTTAAAGAATGTCGCGAAATCGGTAACACAGCTCTTGTAGCAAGACGACATAATATTTCTAAACATACTGTCTACAGCTGGGTTAAAAAAGCTAAAGAAACTGGATCTGTTAGATCTCTTCCTAAAGATGAAAAAAAGAAAATGGAAGAGATTGAAAATAGACTTGATAAAATAAGCGATGAAAATGATAAGCTCAAAAAAATTGTAGCAGAAAAGGAACTAGAACTGGCAATATTAAGGGAGTTACGAGATAAAGTAAACCCCCGATAGCCCTCAAAGTTCAGATTGCAACAAAGTGGATAAATAAAGGATATAAAACCTCTATTGTTTTAGACTTTGTTGGGCTTAATTCTTCCACTTACTACAGTAATATAAATAGAAAAACTGAGAGTGAAAGTACTAACAGCAGCAATTCCAATAATCCTAAAGGAAGACCTATACCAGGCTATTCCTTAACTGAATCAGGTGAAAAAATATCTGATGAACAGATTAAAGAATGGCTCCTGGAACTGGTTGCAGGTGATGGCTTTCCTTATGGTTACAGAA
Source organism: Halanaerobium sp. MA284_MarDTE_T2 (assembly GCF_003337245.1). Taxonomy (GTDB): domain Bacteria; phylum Bacillota; class Halanaerobiia; order Halanaerobiales; family Halanaerobiaceae; genus QPJE01. Next base: position 663 of record NZ_QPJE01000066.1, read on the forward strand.
AGCTTACAGTCTGTTTAAAAGAAGACTATAGATTGAAAATCAACAAGAAAAAAGTATATAGATTATGCAAAGAATTAGACATATTAAGGCCACAAAGAAAAATCAAAAAGATTCGACCTAAAAAGATTGCCAAACAGGAAGAAATCACAGAACCAAATCAGCTCTGGCAGATGGACCTAAAATACGGCTACATAGATGGAACAGATCAATTCTTTTTCCAGATGTCAGTAATTGATGTCTTTGATAAAACAGTTATTGATTATCACCTGGGATTAAGCTGTAAAGCTAAGGATACCTGCAGAGTATTAAAAGCTGCTTTAAATAAAAGAAAGCTGTATAAAGGCATGAATTTGCCTAAGATTAGAACAGATAACGGACCACAATTTGTCTCTAAATTATTTGGAGATACCTGTGAAAGCTTAGGCCTAGAGCACCAAAGAATTCCAGTTAGAACGCCTAATATGAATGCTCATATAGAATCATTTCATTCAGTTCTAGAAAAAGATTGTTATTCAATCAATGAATTCAGCAGCTTTATAGATGCTTACAAAAAAGTCAGCGAATATATGAATTATTATAATAACAGATACCGTCATGGCAGTCTTAATGATATGCCGCCAGCAAAATTTTATGAACTGGCTAAAGCAGAAAAAATAGTTGCTGAACCAGTATTAGCTTAAATAAAAAAATGAGAAACTAAGAATGAACGAGCTTAACAAACATATTCTCCATATTTAGGGGGTTGAACCGA
>NZ_QPJE01000067.1 GCF_003337245.1 Halanaerobium sp. MA284_MarDTE_T2
AATGCTAATGAGAGAAGAACAAGATTCAATAGGCAGTAAAAAAGTGCCGAAAGATGCCTATTATGGAATACAGTCAGCAAGAGCGGCAGAAAATTTTAAAATAACAGATCTAAAAGTACATCCAGAGCTGATAAAAAATCTAGCTATTGTAAAAAAAGCTGCGGCAGAAGTGAATAAAAAGGTTGGGGTTTTAAATGAAAGAATAGCATCCTCAATTATACAGGCTGCAGATGAAGTAATAAATGGGTCACTTAAGGATCAATTTATAATCGATGCAGTACAGGGTGGAGCAGGTACTTCGATCAATATGAATATAAATGAGGTTCTTGCCAACAGAGCTATAGAGATAATGGGTGGGAAAAAGGGAGATTATTCAGTAGTTCATCCCAATAATCATGTAAATATGGGCCAGTCCACAAATGATGTTGTACCTACTGCAGTCAGAATGGCAGTTATAAATCTGCTTAGGGAAGCTTTAAGTGAATTGGGAAAATTCGAAAAAGCACTGCTGGAGAAAAGTAAAGAGTTTGATGATGTAATAAAAATGGGTAGAACACAGCTGCAGGATGCTGTGCCGATAAGACTGGGCCAGGAATTTAAGGCATATGCAAATGCAGTTAAAAGGGATATAAGGAGAATCACAGAAACCATAGATGATCTGAGAGTTGTCAATTTAGGAGCAACAGCTGTTGGAACAGGTTTGAATGCAGATTTATCTTATGTCAGAAATGTGACTTCACAGTTAAATAAAATAAGCGGACTTGATTTAAAGCAGGCTGAAGACCTGATAGATGCAACACAGAATGTTGATGCACTAGTTGAGGTGTCTTCAGCAATGAAGACATGTGCAGTTAATCTGTCCAAAATATCAAATGATTTAAGGCTTTTATCATCGGGGCCGCGAACAGGATTTAATGAGATAAATTTACCGGCAGTTCAGCCGGGGTCATCAATAATGCCGGGTAAGGTTAACCCAGTAATTCCAGAAGTTGTCAACCAGATTTCCTTTCAGATTATTGGCAATGATACGACAATAACAATGGCAGCAGAAGCAGGGCAGCTTGAGCTAAATGTAATGGCACCAATATTAATATTTAATCTGATACAGTCGATAGAAATGCTGAAAAATGGTGTAAAAACATTTACAGAAAAATGTATTAAAGGTATAACTGCAAATAGAGAGCGGTGTAAGTCACTTGTTGACAGCAGTGTAGGAATTATAACAGCAATAAACCCACATGTTGGATATGAAACAGCAGCAAGAATAGCAAAAGAAGCATTAAGCACAGAAAAATCTGTAAAAGATATTATTCTGGAACAGGGGATTTTGAGCGAAGAAGAGCTTGAGGAAATTCTAAATCCATTTGAAATGACAGAACCAGGTATTGCTGGGAAAAATCTC
>NZ_QPJE01000068.1 GCF_003337245.1 Halanaerobium sp. MA284_MarDTE_T2
TTACTCAATAATTTCGGTAACAACTCCGGCACCAACTGTGTGGCCACCTTCACGGATTGCAAAACGCAGTCCTTCTTCCATAGCTATTGGAGTAATCAGTTCTCCTATCATTTCTATATTATCTCCTGGCATTACCATCTCTACTCCTTCTGGTAACTTTATGTCTCCTGTTACATCTGTTGTACGGAAGTAAAACTGGGGTCGGTATCCATCAAAAAATGGGGTGTGCCTTCCTCCCTCTTCTTTGCTCAACACATATACCTCTGCTTTAAACTTTGTATGGGGTGTTATACTTCCCGGCTTCGCCAGTACCTGTCCCCTCTCTATATCGTCTCTTTTTACTCCTCTTAATAATGCTCCAATGTTGTCTCCTGCTACTGCTTCATCCAGCAGCTTACGGAACATCTCTACTCCTGTTACTACTGTGCTTGTTGTATCTTTTATCCCTACTATCTCTACCTCATCCTGTGGATGTAGTGTTCCTCTCTCTACTCGTCCTGTCGCTACTGTTCCTCTCCCTGTGATTGAAAATACATCCTCTACCGGCATTAAAAATGGTTTGTCTGTCTCTCTCTGCGGCTCTGGAATATATTCATCTACTGCGTCCATTAGCTCTATTATCTTCTTGCCCCATTCTCCTTCCGGATCTCCATTCTCTAATGCTTTTAGGGCTGATCCTACTATTACTGGTACCTCGTCTCCTGGAAATTCGTATTCATTTAATAAATCTCTTACTTCCATCTCTACCAATTCTATTAGCTCTTCATCATCTACCATATCTGCTTTGTTTAAAAAGACTACTATCGATGGTACTCCTACCTGACGGGCCAGCAAAATATGCTCTCTTGTCTGCGGCATTGGTCCATCTGCTGCAGATACTACAAGAATTGCTCCATCCATCTGAGCTGCTCCTGTTATCATATTCTTTACATAATCTGCGTGCCCTGGACAGTCTACGTGAGCATAATGCCTTTTTTCTGTTTCATACTCTACGTGTGATGTAGCTATTGTGATTCCTCTTTCTTTTTCTTCTGGTGCATTATCAATTGAGTCAAAGGCTCTTACCTCTGCCCCACCATAATTTGCAAGTACTGTTGTTATTGCTGCTGTTAATGTTGTCTTCCCATGGTCAACATGTCCTATTGTTCCTATGTTAACATGTGGTTTTGTTCTTTCAAATTTCTTTTTTGCCATCTTTTTTGTCCTCCTTAAAATATA
>NZ_QPJE01000069.1 GCF_003337245.1 Halanaerobium sp. MA284_MarDTE_T2
AATTTAAAAGAAAAAGCGTTAAAGATGCATGAAGAAAACATGGGGAAATTAAAAGTAGCAGGAAAGGTTAAGGTTGAAAATGAAGATGACCTAACTCTTGCATATTCTCCAGGTGTTGCCTATCCATGTCTGGCAATTGCTGACAGCAGTGATGATGTATATAAATATACCAATAAAAGCAATTTTGTAGCCATTGTTTCCAATGGTACCGCGGTTTTAGGACTTGGGAATATAGGTGCCAGAGCTTCAATACCTGTAATGGAGGGAAAATCAGTATTATTTAAAGAGTTTGGTGCTATAGATGGATTTCCAATCTGTCTTGACTCAGAAGATCCAGAAGAAATAATCAATACAGTAAAGATGATGGAACCTGTATTTGGCGGAATTAACCTGGAAGATATTAAAGCACCAGAATGTTTTATAATTGAAGAAAGATTAAAAGAAGAAATGCCTATTCCTGTTTTCCATGATGATCAGCATGGAACAGCAATTATTACTTTAGGTGCAATTATAAACTCACTTAAAATTGTCGATAAGAAATTTGAAGATTTAAAAGTAGTAATTAATGGTGCAGGAGCTGCTGGAATTTCTCTGGCAGGAATCATAATGGAAAAAGGAGCCAAAAATGTTATACTTCTAGACAGCCGCGGCGCTCTTTATGAAGGCAGAGAGAACATGAATGAGATTAAAGAAAAGATTGCAAAGACAACAAACCCAAACAAAGAAAAAGGAGATTTGGGGGATGTTATAAAAGGTGCGGATATTTTCTTAGGAGTATCTGTAGCAGATGTAATGACAGAACAAATGGTAAAAGATATGGCTGATGATCCAATAGTATTCCCTATGGCAAATCCAGATCCAGAAATAGATCCGGAACTTGCCACAAAAGCAGGAGCCAGAATTGTAGGAACAGGTCGTTCTGATTATCCAAATCAGATCAACAATGTACTTGCCTTCCCGGGTATTTTCCGCGGAGCACTGGATGTAAGAGCAGCAGAGATTAATATGGAAATGAAGCTGGCAGCCGCACAGGCACTGGCAGATTTAGTTAGTGAAGAAGAACTTACAGAAGAATATGTAATTCCAAAACCTTTTGATGGTAGAGTTGGACCACATGTTGCAGCAGCAGTAGCAGAGGCAGCTGTAAAGTCCGGTGTAGCAAGGATAGAGTTAAGCTATGAGGAGGCTTATAAAATGGCCGAAGAAAAACTGG